>JBHAEI010000015.1:0-31491 GCA_041855505.1 Prevotella sp.
GGAGCATTACAGGCGATTTTCCTTCTTTGTTCTCATAGTTGGAACGTAGGTAATAGGACACCTTGAAAGTTGTTTTCATAACGCATCATTTTAGTGTAGCTTTTCGGCTACAAAGTTCTACATAAATTATTGAAAACAAGATATTTGCATGCCGTCAATTTGGTAGTCATTTTCCATTCACTGCTACATTTTTTTTAGTGCCTGCTTTTGTGTAGCGGTTTCTGTAGCAGAAAATGACCGAATGATGACTATCAAAAGGTATGGTTTGGCAGTCAAGCGAATGTGGATAAAAACAAAAAAATCGCTGTAAAACCTTGATTTTACAGCGATTATCCTTGTTTTGAAGGCTAAAGTGACGTATTGTCTGACGTCCTCTTGAAACCTATTGTGGACCAGCCTGGGCTTGAACCAGGGACCTCCAGATTATGAGTCTGTTGCTCTAACCAACTGAGCTACAAGTCCGATGATTGTTAAAAACCGATTGCAAAGGTAATAAAATAAAGATAAATAACAAAAAACCATTTATCGTTTTTTCGTGTTTTAACACATTTTGGGAACGAGAAAGAAACGCAAACGGCCTAATTACAGTATCTTTGCACTACTTTATTACAAAAGGGTAGAACAATAAAAAACAGATGGCGCCAAGCATATAGTACATTAGAACTAACGCTAACGCCACAGAATAAGATATGCAGGAAAAGATAGAGAATATCATTTTTGATTTGGGAGCCGTACTCGTTGGACTCGATTCCAAACGGTGTGTTGATGCATTCGAGAAGATTGGTGCCCATGATATAGCGCATTTTGTAGCAGAACATCGGGTAGAAGACCTGTTTCTCGATTCGGAAGTAGGGAATATCAATCAGGAGATATTCTGCGACAGAGTAAGAGATTTTGTACAGAAGGATATCCAGAATAAGGATATTATATGGGCTTGGAACGAACTGCTGACAGGCATACCCGACAAGAAGAAGCAACGGTTGCTCGATTTAAAGCAGAAAGGCTACAGAATTTTCTTACTTTCCAATACCAATGACATGCACTGGCAGAAATGTGCCAACGACTTCTTCCCTTATCAGGAACAATATACAGCAGACGACTTCTTCGAAAAAGTATTCCTTTCTTATGAGATGCGTCTCATCAAACCCTCTTTGGAAATCTACAGGAAAGTACTCGCCGAAACGGGCATCGAGGCAGAAAAGACACTGTTTATCGATGATAATGCCGATAATTGTAAAGCGGCCAATCAACTTGGTATTCATACTTTTGTAAACAAAGAGCCAAACGACTGGCTATCTATTAAAGGGTTATAAGAATACCATGACGGCAAAAATAGAATTTATATTTCCCACATACCGACATAAGGGACGACCTACAGTAGCCACAATAGGCTTTTTCGATGGTGTGCATCGTGGCCACCTGTTCCTTATAGAACAGGTTATTCAACAGGCAAAAGAGGAAGACATGGTATCGGCTGTAATCACATTGGATACACACCCACGCGCAGTCCTCCACCCGGAAGTCCCTACTCCACTGCTATCTACGTTTGATGACAAAATAAAACGCCTCTCGGCCAGCGGAATCGACAAACTGTTTATACTTCATTTCGACAAGACTACAGCCTCTTTATCGGCTAAGGAGTTTATGAAACAGATACTGAAAGAACAACTGAACGTACAGAAGCTCATCATTGGATATGACAATAAGTTTGGGCATGATCCCACTGACGACTTTAACAGCTATGCCACCTATGGCAAAGAACTGGGTATTCAGGTGGTCCTCAACAAAGAGTTTGCTCCCAACGAAGCGCATATCAGCTCATCTGTCATCCGGGAGCACATCAAAAATGGAGATATAAATCTGGCCAACAAGTACTTAGGCTATACTTACTCGATTAGCGGTAAAATTATAAATGGCTATCAAAATGGGCGGAAGATCGGTTTCCCTACCGCCAATCTCGACCCACAGAGCTGTCCCCAGCTGATACCTCATGATGGAGTTTATGCTACACAAATAAATATAGAGGGACATATGGAAACCTTCTATGGCATGACAAACATCGGAACCCGCCCAACACTGAACGGCAACACACTGTCGATAGAAACCCATATCCTTAATTTCCAAGGAGATCTTTATGGAAAATCTCTCCGGATATCCTTTATCCAATATATCCGTAAAGAAAAGAAATTCAGTAGCTTCGATGCTTTAATGCACCAGCTCGAAAAGGATAAAGCCAATATTCGAACATTATTCGGGATATAAACAAGCATGAATCATATAAATATTCACTATCACAATATGAAAGACAAGACAACAACCCAACAGGTGCTATACATCATTTTATTTATAGCCATCTTTCTCTTAATACAGAGCATAGTCCAGTTGTTAGGGATAGGGCTTTACGCATGGATAAGCGGAGAGCCTTACAACGTGGTCGAAAGTAGCCTTCTGTCAGATAAATATAGTATTTTAATCACAATTACTTCGGCTATCAGCAGTTTGGCAACCATCATCCTCTTTATCCGACGCAGGTGGACAGCGGTGTCTAATACCTATCTGGCCTCCCGTCCCTGGCTTGTATTGCTATGGTCGTGTCTATTATCCGTAGGCTCCATTCTGCCACTCGAATTCATTTATGAAAAGATAAACCTGCAGCTTCCGGAGCAAACTCAGCAACTGTTCGAAGGAATCATAAAGGAGCCTTGGGGCTATCTTGCCATAGGAATCTTGGCGCCGGTTGCCGAGGAAGTCGTTTTTCGCGGAGCTATCCTCCGTACCCTTCTCCTTTCCTTTGGCAAGCAGAAGCACTGGATAGCCATCGTTCTCTCGGCTCTTATCTTCGGCCTTATTCATTTTAACATTGCACAAGGGGTACATGCCTTCCTGATGGGTTTGTTACTCGGATGGATGTACTACCGTACCTACAGCATTATCCCCGGTATAGCACTGCATTGGGTAAACAACACCATTGCCTTTATAATGTATCATCTAATGCCACAGATGGGCGATGGCAAGCTCATTAACTTCTTTCATGGCAACGAAACATTGATGTATGGCGGCTTGTTCTTCTCGCTTTGCATCTTCATACCCTCGCTTCTTCAGCTTGCCTTCCGAATGAAACCTGCCAACCAATAAAACCCCATACCTACTTATACAGACTATAACATGAGCACTACAAAGAAAATATATACAGGATTATCCGACGCAGAGGTGGTAGAGAGCCGTCGGCAGTACGGTGTCAATGTTCTTACTCCTCCGAAACGCATCCCGCTTTGGAAGCGTTTCCTTGCCAAGTTCGAGGATCCTCTCATCCTAATCCTCCTTATAGCAGGTGTTTTCTCAATAGGAATATCCTTTTATGAGTACTTCGGACTGAACGAAAGCCTGAAAGTATTCTTCGACCCTGTAGGCATCTTTATCGCCGTTCTCCTTGCCACTTCGCTCTCTTTCTTTTTCGAGGAGAAAGCCAATAAGGCCTTTACCATTTTAAACCAAGTAGATGATGATGAACCGGTAGAGGTTATCCGGAATAACAATACAACAAAAGTTCCGAAAAAAGACATCGTTGTAGGCGATATTGTACTGCTCAACACAGGGGCGGATATCCCTGCCGATGGAACTCTCCTTGAAGCCATTACCCTCAATATAGATGAAAGTTCGCTTACCGGTGAGCCTATTTGCCATAAAAGCATACGCGAAGCCGACTTCGACAAGGAGGCTACTTTCCCTACCAACTATGTACTCCGGGGAACAAAGGTAATGGAAGGGCACGGCATCTTTAGAGTGGAAAAGGTGGGCGATGCTACCGAAAACGGTAAAGTATTCGTGGCAGCCCAGATTGACAATAACGTAAAAACACCGCTAACCGAGCAACTCGACCGTCTGGGGAAACTCATTACTTGGGCAAGCTATATCATCGCTGCACTTATTCTTATAGCCCGTACAGCGATGTATTTTACCCATTATGAATTCGGATGGCTGTCTTTCCTACAGTACTTCTTAGGCTCTATCATGATTTGTGTAACGCTGATTGCCGTTGCCGTTCCGGAAGGGTTGCCCATGGCCGTTACACTAAGCTTGGCCTACTCTATGCGTCGAATGCTCAAGACAAACAACCTTGTACGTAAGATGCACGCTTGCGAAACCATGGGAGCCATCACTGTAATATGTACCGATAAAACAGGAACGCTTACCCAAAACCAAATGCAGGTACACGAATTATTATTGGGACAGGACGATGAAGAGCACCAAAACCTCTTCAAGGAGGGTATCGCCAGTAACTCAACGGCAGAGCTCGACCTCTCCGATTCGCAGCATCCCGTTACCCTTGGCAATCCTACAGAAGGCGCATTATTGCTTTGGCTTCATAGCACGGGCACCGACTATCGACATATTCGCGAAACCATCGAGGTCATCGACGAGCTTCCCTTTACTACCGAAAGGAAATACATGGCAACGCTTGTGCGCTCCGTGCTTCTGCCGGGGAAAGTTATTCTATATATAAAAGGAGCCACCGACATTCTTCGGAAAAAGTGTTCTGCCATAGCAGGCGACAACTCGTGGGAGAATATTTTTACCCAACTTAGCACCTGGCAGAATCAGGCTATGCGCACCTTGGGCTTTGCCTATGCCATCATCGACGAGGGAAACCCTCTCCTCTCGGGCAAGAATATCCTTCCTTCGCTCATGGACAGTTTCTCTACGGAGCACAACGGCCTTACCCTTTTAGGCATCGTTGCCATCGCCGACCCTGTCCGCAAGGAAGTTCCCAACGCAATCTCAGAGTGCCTGCATGCAGGAATCTCCGTTAAAATCGTTACGGGCGATACCCCCGGCACGGCTAAGGAGATAGGCCGACAGGTAGGTTTATGGACCGATAAAGATACCGACAGCCGTAATATCATTACCGGTCCGGAGTTCGAAGCACTGTCCGATGAGGAACTTCGTGAGCGAGTGCTCGACCTGAAGATTATCGCCCGGGCCCGTCCGATGGATAAAAAACGACTGGTCGAAACCTTACAGGCACTTAATCAGGTAGTAGCCGTTACGGGCGATGGCACCAATGACGCCCCGGCTCTTAAAGCTGCGCACGTGGGACTATCGATGGGCGATGGCACAAGTGTGGCCAAGGAAGCATCCGATATTACCATCATCGATAATTCTTTCGGCTCTATCGGTCGCTCAGTAATGTGGGGACGTTCGCTTTATCAGAACATTCAGCGCTTCATTCTCTTTCAGATGACCGTCAATGTTGCTGCTTGTCTCATCGTGTTGGTAGGTTCTTTCCTCGGAACACAGAGCCCGCTCTCCGTTACACAAATGCTTTGGGTAAATCTTATCATGGATACCTTTGCTGCCATGGCACTTGCTTCCCTACCACCTTCCGAGAAAGTAATGCTGGACAAGCCCCGAAACCGAATGGCCTTCATCATCAATAAAGCCATGAAATGGCGCATCCTCAGCGTAGGCTTCGTCTTCTTCCTCTTCCTTTTATGGTTCCTGAACATTCTGGAGCACTACGATATCACACGACTTATCGATATATTTAGCGCTAAGCAGAGCACTCAAAATCTCCTGACACCGTATGAGCTAAGCATTTTCTTCACCGTTTTCGTTATGCTTCAGTTCTGGAACATGTTCAATGCACGTGCCTTTGCCACAGGCCGAAGTTCCTTCCACCTAAAGCACTGCCGAGGTTTTATCTTCATAGCCATCTTTATTCTGATAGGACAGATAGCTATCGTAGAGCTGGGCGGACAGATGTTTAATGTTACTCCACTTCACTTCACCGACTGGATTATCATCATCATCGGCACAAGCATCGTACTTTGGATGGGTGAAGTTATCCGACTATTCAGGAAATAACACTTTTCCGGAATATATCCTATTCCTCTTTCCATCCCCACAGCCCCTGTCATCAAGGCAAAGGCAGTGGGGATTTTAGTTTCCATCTACGTTATTCTTTACCGTAAAGGTAGAGGAGTTAATGAGTTGGGGACGCCATGAAAATGAGGGCATATATACCTTCCGTGGCAGGAAACACAGCCTTAAAGAAAGGCGACAGTGCGATACAGATGTATGAAAAATTATAACAAAAAGCAGAAGCAACAGGTTACAAAAGAGAGAGAATATCAGGAAAATATCACTATTTATTCCCTCTTTCACTACTCATTTTTATGCTTCTGAACAGCGAAAATCCACAAAACAGCACCTTCTACGCTGTCAAAACGCACTACAATAAGATTTTTTATCGCCCTATTTATCGCTAAAAAGCAACGTGTTTCAAGCTTTTCTTCCCTATAACAGGGGTCTTTTCTGTTGTTAAACATGCCCTTTTAATGAGTAAAAGGGCATGTATAGGTAGGTAAAAGATGTCCTTTTATAAACCCTTTCTTATGTATATTTTACAAAAAGACACAGTTTGTTTTATTTGAATAGACAAAATAAAAGATACATAAACATTTAGGAACTTTTTGTTTTCTGTTAATTTCCCGGCTCCATTTCATCACTCTTCATTTTCTTGTATTTCAGGCCAAAGGCGACTCTCTGCCTGAATTTTGCAAATTCAGGCACATAAGTGCTTATTTTATTTTACATTCAAGTATGCACTATACATCGTAAGAAGCAAATAAGAGAGCTTTGGCAACCCTCTCTATTTCTTTCCTTGCAGGCTTTCCGGTACCTGTAAGGGGGAGCTTATCGATATGGTAAACCTGTTTGGGTTGCCAATATTTGGGAAGGATTTCATGGCAAACAGCCTGTATTCTTTCTGGATCGGCCGACTCTGTAAGCAACACTACCCGTTCGCCCAGTACATTATCCGACTGCTTCGTAATGGCAAAATTATCACTTATACAGGACTTTAGCTTTGCCTCCACCTCCTCTATCTGTATCTTTATGCCCCCCGAGTTAATAACATTATCCATTCGTCCGAGTATCTTAAAAAGCGGTTTACCATTTGCTTGCCGCCTTATTTCCACTCTATCGTTCGTAACAAGGGTTTCCTTACATACCAAAGGAGCTTTAATAACAAGGCAACCTTCCGATGTTTGGGACAGCTCCACACTGTCGAAGGCCTGATACCACTCGCCGGCATCGGCGCCGTTCAGCCTGCGAAGGGCTATATGCGATAGCGTTTCCGTCATTCCATAGGTGCTCCAAACAGCATTGGGAAAGTCCTTCAAGGCTTCCTGTAACCGGTCATCTATTGCTCCACCACCTATTATCAAATGCTTTATCTGCATCAGGCGCTCCCGCTCTTTCGGTACTTTCAAGGTACTTATCACCTGCATGGGCACCATGGCCGCAAAGGTAATGCTCCCGAAAAAGCCTGCTTCCGACAGCGATTTATCCGATAAAGGATGGCTGGAAGGGGATACGGACACCAGCTTCAGGCCTCGTTCCAAACTCCTTACTACCATCATCTTGCCGGCTATATAGTCGAGGGGCATACACAGCAGTGCTGTATCTCCTTGCCTCAGCCCCAGAAAATCGCATGTAATCTTGGCAGAGTTCAGCATTTTCTGCTTCTCTACCCATAGTAATTTGGGCTTGCCTGTAGAGCCGCTTGTGTGCACCTGCACCTTGTCGCTGCTGTTGTTCCACTCTGATAGGAAAAGGGAAAGCCCTCTTCTAACTCCCCCTTGTAGGGGGAGAGTGTTAGGATGTTCGTTGTTCATGTTATTAAAAAACAGTGGGATTAGGAACTCCCTCACCACATGGGGAGGGGCTGTAGAGCCTATCTCCTCTTATTTCAAGAGGCATAGGGATATTATCCGTAAAGAGTTGTCCCGTCCCCAGTCCCTGTGGCATGCTTACCTTAGGGCCATAAACCGCGGCACAGAACTGTGCGATGGCATTTAAACCGATATTACTCTCAAGCGCTGACGTAATCCACGACCCTATTCCACGCTCCTTTGCCAGCGCAATCCATTCTCTACTCCCCATCATACCTCCATGCAAACTGGGCTTTAGGATGATATATTGCGGACGGATAGTGTCCAACAACCGCTCCTTTTCAGCCTTGTCATTTACCCCGATCAACTCCTCGTCGAGGGCTATTGGCAATGGAGTGTCCCTACAGAGTGCAGCCATAGCCGCCCATTGGTGTTGCCTGATGGGTTGTTCTATGGAATGAATGTCATACTTTGCCAATGCTTCCAGTCGGCTCATAGCCTCATCGGGGGTAAAACCTCCATTCGCATCGACACGTAATTCCACCTGTTTCTGGGAGAATGTCGTGCGAATATGCCTGATAAGGTCGAGCTCCTTTCGGAAATCTATTGCCCCTATCTTCAGCTTCACACAGCCAAAGCCGGCCTGCAGTTTCTGTTCCAGTCGGGTAAACATTTCATCAAACGTTCCCATCCACACCAATCCGTTAATGACAATTCCTTCCTCTCCTTTCCCAAAAGGAGTATCGAACAAATCCCAACTACCTTTCCGCTCTAATTGCAGGAGGGCTGTTTCCAGTCCGAAGAGCATCGAAGGATAAGGGCGAAGCGTCTCATAATCAATTGTCCCCGTCTGCTCCACCGTATCGCAAAAGCCTCGAAGGGTATGCAGATAGACGTCGTCGCTCATTGCGTCGCACGATAAATCGGGCAAGGCAGCGCACTCGCCCACTCCCTTCACATCGGGAGTAGCCGGGTCGAACACCGTCACATACCAACTTGTTCGTGTGGTATATACCCCACGCGAAGTGCCTGCAGGCTGCTTAAAGTGAAGAACCTTTTTGTCGATTTCTACTTTATACATATACCGTTACCGATAGCATTACCCCCAAGACGGAAACAATCCTATGGGAACTGTGGGTATTTGTCGAAGTCGGGCTTACGCTTCTCAAGGAAAGCCTTACCCCCTTCATGCGCTTCATCCATGGTATAGTACAGCATAGTGGCATCGCCGGCAAGCTCTTGAATACCTGCCTGCCCATCCAGTTCGGCATTCAAGCCGGCCTTTATCATACGGAGAGCCAGCGGAGAATGCTCCATCATGTGCTCGGCCCATGCCACACACTCATCTTCCAATTGGTCGAAAGGAACAACTTTATTTACCAATCCCATCTCTTCTGCCTCTGTTGCGGAGTATTGGCAACACATAAACCAGATTTCGCGCGCCTTCTTCTGTCCCACGATACGTGCTAAATAAGAGGCGCCGAAGCCGGCATCGAACGAGCCGACACGCGGACCGGTCTGCCCGAAGATGGCATTATCCGAGGCTATCGTCAGGTCGCACATTACATGCAACACATGTCCGCCCCCTATGGCATAGCCGTTTACCATGGCAATAACGGGTTTGGGCAGACGACGGATTTGCATCTGAACATCCAAAACATTCAGTCTGGGCACGCCATCGTTGCCTACATAGCCTCCTTGTCCTTTCACATGCATGTCGCCACCGGAGCAGAAAGCTTTGTCGCCGGCGCCTGTCAGGATGACTACACGAATGCCCAAAGCCTCCCGACAATAGTTAAAAGCCTGCGACATCTCCAGCACCGTGCGTGGTGTAAACGCATTTCGATAACGAGGACGGTTAATGGTTATCTTGGCGATATGGTTGTATTCCTCGAAAAGAATATCCTCAAAGTTGAACCCTTCGATGGGTTTCCATTCTCTGTTTGCCATGTGTTCTATCTTTATTTATTAATAATCAGTTGATAATATCTGTCATTCTCCTGCGCATCTTGCTCCGGATCGGTGAATACTTCGAGGAGCATGGGGGCTGTATCCGTTTGCGACAATGCTTCGAGCCTTTGCCGAAGCTCGCTTTCATTGTGAGCTTCGGCATACTGAAAGCCCATTTGTCGGCATATTTCCTTTGCCGAACAATGATGTTTCCCTGCCACAAACTCCTCCCTGCAGGAGGTTTTTTCAGGGCCTTTCATCTGGTAAAATATGCCTCCTCCCCCATTGTTCAGGAGCAAAATCTTCAGTCCTGCCTTTTTGTTTTCATTCCATAAGGCATTCTGATCGTAAAAGAAACTAAGATCGCCTATCACGCAATACACCGGCTGTTCCGAGCTTTGTGCTCCTACATAGCCCATACATACGGACAGACTTCCCTCTATTCCATTCACTCCCCGGTTTACATGAATATAGTCTTCGGCAAACATATTCCCCCATCTCACGGCAGAACTGTTACCATAGAATATCGCCCTATGCTGCCGTTGCGCCCGCAAATGCTCATGAAAGAGCTTCACCACCAAGAGAGAGGAGTAGGCAGGAACAAAGGATGCTGCCTTTTTTGCCACAGCCTCACGGGCTGTTTGCCAAAGCCGATAGTATTGTTTGTCTTCTGCCTGCTGTGCTACAGCTGCCATAACCGAGAAGAAAGGCGAGGGATAGGTCTGTATCATCCACGACAAGTTCATGAAAACATCGCGCACCTCGCCATGAACATCCAGCAGAACGCACTTAGCTTTCCGTGCTTTTCGCAGGAACTGTTTCAGGTGTTTGCTTACAAGTGTTCCACCCACATACACGATATAATCGGGCAAATAGGCTTCATCGTCCATCACGGAGGCTATCAGCTCGTCGGTATGTCCGGCATACGTCGTACCGTTTTCCGACAATTTCTCCTGTAGCACTACAATATGTTTTCGAATTTCTGCCACATCTTCGGCAATGGCTTTTGCCGTAAGTTCGGGCAGCTGACCTATTACCAGCACCGGTTTTTCGGCTCTGATTACCTCCTTGGCCAGCAATCCGAGCTTTAAGTCCTCATTCATAGGCGCTGCAAAAAGAATATTCCGCTGCTTGGGAAGTGCTTCAACGGTAAACTCGTAAAGCGGTTCAGAGATCGGAACATTGATATGCACAGGTCCTCCTCCATTCCTTCTGCTCTCTATCAGCGCCTCGTTTACCAAGCGGTTACAGTACCATTCTTCCTCGTCCGACTTCGGCTCGGGAAGGTTTACGCTCTTTCGCACGTTCGGGGCAAGGGCATTCGGTTGCCGAATGGTTTGCCCATCGCACTGTCCTATCCACTGCATGGGGCGGTCGGCCGAAACCACTATCAAGGGAATATTCCGATAATAGGCTTCCGAAACAGCCGGGGCCACATTCAGCAAGGCCGACCCTGAAGTAACACACAGCACGACCGGACTGCTCGTTGCCTCATTCACACCTATGGCATAGAAGCCTGCCGAACGCTCGTCGGTTACGGGATAACACTTCATTCCCGGACAATTGGCAAGATTATGTACGATAGGCGCGTTGCGCGAGCCCGGACAAACCACGGCATGCCTTATTCCATTAGCTGCCAAAAGGGCAGTCAGTATATTTATATTCTTCTTATTACTGAACATTCCTAATTCCTTATTTCTACTTGTATTCATACAACAGTTGGCGCATGGTGCGGAGCTTTGCCTCCGTTTCCTGCCATTCGCTTTCCTCCTCACTCTCGGTTAAAAGTCCGCCACCGGCATATAAGGCACACTCGGCAGCAGACAGTTGCATACACCGAAGGGAAACATACAGACGAGTTTCTCCACCTACTTCCAATGGTCCTATAAAGCCACTGTAATAGTTTCTGTCGATTCCTTCCTTGTCATGAATAAACTGTAGCGCCGCCTGTTTGGGCATTCCACACACGGCAGGCGTAGGGTGGAGCCTCTCCAACACGTCGCCTATCCTCCCGTTAGACGACAGTCGAAAGGTGAAATCGGTACGGAGATGGGCAAGGTCGGCCGTAAAGGTTGTGTATTGCTCGGACATTTGCACATCGCTTGCCAAGCTCCGCAGGCACACACGGATGTAATCGGCCACCACCTGCTGCTCCTTTTTATTCTTCTCCGACCATTCCGCCAAGGCTTCCTGCCCCACTTTCATTGTGCCCGCAAGTGCCATTGTGCGCCATGCCTCTCCTTGCTTACCCGATAAAAGTATCTCGGGAGTGGCCATTAACCACACACCCGACACAGCCGACGAGAATAGAACAACATGCTGACGGGGATATAACTTACAAGCCTTCAGGAACAAACTTTTTACATCGACATCGTGTACAGCTACCTTGGCACGACGCGCCAGCACCAGTTTTTGGAATCTACCTGCTTCCAAAGCATCATGAAACACCCCGAAAGTGTAGTGATATTGTTGGCGCAAAGCTGCATCAGCCATGCTGTTATCCGCCCTATCCTCCCCATTATCGTAGGGGGTTACATCCTTTATCTTCGCCCAATCGAGGCCTACTGTAGAGTATTCCAAATCCTCCAAGAGCAAGATAGGGTGTGATTCATCCACCCAAAAGGGGGCAAAAACAAAGCCGCTTTTCCCGTTCAGTTCGGTAATAGCTGAAAGCCGGGTAGGCTCAGCAGTCTGATAATAAAAGGTACATTTATCCTCAAAAGGCAGTTTGCTAATAGCAAAAGCGCCTTTTGAGGTACACTTGCGTGAGAAGATTTCATCAAACGATGCCATAGATGACCCCATCCTATAGATTTTCTTTTACCTCGATCGGTACAAGATAATTGGTTACTTGGGCGGTAGAAATAATTTCCCCATCGTCGTTCTTCATGTCCACCTGCCACACATGGAGCTTACCTCCACGGTGAACAAGCCTGCCATACGCTGTTACCGTACCCCCGTAAGGCATGGCCTTTACATGGTTTCCACTCACATTGATACCCAATGCCATAAAGCCCGGGCACAGCGCCATAGAGCCTGTTCCTGCCAAGTTCTCGGCCAATGACAGCGAGGCTCCTCCTGCCAGAAATCCAAAGGGTTGTTTGTTCTTATCATTAACGGGCATCTTCGCCATAATCGTATCGTCTTCCGGAGTCGAGATAAACTGCATTCCCAATGTCTTACTCAATCCATCCTGATCTTTTATGCTGTCCAAAAAGGGTGTAATATCCATTCCTGTATCTTCCTGTTTTTATGATTAACGTTTATAACAGAAGGCCATTCGCCTCCTATTTACAAAGGTACAAATAAAGTATTACATACTATAATATCCTTAACGTATATTATAGGGCGATGCTCCTGCCTATCAGATTTTTCATAAAAGAAGAAAGTTTAATCTGCTATATGCCATCTTTTGCAGGGCAATCTATGCCCTTTTACACTGCTATATGCCACCTTTTACCGAACAATATGCCATGTATAGCTTTGCAAAAGGGCATAGATAGCTACAGCATAGAACATCCATTCACTTTCCATAGTTTCCGACCAGCATTTTCAGAGCCGGTAATCTTTCATAAAAACAGACCGCATTTTGCCAGTATTGATAGGCTTTTACTTCTGTTCATCAGATAATTACAATAAAAAAGGGAATATGTCTCTGCATATTCCCTTAATGATTTTATAGCTTGTAACAGTCTGTTTTACTGCATATCGTAAACCACCTGCATAAGTTTTTTGCCCAGTGCATCGGCCTCTTCCATGGTATTGGCCTCGCTATACACACGGATGATAGGCTCGGTGTTCGACTTGCGAAGGTGTACCCAAGCCGTTGGGAAGTCGAGTTTTACACCATCGATATCCGTTACCTGTACGTCTGCCTCCTGTCCGTAGAGTTCCTTTACCTTTACGAGGATGGCATCGACATCGGTTTCCGGTGTCAGGTCGATACGATTTTTCGCGATGAAATACTCCGGATAGGTTTTGCGAAGCTCGCTTGCCTTGAGCCCTTTCTGTGCCAAAGAGCTTAGGAACAGGGCTATACCTACAAGGGCATCACGGCCATAATGGCTCTCCGGATAGATGACACCGCCGTTTCCTTCGCCGCCTATTACCGCACCCACTTCCTTCATTTTGGTAGTAACATTCACCTCGCCTACGGCAGACGCGTAATACTTTCCGCCATGCTTTTCGGTTACATCACGAAGGGCACGGGTAGAACTCAGATTGCTTACGGTGTTGCCCTGTACATGGTCGAGAATGTAATCGGCAACGGCAACGAGGGTATATTCCTCGCCGAACATCTTTCCATCTTCCTGAATAAAGGCAAGCCGATCGACATCCGGATCAACTACGATACCGAGGTCATAACCGCCCTTGCCCAACTCGTCCATAATTCCTGTAAGATTCTTCTCGATAGGCTCGGGGTTATGGGCAAAATCGCCATTGGCCACGCCATTTAAAAGCGTGTATTCCACCCCTAAACGCTCGAGCAGCTTAGGCAGGATAATTCCACCTACAGAGTTGATAGCATCGACAACGACACGGAACTTACGATTCTTTATGGCTTCAAGGTCGAGCAGTTCCAAGTTCATCACCTCATGAATATGCCGCTCGTCGAATGTGTCATCCTCTGTATAGATGCCCAAATCATCTACTTCAGCATAGTTAAACGCCTCACGCTCGGCAATATCCAGCACTTCAGCCCCTTCTGCTGCCGTTAGGAACTCACCTTCATTGTTCAGCAACTTCAACGCATTCCACTGACGGGGGTTATGCGATGCCGTAATGATAATACCGCCATCGGCACCGGAGATGCGAACAGCCAGCTCGGTAGTAGGAGTGGTAGCAAGACCAATATTAACAACATCGGCACCGATACCCATCAAAGTACCGCACACAACGTTCTTTACCATCTCGCCGGAGATACGGGCATCACGGCCAACAACTATCTTTAGTTTCTTTCCGGGATTCTTTTTCTGAATAAAAGTGGCATAAGCCGATGTAAACTTGACGATATCCAATGGATTCAAAGTATCGCCTGCAGGTCCTCCGATAGTACCACGAATACCTGATATTGATTTAATTAGTGTCATTTATTTTAATTTCTTTGTATTATAAACCACGCAATAAGGTAATGTCGTAAACCATCGGGGCTACGTTCCGAGTTGCATATAACGTGCCTTGTTGAGAAGGAACTATCAGCCTGACATGAGCAGCTTTCGAAGTTGCTGACGATTGCCGCCCCAGCTTAATATAAGGCATTACGACCAGCCAGCCCGTAGGAACTGCCGCCGACTGGTAGGTCTGATACATCAAGCTGGAAGATGTATCGAACGAGCCTGAGTAAGTTCCACTTGTTTTCGTTACCGAGAACTTATCCACCACCCCACTGTACGAGAGGTTTCTGTTACTAAGCTGGAGCGTGTTGGTAAGCAGGTTGGTTTCATCAAAGCGTGCCAGGACATTCACAGTTTCTCCGTCCTTGATCGTTTCTCCTGTTCCTTCATCCACAATCTGCATGTAAACACCCGAACTGGAGAGCTGGACATACTGATTTTTAGAAACATCCGTCGTATTATTCTGGCTTTGAAACTGCGATTCAGAGATAGTGGTTATCTTCTGCTGTGAGATGTATTCCTTAATAGCTTTATTCTCGCGCTTCAGCTGATCGGCATAGGTATCATCGTCATTACATGACGACATTGCCACCACAGTAGCCAAAGCTGCACATAAATAAGTTATTTTCTTCATTCGTTTTTTATTCATCGATTATGTGCAAAGGTAAGAAAAGTATTCAGAATGTTGTAGATTATAGTCAGAAAAAGTATTAAAATATCTCTTTACAGAAGTCCTCTCCATCGGTATCCCCCTGTAAATATCCTTATAAATAACGATTGCGAAGTAGAAAGATTCCCCCTACCTTTGCACTCCGTAAGATTTATTTCAAATATTTAAAAGCTATAACGCATGTTAAGCTCCTTATTGTTATTATCACTAACAGCCGGTGCAACCCCTGCCATCGAGACAGATAGCACAGCCGGCAACCCTATAAAGATGTCGGAAGTTGTGGTTTCCGACTTTAAGCGAAACAAGAGAAATCTCACTTCTACAGCAGTATCGGGATTAGAGCAGGCCCAGTTGCAGCAGCAGAATATCGGCAACTTGAAGGAGCTATCGGCTGTGATGCCTAACTTCTTCATGCCCGACTACGGCTCCAGAGCCAATACTCCTATCTTTATCCGAGGCATAGGAGCTAAGGCAAAAGGTACGGCTGTAGGATTTTATGTAGATGGCCTGCCCCATTACGAGGCCTCGGCCTTCGACATAGACCTTAGCGATGTGGCCAAGGTTGAGGTGTTCCGCGGCCCGCAGGGAACGCTTTATGGGCGTAATGCCATTGGCGGTATTATTAATGTATATACCCATAACCCGCTCGATTACCAACACATCCGCTTTAAAGTGGGCTATGGGAGATTCAACGACCTTGTTCTTCAAGGCTCCACCTACAGGAAGATAACCGGAAACTTCGGCATATCGGCAGGGGCTTCTTATCACCATTCCGATGGAATGTTCAAGAATGCCACACTTCAAGAGAAGGTAGATGACATCGATGAAAGCGAAGGTAAGCTCGGGCTTTACTGGCGACCTGTCCGCAACTGGCAGCTGAGCCTGAACAGCACGCTTACCTATAGCGATCAGGGGGGCTATCCCTACGCTCCTTACGATGTGGCAAACAAGGTGTTAAGTCCCATCAGTTATAATCGTTACAGCTCTTTCCGCCGATTGATTTCATCCAACGGCTTCAACGCAAAGTATGAAAATGAAAGGATCAGCTTTAACAGCCAGACTTCCTATCAGTTCATCAAGACACATTTAGGTATCGATCAGGACTTCACTCCTGCCGACAAATATTTTGTCGTTAATGAGTTCCATCAGAATATGTTGTCGCAGGAATTTACCCTGAAGTCGAACAACGGCAGTCGTTACCAGTGGATTCTCGGCGTGTTCGGTATGCTCTATAACACCAACCAGTTTGTAGAAACCACTATCTATACCGCCAATTCGGCTACTCCGACAACCTACCATCAGCCCATCAGCAGCTTTGCCGTCTATCATCAAAGCTCTTATAATATATGGAAAGGATTGTCGGCAACGCTTGGTCTTCGCTTCGATTATGAGCATGCCAAGCTCGATTATGCCAAGGATAAGGTGGATTTAGGCTCCGGAGTTGCCACCCATCAGATAGATTTCTCGAGCAAAGCGAACTTCAGACAGTTCACTCCCAAGTTCACTTTACAATATCTCACCACCCAGCGTAACCTCTATTATGCCGGCATTACACGTGGTTACAAGGCCGGTGGTTTCAATGTCAGCTTCACCAATGACGATGAAAGAGCCTACAATCCGGAATATAGCTGGAACTACGAAGTGGGCACCCGCCTGAGTTTTTGGGACGGAATACTTACTGCCGAGGCCGACCTCTTCCTGATAGATTGGCGACACATGCAAACTACCTATACCGTGGCCGGATTAGGAAATATTACCAAAAATGCCGGGCATACACGCAGTAAGGGACTGGAACTTACCCTTGCCTATCACCCTGTCAAGAGTTGGGCGTTTAGCGTAAGCTATGGTTATACCCATGCAAAATACCTTGATTATAAGATGAGCGCGAAGGCCGACTACTCCGGTAAGTACCTTCCAATGGTGCCCGGACACACCTTTGCGCTCAATGGAAACTATGAAATTACCTCGATAGGCTGGCTGGATAAACTTACTTTCAACGTGAATATGAATGGACTGGGCCGTATTTATTGGGCGGACGACAACGCCGTTTCCCAGAATTTCTACGCTGTGCTCAACGCCAATGTGACAGCCAAGAAGGGTATCTTTACCCTGTCGCTTTGGGGAAAGAACTTAACCGGCACCGATTATATGGCTTACGGTTTCAAGGCTTCCAACGGAAACTACGCCCAGCAGGGTAAGAAACTTACCTTCGGAACATCGCTCAGCGTCGATTTCTAACAGGAACGGAGAGGAGTTAAAGGAGTAATATACTATGGAGGAAATAGCTTTCACTTAAGGAATTACGATGTTTGTCCTTTAACTTCTCCAACTCCCTTACCCCCTTCGACTCTCTTCAACCTCTTTAATTCCCAAGCAACACCCGTGAACAACAAACTGAAAGAAAACAATAAAATATTGAATCTCGGTACCTTCTTTGCCCTCTATATGGCACAGATGGTACCGTCTTCGTTCTTAATGACAGCCCTGCAGGTGATTATGCGAGAAGGACATTACAGTCTGACAGCCATAGGCTTGCTCCATCTTGTACGCCTCCCATGGCTCCTGAAAGTGCTCTGGTCGCCCTTTATCGACAGGCATTGCCTGACCATCCGCGACTATAAGCGCACCATTATCCTTACGGAAGCAGTGTATGCGGCGGCACTTCTGATAACGGGAATGGTAAATGTGCACGACAATATCATGCTGACACTTGCTTTGGTGTTTGCCTCTTTGCTGGCTTCAGCCACACAAGATATTGCCACCGATGCACTGGCCATCATCACATCGAGACCCAAAGACAGAAGTATGCTGAACAGCATGCAGTCGATGGGCAACTTCGGAGGAGCATTGGTAGGCTCCGGCGTGTTGCTGATTATCCTCAAACAGTTTGGCTGGAACGTGGTGGTAATGTGTCTGGCATTCTTCGTCTTGGCAATGCTCCTTCCTCTTTGCCTCAACAAAGGGATGGTGGCTGTGCACGAAAAACCTGCAAAGCGGGCTACCTTTAAGGACATCTATCGTTTCTTTTCCATCAAAGGAAACCGGAAGCAGATAGGCTTCCTCATGCTGTATTACATGGGACTGATTGGGTCTATATCGATGCTCCGCCCTTATATGGTGGATCATGGCTACGACATTAAGGCCATCGGTTTCTATTTAGGCATTGTGGGCACCTCCACATCTTTCGTAATGGCATGGCTGGCGGGGCTGCTCTCGAAGAGGTATGGGCTGCCCAAAATGCGTATCATCATAGGTGCCCTTATCCTTCTTACAGCCATTTACCTCCTTATTATGAATCTTTCCGGCTATTCCCACACCGCTCTTCTTATCGGTATTATTGCCTTGCAAGGATGCTACGGGATGGCTACCGTCGTGGTTTATACCACAGCGATGCAGTATGTCCGACCGGGATGTGAGGGTACCGACTTCACCATTCAGATTGTCATTACCCACCTGAGCGGTATCATTATCGCCGCAATAGCAGGCTTCGTGGCGCACAAGCTGGGATATAACGGCCTGTTTGCCATCGAGGTTATCATTGCCCTGATGAGCCTGCTGTATGCCAAAGTAGCTTTTAAAAAGTAAGCCTGTCATTACGACAAGTGCCGTCTTGAAATGTTCAAGACGGCACTTGTCGTTTTTTTATACCTTCCTTTATATGTCAGAGGGCAGATCTGTTGGTTGCATAACGTTTCTTCTGCACCGGAAAAGCTCTTTTTTAGCTTATGAACAAAGCGACTCGGCAGTATCGACAGCCTGCTTTATTCTGTCGCCCATGCCTATTCCATCTTTTATGTTTCCAGCAATATGCAAACCGGGATATAGCTTCTCTATCTTGCTTATCATTGCCAAACGGTCGTCGGTATTCTCCAAATACTGCGGAATGGCCTGCTTATGCCGATAGATTTTAATGACATCGGCCTTCTTACCTTCAGGATAGCCCAGCATGGTATGGAGCGTATCGTTTACCAACCGAGTCAATTCCTCGTCCGACTTCTCCAAATATTCAGGATGCCGAACTCCACCTATGAAATAAGCAAACGTGGCCCCTCCCTTAGGCGAACGCTCACGGAAGCAGGCCGAAGGCATCAGGATGCCCAGCACGTCCTTGTGCTCGCATGAGGGAACAAGCCCGCCAAAGCTGTTCCATACAATGCCTTCGGTGTCCTTTATGCCCACCCCTATCTCGATAACCGGTGCATAATAAAGGTTGCCGAGTACCTGTAAATCGCTCTTGGGAAGGAACGAAAGCACATCCGGAAGACTGTAAGCAGGACATGTCGTAACGATATCCTTGGCCAAAACCGTCTCCGTGCCCCACTTCACCTTCCATTTATCGCCGTAAGGCTCCACACGGATATCCTTGCAGTTAAGGCTTATCCGCTCGTGTCCTACGGCTTTTCCCAACGCAGATACAAGGTGATGAAAACCGCCTTGTGTCGAGAAAATGGCTTTCGTTGCCCGCTTCTCACGCTCTGTCTTTGTGCGTTTCATCAGTTGGATATGTCCTCTGATAAACCCACCGTAGGTCTGTTCGAGGTTATAGAGCTTGGGCAAGGCCAAGCGAGTGGGCAACTTGTAAGGGTCGCCTGCATAAACGCCCGACAGGAAGGGATCGACAGCATAATCCACGAACGACTTCCCCAGTCGCCTTTCGGCCAAAGCCCCTACACTCTCATTAGGGTCTGTTCCCTTCTTGCGCCATGGCTCGCCCAGTATTCTGAACTTATCCTTCCATGAAAAAAGCGGTGTTGTAAAAGCGCTTATCAGCCCACAGGGCAAAGGACGAAACTTATTTCCTTTCCAAATGAGCCGACTTCCGCTCGCTGCCGTAGCACTCTCCAAGCTGCAAAAATCACCCAAACGGTCGAACAGCTCGGCCACTTCCGGATATTTTACCGTACCCGTGCCGGGGCCTCGCTCCATTACAAACCCCTCTACATAGTCGGTTTGCATCAAGCCTCCTATCCTATCTTCTTTCTCCAGAAGCTCAACATCCTTGCCAAGTTCCTTTAAACGCATGGAGCAAGTTAGTCCTGTCAGGCCGGCTCCGATTACTATTACATCTTTTTCGCGCATAGTCGCAATATTCTATATTCAAGTTTCGCAAGCCGACATCGTTATGTTCGGAGGAGTTAAGACTTGCGAAAGTATTGTTAAATGGGTCTGGAAAATTTCTTATCCGTATCGGCCGACAGCATAGGGTCGAACGAAGCGGCAACATTTCGTACGAAAGGATGCCCCGCCGCAGTTACCGTTATCTCCTCGCCATGGCATGTTATGATACCATCTTCTGCCATATCATGCAGTTTCCGTTCGTCATATCTTACCGCCTTCTTTACCGCTTCTTTCGGCATTCCTAACTTTTCTGCCAAAACGCTCCAGTCTATGTGGTAGTTGCACATTAAGGTTTCTATCACGATACGTGCCACCTGCTGCTCTGCCGTAAGCTCAAAGCCTTTCCTTACAGGAAGCCGTCCCTGCCCTATCTGTTCGATATATTCAGGGATAGACTTGCTGTTCTGG
The DNA here is from genome assembly GCA_041855505.1 of Prevotella sp. Classification (GTDB taxonomy): domain Bacteria; phylum Bacteroidota; class Bacteroidia; order Bacteroidales; family Bacteroidaceae; genus Prevotella. Next base: position 20,937 of record JBHAEI010000015.1, read on the forward strand.
GCATAGGCACTATCCAACTGACTGATGCCTGTAACCCCAAAAGCATATACCTGCCCCGTTGTTCGGCGTGTGCAATAGCCCTGAAAGTTACGATGCAACTGATGATTGCGCACCGCTTCGGCCAATTCGTCGGTAGCAAGCACAAAATGGTCGAGCCCTATTCCCTCGTAACCGGCATTTAAAAGCACCTCCTGCGCATTGGTAAACATCTTGGCTTTTGCCTCGCTTGCAGGCAGTCCTGCCCTCTCCAATATCTGCTGACGCTTGAAAATCCATGGGCAATGCCCATAGCTAAAGGTCGTTATGCGGTCGGGACGCAAGGCCGCAGCCTGCTCGATGGCATGCCTGAAACTCTCAGGAGTCTGCTTGGGCAAACCGAAAAGGAAGTCCATGTTAATACTTGCGCCTGCCTCACGGAGCATTGCTACAATCGCATTGAAAGGGAGGGCAGAGGGTTGTCGGTTTACTATCTTCAGCACCTCCTCGTCGAAATCCTGTACACCGATGCTGAAACGGTTGAAGTGGGCACCTATCAGCGCGCGCCAATCCTCTTCCGAAAGAAAGCCCGGATGGCATTCGATGGCTATTTCGGGTTGCTCGATGGTTTCGAAAATAGAGAACAGATGCTCGTTAAGTGCTTGTAACGCATCGGCAGGAAGGGCAGTGGGACTACCTCCTCCGTAATGAATCTGGGAAATTCTGCGCTGCTTGTCTATATGCTTTGCCACAAGGTCTATCTCCTTATGCAAAGCCTCGATATACTCCTTTACCTGCGCTTCCTTCTGCATCGGGTAAGAGTTGCAGCCACAATAATGGCACAAACGCTTACAGAATGGGATGTGAAAATAAAAGGATAAGTTCCGGGTACCGGTAGTGTTGCCGGCCTCTACCGCCTTTATATACTCGCTTTCGCTATATTCGTGAAAGAAGTTGGCAGGCGGGTAGCTCGTGTAGCGAGGCACGGACACGTTGTATTTCGCTATTAATTCTTTATTCATACTGTTTTTCTTCCGCCTTATGTTGTTCTATTTCCTTTTGGAAAGCCAGCCGTTTGTCGCCATCTTCCAGATAGATGATACCGCAATAGGCAAATCCAAGCCGCTTTAACGCTCCCTGCATCAGCTTGTTGTCCTCGTGTGTATCGATGCGGATATTCTTTGTTTGGGTAAAACAATAGTCGGTTATCGTTCGCATTACACCATGCGCTCCATTGGCTGTAGCCACACGATGCAGCACACAATACGGAGCATCGTTGAGCCACTGCCCACCGTCTATAACGCTGTAGGTAGGATCGGGGCCGGCAATAAAGGCAAAAGTACCAATGACTCTTTCCTCCTTTCCCACATGCTCTGTTACCAAGTAGCTGTTTCCCAAGGCTATATCCTTCCTTAACTGTTCGGGAGACGGACGATTATCCTGCCACTGTTTCGTATTTCCCGCTGCTATCATCTTCTGCCGACCGGCCTGTATGAGCGCTTGAACAGTAGGAAAATCGTTTGCCGTAGCCCGGCGGATTTTCCTAATAGGAGTATCTTGTTCCATAAATGCAATATCTTATTTCTATACGCAAATATAACAAATTATCTTTATAAAATACCCGTTATTACAGGAATTAGCACCCTATTCTCCTTGAAATTCCTCATTATTTAGGATATATCCATGCCCTTTAACCCTGTAATCTGCCACACATTACGACCGTAACAGACGGCATATTATATAACCATGTAAGTGCATATACCACCCGTGTTGGTGGCAAACACTTTCTGTGTTGGTGATAAACACTCTTTGTGTTGATGGCATAAACAAAAATATTTTACCTGCGTTTCCCTTTATATAAAAGATAATATGTACTTTTGTCAGAAATAATTAGTAACCTAAATATAAACGTATAGAATGGACATTACAAACAATCTATTTTCTGCAAACAAGCTGGAAAAGTATTTAAAGAAAGCAAGTACCGATTTTACCAAAAGGGATATTCTCAGAATAGTGAAAGACTTTGGTATCGAGATGATAAACTTCATGTACCCTGCGGGGGATGGCCGACTGAAGACTTTAAACTTCTCGATTCTCTCACAGGAGTACCTTGAAACTGTTCTTACCCATGGCGAGCGCGTGGATGGCTCTTCACTCTTCAGCTCGGTAGCGGCCGCGAGCAGCGACCTGTATGTACTACCCCGCTTTTCAACAGCGTTCATCGATCCTTTCGAGGAGATACCCACCCTGTGCTTCCTTTGCTCTTTCTTCGACAGAAACGGACAACCCTTGGCCTCTTCGCCCGAATATACCCTTCGAAAAGCCATGAAAGCCTTCGAGGAAGTTACGGGAATGGAATACCAAGCGATGGGCGAACTGGAATATTATGTTATCCGTCCCGAAGAGGATATCTTCCTTGCTGACGACCAACATGGCTACCATGAGAGCAGTCCTTTTGCCAAAGCAAATGGCTTTAGAATGCTGTGCATGAAGTATATAGCGGAGTGTGGCGGAAAGATTAAGTACGGACACTCGGAAGTGGGGAACTTTATCGAGGACAACTTAATTTACGAACAGAACGAGATAGAGTTCCTGCCCGTACCTGCTCATCAGTGTGCCGAACAGATATTGATAGCCAAATGGATTATCCGCTCACTGGCCTATATACATGATTTGGACATTACCTTTGCGCCAAAGATTACCGTAGGTAAAGCTGGGTCGGGCATGCACATCCACATGCGCATGGTAAAGGATGGCAAGAATATGATGCTTCAGGACAACCAACTGTCGGCTGATGCGAGAAAAATGATAGCAGGCATGATGGAACTGGCTCCCAGCATTACCGCTTTCGGCAACAAGAATCCTACTTCTTACTTCCGTTTGGTGCCTCATCAGGAAGCACCTACCAATGTTTGTTGGGGTATGAGCAATCGTTCGGTACTGGTGAGAGTTCCTTTAGGATGGACTTCCGGCAAGGACATGTGCCACAGTGCCAATCCTAAGGAGCCACTGACAGAACACGATTATACAGGAAAGCAAACCGTCGAGATGCGGTCGCCCGATGGCTCGGCCGACATCTATCAGTTGCTGGCGGGACTGTGTGTAGCCTGCCGACATGGCTTCGAGATAGACAATGCTATGGAGATAGCCGAGAAAACCTTTGCCGACGGCGACATTCATGACCCTGCCAATGCAGAGCGTTACGCTGCTCTGGCACAGCTCCCCGACTCATGCGAAGCCTCTGCAGCTTGCTTGGAACAGCAAAGAGCCATCTATGAGAAGTACGATGTGTTCTCTCCGGCAATGATAGACGGCATCATCGAGCAGCTGAAAGGTTTCCACGATGCCAACCTTCGTAAGGAAGTGATGGGCGACAATAAGGCGATTGCAAAACTTGTAAAGGCTTTCTATCACTGCGGATAAACCCTGTCAGAAACCCAAATAAATAGTTTCTGGCATAAAACTGTGCTATCTTTATTCCGGTTTCAGGATGAGGGTGGTTGCTTTCCTATGCAGAAGATGGGGTGAATTAAAAGGTGAGCTGTTTCCTAATCTGAAAAAATAGCGTAACTTTGTACTGTTATTCAGAAACAACGCATAATGGAAAAGGAATATAAAATAGCAGTTGCAGGTACCGGCTATGTGGGGTTGAGCATTGCAACCCTGCTTAGTCAGCACAATGAAGTAGTGGCTGTTGATGTGGTTAAGGAGAAAATAGAACTTATCAACAAGAGGCTATCACCTATACAAGATGAATATATAGAGGAATACCTAAAGCACAAGCAGCTGAACTTAACGGCTACCTTGAATGCGAGGGAGGCTTATAAAGATGCCGATTTCGTGGTAATTGCCACTCCTACCAACTATGACCCGGTAAAGAATTACTTCGACACCAAGCACGTGGAAGAGGTTATCGAGATAGTGATGGAGGTAAATCCCCAAGCTATCATGATTATAAAAAGCACCATTCCCGTAGGCTATACCAACAGTGTACGCAAGAAATACGGATGCCGGAATATTATCTTTGCTCCCGAATTTCTAAGAGAGAGCAAGGCGCTGTATGATAACTTATACCCCAACAGGATTATCATTGGCTATCCGCAGGAGGACGAACAGCTTGCCCATGCAGCCAAGGAGTTTGCTGCACTCTTGCAACAAGGAGCCATCAAAGAGGAGATTCCTACCCTTTTCATGGGATTAACCGAGGCCGAGGCCGTTAAGCTGTTTGCCAATACCTACTTGGCACTTCGTGTAAGTTTCTTCAACGAGCTGGACACCTATGCCGAGGTAAAACATCTTTCTACAGCCAGTATCATTAAAGGGGTATCGCTCGACCCCCGCATAGGGGATTTCTATAATAACCCTTCCTTCGGATATGGGGGGTATTGCTTGCCGAAAGACACCAAACAGCTCTTGGCAAACTATGAGGATGTACCCGAAAACCTGATACAAGCTATCGTAGAAAGCAACCGTACCCGTAAGGATTTTATAGCCGATCAGGTGCTAAGCACGGCGGGATATTACGATTATAACGATCGTGGCGACTATGACCCAAAGTCGGAAAAGGAATGCATCATCGGGGTTTATCGCCTGACGATGAAGTCGAACAGTGATAATTTCCGCCAAAGCTCCATCCAAGGTATCATGAAACGCATCAAGGCGAAAGGGGCGCAGGTTATTATTTATGAGCCTACATTGGAGGAAGGCACAACGTTCTTTGGCAGTAAAATTGTAAATGACCTTAACAAGTTTAAGAAACTGTCGCAGGCTATCGTGGCCAACCGCTATGATAAATGCTTGGACGATGTAAAGGAAAAGGTTTATACAAGAGATATATTCCGAAGGGATTAAGCCGATAAACACCTCTTCACTGCCACAAAAATAAAAGGCTATGAGCTTCGTTCTCATAGCCTTTCATGCTTCTGTTATTTCCTTATTGGTTAGAATTCATCCTCGTCGCTCACCTCGCCTGCCTGAAGATCCAGTTCATCTTCATTGGCCGAGAAAGTGGTACGATAGCTTTCTTCGGTAAGTTTGTCGTCATCAAAATCGTCGTCCTCATCCTCCGACTTACGCTTACGTGGCTTCTCTTCCTCATCGGTGTCGCCTTCGTAGTCCTCATCTTCGTTATACGGCTTCTCTTCGTATTCATCCTCAAGGTCGTCAAACTTAACCTTCGTTACATCCACTTTTGGTTTTTCTTTCACGAAAATAGCCTCAACCCATGAGCCTTTAGCTACCTCCAACACCTCATAACCATCGGCCATGTTCTTCTCATACAGGCCGCCCGGCTTCTTTAAACGTGCTGCAGGCAGCGTAGTGGTACTGATATCGAAAGCACTTGTAATAATATCCTGAATGCTTTGCGGCAGACTTTCCCATCCCCCACCAAAGTTACGCTCCAATACTTCTATCACCTTGCGTGCCGAAATATGATGGATATTCTCCCAAGTAAGGTCGGTGATACGCAGAATAGGCTTCTTCTTTACCGCCCATTTAAAGCTGGTACTATCGTCGATACGCACTTCATCTACCTGACATCCACGTGCTTCATACTTTGCTATAACCTCCGGCTTATCGATTTTCACCTCTTCTACAGTGAAAGCACATTTGATTATATCCAAGTAATGGTGCCAGTTATCCTTTAAGTCGCCATCACGCCCGGCCTGCGCCCATAAGCGAAAGACATCACTTTCTGAAATATCCCAGACACTACTCTTCGTAAGATTCTTTAATGTTAATATTTGGTTGTTTCGACTCATACTTTTTATTCGAGGTGATATGTTATTCGTTTGAAATCTGTTATTTGTTAATAATGTAATAAAACCTATCCGTAAAAGATGTGCAAAAATAAACTTTTAGCTGTAATCTTCCAAACTTTTTTCCTTAAAAACGGATAAAGTGAGTGGAAAATTCAAGCATTCGACAACACTGGTAAGAAAAATAAGCCAGCCTTCCTGCCATGGAACTCACCTTAAGGTATCGAGGGTGTGCCGCATTCCCTCTTCCAAAGAGAACTGTGGATGCCAGCCCAAGCCACGTAACTTTTGTGTGGAGAATACTGCCTTGGTTATGGGCGTCCCCCCTTTTTTCTCTATTTCCGACGGCAAATCAAATACTACCTGTCGGTCGGCCATGGATGCTACCAGCTCGGCCAACGCCTTAATGGTAACATTCGACTGTTCGTCAGCCACGTTATAGGCTTCCTTCGACGCTCCTTTCGTAAGAATATAAAACAGGGCTGTGGCACAATCGGCGGCATAAAGCCAAGAACGATACTGCTCGCCTTTGCTCTTTAAAACAATATCTTCACCCTGAAGGGCATTTCTGAGAAACTGTGCATAGACACGATTATCGCCCGCAGTAAAGTAAGGTCCATACACATGACTAAGCCTTGCTACCGACACACTGACACCATATTGCTCTGCATAGGCCACACAAAGGGTTTCGGCAGCACGCTTCGAGGAAGGGTAACAGGAGCGAACCTGCATGGAATCGACATATCCGCTATCGCTTTCCGACCATTCACCTCTACAGCCTTCACCATATACCTCGCCCGAAGAGATGAACAGAAAGCGTTCTAAATGGTGCAGAATACTATATTGCATTAAGTTATCCACCCCTTCTATGTTCCCTTTCATCGTACCTATTGGGTCAGTAGCATAAAGTGCAGGGTTGGCATTGCTGGCTGCATGCACAATAAAATGGAAGGGCGTTTCTGCCTCAATCGGCTTTAAAACATCCAAAACAACACCTTTGAAGTTCTTACTTTGCAGATAAGGGGCAAAACGATGTTCGAGGTGGCGAATGTTACGGTACCCCGCATACACTGTAAACTGGTATTCGGCGGCATAACACATTAGGAGATCTATCAGTGCTCCACCTACCAGCCCGGTAGCTCCTGCTACCAGAATATTCTTGCCGCGCAGCACTTCCAGCTCCTTATGGGGAATATGAATAGCTTTAATATCTTGTAAATAGGGTGTCATTTTCACTGTTGGTTAGCCGACGGATTACTTTATCCATTCTTCTTTCTTACTGTGGAGCATTGCCTTAAACAATTCTATATCTTCCACATTCGTGAGTTTTAAACCGTTAATCTCCGAGCCCATCACCCAATGTTGGTCGCCCACTCCCAGACGGGGGAAAAGGTCGCAGGCTGCTGCTGTTCCCTCTATATGCTGCTCTTCCGACTGTTGATAGGCTTTCAATAAGGTTCCCAGCGGGTAAGTATGGGGAGTTTGGGTGCGAATAAGCTGTTCACGAGGAATACCAAAAGTATCGAGGGTATCACCCTTTAGCTGCAAAATAACCTCTTTACACTTCAGTCCTGTTACCGCATAGCCGTATTGCTTACAGGTATTGATATTGTTAGTGATAATGGTTTTCGACACCAAAGGACGGACTCCATCGTGAATAAGAACAATATCCTCCTCGCTACAGCCCTCGGACTTCAGTCCTCTGATACCGTTCTTTATGGAATCCTGATTACTATCACCGCCTTGGAATATCCACTTGAGCTTAGACACATTATATTGATTGGCATAAGAGCGAAGAATTACCTCCCACCCCTTAAGGCATACCACGGCTATTACATCGATATCTTCGCTTCGCTGAAAGGCTAACATCGTGTAAATAATAACCGGACAATTATCTACTGTCATAAACTGTTTGGGAATGTCTTGCCCCATACGGTTACCTATACCACCTGCCGTTAGTAATGCTATGTTCATTGTTTCCTATCTATTTTGGGGTTAAAAACTATCTGTATTGAAGTTTTAACTATCCCTATTAAAGTCGTAAACTATCTGTATGAAATTCTAAACTACCTTATTTCAAAACTCCAAGACTTAGTCGATACAGCCGATTATCTCGCTAACGGAAGAGCAGCCATGCTTATCAAGCCAGTCACAAATGCCGTTCTTAACCTTTATGGTAACAGCCGGATCGATAAAATTTGCCGTGCCTATCTGAATGGCTGTCGCCCCTGCCATCATAAACTCAATGGCATCGGCAGCCGTCATGATACCCCCCAGACCTATTACAGGGATTTTAACGGCCTTTGCTACATCATAAACCATTCGTAAGGCTACAGGTTTTACAGCCGGGCCACTAAGTCCTCCTGTACGAATGCTGAGCTTCGGCGCACGCTTTTCAATGTCAATAGCCATACCCATTAAGGTATTAATCAGGGATACAGAGTCGGCACCTTCATCCTCGCAGGCCTTGGCTATTGAGGCTATATCGGTTACATTAGGCGAAAGTTTCACAATGAGGGTCTTATGGTATGCCGCACGAACAGCCTTTACCACACTGGCCGCACCCGACGTTGTTACCCCAAAGGCCATACCGCCGCTCTTTACATTCGGACAGGATATATTCAGTTCTATGGCCGGAATATTCTCCAAAGCATCGATTTTTGCTGCTGCAGCGGCATAGGATTCGGGAGAGTTCCCGCTTACATTAACAATAAAGTTTGTATCAATTTGCTTCAATTTCGGGTTGATATGGTTGCAGAAGTAATCTACCCCTTTGTTCTGCAACCCTACACAATTAAGCATACCCTGCGCCGTTTCTACCATTCTGGGATAGTCATTTCCCTCCCGTGCATGAAGGGTTGTACCTTTAACGATGATGCCTCCAAGCTCTTCTAAAGGAACAAAATCAGCAAACTCCAGCCCATAGCCGAAAGTTCCACTGGCTGTCATTACCGGGTTTTTAAGCCTCAACGAACCTATATTTACATTTAAATCTGCCATTGTCAAATATCTTTACATATTCAAGGGGTTGGGAATAGGAGGACTTTAGAATTACCACAACAGTTTTTCTATATTAAAAACCGGTCCTTCCTTACAAACACAAAGGTTGCCTTCCGTTGTCTTCTCCACACAACACAGGCAGGCTCCTATACCACAGGCCATCATATTTTCCAAGGAAACCTCACAAGGAATGTTTACCTGTCTTGCATAACGAGCCACCGAAACCATCATGGGCTTAGGGCCACATACGGCTATCCGGTCAAACGCTGCCTTACTTAATATCGAATGATGGGTTACAAAGCCTTTCTCTCCAAACGTTCCATCTTCGGTGGTTATATGTACTTCTCCATATCGGGCGAATAATGCCGACTCTATAATATCCGCTTGCGTACGATACCCAAGCAGGAAGACGGGTTCTCCGCCTGCCTCCTTTATTAGCTTTCCATAATACAACAGCGGTGCCACACCAACGCCTCCGCCCACCAATAAAACCGTTTTTCCATGAATACTTTCCATAGAAAAACCATTCCCAAGAGGAAACAAACAATTTACGATAGCGCCAACAGGAAGGTTACAAAGCCTTTGCGTACCGGCTCCAACGGCGGCTATTAAAAGCCAAAGCTCGTTTGCATCGTAATCAATAAAGTGAATTGAGATAGGACGACGGAGGAAAGCAGAAGCAGAATCGTCCACACGTACTTCTACAAACTGACCCGGATTAACTGCCGGTAAGGGGGATTCACCAAATAGCTTTAACAGATAATACTTATCATTTAACTGCTGAACAGATGAAACCCGAAGGTTTAGAAGATATTTCTTCATCTCTACATTTTATATTATAGACCCTACTGCAACGACAGTGCCGGTGAATGTAACAGGAACTTATTCTCTTATTACGGGGTACCGGCTATCTTATGCAAAGATACAAAAACTTCAGATATCTCCATAATATAATAAGGTGTAAAGATGAAGAAACTTCTATGGGAATTTTAAGTTATCAATTAATTAAACCATATTCTTGCTTTATGCGTCTATTTCTTCGGAACAAAAGACTCCCAAGTCTGATCATCAAAGAATATCCTTATCTCTGTTATGCTTCGTTGTGGTTTGTCAATATATTTCATATCCACCTTAGCGCCTCTCAAAGATGACCTCATGGGGTAATCAGTAGGTAAGTCATTGGCAAAGGGGAGAGTAGCGGTAACCATATCCCCATTCACCTGCTGATGCGCTATATTCATCTCCGCTTGCGAAGAATTATTACCATCATCATCCTGATGAGCTTGATCTTTAAACATTGGACCACGTCCATACATAAGCCATTCCAGATTCAGATTGGTGAATTTGGTCATAATGGCATCCACGATATTTAATGTTGGCTTAGTACGCTCACTAAAAATACTACTCAAAGAGCCGGCAGATATTCCTATCAATTCGGCAAACGTCTGCTGTGTCATGTGCTGACTTTCCATGAGCTGTTTTATTCTTTCTTTCATCCCAAACAGTGTAAAAAATACGACTTTTATCCATTTATCATATATTTTACAAAGGTAAATAAAAATATTCAGAAAGCAAAATAATAAAAAGCGAGATTTATTTTCAAAATATCTAATTTAAATTTATACATTTATAAAACAAAGCCGAAGTTTTGGAGATTTTCAATTCAGAATACAAAACTAAAGTTTTAAACGCAAAACACGGACTAACAAACACTTGTGCAAAATCTATTATTTATCTGGTTTACAGTATTTTATATAGAATAGAACATAGACAAAACAGGCTAATATTCAAGAAATAGAGCTAAAACAGAATAATTTAAA
>JBHAEI010000016.1:0-130218 GCA_041855505.1 Prevotella sp.
ATTCTGCTTTTATTCTGCTTTTATTCTGCTTTTATTCTGCTTTTATTCTGCTTTTATTCTGCTTTTATTTGCCGTCAGTTTTAACAATTCACGTAAACACTTGTCGGGCAATGTCTTATACAGCTGAAACAGGTGGTGGTATGACAGCAACTTTTCGAAACCCTATGCTGGTTTCCTATCACGGCCTGTTCTGTTTTTGCTGTCATACCCTCATTCAAAATATATCTATAACTATTTCATATACAAGGCCTTGTCCTAACTGTTAAAAGTGACAGCAAAAAGAAAGAATTTAAAATAAGCTGTATTATACAGTCCGAATCAGAATATTTATCCCCAACAAGCAGAAAGAAAAGATGGGAAAAGAGAAAGCACAGAAAAGAGAAAAGGCTGCCTATCCGCCTATCGAATACCACCATGAAGAAAGCAGACACGGGAGAAACAAAAAAGGATTGCCGGTCGTGGCAATCCTTTATGGGGAGTATAGCAAGCCTGTTCTTATTTCTTATACAGAATAGGATTGGTAGTAGGATCGTTGTACATCTTCATTTGGCGATACACCTTCATGTACTTACGCCCGTTGGCAATATCATTCAGCAGCTGGTCGATAGCCGTACTTAAGTCCTTTTGCTGCTCGAGCAGCACGTTAAGTTTGGTCTTGCACTTCTCAATATGTTCAGGAGATGCATCTGTTCGCTCTGTCTGCTCCTTCATATGATAGATTTTTAAAGCAAGGATAGATAAGCGATCTACTGCCCATGCCGGACTCTCGGTATTGATGGTTGCATCCGGCAAAGGGGTAACATCGGAATACTGCTGACGGAAATAAGAGTCGATCTGCTCTACCAAGTCGGTACGATCCTGATTGGAATGGTCGATACGATGCTTGAGACTCATACCCTCTTCCGGATTGATGTGTGGATCACGAATAAGGTCTTCGTAATGCCATTGAACCGTATCAATCCAACACTTTAGGTACAAACGATTCTCAAGTGAATCTCTATCATACGGATTATTAATAGGCGTATTAACGTCATCTGTTACATGATAATCTCTGATAGCCTGATTAAAAATATCGTTGTAATGCGCTGTAAGTGACATTATATATTATATAAGTTAATTTTAATTGCTCTGCAAATATATAAGAAATTCTGCAAAGTCCAAAATAAAAAGAGGTATTTTGAAGCACAAAACAATAATCCGATACATTATTTCCGGAGTATTATCAATATAAAATACAATAAGCATTTGATATAGAGATAAATGAAAAAAGCATATTTCTTGCACAATGATGGGGTGTTTGTGCATCGGAATGTGCTTTTTTAAATAAAAAACTTGCACACTTAGAAAAAAAAACGTTCCTTTGCAGCCGAATTTTAAGCTTGACAATTAATAATTAAATCATTTTAAAATTAAAACTATGTCAGAAATTGAATCAAAAGTAAAGGCAATTATCGTAGATAAGCTTGGTGTAGATGAGGCTCAGGTTAAACCTGAAGCAAGTTTCACAAACGATCTCGGTGCAGACTCTTTGGACACTGTAGAACTAATCATGGAATTCGAAAAGGAATTCGGTATCTCTATTCCAGACGATCAGGCTGAGAAGATTGCTACCGTAGGTGACGCTATTTCTTACATCGAGGCTAACGCTAAGTAAGACTATTACGGAAAGAAATACCAAGCAAAACATTTGTTTTGCTTGGATTTTTTATTTTTAGCTTACAACTTTATAACTTCAATCAAATGGAATTAAAAAGAGTAGTAGTAACAGGACTTGGAGCCGTTACTCCATTAGGTAATACACCGGAGGAGACTTGGGAAGCAATGCTTGCCGGTAAAAGTGGCGCAGCTCCTATTACTCATTTTGATGCAAGTCAGTTCAAGACACAATTCGCTTGTGAGGTAAAGAACCTTAATATCAATGATTTCATTGATCGCAAGGAAGCTCGTAAGCTCGATCGATATACCCAGCTGGCCATGATTGCTGCCATGCAGGGTGTAAAGGATTCAGGTATTGATCTTGAAAAAGTAGATAAAAACCGTATAGGCGTTATTTATGGTGTAGGTATTGGCGGTATAAAGACTTTCGAAGAAGAAGTTTGCTATTATGCACAGCACATGGAGAATGGTCCAAAGTTCAACCCATTCTTCATCCCTAAGATGATTGCCGATATTGCTTCGGGGCAAATCAGCATCATGTACGGTTTTCATGGTCCTAACTATACAACGACATCTGCATGTGCTTCTTCTTCAAATGCACTTGCTGACGCTTTTAATCAGATACGTTTAGGTAAAGCAGATATCATCGTTAGCGGTGGCGCAGAGGCTGCTATCACTGCAAGTGGTGTAGGTGGCTTCAACGCTATGCATGCTTTATCGACAAGAAATGACGACCCTGAGCATGCGTCTCGTCCTTTTTCCGCCAGTAGAGATGGCTTTATCATGGGTGAAGGTGCCGGTTGCTTAATCTTAGAGGAGCTGGAACATGCTAAAGCACGTGGCGCAAAGATTTATGCAGAGATGGTTGGAGAGGGTGCATCTGCTGATGCTTACCATATTACAGCATCTCATCCAGAGGGTCTTGGTGCTAAGTTGGTTATGAAAGCAGCACTGGAAGATGCCGGACTCAGCGTTAATGACATCGATTACATCAACGTTCACGGAACATCTACTCCTGTAGGCGACCGCTCTGAGGCTAAGGCTATCACGGAGTTGTTCGGCGACGCAGCCTATAAGTTGAACATTTCTTCTACCAAGAGTATGACAGGCCACCTCCTTGGTGCTGCCGGTGCAGTAGAGGCAATGGCTTGTGTGCTTGCCGTTAAGAACGATATTGTTCCTCCAACTATCAATCATGAGGACGATGATAAGGATCCTGAACTGGATTACAACTTGAATTTCACTTTCAACAAGGCTCAGAAGCGTGAGGTTCGTGCTGCGCTCAGCAACACATTCGGCTTCGGTGGCCATAACGCCTGTGTTATATTCAAGAAGTATGCTGAATAATATAATAGACAAAATAAAGCTCCCTTTCCGTAAAGAAAAGGAGCTTTATTTGTTTTTATATAAGATTACAGGTGTAATTCCCCACAATATCGCTTACTATAAAACAGCATTTCTGCATAAATCCCTTTCCCGCAGGAATGAAAAAGGAAAGCTCATCAATAACGAACGACTGGAGTTCTTGGGTGATGCAGTACTCGACTGTGTGGTAGCCGATATTGTTTACGAGCGTTTCCCTAACAAACGCGAAGGTTTTCTAACCAACACTCGCTCTAAATTAGTAAAGCGGGAAACACTCAATCAGGTAGCTACGAAGATGGGAATCGACAAAATGTTAAAGTCGAATGGGCATACCATCACACACAACTGTAATCTTGCCGGTAATGCTTTTGAGGCACTTGTAGGCGCGCTGTATCTCGATTATGGGTATCAGGCATGTATGCACTTCATGAAAAACCTTGTGTGCGGTAAGTATATCAACATTGAGAAGATGGCCTATAGAGAAATGAACTATAAGTCGAAACTCATAGAATGGACACAAAAGAACAAGGTTTCTGTTGTTTTTGATGAAGTGAAGACATCGACAGATGCCGATGGTAACCCTACTTTTATTGCCCAAGTAATTATTCAGGGCATTCGTTGCGAAGAGGGTATCGGCTTTACCAAAAAGGAAAGTCAGCAGAACGCTGCCAAGCTCACCTACAAACGCATCCGCAGGGAATCGGGATTTGTAGAATCAATTCTTCAAGAACGTGCCAAGGAAGAGGGACTATATGCTGCCGATACCACCTGTGATGTAATGGAAATGGGTAGCGATAAGCCGGTTACAGAGGCACTTTCTGCAACTGAAAGTGAAGTCTCTGCTCCTTTCGAGAAAGGAGTTACGGAGGTGAACACCAACGAAATTCACCCGGAAGAGAAAGAAACCGTTACAGAAACAGTGCAAGAAACAGCAGCATTCTTGGATACCCAAGAAGAAGTTTAAGCCTCTTAGAATAAAGATAAACAATAAAGGGCATCCGAAAAGATGCCCTTTATTGTTTGCCATAATTTCTGTAATCACTATCCAATACTTATAGACTTACTAATCCTAAACCTATCGACTTATCTTCCGAATCCATCATATTAATACCCTAAACCCATAACCTTCCTACTTAAAACTCATAAGTCAATCCCAGCTTAAGGTCAAATGTCTGTGTATATACGTTCTTATAATACTTATATTCTGTATTACGAAGAAAGAATTTTCCGCCCAATTCTATGCCCAGATGCTCATTAAGTCTGAACAAGAAATACGTGTTTAGCACCAATAAGCGTGCATTCCCACGATCACCTTGTGCATTCAGATAGAGGGGATCCACCGTTTTAAGATTCTTTCCCTCGTATCCTTTCCACGTAAAAAGCTGATAATAATCCATCACCAGCCCCAAACGCCCTAATTTTGCAAAGTCCATCAAAAGTTTACTCTTGACACTATAACCCGAACCCATGTTATAATCGCGGTCGATAACGTTATAGTAATCGCTCTTCGTACCGCCCAAAAGAATGGCATCCAAATATATCTGCTGTTCCAAACGCCGTAAAACACCCATCTTCTCTATCCTGTATATGATACCGGGGCCTACCGAGGCTGCCTCCGATATACGATAAGGAGTAAGCGATGTTCCATCTTTTACCGGTTTAGAATCGTAATAGTTGAAGTGTTGAAAGATTCCTACTATACTCTCGATGTCTTTACCCGAATAAATAGGTTTGCTCCATATCTTCCCTAATAGGTGCACATTGTTTATCAGGGGCTGATTAACCGACATGCCAAAAGTTATGTTTGCCGTGAAATAATCATAGGGTTTTGTCTCCGAATGGTTAAAAACATCTCCATATTCCAGATTGAACGTAAGGTAAGGATTCGATTCACCACGAAACAATCCACCATCATCAGCCAAATAACGCATACCGAATGATGTCTGGAAATACACCGGAATACGGTCGTAATCATGATAAAGATAATACTCATCGCGTACTTTCCATGCGTCGCCGGTAATGATTCGATTAAAGCCTTGCATCGGATTCACCACTGTTGCGGCAAACTCACGTAGGAAACGACGAAAACCACGATTCCTATCATTGAGTATCAATGCCGATATTCGATGAGTTATTTCTCCGATAGCAATACCTCCAAAGGTCGTAGCCATCAAGTCATTGATAGCCGGAGGCTCCTTTTCACCAAAGAATTCCCACATAGCAGAACCTGCTAAGGCATAAGGAGCCGACTGCCAAAAGTTCAATCCGTTACTTCTGGCACTATTAAAATACAGGTTTCCATGATAAGGATGGGCAAAAAGATTGGTAGAAAACTGATCGTTATCCCATACAAAAGCGTGCCTAAAGTTATTCTTTATCGTATTCAGAGTTGTCTTTGCAAACTCTTCGTTCATCACAAAGCGGTCGAAACAATGCACGGCTACGTTAATGCCTGTTGCTTCTATTGCTGCTCTCCAAGGCTTCGGCTTGATATAATCGGGGTCGTTAAAACGAAAACGAATATTAAGGCTATCGGCTGTCTTAATCTGTTTCAGCCCATAAGATTGGCTAACCGACCGGCGAACAGTGTCCTGTAAGAGAGTATCAGGCACCGATATTGCTCTTTCTACACTATCTGTTGTTTGCGCAACAGCCGGCTGTTGCGCAAACAAAGCTACCGTAAAAAAAGTGGTATAAAGTATCTTCTTCTTCATTTGGCTCATTTCTTTCTTCCTTGCTAAGGTTTTCTATGATAACGGAAGGACAATCCTGCCTGAACAATATAATGCCGCTTGTACTTATCGTGCGTACCATAATGGTTGGCAGTACCATATCCTGTACTTACAAAAGCCCCCATCCGCTTGTTGATCTGATAATCGAGATTTAAGTGCAGCTGCACGGAATACAATCGTTCCGGCTTCGTTGTAGAGTTTCTTTCAAAGGTTTCTATGTGGTAATAGCCCACATCGCCACTGATGGTCCAGCGGGGCGACAGGTGGAAATACTGACCGATACGGTAAAAGACTGCTCCCGAAAACTTCTCATCCAGTCCCATATAATGCGTACCTACACCAAAGATATTATAAGTACTGGTATTCCTAAAGCGCACGGCAATGTTTATTTTAGAGGTGTTTCCTGCATAAGTAAGCAGATCGATGGTCGTCTTTGGATTCACGTTCACCAGTCCAATCTTATGAGCAATGGTATCTTTTGAAATATTGATGATACCCACCTGATAGCCTGAACGTTGCTTCTGCCGCACATTGATAACACCAAGTTGCACTCCGTTTACTACATTCGAGAAATTGTATGTACCTATTTGCACTCCGCGAAGACCATGTGTAACATTCACAAGACCCGACAATTGCACACCTTTCATGTATCCTCGCACGATGTTTGCCATACCGGCAGCCTGCAAACCGCTCACCTTTCCCGTAGAATAAGCCATCAAACCACCTATATTTACTCCCCTCATCTCTCCATCGGCAATGGCCGTAACCACGCCTATCTGCACTCCCCGTAGCTTTTCCACATTACTTATCAGTCCGATGTTCACCCCATGCTCCTTTGTAGAATCGGGCAAAGTGCGATGCGTGCCAAGGGCAATGTTAAATCTCCCGGCCTCTTTCTTCGTGTGTTGGGCATAACTTCCCACCGCCCATAAACCCAGTGCCGCCATGAGAATTGTGCGCAATTTATTCATAAACCATCCTCTTCCTATCTATATGTAATAAGTTTGTACACTGCAAAAATAGCTAATTTTTTTAACTTTTATACCTAAAACAGACATTTTGAACAGAATTGTTCCCATGATAAACATTACCGTCTGCTTACTTCCCATCCCTTGTTACAGCCCCTCCCGACAAGCCATTCCTCGCAGGTATTCCATCTTTCATCCTCCACACCATTACCTTTTTATTCGCTATATATAAACATTTAAAGAGCAATATGCCACCTTTCTCACTGTAAAAGGTAACCTTTTATACCGCAATCTGTTATCTTTTACAAAATAAAATAGTCTATATTAAAGCGAAAATAACCTATATCATATTCAATATAGACTATTTTATATTATAAAAGGGCATATATTTTTATATAAAAGAGGGTATATTACCATGTAAAAGAGCACCTTTCACAAAGCAAATACTCGTAGATTATTTTTCAGATACTGTGAGTTAATATTCCAACTATTTATCCGTTTTTTGGAAATATACTCATATTTATCAAAAGATTTTAAGTATCTTGCGAAGCGATAGCAGTAAGATGAATATTTCAAATAAACAAAAACAGCAGAGATATGAAGATTAAAAGTTTATTTTATATAGGCATAGTAGTACTCCTTTGCTCGTGTAGAGGAGGAAAGAAAACTAACAATAACCAGCAAGGAACAGTCTCAACACAACAGAAGAATGTGCTAACCCAACAAAAAAAGACTACCTCTGACTATCAAATAGTAGAAAAAGGTACTGACTATAATAGGCTAATATACACAGTTTCGATAAAGGGAAAGCCCTCTATTCTGTACTTTGAACTATATGAATATACAGATTACTATCCCGAAGTTATCTTATCCATCAATATGAACGCAGAACTTTTAGAAGAAGAAAAGCCTAAACAGAATATTATTCTACCTACTTATCAGGACATCATACGGTCGATGGAGCTGGTAATAGCACGTGCATCAGCTAAACATAACATGAAAAAATTGCGTCATATAAACCTTGATTTAGAGAACTTAGGTGAGCAAAGCTTGAAAATTACCAACAGCTATCGGAAGCAATATGGTACGAGTAAGATAATTAATTACGCAAACCTATCGAAGTGTATAGAACACTCGAAGCTGGCAACCGATGTTAATCGTATCGTAGCAAAATATGGATTAATGATAAAGGAAGCATCGGTAGAGAAAGTTTTCTATACTAATGTAACCAATACTTATAGTTTCAACACGAGCATTATACCTCCCTCTAAACTTGCATCTACCCAAGTACTTAATGCTATTACCTACTTAACGTTAAGCGAAAAAGCAAAACGATAAAGGAGAAGAAGCATCTATCGCATACTACTTGCTTACACTACCTGCCGGAAAATATATTCACCTCTGTGCAAAGTCCCCTTAAACAGGCTCATAATGAGGGAAAAAAACGAGGCTTCACAAACTGTTAAAAATGAAGAAAGTACTGCCATAATTGGCTTTTTTAGAGTAATTTTGCAGTTTAAAAGGATTAAGAAAAATGAGTCTTACCAGTATAGCAAACAAGCTGTATTTCCAGTCGAGACGGAAAGAACTGGAGCATTATGTACACAATGGCGAAGCTATTCAGCAGGAGGTGATGAGCACGCTTGTGGGACATGCCAAGAATACAGAATATGGAAGAGGGCATCTTTTCTCTACCATTCGGTCGTATGACGATTTTACACAGAATATTCCCGTTAATACTTACGAGGAACTGAAGAAGGATATCGACCGGATGCGGCACGGAGAGGAGAATATCCTGTGGCCGGGACAGGTAAAATGGTATGCCAAGTCGTCGGGAACTACCAACGACAAGAGCAAGTTTATCCCTGTTTCGCCCGACGGATTGCATAACATTCACTACAAAGGTGGCAAAGATGTTATAGCCTATTATCTTACCAATAACCCAAAGAGTAAGATGTTCGACGGCAAAGGACTCATTTTGGGAGGTAGCCATTCTCCCAACTATAACCTGCCCAACTCGCTGGTAGGCGACCTAAGTGCCATCCTTATCGAGAACATTAACCCGCTGGTTAATCTGGTACGTGTTCCGAAAAAGGAAACAGCCTTGCTTACCGATTTCGAGATAAAACGCGACCGTATAGCGCGGGAAACCATCGGAAAGAACGTTACCAATATCTCTGGTGTGCCTTCGTGGATGCTCTCCGTACTCGTTCGTATAATGGAGATTACCGGCAAACAGCACTTGGAGGAGGTATGGCCCAATCTGGAAGTGTTCTTCCATGGCGGCATTGCCTTTACTCCTTACCGTGAACAGTACGAGCAGCTCATTACCAAAAGCGATATGCACTACATGGAAACCTACAATGCCTCGGAGGGTTTCTTCGGTATTCAGGATGACCCATCGGACAGGAGTATGTCGCTCATGCTTGACTATGGTGTCTTCTATGAGTTCCTGCCAATGGACGAGTTCGGCTCGCCCAATCCCAATATTGTTCCGCTATGGGGCGTGGAAACAGACCGAAACTATGCCATGATTATCAGTACTTCGTGCGGGCTATGGCGATATATGATAGGCGATACAGTTAAATTCACCTCGAAGAATCCCTATAAGTTCATCATTACCGGCCGTACCAAATACTTTATCAATGCCTTTGGCGAGGAACTTATCATGGATAATGCCGAGAAAGGACTCGAAGCTGCCTGTAAGGCTACCGGCGCGCAGATACTCGATTACACCGTTGCTCCCATCTTCATGGACAGCAATGCCAAGTGCAGGCACCAATGGCTGATAGAGTTTGCCAAAGAGCCCGACAGCCTGCAGGAGTTCTCCCAACTTCTGGATACAAAACTTCAGGAAATAAACTCCGACTACGAAGCAAAGCGTTTCCACGACATTACCCTGCAACCGCTCGAGATTGTAGTGGCACGAAAGGGGTTGTTTGCCGACTGGCTGAAACAAAAAGGAAAGTTAGGCGGACAGTATAAGATTCCCCGCTTATCGAACGACCGCAGCAATCTGGACGAAATGCTTGAGATGAACAAGTAAAAATTACCTTTCAAAAAGAGATAATCGCTCCTATGAAGACAACTCATAACAGCACAGCCATACTTTCATTGATGGGCTTGATGGGCTTACTCATCCTTCTCGGCTCATGTGCCAGAATGGGAGAGCCTGACGGTGGCTGGTACGATGAAACACCGCCTAAGGTGGTGAGCGCGTCGCCTGCCGACAAAGCCATCGATGTAAACAGCAAGAAAATAACGATTAACTTCGACGAGTTTATCAAAATCGATAATCCAAGCGAGAAAGTAATCGTGTCGCCTCCACAGCTGGAACAGCCGGAAATAAGGGGAGAGGGCAAGAAGATTACGGTGAAGTTAGAGGATGAACTGAAGCCTAACACGACTTACACCATCGACTTCTCGGATGCTATTTCGGACAATAACGAAGGCAACCCGATGGGGAACTACACCTATTCTTTCTCGACAGGCGACCATATCGACACTCTCGAGGTGTCGGGCTACGTAGTGGAAGCCGAGAATCTGGAGCCTATCAAGGGTATTTTGGTAGGTCTTTACAGCAACCAGCACGACAGTGCTTTCCGCAAACTGCCCATGCTCCGTGTGTCAAGAACCGACAGTCGTGGCCATTTTGTTATAAAAGGTGTGGCAGAGGGCGACTATCGCATTTATGCATTAAAGGATGCCGACGGTGATTATAAGTTCAATCAAAAGAGCGAACAGATAGCCTTCACACCGGAAGTCATTACTCCTTCATGGAAACCCGACGTACGACAGGACACGCTTTGGAAAGATACGCTGCACATTGCAAGCATCTCGCAGCAGCACTATACCCACTTTCTGCCCGACGATATAGTTCTATCGGCCTTCACGGAGGAACAGACCGACCGCTATTTTCAGAAAGCAGAACGCAAGAATGCAAACCATTTTATACTGTACTTCAGTCATGGCGATGCCGACCTTCCGGTCATAAAAGGCATGAACTTCAACGAGAAAAACGCCTTTATCACAGAGCCTTCGCTCAACCAAGACACCATAACCTACTGGCTGAAGGATTCTGCCTTGATTAATCAGGACACCCTCCGCATGCAGGTTTCCTACAATATGACCGACACACTTGGCAACCTTGTGCCGCAAACCGATACGCTCGAGGTGCTCTCGAAAGATCCTTATGCGCGAAGAATGAAGCTGCAAAAGGAGGCTTTCGAGAAGTGGAAGAAACGACAGGACAGAAACAAAGAACGTGGAAAGGAATACCAAACAACAATGCCCCCGAAACCTTTAGAGATGAATATAAATGTTCCATCCCAAATGGCTCCGGATGAAAACCCGTCGTTCGACTTCGTTACACCGTTGGAAAAAACCGATACGGCAAAGATACATCTATACGAAAAGATTGATACGCTATGGTATCGGGCAAAGTATCAGATAGGAGCATCGCCCGGAAATCTACGCAAACTGGCAATGGTAGCACAATGGGATCCCGGTCATGAATATAGTTTGGAGCTTGACTCGGCTGCCTTTGTCGATATATACGGTATGCCATCGAAGAAAATAAAGCAAGGTATCCGTATCAGAGCATTGGATGAATACAGCACGCTTACCCTTACCATTCATGGCATGGAGGGAAAACATTGTATCGTACAGCTCATGAATGCCGCTGACAAGCCTGTTAAAGAGGTGGCTACAAGTACATCGACTGCTACTTTCTACTATGTGAAACCCGATAAATACTACCTTCGGTTAATCGATGACAGGAACGACAACGGGAAGTGGGACACAGGCAACTACGACCTGCAACAGCAGCCGGAGGCAGTGTATTACTATCCGGGACAGATAGAATGCAGAGCCAAATGGGATGTAAGAGAAACATGGGAGCCTCGAAGAAACCCGCTGAACAGGCAAAAGCCGGGAGCCATTACCAAGCAAAAGGCTGAAACAAAGCGGAAAGTTGTACGCCAAAATGCCGAAAGAGCAAGTAGGCTTGGTATAGAATACAACCCTAAGAACGGGCTCGACCAAACATCGAAAAAAGCAAAAAGGAAAGCCAAGAAAGTAAAGAAGGCCGAATAAGCCAAAAACATATCTTTATTGTATAACCGAAAAAGATAAACCTTCTCGTCATAAGAGGGTTTATCTTTTTTATTGATAGCACCTTATTAATAAAGAGGATAACAAGGTATAGTTCGGATAATTTCGTATATTTGCAAAACAACAGCACCTTTAACGATAACAAGGTTATAGCAAATAAAATAATAAGGTATAGCGAATAAAAACAAAAATTATGGCAGACAGACATATCTTAGTTACTCGATTTTCGGCAATGGGAGATGTTGCTATGACCGTTCCGGTGGTTTATTCACTCGCAAAGCAATATCCTGAGATAAAAATTACAGTAGTTTCGCGCCCCTTTGCAAAAGCCTTCTACGAAGAACTCGCCGATAACATCCGCTTTATAGGTATCGACTTAAAAGGGCAATATAATGGCTTTTTAGGCCTCAACAGGCTTTATCAACGGCTGAAGCAGGAGAATTTTACAGATATGGCCGACCTTCACAATGTGCTTCGGACAAAATTTCTGCGAATGAGATTTACCCTCGACGGCATTAACACAGCACATATCGATAAGCACAAAGCCGGAAAAAAGCAGCTTTGCAGGAAAGAAAACAAAGTATTTGAGCAGCAGCCTACTTCCTTTCAAAACTATATGGATGTGTTCGAGGAACTGGGTTTTCCTTTTACTCCCAACTTTGAAAGCATTTATCGTACAGGAAATAGAAAACCTATCGACCTGAAAGAAAAGGTAGGAGTAAAACGGGAAGGCTGCAAATGGATAGGAATGGCACCTTTTGCTGCCCATAAAGGAAAGATGTATCCGCAAGAAAAGATGGAGGAAGTAGTGAAACTCCTTACCGAGAAACACCCTGATTGGAGGATATTCCTCTTTGGTGGATGGAAAAAAGAAATAGAGGTATTCAATGACTGGGTAAGTAAATATCCCATCTGTGTATGTGTTGCCAACCATTTAAAAGGCCTGAATGAAGAATTATCGCTGATGAACGAACTTGATACCATGGTATCGATGGACAGTGCTAACATGCACTTGGCATCGTTGGTGGGTACAAGAGTGGTGAGCATCTGGGGTGCAACGCATCCTTATTGTGGATTTATGGGCTGGCAACAGAAGGCAGAAGATGCCGTGCAGAACAACGAACTAACATGCAGACCCTGCTCGGTATTCGGCAACAAGCCGTGCTATCGTGGCGATTTCGCCTGTATGAACACCCTTCATCCGGACACTATCGTAGCCAAAATAGAAGAATAAAGAATTTTTATAGATTACCTTACAAGGCAAAATATTCCCTCGTTTTGTAGGGTTTATATCCTCCGGTTATCCACATTTTTCTGTGGATAACTCTGTTGAAAACCCCTATCATAACTTTTTTATAACTTCCAAGATATCCACACCACCGGCAGAATACACTGCAGAGCGTGGATATACACATAGTTATTAACGAGGTTTTAGAGAAGTTTTACACACTGTTTTAAGCAAAAAAGATATAAACTTATTATCTTTGCACCATATTCCGAAATTGTGGAAAACTATAAATAAGTACTGATTATCAAAGAAAAACAAGTGTAATAACTTGTTGATAACTTTACTCCTAAAGTTAATAAGAAAATATACAAGGATAAGAAAGAAAAGTTTTGCAACTATAAACAGCACATCATCATATAACTATTTTATCTCTTTTAAAAAGAAAGAAATAATATATATATAAGTGTTGTGTAAAAAATCAGGTAGAATGAAACATTTAAAGAGTTATATTTTGGCCTTCCTTTTGGTTTTTACCATAGGAGCAAGTGCGCAATGTACTTTCAGGAACACCGCCTTTAACAGTGGCGAGTATCTTACATACAACCTTTATTACAACTGGAAGTTTGTGTGGGTGAAGGCAGGAACTGCATCGTGGTACACTGTTTCATCTACCTATAAGGGTACACCTGCTTACAGAGCATCGCTGACTACCCGTGGAAACGGTAAGCTCGACGATTACTTTGTGCTGCGTGATACCTTGCTCTGTTACGACTCTAAGGAGATGGTTCCGCTTTATTATCGTAAGGGAGCGCGTGAGGGAAAACGCTATACGGTGGATGAAGTATTCTTTTCTTATCCTAATGGAGAATGCAGGGTACGACAACGCCGTATGGGAAAAGATGGGAATAGTACATGGACTACACACCAGTCGAAGGAATGTATGTTCGATATGATGAGTATTTTCCTGAGGGCACGCAGCTTTAATCCCGAGAGTTGGAAGAAAGGACAGACGGTAAACTTTCCTATCGTAGATGGTAACAGCCATAATCCTGCCCGTATCGTATTTAATGGTAAGAGTGTTATAAAGGCCGACAACAACCATAAGTATCGTTGTCTGGAGCTTACTTACTACGAGTATGAGGATGGTAAGTGGAACAACATAGCCAGCTTTTATATCAGCGATGACCCTAACCATATTCCTATTCGATTGGATATGCGTCTGAAGTTTGGATCGGCTAAGGCCTTCCTTGTATCGATGAAAGGACTTAAGTCGCAGGTTTCTTCACAAGTGGGATAGGAATATTTTTCTCTCTTCTGTAATCGACAGAATAATGTTTTCCTGCTATTAACGGTTGGATAAGGAATACTTTTCAGGACAAGATGTCTTGAAAATGGAAAATGAAAAATGGGGAGTGTCTCACGACATTCCCCATTTTTACAATTAACTAGTGATGTGATTAACTACAATTTAATTAACCCAAATAACAAATACTTTATTTATCAATATAACAACAAAATTATTCCTTACTGAAACTTTGTTCTATGTGCAAAAGTAGATAATATTTTCCAACTACAAAGTGTTCGGTATTTCATTATAGTAAGAATATAATCGAATATATCAATAAGGCTTTTGTAATGTTTTATAATATCTTGATAATAAGTTATTTATAAATAATATAATTGTAATTCTCTCTGTTTTTTATAAAGAAAATATAATAAGTTGCAGAAAGAACGATATAGATACCAATACTATATTTTATGAATGGAATATTTTTATATTATGCTGAAAATCAGATATATGATTATAAATAATAACTATATTTTTCCTGTTTTTTGTTTTTAAGACGCATTTTCTTATAAGATAGATACTTCGGTTATGAAAGTATTGGTTTCTATTGGCAAGACAGTAAATGATCTTTTGTGTTTTCACGATATTTTTAAGTTGATATTTTGTTTTGTGTTTTAAAAGTTTTACATTTGTACTTATCCTACAATAGATGATTGTCAATTAGTTAATATAACATCTTAAGATGAAGATTTTGAAGCATTTTCTATTATTCTGTCTATGTCTTCTACCGACAGGTTGTGCCTTTGCCGAGAAGATTAATACAAACTCTATGTTTGTTTCATTGGATAATGGCTTAATTCATAAGGGAGACTATGAGAAAAAGAAACTGGCTAAGATTGACAGATTGAAGGAAAAGGCCGAATCGTTATCCTACGATGAACGCTTTGCTGTGTATAATTCCATCTTCAAAGAATATTCTTCTTACCAATATGATTCGGCTTATGTTTATTCCAATCATCTTCTGAAGATAGCCAATCGTTTGAAGAATTCTGATTATAAGGTGGAGGCTCAGTGTAATATTGTGTTCTGCCTATTATCGGCAGGACTGTTCAAAGAAGCCTTTGATACGTTCAGTTCTATTTCGTTGAAAGGCGTTTCAAAGCATAGCAAGGTATTATATTTTACGACAGCATCGCGCCTTAACTACGATAATTCCGATTATATTCATGCAGAGCCCTACCAGCATGTCTATATAGAGCGGGGAAATCAATATACCGATTCCTTACTTACGTATCTTCGTCCGCAGTCGTCGGAATATCTGTATTCCATCGGAATCAGGCAGATGAAAAACAGACAGTTTGCCACTTGTTTGCAAACATTTAATGAATTGCTGAAGCGTAAGGATATAGAAACGCATACCAAGGCTATCATTACCTCCTGCATGGGTTGGATATATCTGTATAAAAAGGATAATGAGAAAGCGCAATATTATCTTGTTCAGGCAGCCATTTACGATAACATCAGTGTTACGAGGGAAACCACAGCCTTGTGTACGCTGGCCAGACTGCTGTATCGACAGGGCGACATACAGCGTGCCACGGAATATGTTCGCCAGTCATTGGCCAACGCCACATTCTATGGAGCACGACAAAGAGTGATAGAAATAAGCAGTATCTTGCCTATTATTGAGCAGGACAGATACAATATTGTTCAGAAACAGCGCAACACCGTAGCGATAGCCGCTGCCATTGCCGTGCTGTTATTGCTGCTTCTTTCCTACAGTTGGTGGTTGATACGTAAGCAGATGCGTACTTTGAAGGATGCGCAGGCCACGATAGCCGGTCGTAATCAGCAGCTGAAGGAGAAGAACGACCAACTGAAGGAAATCAGTAACATCAAAGATGAATATATCGGAAGGTCGTTCTATGCGAACGCAGAACATATAAATAAGGTAGAGCGTCTTTACAGGTCGATAGAGCGAAAGATAGCCTTGAGGCGATTCGATGATATTAAGTCTTCGTTTAAGGAGAGCGAACTGATTGTAGAAAGAAAACTGATGTTTGTGGATTTCGATGAGACTTTCCTTAAGTTATTCCCTAACTTCATTGAAGAATATAACAAACTCTTCAATGAATCCGAGCAGAAAGAGCCGGAACTACCCAAAAGACTCACTACTGAAATGCGTATTTTTGCCCTTATCCGATTGGGAATTACCGACTCGGACCGCATAGCCTCCTTCCTGAATTATTCTGTTCACACCATTAATACCTATAAAACGCGAGTAAAAAACCGTTCGAAGATAGATAACGACAGATTTGAACAGCGTATCATGGAGATATGATACCTGTTGTAATATGCCACCTTTTATGGTGTAAAAGATGGCATATTACCGTGTAAAAGGGCATGTTTTACTTCACAAAACATGCCCTTTTATATGGTAAGCCATGCTGTCTTTTCTTGTCATAAACTGCCATGAGCAGTATCTTTATGCTGCAATAAGCATTATTTTCGATATAAATTCGTTATATTTTCTGGCCCTCTTAAATATTATTACTACTTGATTATTAGGATGTTATATTCGGTTTAGAAGAATATTTTATTATATTTTATTTAATAGTCGTGAATGTCTATCAATAAAATATTACTTTTGCGATAACGAATTTTGACTTATAATTAAAAATCAATCGATAACTAAAACAGTCGCTCTATGAGAACAATCGTAAGTAAGCTATGTATTATAGCGCTCCTTTTGCCGGGAGTTGTGTCATTGACAGGATGTTCTTCTGTTGATGATGGAAGTTATGTCGATCCAATTACCCTGACCGAAAAGATTGGCGGTAAGTGGGTGGTGAACACAGTTATACAAACAGATGAAACCAATGCGAAGACAAAGACATTGACAAATTTGTTGGATTTCGACACTTTTGTCATTAATTTGAATCGTGATGATTCCGGTAATGCAGCTGCATTCTCTATCGAAGGAAGTTCTCCTGAACTGTTGCCTTTAACCGGTACATGGCGAATGGAAAACAACTTTACCAACAGTGATGGCTCTCCAAGCCGTATCTTCCTGAATGATGGTAAATCAGACACCAGCCTGAGGGTTACCACGGTTCCGGGAAATACCAAGACCCTTGAGTTCCGTTTAATACGGACAAATGGCGGACAGCCATACGTTTCTTATACTTATAACCTGATGCAAGCAGTAAACTGATACGACTATGAAGAAGATTTTATTTGTTTTACTAAGTCTTTTACCCCTCCTTTCGTTTGCCGACGGAGTAAAAGTAGGAACACCTAAATGTTGGACAGTGCCGGCAGTATTCACTGCCGATGAGGAAGTTACCTTCTATTACGACCTTACCGATGTAGGTTTTCAGGAAGGTATCGACCTTTATTTATGGGCTTGGCAACCGACGGAGCCGGATGCGGGAAACGGCGGTAACTCATCCGACTTTGCCAAACTGGAATATTTAGGCAACAATATTTACAAGAAAACAATGGTGCCTACAGAGTATTTCCACAGCCCTGTCTCTGCCTTTGAGGATGCCAACTGGCCTGGTTTCTGGCAGCAGTTAAAGACGAAAGACGGTAGTATGTGGTCCACAGAGTTTGCTGCTCCCGACTCTCGTCTTGAGTTTCAGGCTTTCAAAGAATCGGGTGCAGGAATGAAATTCTATAGTGGTCGTAAGAGTACCGGATTTACCGAGAAGTTTACTTTAGACGCACCATTGACGGTTTTGTTCAACCCTGATGTTTACAAATTGGGCGATCGTACCCTTACAGAGATAGCGAAAGATGCAAACTTCGTACAGTTTGGTGTTCATTCGGGTTTGAACGACTGGGCTATTCAGCAGACATTGGATGTGTGGCGTCCGGCTGTTTTGAAGAAAGCAGGTTTGAAGAAGCTATCCAATGGATTATATGCTTGGAATGTAGGCATCCTTTCCGAGTACTATGCTTATAATCCGCAGGACGTCGGTCAGGCCGATAAGCCGACCGATTTAGCCGATCCTGACAAGAAAGCAGCTTTCGAATTGGAGAATGTTGCCTATCTTGTTGTAGAGGTAATTAAAGGCGCTGATGGTGCAAATGGATGGGGACTGAACAGTGGCGACCAGCTACAGAAGGCAGGACAGGCCGTTCCCTACCCTGATCCGCAGTTCTCTTACTTCCCCTCAAAGGTGAGCGCAAAGGATATTCTTACCCTTACCCGCCAGTATAACGAAAGTACAGCAGGTGATTTAAAATATACCATCACGGCAGGAACAAAAACACTTACGGGCATCATGGCAGGTGTTCGCGACAAGCGTGAGGTTACGCTCGATCTGAATAAGGAGCTGAAGGGTATCGATGTTACCGAGCTAAAGGTAAAGATAGACAAGGCCAACGGTGCCGAGGTAGTTAATACCGTTATTCCTTTGGTTATTCCCGATTAAGGCTATCAATGACTATTAAAACCTATAAACACATTATTACTTATGAAATTAACAAGACAAAATAAGCTGGCAGGGTTTATCCTCTTTATGATGATGTTATTCTGCAGTGATATTTCTGCACAGGATATTACGGCAAGTGGTACAGTGGTAGATGCCCAAAAGGAGCCTTTAATCGGGGCGTCTGTCGGTATTGTAGGAGGCAAAGTAGAAGCCATCACCGACATAGATGGCAAGTTCAGTTTTAAGTGTAAGCAGGGTGCTATGCTTAATATTACCTATTTAGGGTATGTATCCAAGCAGGTGAAGGTAGGAAGCGACTTGAATATCATGCTTACCGAAGACTCTAAAACTCTTGACGAAGTTACTGTTGTAGGTGTTGGTTACGGTCAGATGCGCAAGAGCGACCTTACCGGTGCCATTGCTTCTGTAAGCTCAAAGGATATGAAGAAAGGTGTAATTACCTCTACCGAACAGCTGTTGCAAGGTAAGGTAGCAGGTCTTTCTATCGTTCAAAGTTCTGGAGCAGTAGAGTCTGGTGCTTCTATTCGTCTCCGTGGTGGTACATCATTATCGGCCAGTAATGGACCATTGGTAGTAGTAGATGGTATTCCCGGTGTTGATATCAACTCTGTTCAGCCTTCGGAAATTGTCAGTATGGATGTGCTGAAGGATGCTTCGGCAGCAGCTATCTATGGTTCTCGTGGTGCAAATGGCGTTATCATCATCACCACAAATCGGCAAGGCTCCGATATTGAGCAGACCTCAGTACAATATAATGGTTATGTGGCTTTGGCTTCGGCAGCGAAGCGTCTCGACCTGCTTTCGGCCGACCAGTGGCGTGGTTACGTGCGTTCTACCAATAATATGAATGCCATCGATTACGGAGCCGATACCGATTGGCAAAAGGAACTTATGCGTACAGCCGTTTCGCATGGTCATAATATCAACTTCTCTTCTTCTAAAAAGAACAGCGGTTATCGCGCAAGTGTAACCTACAACAA
The DNA here is from genome assembly GCA_041855505.1 of Prevotella sp. Lineage (GTDB taxonomy): Bacteria > Bacteroidota > Bacteroidia > Bacteroidales > Bacteroidaceae > Prevotella. The sequence goes on from JBHAEI010000016.1 coordinate 19,790, forward strand.
TAACCAAGGTGTTATCAAGCGTAATAACATGACCCGCTTGGCAGGCTCTTTAACAGCTTATCAGGTGGCCATGAACGGCAGAATTCGCTTCGATGAAGGCATTAATGCGAACTTTGATTCATGGCATCCGGTCGATTCCCGTATCTTCGAAAGAATGACAAACTTACAGCCAACCTTCCCTGTTTATAATCCTGATGGTACTTTCGCGCAGCTGAATGGTACCAATACGGAGAATCCGGTGGAACTGAATACAAAGCGTACCGACGACCATAAGCGCAACCGTTTCTTAGGTTACTTCAAGGCAGAGGTGAACATTATCGATGGTCTTACAGCCACTATCAACACCTCTTATGAGCAGAACTCAGCAAAGGGTGGTATTTATAAGCCTACCGATGCACGCATGGAAGGACAGAGCGAGAAGGGATGGGCACAGCGTACTTACGAGGATTACACCAACAAGCAGTTGGAACTTTACCTTACATATGATAAGAAAATAAAGGATATTCACCGCTTGAATGTAATGGCAGGTTATTCTTATTTGGACAATATCTACGAAGGCTTTGGCGCTACTCGTAGCGGATTCGATACCAATGCCTTTGGTTACAACAATCTGGCAGCAGGAACCGACTTCCGTCAGAGCGATGTATATTCTTATAAAGGCGAGTCGCAGCTTATCTCTTTCTTCGGTCGTGTGAACTATAGTTTGCTTGACCGGTATATGATTACGGCTACAGTTCGTGATGACGGCTCATCTCGTTTCGGCAAAAATCACAAGTGGGGTGTCTTCCCTTCAGTATCTCTTGCATGGCGTATCTCGGAAGAACCTTTTATGAAAGGTACTCGCAAATGGCTCGATAACCTGAAGTTGCGTGCCGGTTTCGGTGTTACGGGTAACCAGAATGGTATCGGCGAGTATAAGTCTTTATCTATCCTTTCTGCTTCAGGCGCTGCTTACTACGATGCAACTACGGGTACTTGGAAAAACTCTTATGCACTTTCTCAAAACGTTAATCCGGACTTAAAGTGGGAATCTACTGCTCAATGGAACTTTGGTATTGATTTTTCGGTATTCAATAAGTTGAATGGTACACTTGAGTTGTATTACAAAAAGACATCAGACCTGCTCTGGACCTATCCGGTTCCGCAGCCTCCATACCTCGTTGGTACGATGTTAGCCAATGTTGGAGACCTTGTTAATAAAGGTTTTGAGTTTACCTTAGGTTACAAGGCCATCCGTACAAAGGACTGGACATTGGATGCTAATCTCTCTCTCGCATACAATAATCAGGAAATTACCAAGCTATCTAACGATCAATATCAAGCTGTTGGCTTGCAAGCAGGTTCTCTCCATAACGTGCGTGGCATGTCGAACACCTATTCACAGATTATCAAAGAGGGTTATCCGGCAGGTGCTTTCTGGGGTCCCCATTGCACAGGCATATCGGAAGATGGTAAGTATATCCTCGAAAAAGATGCTGATGGAAACATAAAGCAAGGTTATCTCGGTTCTGCAATGCCTAAGTGGAACTTGGGTATTTCGCTCAATGCCACATGGCGACAGTTCGATGCTTCGATAGCAGCTTATGGCATGTTCGGCCAGAAAGTATTGAATGTAAGTCGTATGGTAATGTATGACCCTACCCGTTTCCCATCTCAAAACACCTTGGATGATTTCATGGAAAGCGGTATTACCGATAATCCTACCTTCTCTGATTACTTTATTGAGAAGGGCGATTTCTTACGTTTACAGTCATTGACATTAGGTTATTCACTCCCTGTATCGGCTCTGAAGACACTTGGCTTAACTCGTCTGCGCTTCTATGTAACGGGCGAAAACCTCTTCTGTATTACAGGTTATAAGGGTATCGATCCGGAGGTAAGTGTCCCCGACGATGTATTAAGCTCTCCGGGTATCGACTTCTTTAATAGTTACCCACGTCCTCGTACCTTCTCTTTCGGTGTGAATGTTGGTTTCTAAAGTGAGTATAATGGCTTTAATTGTCTAACAAATAAGACTATACCAATATGAAAAAGAAATATATAAAATTACTAAATATCCTTCCCAAGACCACTTTTCTCTTGGGATTAGGACTCCTTGTATCGTTTTCTTCGTGTACCGATCTTGATGAAAGGTTATACGATAAAGTTTCATCAAACGATTATGGTAAGACTTCTTCAGAAGTGGCTACCATTGCAGGACAGGCTTATGCCACTCTTAGAGGGTATGGATCAGGTACTGCCGAAGGCAATGGTGTGAACTGTTACCCTACTTCTGAGTATGTGTTCTTTACTTCAGAGTGTTCCAGTGATGAGTGTACTATCCCAACAAGAGGTACCGACTGGTACGATGGTGGTCGCTATCAGCAGTATCAATACCACACATGGGATGCCAATAATGCCGGTATTACATCTGTTTGGCGGTATAACTTCGTAGGTGTTTCAAAGATTAATGCCATCATTTATCAGGTGGAACAGAGCGCACTGGACGATGCTTCGAAGAAGAATGTGGAAGCCGAGCTACGTGGATTGCGTGCTTATTACTACTACAATCTGCTTGATAATTTTGGAAATGTACCCATTTCCACCGACTTTACCGAGAAACAGCTACCCAAAAACTCTTCTCGTAAGGATGTGTTTGACTTTGTAGAGAAAGAGCTAAAAGAGGTTATTCCTTTGTTACCGGCTGAGAAAAAGTATGGCAGTTTCACCAAGAACGTTGCTTATACATTGTTAGCTCGTCTATACCTCAATGCAGAAGTTTATACGGGAGTTCCTCGTTGGCAAGACTGCCTTGATGCTTGTGCACAGGTAACAGGTTATTCTCTTACAACAAATTATAAGGAAAACTTCGCTATTAAGAATGAAACTTCTCCTGAAATCATATTTGCCATCCCTTATGATCATAAGCAAGGCACAACAGGCAATTACCTCGCGAGTATGACTTACCACTATAATCAGAAGCTGGCTTTCGACCCTAAGGGGGTATATCAGTGGTGTGGTAATGGTATTTGCGCACAACCGGGTCTGTATTCTTCATTTGATGAGAAGGATATTCGCCGAAACTGCCTAATGATAGGACAACAGTATAGTGCTAAGGATGGGTCTGAAGTTTTGATGGATAATGGTAATCCTTTGAACTATACGGAAGAGATTAAGAATTTCGAAAAAGCAGAGCAGAATGAAGGTGTTCGTTTGGACAAGTACGAGTGGAGTGCTACCGACCAGTGGGAGCGCGATAATGACTGGGTATTAATGCGTTATGCCGAAATCTTAATGATGCAGGCTGAATGTAATTTCCGTCTGGGCTACACCGCTGCAGCGCTTCCTTATATCAATCAGATACGTCAGCGTGCAGGTCTCGACGACCTTACCTCTCTTACACTCGACGACCTTGACAATGAATGGAAGCATGAGTTTGTATTTGAAGGTCTGCGCCGTACCACCAATATTCGCTTTGGAACGTTTTTCAAAGCATGGTGGAATAAGGAAGCAGATGCAGCCGATCGCCATACAGGAATCTATCCAATTCCACAAGTTGAATTAGATAAGAATCCTAATCTGGTACAGAATCCCGGTTATGGAGTTGTTAAAACTAAATAAATAATAGAGGAGGAATAAAACTAAATATCTATTTTTCCGTTATAACCATGATCTAATATGAAAACAGAACGGATAGAGGTATAGTTTTGTTCCTTCTTTTGTTTTATTCCAAACAAAGGATTATATCCGAGAATTTAAATTATTTGGTATGAAAATTAAGTATCTATTTTCTTCAGTTTTATTGACTGGATTTTTGCTAACATCGTGTTCTGATAGTTATGAAGGAGCTCCGGCAAAGACACCTGAGACTAAGTCCGACGGGCAGATAACTCCTGTTGCTGTAGAGAAAACAAATTCAATGAAAGTGTATGCACACTTTATGCCATGGTTCGAAACACCTGCTACCAGCAAAGATGGTAAATGGGGATTCCACTGGAAGATGAAAACTCAGGATCCGGAGCAGGTAGATGCCGATGGTAAGCGTCAGATAGCAGCTCACTATTATCCTCTAACAGGTCCTTATGCCAGTGGAGATGAAGCTATTCTGGACTATCAATGTCTGTTAATGAAGTACTCAGGTATTGATGGAGTAATGGTCGATTGGTATGGTGTTAATAGCGACGATGATGTAGCTAAGCACAAATCGAATACCGAAGCTTTGTTTAAAGCCATTAAGCGTGCAGGCTTGAAGATGTCGGTTGTATATGAAGACAGACATCTTTCTAATGCTTCCGATAAGGTAACAACGGCACGCGAAGATATGAAATATCTTGCCCAGACTTTTTTTAATGATGATGCTTATACCAAAACAGATGGGAAACCATTGCTGTTGAACTTTGGCCCAATGGAGATGACCAGTGGAAAGGATTGGTATCGTACCTTCTCTATCCTTTCAACAAAGCCCATCTTCCTGACATTGAACTATGCTATCGACAAAGCCAACAATAGTGGTTATAACGACAATGCACAAGGAGAGTTCGTATGGGTCGATCCGGCTCCTAATTATGAGCGTGCCAAGAACTTCCGATACTATATCGGAGGAGCTATGCCGGGCTTTTTCGACTTCTATAAGTTAGGTGGTGAAGGCGAAGGTTACAAGACATACGATCGTGAAGACGGGGCTTTGTTCCAACGACAGTTGGATGCTGTAAAGAATGCCGGGCTTTCTTGGCTGCAAATTAGTACATGGAACGATTATGGAGAAGGTACTATTATCGAGCCAACCCTTGAATTTGGCTATAAGTATCTGGTAATGCTCCAGCAGTTTACAGGCGTTAAGTATCAGCAAGCCGACCTTGAACTCATCTATAAATGGTACAAAGCTCGTGTAGCGCATCCGGATGATGCAAAGGTTAAAGAAGCCTATAACAACCTTGTCCAGCTAAAAACAGCTGAGGCAAAAGCAATAATTGATAATTTGTAAGCGTTAGTTTTCAGGAAACAATTGTAAATTCGGGAATGGAGTTATAAGGTTAGCTCCATTCTTATTGTCTTTAGGATATCAAATTATTAAACACAAATATGAATAAAGTAATTAAACCGATCCTGCTCCTTTTTGTTGCAGTACTTCTACCATTATCGGCACTGGCCAAGAGCGAAGCTACCATTAGCTCGCCTTCGGGCAACCTTACCGTTACCGTGGGTGTCGATAAAGGCGGCCATCCCTACTATGCTTTCAACCGTGGTAAGGAAGCAGTCTTGCTTCGTTCACAGCTTGGCCTGAAGCTGAAAGATGGCGATTTCGACAGTAATTTCAAGGTAGTAAAATTCACAAAGGCTGCAAAAGACGAAACTTGGCAGCAGCCTTTGGGCGAGGAAAAAGAAGTTCGCAACCATTATAACGAACTCACGATGCAGCTCATGCAGCGTTCTGGTTTGCAGCGCAGGCTGAATATCGTGTTCCGTGTGTTCGACAATGGTATGGGTTTCCGCTATGTATTCCCACAGCAGAAGAACCTGACCGACTTCGTTATCATGGAAGAGAAAACCGAATTTGCATTTGCAAAAGATCCTCAAGCATGGACGCTTCCTTTTGATACAGGCTACTTTGAAGGTCTTTGGACAAAGGATAATCTTAGCAAGAAAGGGAAAGTTTGTACTCCGGTAACCATTGAATACGGCGATGGTACTTACATGGAATTACACGAAGCCAATCTAACCGACTATGCTTCTTTATGTGTTAAGCCGGTAGAAGCTAAACAAGGCGGAGCTACTTTGAAAGCAGAACTGGTACCATGGAGTACCGGCGAGCTTGTATTTGCCAAGGCTCCATTCGTATCTCCATGGCGTTTTCTTACGGTAGATAAGAGTCTTAACGACTTAGTGAACAATCGTGTTATGCTCAATCTCAATGATCCTTGTAAGATAAAGGACACCTCTTGGCTTACACCGGGCAAGTATGTAGGTATTTGGTGGAGTATGCACATGCAGACAGCCACATGGGATAATGGTCCGAAACATGGTGCAACGACCGAGAATACCAAACGTTATATCGATTTTGCAGCTGCTCATGGCATGAAAGGACTGCTTGTCGAGGGCTGGAATGATGGTTGGCAATATAACTGGGGACAGGAGGGAGAGAAGTTTTCTTTTACCAAACCTTATTCAGATTACGACTTTGAAGGTCTTCAAAAGTATGCCCTTTCTAAGGGAGTATCGATTATTGCGCATTGCGAAACAGGTGGTGCAGCCAAGAATTTTGAGGATCAGATGGAAGAAGCTTTCTCCCTTTATGAGAAAATGGGTATCAAAGCCATCAAGACGGGTTATGTAAATACTGTGATGGACAAGAAAGAGCTACAACGTTCACAGTATGGTGTGCGCCATTATCGCCGTGTTATAGAGTGTGCAGCCAAGCATCATATCATGGTAGTAAATCATGAGCCGGCAATGCCTACAGGTCTTTGTCGCACCTATCCTAACCTTATTTCAGGCGAAGGAGTGCGTGGTCAGGAATGGAATGCGTGGGATGGTAATGGTGGAAATCCTCCATCTCACTTGGAAATAATCCCATTCACCCGTCAGCTGGCAGGCGCCATCGACTTCACTCCGGGCATTTTCAATCTGGAAGGGCGTGTATATCCGGGCACGCACCCTCACACTACACTGGCTAAACAGTTGGCAGAATACGTGGTAATCTACACCCCTTGGCAGATGGCAGCCGATGAAATAGAGAACTATAAGGACCAACCGGCCTTTGCCTTTATCGAGGCCGTGCCCACCAACTGGCAGAAAACACTCGTTCCACAGGCAGAGATAGGGAAGTATATCGTTACCTGCCGTAAGGACAGAGACTCCGACAACTGGTATATTGGCGGTATGACGAACGAGGATGCGCGTGATATCGACCTGAAGCTCGACTTCCTTGACGCTGGCGGTAAGTATAAAGCCATCATCTATAAGGATGGTCCTGATGCGGAGTATGATAAGAATCCTTATCCTATGACCATCGATCAGAAGGTAGTCGATGCCTCTACGGTACTTTCGTTGCACATGGGTAAGAGTGGAGGTTTTGCCATTCAGCTTGTAAAACAAAAGTAAGTTATCTTATTTTCAATATCCCTCAAGGGGCTGTGTTCGGTAGGAACGCAGCCCCTTGTTTTGTTTCCGGTCGATAGAAGAAGTATGTATTGTGGGGCACAAAGTTAGGCGTAATGGACATTTGGTAGGCCGAAACCTTTCAAATGCCTTTTATTTATTACCCTTACAGCATTTGAAAACCTATGACTAAAAAGCATGCATAACTAAGAATTTAATTTTTATTTTTTTGCTGTCAGTTTTAACAATTTGTATAAACACTTGATGAACAATCCCTTATAGAGATTTGATTGATGATGCTATGACGGTAACTTCTGTCATGTCCCCATGCTTTTCTTTTTATCGTGGCATCTTATATTTTTGCTGTCATACCACCATATAGCATGTTGTTATAATTAACTCATGTACAAGGAGTTATCCGAATTGTTAAAGCTGACGGCAAGAAAAGATAATTTTAAAAATCAATTTACGGGTAAATCTATGCTCTTTTACAGGGCAAAAGGCCATGTATTATATAGTAAAAGGCCATGTATTACTTTGTAATATGCGCTCTTTTATGAGGAGGTAGCGTTTTATTGTTACGGTGGATAATTGTATTAGAAGATAGAAATAAGCGCTTAAAAATATGCAGTGGGTTATGAACTTATTTCATAACCCACTGCTTTCCTTCTATGTTTGTTGCGTTATGAGCAGCTTATGCTCTGCTTGCATGAACGTTTTATAGTGCTTTCAGGAAGTCGGCCAGCTTTTGAACGGCGCGTGCCCGGTGTGAGATTTGGTTCTTAACCTCCTCGCCTAACTCGGCAAAACTCCTGTCGTACCCTTCGGGGACAAATACGGGATCGTAGCCGAAGCCCCCTGCCCCACTCCTTTCCTGTGCTATCCTGCCCTCTACAATGCCTTCGAACTGGTGTTCCTCTCCGTTTAAAATCAGTGTGATGACGGTGCGGAAACGTGCGTTACGGTTTTCCTTGCCCTCAAGGTTGGCCAACAGCCTCTGCATGTTTGCCTCGCTGTCGTGCCCTTCTCCACCGGCATACCGTGCCGAATATACGCCCGGCGCTCCGTCTAAAACCTCTACTTCAAGCCCCGTATCATCGGCAAAGCAGTTGCAATGATAGTTATTGGCCACATAACCGGCCTTTATTCGCGAGTTCTCCTCCAGTGTTTTACCCGTTTCAGCGATGTCTTCGTGGCAGCCGATGTCGGTCAGGGAAACCACCTGAAACGTGCTTCCGAGTATCTCCCGAATCTCCTTCAGCTTGTGAGCATTGTTGGTTGCAAAAACAATCTTCATCCTTTCTTCCTCCTATTCTTTCTCGTTATTGCTGTTGGCAGTACCCTTCAGGCGGTTAGCCTCCTGCCTGATAGTTTCCAAATTACGGTGTTCCTCGATGTGTTTTGGGGTAACCTTTACCTTGATAGGGTCGAATCCCTCGCCGTAAACACCGATAACGGCACTCTGTGAAACAAAGGCATTCGGGTCTATCAGTTTGATAAGGCGGAAGATAGGCTGACTTTCTGCCTTCTTGGCAAGGATACACAGCACCTTTACTTCGTCGCCCGTGTACCAGCCGTGACCATCGAGAATGGTTACGCCATGCTCCATTTTTGTTCCGATGGCATCGGCTATCTCCATGTACTTGCGAGAGAATATAAGGAATTGAACGCTCTGACGGCGAGAATTGAACACATAATCGAGCATGAAGTTCTCGATAACCATGGTACAGAGGCCGAACACCACCTTGTGAGTTCTCGACAGTAGGTCGCCGAACTGTGGTATGAACAAACAAGAGCCGATGATGAACAAATCGACAAAGATGAGCACCGTGCCCAGCGAAAAGTTCTTATACTTGTTTACACAGGCCGCAATGATGTCCGTTCCGCCTGTAGAACCGTTGTTAAGGAATACGATGGCAAGCGATGTTCCCGTAAGCATACAGCCGATAACGAGCGACATAAAGGTCTGGTCGGGTCCTAAAACCTGAATCAACGTGCCGTCATCTTGGGTCATGAGCTTTTGTGCAGCCCATAGGAATACCGACAGTACACCAATGGCATATATCGTTTTTACCATAAATCGCCAGCCCAATATCCTCAAGGCAACGGCCAGCAGTGCTACATTGATTACAAAATAGCTGTACGAGATAGGAATTTTCGTGGCATAATAAATTACCGCTGCAGCACCTGTTACACCACCGGTAACAATCTCGTAAGGTAGCAAAAATACAGCCCACCCGAAGGTATAAAGCAGCAAACCAAGGGTTATATAGATATAGTCCTTGAGTTCTGCTTTAGCTTTCTGACTTATACTTGAAAACATATAATAAGAAAGATTTATGGAATGTGCAGCCTGAAAAGGGGCACATTGTGTTTACTTTAATACGATATTCACGATACGACCGGGAACGATGATTACTTTCACGATGTTTTTCCCGGCTATGTACTGCTGTGCTTTCTCGTCTTCCAGCACCTGTTTCTGTATCTCCTCGTTCGTTGCGTCGGCCGCAAAGAGCTTTTGGAAACGTGCCTTGCCGTTGAAAGAAATCGTCAGCTGTATCTCGCTCTCCTTCAGATACTCCTCGTTCCATACCGGCCATGCGGCGTCGCATACCAGTCCTTCGCCACCTAACTGCTCCCAAAGCTCTTCGGCAATGTGGGGGGCAAAGGGGGCAATGACGACAACCAACTGCTTTAACAGCTCCTTGTTGGTGCATTTTATCTGCCCAAGCTCATTCAGACAAATCATGAAAGCCGAGATAGCCGTGTTGTAAGAGAAGTTCTCGATGTCGCCGGTAACCTTCTTAATGAGCTTGTGAACGCTCTTTAATGCCTCCTTCGAGGGTGCGGCATCGTCGAGTTCCTGTTGGAACAGCTTCCAAAACTTGCGCAGGAAGCGGTGGCAACCATCGATACCGTTGGTGTCCCAAGGCTTGGAAGCCTCTACCGGACCCAAGAACATCTCGTACAGACGGAGGGTATCGGCACCATACTGCTCTACAATGTCGTCGGGATTTACAACGTTGAACATCGACTTCGACATCTTCTCGACAGCCCATCCGCACTTATATACAGCCCCTTCCTTCGTTTCCTTTGTACCATCTTCGAAGATGAACTCGGCATTGTTGTATTCGGGACGCCATGCTTTGAAGGCCTTGATATCGAGTACGTCGCCATGAACGATGTTTACATCCACGTGGATAGGTGTAACCTCGTACTTGTCTTTTTGGCCGAGACTCACGAAAACAGGCGCCTTGCTGTGGTCGTCCGACTGTATTCTATATACGAAGTTGGAGCGTCCTTGTATCATGCCTTGGTTGATAAGTTTCCGGAAAGGCTCTTCGCTGAAGCTGAAACCGTAGTCGAACAGGAACTTGTTCCAGAAACGGCTGTATATCAGGTGTCCTGTGGCATGCTCGGTACCGCCCACGTATAAATCGACATTCTGCCAGTACTCGCCGGCCTCTTTGCCTACCAAAGCCTTGTCGTTATGCGGATCCATGTAGCGAAGATAGTAAGCCGATGAGCCTGCAAAGCCCGGCATGGTATTCAGTTCGAGCGGGAAGACAGTCTTGTTGTCAATCAAATCCTTGCCGACCACTTTCTTTTCAGCCTCGTTCCATGCCCAGTTTTTGGCGCGACCCAATGGCGGCTCGCCCGTTTCTGTCGGCTCATACTTATCGACTTCGGGCAGTTCGAGCGGCAGGCATTCCTCCGGTATCATGTAAGGCATGCTGTTTTTGTAATAAACGGGGAAAGGCTCGCCCCAGTAACGCTGGCGAGAGAAGATGGCATCGCGCAGTCGATAGTTCACCTTAACACGCCCCAAGTGGTTCTCGGTAACGAATTTCTTGGTTGCGGCAATGGCTTCTTGAACAGTTAAGCCGTTCAGAACGAGGGCTCCTTCCCGGCCTTCCCCGACAGGAGAGGTGCCCAAGTTTGCACTCGGCGAGTTCATTACAATGCCTTCCTTTGCGTCAAAACTCTCCTCCGATACGTCGGCTCCCTCGATTAATGGGATGATAGGCAGGTTGAAATGCTTGGCAAAGGCATAGTCGCGACTGTCGTGAGCAGGAACAGCCATGATGGCTCCCGTTCCATATCCTGCCAATACGTATTCTGAAATCCAGATAGGAATTTCCTCGTCCGTCAATGGATTTACGGCGTAAGAGCCGGAGAAGACACCTGTTACCTTACGGTCGGACATACGTTCCAGCTCCGTTCTCTTCTTTACATAAGCCAAGTACTCCTGTACTTCGGCCTTCTGACGCTCCGAAGTAAGGCTTTCCACCAGCTCGCTTTCGGGCGCCAGCACCATGAACGACACACCAAACATGGTATCGGCACGGGTGGTAAAGATGGTAAACTCGCCCTCTTTAGTTTCGCTTTCGGTGCCTGTAGCGTTGCCAACAGGCGTAATACTCTTGAAGATAACCTCCGTTCCTTCCGAACGACCAATCCAGTTGCGCTGCGTTTCCTTAATGGAGTCGGTCCAATCGACGGTGTCCAGTCCGTCCAACAGGCGTTGCGCATAGGCAGACACACGCAAACACCACTGTTTCATCTTCTTCTGAATAACGGGATAACCGCCCCTTTCGCTCACACCGTTCACCACCTCATCGTTGGCCAGCACCGTTCCCAGTTCCGGACACCAGTTTACCATCGTCTCGCCAAGGTAAGCTATGCGGTAGTTCATCAGCGTTTGCTGCTTCTCCTCCTCGCTTTTGGCGTTCCATTCGGCTGCGGTGAAGCTCAGCTCTTCGCTCTCTGCCGCATCAATCCCCTCCGTGCCGTTCTGCTCGAAGTGCTTGATAAGGTTTGAAATAGGCTGTGCTTTCCTTAGATTATTGTCGTAATAAGAAGCAAACATACGCTGGAAAGCCCATTGGGTCCAGCGATAATATTGCGGGTCGCAGGTTCTTACCTCACGATCCCAGTCGAAACAGAATCCAATCTTGTCCAGCTGCTCACGATAACGCGCAATGTTTTTCTCGGTGGTGATAGCCGGATGCTGACCTGTTTGGATGGCATACTGCTCTGCAGGAAGGCCGTAAGCATCGTAACCCATAGGATTTAGCACATTGAAACCCTGCAAACGCTTGTAGCGTGCATAGATGTCGCTGGCTATATATCCCAGTGGATGACCTACGTGCAGGCCTGCTCCCGATGGATAAGGGAACATGTTGAGTACATAAAACTTTTTCTTGTTATGGTCTTCTGTTACCTTGTAGGCTTTCTTTTCCACCCACTTCTGTTGCCATTTCTTCTCAATGTCGTTAAAATTGTAATCCATTCCGTATGTCGTTATTTTATTTTCCGTATGTTCGTTTTTTATTTTCCTATTAAGAAAAGCCCAGAAAAGAGGCTTTTATACCGATTGCAAAATTACAAAATCTTTCTTGAAAGCAGGGGAGTATAGGCTAAAATGTTAAGAAAGAACAATCATTTGCTTCAGTTATCAGGAGTGAGGAAACGACACGGAACAGTATGGTAATCTTCCCTTCATATATGGACTGATAACCTCCTGCTTAATTCCTGATACATGAAATGTAAGGATAACTCCTTCAAAAAAATTACCTTTGTGTTGTAGCTTTTCAGAATCAAAGAGCGTCTAATGGTCAGAAATCAGAATCAAAAGGCGTATAATGGTCAGGAATTTTAAATAAAAACGATATGGAAATCCAACAGAACGAAAAGGAATTTGCCCGGCTCATCCGACAGCATAAAGGGACAATCTACACCGTTTGCTATATGTTCTCGAAGAATGAGGATGAGGTTGCCGACTTGTACCAAGAGATTTTGGTTAATCTTTGGAAGGGGTTAGCATCGTTCAAAGGCAACAGTGATGTAAAGACGTGGATTTATCGCATAGCGCTGAACACCTGTATATCGCAGGAAAGGAAGAAGAAACGGCACAAAGCCATTCCTCTTTCCATGGATATTCATCCCTTTACCGACGATGATACCGATAGCAAGCAGATTCAGCAACTTAACCATCGTATCAGTCGTTTGGCACCTTTCGACCGTGCCATCGTTTTGCTTTGGCTCGAAAATATGAGTTACGACGAGATTGGAAGCATCGTGGGAATATCGGCAAAGAACGTTTCTGTGCGCCTTGTCCGAATAAAAAACCAACTCAAGAGTATGAAAGATTAACCGAAGAATATCAAGGTTTGAACGAAGAATATTAAGGTTTGCAAGCCCTATAATTATCAATAACTTAACAAACAGCACTTATGGAACAACAAAATAATGAATTGGAAGAGATGCGCCAACAGCTGTCTCTCCTGAATAAGAAGCTCGAAAAGCAGGAAATTGTCAATGAAAGGATGATTCGGCAGGCCATGTTAAGCAAAATGTCGTTCATGAAACGATATACATGGTTTTCGTATTTTGCCTTGGCTTTCGTCGCTATCTATTTCTTTATACTTGCCAAACTTGCTTTCATTTCGTGGCCTCTCTATGCCTTTACGGTGGTGTATCTGTTTGTGGTAGTGTTTACCGGTAGGCAGATAAATCACTATAATGATGAGGAATTCTTGTCAAATAATCTTATAAACACTGCTCGTCATATGCTGAAGCAGCGGCAGTTACGCAAAAAGGCCCGACTTTTCAGTGCCCCGGTACTGTTATTTGTGTGGGCACCTTGGGTTTGTTTCGAATTGTATGGCTTAACAACGACAGAAGGGGCAACTATCTCGGTAGAAACTTTTTATGGTGGAATAATCGGAGGTATAATCGGTATGATAGGGGGAATTCTTATTGGTGTTTCTCTCTACCGCAAGATGCAGCGCATTAATCAAGATATAATCAATCAGATAAACGACCTGCAAAGCAATGAAGTTTCGGCTTCTTCTGCAAAGAATTAGTTTTCAATACAAAACCAAAAGGTTATTGTTTGCATAACAATATATGTCCTTTTGCACGGTAAAAGATGCCCTTTTACACTGTAATCTGCCATAGATTTGAGTGTAAAAGGGCATCTTTTGTTATGGGATATGTAAGTAATTGGTAATCAGAAGCTATCGCCTACCCTATTAATGGGTGTTTACTTCCCCGACGGATTAACGATTTTCTTGATATCGTTCAGCTTGTTCAGCGCCTCCATTGGGGTGAGGTTGTTGATGTCCAAACCCAGAATTTCGTCGCGAATTTGTTCCAATACAGGGTCGTCGAGCCGGAAGAAGGAGAGCTGCATGCCTTCTCTGCTTTGGTCGAGCTTATTAACGGAAGGTTTCCCAACGCTACCCACCTGTGCATTATCAGCTTCCAATTCCTTCAGAATGGTGTTGGCACGCTTCACGATGCTGGGTGGCATACCCGCAATCTCGGCCACATGAATACCGAAAGAGTGCTCGCTCCCACCCTTTTCGAGCTTGCGAAGGAAGATAATCTTGCCATCTACCTCCTTTACCGATACGTTATAGTTCTTTATTCCGGCGAAATGCTTCTCCATTTCGTTCAGTTCGTGGTAGTGAGTGGCGAACAGTGTGCGTGCTTTTGCACGTGGTTGTTCATGAAGATACTCCACAATTGCCCATGCTATGCTGATACCGTCATAGGTACTTGTGCCTCGTCCGAGCTCGTCGAAGAGCACAAGTGAACGGGGCGTAACGCTGTTCAGAATATTGGATGCCTCCGTCATCTCCACCATAAAGGTAGATTCCCCCAGCGAAATATTGTCGCTTGCCCCTACACGGGTAAAAATTTTATCTACCAACCCTACCCTTGCGCTCTCTGCCGGTACGAAACAGCCTATCTGGGCAAGCAGAACAATGAGGGCGGTTTGGCGTAACAGGGCCGACTTACCAGCCATATTCGGTCCTGTTATCATCATAATCTGCTGCTTGCCATTGTCGAGTAGTACGTCGTTAGGCACATATTGCTCACCAAGTGGCAGCTGTGTTTCGATAACAGGGTGGCGTCCTTGCTTGATATCGAGTACTTCCGAGTTATCGACAATGGGCCGAACGTACTTGTTTGCCTCGGCTATCTTGGTGAAAGAGAGCAGACAATCGAGTTGCGCTATGAGGTTGGCATCGACTTGTATCTGTGGAATAAACTCCTGCATGTCGCCGATAAGTTCCATAAAGAGCCTGTTCTCGAGCGAAATGATACGCTCGTCCGCCCCTAAAATCTTCTCCTCATACTCCTTTAGTTCGGGTGTTATATAGCGTTCGGCCTGTGCAAGGGTCTGTTTACGTATCCATTCGGGTGGAACATGTTCCTTAAAAGTGTTGCGTACCTCGAGATAGTAACCGAAAACATTGTTAAACCCAACTTTAAGCGACGATATTCCCGTACGTTCTGCCTCCTTCTCCTGTATCTCTAAGAGGTATTGCTTGCCATTACTGCGTACAGACCGCAAATCGTCCAGCTCTTGGTTGTAGCCGGGAGCAATGATATCGCCCTTATTGGCAAGCAAGGGAGGGTCGTTCTGGATTTCTATTTCGATACGATTACGGAGCGCTTCGCAAAGGTTTAGCTGCTCCCCCACCCTCTGCAGTATCTTGTTATCAGCCTGTTGGCATGCTTTCTTAATCGGCTCGATGGCTTTCAGCGCATTTTTCAGCTGTACCACCTCACGGGGAGATGCCCTTCTTGCGGCCACTTTCGAGATGATACGCTCCAAATCGCCTATCTTATGGAGTTCTTCGTCGATGCCTTCACGGAGTGTTCGTTCTCTGAAGAAATGCTCCACAATGTCGAGTCGCTCGTTGATAGGACGTGTATCTTTCAGTGGGAACACCATCCATCGGCGCAACAGTCGGCCTCCCATCGGGGTAACGGTGCTGTCGATAACGTTCAGGAGCGATGTTCCCCCTTCGTTCATGGGCGAAACAAGCTCTAAAGAACGTACGGTGAAACGGTCGAGGCGTACATACTTCTCCTCTTCTATGCGCTTCAGGGCGGTGATATGCCCTATCTGGATGTGCTGCGTAAGCTCAAGGTACTGCATAATAGCCCCGGCAGCAATGATACCGTTCTTTAAATGATCGACCCCAAAACCTTTTAATGACTTTGTTCCGAAGTGTTTCAGAAGCTTTTGGTGTGCTGTCTGCTCGGTAAATACCCAGTCGTCCAGCTTGAAAGTAATGAGTTTTGTACCGAAATGCTGCTCGAATTCCTGTCTGTAGGCAGCATCATAGAGCACTTCCTTAGGCGCGAAACTGCCCAACAGCTTCTCGATATAATCGAAGGAGCCCTCGCCTGTGAGGAATTCTCCCGTACTGATGTCGAGAAAACTGACACCGCAGGTCTGCTTACCGAAGTGTACCGCTGCCAGAAAGTTGTTCTCCTTGTAATTCAGTACATTGTCGCTCATGGCCACACCCGGCGTAACCAGCTCGGTAATACCACGCTTAACCATCTTGTCCATAGCCGATAATCCCTTCTGTCCTTTGATGGCTTCGCGCTTCTTTTTAGGGTCTTCCAATTGGTCGCAGATAGCTACCCGCTTGCCGGCCCGAATAAGTTTGGGTAGGTAAGTGTCGAGGGCGTGGTGGGGGAATCCCGCCATTTCGGTAGCAGCAGAGTTGCCCCCGTTGTTACGCTTGGTAAGGGTAATACCTAAGATACGGGCAGCTTCAACAGCATCGTCGTGGTAGGTTTCGTAGAAATCGCCACAACGGAAGAGTAACAAAGCATCCGGATGTTTGGCTTTCATCGAGAAAAACTGCTTCATCATGGGGGTTAATCCCTTGTTATCTGTTGCCATTGATTAATGTCCTTTCTTCTTGTTATTACTGAATTTAGCTACGCAAAAATACAAAAATAGGGCTACATGCCCAAAGGTTTAAATAAACTTTAGTATTCTTCGTTGGACTATCTGTTATGTTAATTGTCTTAATTTTTAAGCCTCGAAAGTTTAGATATAAAATAAAATCATTATATTTGCGACATGAAGGGATTTATAAAAATGGATAAGAAAACCGCTTACGGCTTTATTTAGAGATAAGTAAATACAGTCTGGATATATCCAAATTAATAGTTGGAGGTATTATTATAAGTGGGATAGTAGGGTTAAACTTTAATAAAACTTCACTGCTTATCTATGGAATATTGGCTTCTTTAATGATGCTTTCTTTGGGTATTGTACTTTTTATAATGGGATCAAAAAAATAAAAGAGATATGGATACATTAAGTTATTTCTTCTTAGGAATTGCCATTGTTGGTTTTATTGGGACCATTTGGGGGTTATTCCAGATACACAAAAGTCACCGGCAAGAGGCAAAGGGTGAGGTATAATGTTTCCTGTAATATGATATAAGCCATTAGTTGTACCTTTTTGGCACAGCTAATGGCTTATATCGTTTATTTGCTATTTACCTTTTTTATTCACCGATAGGGTGGGTCTTTCCTTTGGAACGCCATATAGCCCACAGGCCGAGGGCAATAAGCGGAAGACTGAGTATCTGTCCCATGTCGATTGGTAAGCCTGCTTCGAAAGCCTCTTGTATCTGTTTGGTATATTCGATGAGGAAGCGGAATACGAAAATCAGTGTGAGGCATAGTCCGAAATAAAGCCCCGTGCCCACTTTGTTCTTATGCTTTCTGTATATCAGGAAGATGATGATGAAGAAGCAAAGATAGGCAATGGCCTCGTAAAGCTGACCCGGATGGCGTGGGTATTCATCTACTTTATGGAAGATAAATGCCCAAGGCACATCGGTTTTGTTGCCGATAATCTCAGAGTTCATCAGGTTTCCCAAACGAATGAAGCAGGCAGTGATGCCCGAACAGATACCGAAGAAGTCGAGCACTACCCATGTAGACATCTTGTATCGCCTGATGTAGAGCCACAAAGCGATAAGCAATCCTGCAACGCCGCCATGCGATGCCAGTCCGGCATAGCCGATATAGCGCCACGTTCCGTCTGCCATGTGGCGTATGGGTATAACCATCTCGATGATGTGATCCCACGAAGTGAGGAAGTAATCGGGCTCATAAAAAAGGCAATGCCCTAATCTGGCACCTATGAGAACGCCAAAAAACACATAGAGAAACAGCGGGTCGAACTGCCCGTTATTGTATTTATGCTGCTTATAGAGCCATTGCATCAGGAAAAAACCGGCGGCCAAACCAAAGAACCAGCACATGCCATACCAGCGAAGTCCGCTCGACCCAATGGGAATCATATACTCGCTGGGGTTCCAGTCTATATAAAGTGGTAACATATTCTTTAGAAAATATGATTAAACATTGAAGCGGAAGTGCATGATATCGCCGTCTTGCACAACGTAATCCTTGCCTTCTATGCCTAATTTTCCTGCTTCGCGAACAGCAGCCTCCGAGCCATATTGAATGTAATCGTCGTACTTGATAACCTCGGCACGTATGAAACCTTTCTCGAAGTCGGTATGGATAACGCCGGCACATTGCGGAGCCTTCCAGCCTTTGTGGTAGGTCCATGCCTTTACTTCCATCTCGCCTGCAGTGATAAAGGTCTGAAGGTTGAGCAGGTGATAGGCCTTATTGATGAGGCGGTTTACACCACTTTCTTCCAGTCCCAGCTCGTCGAGGAACAGTTTCTTGTCCTCATAGCTTTCCAAAGAAGCAATGTCTTCCTCGGTCTTGGCAGCAATAATCATTGCTTCGGCACCTTCCTCTTCGGCAATTTGCTCTATTTTCTTGCTGTATTCATTGCCCGTTTTGGCACTCGACTCATCTACATTGCAAACGTAAAGCACCGGTTTGGTGGTGAGAAGGAAGAGGTCGTGGGCTGCCTGCTGTTCTTCTTTTGTTTCGAAAGTAACGCTGCGGGCATTCTTGCCCTGCTCCAAAACCTCTTTGTAGGTTTCCAAAACGGCTACCAATGTTTTGGCATCCTTGTTGCCGGCAGCCGCCATCTTCTGTGTTTTGGCAAGCTGACTCTCGATGGTTTCAAGGTCTTTCAGCTGCAGTTCAGTATCGATGATTTCCTTATCGGCGATAGGATCAACGGCCATACCACCTTCGCGTACTACGTTATCATCGTCGAAACAGCGGATAACGTGAATAATCGCATCGCATTCCCGAATGTTTCCGAGGAACTTGTTGCCCAGTCCTTCGCCCTTGCTGGCACCCTTTACGAGTCCGGCAATATCTACAATTTCGCACGTAGCGGGCACTATACGTCCCGGATGTACAATCTCGGCCAACTTATTCAGTCGCTCATCGGGAACTGTAATAACGCCCAAGTTAGGCTCGATAGTACAGAATGGAAAGTTAGCAGCCTGCGCTTTTGCGCTGCTAAGACAGTTGAAAAGTGTAGATTTGCCCACGTTTGGCAAACCTACAATACCACATTTTAATGCCATATCTTGTTTTTACCTTTATTTCTTTTGTTGCAAAAGTACACAATAATAATGAGAATAGGGTAGAAAAGTTGATGTTATTAATATGTAGGGATGGTTGTGTGGTTTTTCAAACGTGATATATTGCAGCAGTACCAGTGCTTGGTAGTCGCCGTACCGGATATTGGTACACGGACTACTAAGTATTGGTAGAATGAATAGGGAAATGTTTTGTTTTTTTGATATGAGAGGCATTTAAACACCCTTTGTGGTGTAATTATTTGAAGAGACGCTGCTTATCTCTTATTATATCATAACTTTCTTGGGAACTAATATTTGAAGATTAAATAGTTTTTGATAACTTTGCAATCGGAGAAGATTTCTTTTAAGGGAGCTTATCCGTATTTTCGTGGTAAAATGTAGCGTTTGCTATTTATTCATACGTTCCTGAAACTTGCCGGTGGATAGAATGAAACGACAGAATAAATTAAGTGAATGCCTGCGATATCGTGGGCGATTGGCTTATCTGTTGTTTGTAGGTTTCCAGCAAGTACCTAAGGAACGTGGACGAAGTCATTTGTCCACGTTTTTTCTTTAAGTACTTGTCGGAACCCTTTTTTGTGAGTATTGGCTTGCTTTTAAAAAGTATTTATTTTATGTCTAAAGAAACAAGTCTGCTGTTAAAAGGGATTGCTATTTTAATGATGGTATTCCTTCATTTATTTAATACTGAAGCTAATGTTATCCAATATTCTACTCCTTTAATTTTCATTGGCAGCCACCCTTTAGTTAATCTTCTTACACGAGCGTGTCCTCCGGTTCCCTTTTTCTTATTGTTAAGTGGTTATGGTCTGGATTATATGTATGCAAAGGGTAGAGTGGGGTTCACTTCTCAAGTGTGCAGACTATTGAAATTATACATAGCTTACTGGCTGATTTTACTAATATTTGTAAGTATTGGGTCATTTATCAGGCCCGATGATTATCCGGGTAGTTGGCAAAAGATAGTAGGAAATGTAACAAGTTATGCGAGTTCATATAATTCCGAAACTTGGTTTCTGTTCCCTTACATGTTATTAAGCGTTACATCCCAATATATTTTCAGGGTTATAGACA
Organism: Prevotella sp.; assembly: GCA_041855505.1. GTDB lineage: Bacteria > Bacteroidota > Bacteroidia > Bacteroidales > Bacteroidaceae > Prevotella. Next base: position 40,259 of record JBHAEI010000016.1, read on the forward strand.
AGCTTGGGAAATGGAAATCTGCTTTTATCTTTTGCCTGATTTATTTTTGTACAGCCTTCTATATAAGTCGTTATGTTGCTGTTCATAAGAGCTATAATGACTTTTCGACGCATATAGTAGTATATCTGGAGTTGAGTTTTAGTTTTGTCTTGGGAGCAGTTCTGCATAGAATATCGGTTGATAAGGGAGGGTTAAAGATACCGGTTTTGCATGGTAAAGGGTGGCTAACAGCATTGTTACTTTCGGTATTGGTCATTGTTAAATGCCTTAGTGCATCCATGGCACTAGACCCTTTCTACTGTATTGTCTTTACAATACTCTTTATTCAGTTGAATGTTAGGGGATGGTTAGCTCGCTTTCTTGGTCTGATGGGGAAGTATTCTATGCCGATTTGGCTGACACATAGTTTCTTCTGTTACCATCTTTTCCATGACTTTACTTATAGTTTCAAATATCCTTTGTTAATCTATGCGGTACTATTAGCCATTTCATTGGCTGTTTCCATACCAATTTTAAAGCTATCAAATCTTATTAGTACTGTAATCGATAAGAGGAAATAAGAACCGGTTTGGGCTCCTCATCCCGGACCGGGTATATGATGAAATATACCAACTTAAAATTTCTTTTACTTGCCGTCATTTTTAACAATTGTGATAAATACCAGTATATAAAGGAATTATAGCTGTATATTGAATGACGGTATGACAACAAAAATAGAAAATATAATGGCGAAAAGTCGGTAGGGTATTTGTAGAAGTTGCAGTCATTCCATCACCTGTATTGTTATGATAAAGCCTTATTCATCAGTTATTTATTGAATTTGTTAAGAATGATAGCTGCGAAAATGAAACGAAAATCTTTTGTAATAGATGCCCTTTTATGCTGTAAAAGGTGGCCTTTTAGACAGTAATACATATCCTTTTGTTCAGTAATATGCCACCTTTTACTTTGCAATACCATAATTTTTGCTCTGCGATGCCTTACCCTAAACGAGGGTAATAACAATCTTATAAAGCCTGTTGAGGCTTATATAAAAAGCGAAAATAGCGGTTTCCGAACATTCGGAAACCGCTATTATTCTATGTATTGTTATATTGTACTAATGTGCTTCGAGCCAGTTGTCGCCCCAACCGGCATCAGCTATTAGTGGAACATGGAGCGGGTAGGCGTTCTGCATCTCCTCTATAACGATGCGCTCCACCTGTTCGGCCTCCTCCGGATATACCGAGAAATTGAGTTCGTCGTGCACTTGTAGAATCATCTTAGAGCGGATTTTCTCCCTACGGAAACGTTCCCAAATGCGGATCATGGCCACTTTTATAATGTCGGCCTCGGTACCTTGAATAGGCGCATTGATGGCATTGCGCTCCGCAAAACCACGAACAGTGCCGTTTTTACTGTTAATGTCGGCTAAATAACGGCGACGGTGGAAGAGCGTTTCGGCATAGCCCTTTTCTCGGGCAGTTTGCTTTGCCTGCTCCATAAAGGCATATACCTTTGGGAAAGTGCGGAAGTAATCCTCGATAAGGCTGCGTGCTTCGCCATTTGGAATGCCCATTCGCTGTGCCAGACCAAAGGTTGTGATACCGTAGATGATGCCGAAATTGGCTTGCTTGGCCTTTTTACGCTGCGCATCGGTAACTTCTTCCATCGGGATGTGCCATATCTTGGCAGCAGTGGCACGGTGAATATCGTGGCCTTCGCGGAAAGATTCTATCATGTTTTCGTCTCCACTAAGGTGTGCCATGATACGTAATTCTATCTGACTGTAGTCGGCTGAAAAGAATTTACAGCCTTCTTCCGGTATGAAACATTTGCGGATTTCTTTTCCATCGTCTGTTCTGACGGGAATATTCTGCAGGTTTGGGTCGCTCGAAGATAGCCTTCCCGTTGCCGTAAGCGCCTGATTAAACGATGTGTGAATATGTCCGGTACGAGGATTAATCAACTTTGGCAGTGCATCAATGTATGTACCTAATAATTTTTTAATACCTCTGTAATTCAGAATATTATGAACGATAGGGTGGGCGTCCTCCAAACTCTGCAGCACTTCCTCGCTGGTAACATACTGACCTGTTTTTGTTTTCTTTGGTTTCTCCATTATCTGCATCTTTCCAAAGAGCACTTCGCCCACCTGTTTTGGGCTGGAGATATTAAATTTTTCGCCTGCTTCCTGATAAATTTCCTGCTCATAGCCTGCCATTCGCTCTGTGAAAATCTTTGAAGTATCGCTTAGGGCGTCGGTATCGAGGCGGACACCGGTTATTTCCATATCGGCCAGCACACGGACAAGTGGCATTTCGATGTTCCAGAACAGTTCTTCGGCGTTCACTTCCTTAAGTTTTGGCTCAAGAACTTCTTTTAGTTGAAGGGTGATGTCGGCATCTTCTGCAGCATATTCATAAACGTTTTTTGGATCGAGGTCGCGCATATTGAGTTGCTTGCTACCTGCTTTCTTCGGCCCGATCAGTTCGTCGATATGAATTGTTTTATATCCCAACAGCGACTCTGCCATGTAGTCCATGTTGTGATGAAGCTCCGGTTGGATGAGATAGTGGGCAATCATGGTATCGAACATTTTGCCTTTTATTTCGATACCGTAATTGGCCAATACCTCTAAGTCGTACTTTATGTTCTGCCCGACTTTTAGAATTTTCTCGTTTTCATAAAGCGGTTTGAAAATAGACAGGTATTTTTCGGCTTCCGAACGGTCGGCAGGGAGGGCTACATAAAATGCCTTTCTTTTTTCTACCGAAAAGCTTAAACCTACCAATTCTGCCTTCATTGAGTCGGTAGAAGTGGTTTCCGTATCTAAACTTAAAGTTTCTTTTGTCAATAAAAAATCACAAAGCCTTTGTGCTTCCTCCTGATTATCAATTAATTTATAGTCGTGTTCTACAGATTTAAGGCTCTCAAAATTCGAGAATATGAGCTCGTCTTTAGAGACAGTCGGGTTTTCTGCAAATAAATCGAGTTGATTATTCTCACTTTTTTGTGTATTGTCAGATTTATTAAGAAATTTATTCAGCAGTGTTCTAAACTCCAGTTCTGAGAATATTTTCATTAATTTGTCGCCATCAGGTTCCTCTAATTTCAAATCATCAAGGTTTACTTCGCAAGGCACATCGGTACGAATGGTGGCGAGAAACTTCGACATCTTGATGTCCTCGGTGGCATTCTCCACTTTTTCACGCAGTTTTCCTTTAATCTCACCGGTGCGTTTCAGCATCTCCTCAATAGAGCCGAACTGGTTGATTAGCTTTGCTGCCGTTTTTTCTCCTACACCCGGACAACCCGGAAAGTTATCGGCAGAGTCGCCCATGAGTGCTAACAGGTCGATGACTTGGGCTGGGGTAGGGATGCCATACTTCTCCTGTATCTGCTCTTCTCCTATGATATCGTAGCCACCGCCATGTCTCGGGCGGTACATGAATACATTCGGTTTGATTAACTGCCCGTAGTCCTTATCGGGGGTAAGCATAAAAGTCTCGATTCCATCGGCTCCAAAACGGGTGGCGAGCGTACCGATAACATCGTCGGCTTCAAAGTTGTCGGCCAGCAAAACAGGGATGTGCATGGCCGAGAGAATGTCTTTAATGATGGGAACAGCCTGTCGGATGTCCTCCGGAGTTTCCTCACGCTGTGCCTTATATTGCGGAAAGGCATCGTGGCGGAAGGTCTTTCCATGATCGAAAGCCACCCCAATATGAGTGGGATGTTCCTTTGTTATAACTTCGTTGAGCGTATTGCAAAAGCCAAGAATGGCAGATGTGTTCAATCCCTTCGAGTTTATACGGGGATTATTGATGAAAGCATAATACGAGCGAAAGATGATTGCATACGCATCTATCAAGAAAAGTCGTGCCATAATTAAATGTATTTATGTTGTAAAATTACTAAATACCTTTCATAATCTCCTATAAAATAACTAATTTTGTAACATATATCAAGATAGGATGAATACTTTACAAATTATTAAGCACCCAATAGAATCGGAATTGGCCGATTTTATCGCACTTTTTAATGGCTCTTTGGAACACGAAGATGGGCTTTTGCAACAGGCTTTGCAGCACGTTATGCAGCGTGCAGGCAAGCGGATGCGTCCTATTTTGATACTGCTTCTTGCCAAGAACTTTGGGAAAATCAATGAGGTTACGCTGCATGCGGCAGTGGGGTTGGAGCTTTTGCACACGGCTTCATTGGTTCACGACGATGTAGTCGATGAGAGCAATGAGCGCAGAGGGCAGCCCAGTGTAAACGCTTCCTATAATAACAAGGTGGCGGTATTGGTGGGCGATTACATCCTTTCTACTGCTTTAATGCAGGTAAGCCATACCAAAACCGCCGAGATTGTGAGCTATTTGGCCGAGCTGGGGCAGACATTGAGCGACGGGGAGCTTCTTCAATTGTCAAATATCCGGCGTGAGGAAGTTACGGAAGAGGCTTATTACAAGATTATTGCACGCAAAACGGCTATCCTGTTTGAGATAAGCGCAGCCATAGCAGCTTTCTCTGTAGGGGCAAGCAAAGAGGAAGTTGCCGAAGCAAGAGCCTTTGGCAAGAACTTGGGGATGATTTTCCAGATTAAGGATGATATTTTCGATTACTCCGACATACAAGTGGAAATCGGGAAACCAACGGGCAATGACCTGATGGAAGGTAAGCTGACTCTTCCGCTTATCTATGCTTTAAATCGCTATCCGGATGCTCATATCAGCAAGCTTGTTACAAAGGTGAAACAGCAGACCCTTGATAAAGAGGGGAGGGCGGAGCTGATAACCTTTGCCAAAGAGCATGGAGGCATAGAATATGCCGAACAGGTTATGCAGAGGTTTCATGCGGAAGCGCAAGGTTTTATCGATAAATACGTTCGGGATGAAGCTATAAAGATGTCTCTCACTGCTTATCTCGACTATGTAAGTAAGCGTACCCAATAAAAGCGTGGTACGCTTTTTATTTTGTTCGGTCCTCCTTTTTCTCTTTATACATTTTCCTTCTGTCTTTTTATACGTTTTCTTTCCATTTTTATACGTTTTCCTTTTTCATTTTTGTGCGCTTTCTTTTTCATCTGGAAAGGTACGGTTTTTGATTGCAAAAGGGTGTATTCAGATTTTCCTACCATACATGATTTGTGGGCGATAGAGGTTCTTTTATCCAACTATCTGCCACCTTTTTCAATGTAAAAGGATATGTATTGTCTATCAATACTTTATCTTTTATAATTAAAAATAGACTATATTATATTTTATATAAACTATATTTTAATACAAAACAGTTTATATTATATTTATATGGATGCTGTTTCCCTGTTTTATAGGTGCTCTTTTGCAGTATAAAAGGTGGCATATAGGAGTGTAAAGGCGTATGTTTTGCTTTCCTGTGGGGAGATGAAAAAAGCTACATTGCCGTAGTCTTTCTGTTGAAAGGCTATTGTGCAATGTAGCTTTGTGGCTATCTACTTCTCGCTATCGGCGACAAAAGTAGGAAAAATATCGATGAAATCTAAAAGAATTTAATCTCTTTACCCAATATTTCGGTCAGTAGCATATTAGGCAAACGGCTTGTGCCCAAGCGTAAATAGTAGTTGGTGAGCCACTCTTTGCCTAAAACTTCCTTCACAATGGTGTAGTAGATAATTGCGTCCATAACGCTGTTAATACCGCCGGAAGGCTTCAAACCTATCATAATGCCCGTCTTTTCGTGGTACTCCTTGATAGCCCGGCACATTACATATACCGCCTCGGCTGTAGCGCCACCGGCCTCCTTGCCTGTGCTTGTCTTGATAAAGTCGGCACCGGCGTACATCGATAGGATAGCTGCAGTTTTGATATTCTTGGCTGTTTTCAGTGCACCGGTTTCCAAAATTACCTTCATATCCACATCGCCACAGGTCTGTTTCAGCTCATTAACGGTGTCGCAAACCGTTTCGTAGTCGCCTGAAAGGAAATTTCCCACAGGCAGAACGATGTCGATATTGGTGGCACCATCCTTAATGGCGAGCGCTGTTTCGATGGTTTTCACCTCAAGGAAGGTCTGTGAAGAAGGAAAAGCGCCCGATACACAGCATACCTCGACGCCATCTACTTCCAAGCTGTTGGCTACCAGAGCAGCAAACTTAGGGTAGGTACAAATGGTGGCAACGTGTGGCAGATCGGGATATTCAGAGTCGAATTTATTGATATTCTCTACCATTTGCAGCACTTTTTCCTCGGTGTCCGACACGCTTAGGGTGGTGTATTCCACACTTCCCAAAAGGAATTTCTTTACGTCAAGGTTGTCGTTCTCGTGAACTTTCTCCTCAATGATCTTCTTTACAGCAGCCTTAACCTCCTCGTCGGCAATGTCGAGGTTGTATTGGCTCAGTGCCTGATCGTACTCAGAACTCTCGATAATTCCGTTAGTTTTCTGCATGCGGATATCCTTCTGAAAGTCTTCTTTTATTGTTCCCATATTACGATTGATTATATTTATGAATAATGTTTATTATTGCAGTTTAGTGTTGTTTTTATGTCTGTCCTTATCACGATCGGTCTTTTTGTCGAAACTCTTCTGCAGTTCCTCGGTAAGATCGACTCCTGTCTGGTTGGCAAGGCACATCAGTACCCACAGAATATCGGCCATTTCTTCGCCTATATTGGGCTTTTCGCCCGCTTTAAAGCTCTGATCACCATAGGTACGGGCCATAACCCGTGCCAGTTCGCCTACCTCTTCGGTAAGGCAAGCCATGTTGGTAAGTTCGCTGAAGTAGCGTACGCCATATTCTTTAATCCATTTATCAACCGCCTCTTGCGCTTCTTTTATTGTCATATTTCTTGTTGTTTATCAGGTGAAAGTCTTGAGTGGGAATAGGCAACCGAATACGATACCGAAGAGAACGAATAGCACAAGGGGCACTGAAATGTAGATAACTAGCGCCAATACGGCTTTTCTTGACCTCTCAGCCTTGCTTTCGGGTGTTTCCATATCCTCCTTGTTTTATTCCTTGTTGTGCGTATCCATACAAATGGTAACGGGTCCGTCATTAACCAAATCCACCTGCATATCAGCCCCAAACTCCCCTTCGCCTACAGGTTTGCCCAATGCTTCGGATAAAGTCCGGCAGAAACGATTGTAGAGTGGAATTGAGATGTCGTGGCGGGCGGCACGTAGCCAGCTGGGTCGATTACCCTTTTTATAGCTCGCAAGGAGGGTGAACTGTGAGATAACGAGAATTTCTCCGCCCACTTCCAGTATGCTTTTGTTCATGATTCCGGCCTCGTCATCAAAGACACGAAGCCCGATAACCTTCTTTACCAGCCAGTTTACATCCCCCTCGGTATCGTCTTCGGCTATGCCAAGGAGAATCATATATCCTTTACCGATGGCAGATTTTATGTTGCCACCGATAGATACCGATGCTTTCGATACACGTTGGATTACTATTCTCATGCTACAAATATACGAATTTATCTGCTTATGCCTCCGTATTAGGATGGAAATAATTATAGACGAGCTTTCCTTTAGCAGTCCCAATTAGTTCCTTAATCGATTGATAATCAGCTTCTTTTATGCGATTTACCGACTTAAAGAACTTCAATAACTGCTCTTTCGTCTTCGGGCCGACACCTTTAATGTCGTCTAATTCACTGTGTATCTGATGTTTAGAGCGTTTATCCCGATGAAAGGAGATGGCATATCGGTGCACCTCGTCCTGTATTTGGGTAAGTATTTTGAAGAGTTCACCCTTAATATCCAGTCCGATGGTTTGCGGCGGGAAGCCATAAAGCAGCTCGTTGGTGCGGTGTCGGTCGTCTTTGGCCAAGCCTGCAATAGGGATTTTCAGGTGTAGCTCGTCCTCTACAACCTCCCTTACCACCTCCATTTGTCCTTTACCGCCATCTGTAATGATAAGGTCGGGGAAGGGAGTGTCCTCCTCTATCATCCGGGAATAGCGTCTGCGAACCACCTCCTGCATGGAAGCGTAGTCGTCGGGGCCTACTACCGTTTTAATGTTATATTTCCTGTAATCTTTCTTCGACGGTTTCATCGCCTTATAAACGATACAGCCTGCCACGGCATCGGTTCCCGATATATTCGAGTTATCGAAGCATTCTATCTGATAAGGGAGCTTGGGGAGCTTTAGTTTTTCCTGAAGTTCCTTCATCAGTCGTGTCTGTTTCTGCTCCGGATTTAGCTTTTCTGCCTGTTTCAGGCGGTCGAACTTATATTGTTTGGCATTCATCTGCGATAGTTCCAGCAAGTGATGCTTGTCGCCGCGCTGTGGAATAAAGAAGTCGGCATCCTTTATTTTAAAGTCTAACTCGAAAGGAACGATAATCTCTTTGGCCGTACTTTTAAAGCGTTGGCGTATTTCCGGGATAGCTTCGTTGAGCAATTCCGCATCCGATTCGTCCAACTTTCGTTTATATTCATAGGTGAAACTTTGGTTGATACCGCCATTTTTTACATGGATATAGTTGATGTAAGCATTTTTATTGAAGTCATCGTTTTCGATGGTGAACACATCCACATCCGAAATCGTGTAAGAAACGATCTCATTTTTAGCTGCAAAATTCTCCAATGCCATGTATTTCTGTTTGCAAACTTCGGCTTCTTCGAAGCGCAATGCAGCTGCATGTTCCTCCATTTGCCTGCGAAGCTGCTTCTGAACATCGCGTGTATTCCCCTTTAAAATCTCTTTTGCCTGTCGGATATTCTCCTGATAATCTTCATAACTCTGCTTTCCAATGCAGGGAGCGGCACAATTCCCGAGGTGGTATTCAAGACATGGCTTGTACTTTCCTTGCGCAATCCCCTCTTTTGTGATAGGAAAACGGCACGTACGCGGCTTGTAAGTCTTTTTAATAATATCCAGTACGGCATACATACTGCCTATATGGCTGTAAGGGCCGTAGAAACTTCCGTAGCGCTTATTAATCGTCCGGGTGTTGAAGATACGAGGAAAGTATTCGTTGGTTACACAAATGCTGGGGTAGGTTTTCCCATCTTTTAGTAAAACGTTGTACTTTGGCTGGTATTGTTTAATTAGTTGGTTTTCGATAAGCAAAGCATCTTCCTCCGAGTTTACCACCGAGTAGGATATATCACATATCTTTGAAACGAGTACTTTCGTCTTAAACCGATCCACCTCCTTATGGAAGTAAGAAGAGACTCTGCGCTTTAGGTTTTTTGCTTTGCCCACATAAATGATGGTATGCTCGGAATCGTAGTACTGGTAAGTACCGGGCTTCTCGGGCATACTGGCAACTATCCCCTTCAGATAGTCCAATCGCTTCAAGTTATCTTCTTTATTCATTTTTTGTAAGTGCTTTGTTTATAAGTGTTTTGATACTATTTGTTTCACGTGGAACATTAAGATGAGCCTTGTGTTTCACATTGAGACAGGGAGCTTCTTCTTCTTTCCTTTCTCTCTGCAAAGGTAATACTAAAAAAGCGAAAGGAGTTACCACAAAGGCAACTCCTTTCGCTTTTTTAATATCTTGAGTGGGATGGCTTGTTTACTGATAATCTGATAAAAGATTTCTGCAGCATGCCTTCTTTTCTTAAAATTGCAGTAAAGATGAAATTTCTACATCCTTATCGAACTGTTCACGGCTATGGGGAAATTCTCCATGCAGCTCTATAATGAAGTTGCAAAAAACTTTCTTTGGATTGAATTTCTTTACCAAGTCGCAAGCAGCTTTCATGGTACCGCCTGTGGCAAGGAGGTCGTCGTGAAGCAGAATGACATCACCTTCCTGAATAGCGTCCTCATGAATTTCGATGGTATCGATACCATATTCCTTGGCATAGCTTTCCTGAACGGTTTTACAAGGTAGCTTTCCGGGCTTACGACAAAGGACAATACCTGCCCCAAGGCGGACAGCAAGAGCCGACGACATGACAAATCCACGACTCTCAATGCCTACAATTTTTGTAATTCCCTTGTCTTTGTAGATTTCGTACATCTCATCTACAATCTCACGGAGTGCCTCCGGAGATTTGAATAAGGTAGTAACATCACGGAAGTTTACTCCCTTGATAGGCCAATCCGGAATACATCTCAAGTTGTCTAATAGTAGTTGCTTGTTCATTATATTTTAATTTGAATTGTGTGCAATGTTATTTTTTATATATATCCTTACTTGTATGGGGTAGTGGAGGGCTGGAAGCAGAATGCGATAAGTGATTTTTAAGGTGCCTGTCTGTGCATTCTGATATATTGTTTTACCTTAATCTATAGAAGACTTTTTCATATTCTGCGATGAGTTTTCCTTGCCTATGATGCTTCGTTTATCGCCCCATAAGGACGAGGAGCACGTTTATATCGTTCGGGCTGACACCCGGAATACGGCTGGCCTGCGCCAACGTTTCCGGTTGGATACGCTCCAGTTTCTGTCGGCATTCGGTAGATAGATCCTTTATCTCGCTGTATTTAAAGTGCCCTTTAATCTTTATATTCTCCAAACGGCGCATTTTTTCGGCAAAGGTACGTTCTCTTTCGATATATCCCCTGTACTTGATTTTTATTTCGGTAGCCTCGGATATCTCGGCAATGCGATTAGGACTTTGCTTCAATACCTGCTCAAATTCTGGGAGAACAGAAGAGAGATTCTCGAAGTTTACCTGTGGACGACCAATCAAATCGACCAGTTTCGTAGTGCCTTTGACTGGCGAAGAACCAATAGATTCCAGCAAGCCATTAACCAAATCCGGCTTAACAGCCGTGTTTTGGCAATATTCTTCGATGCGTTCGATGTTTTCTTTCTTCTGCAGCCACCAGTCGTAGCGGTCGCGTTTGGCTACCCCAAGTTTGTAGGCCATCTCCGTTAGGCGGGCATCTGCATCGTCCTGACGAAGCAGAATACGGTATTCTGCGCGCGAAGTAAACATTCTGTAAGGCTCATCCACCCCTTTTGTGGTTAAATCATCAATCAGGACACCGATGTAACTCTCGTCTCTTTTCATTATAAGTGGCTGGTTTCCAGTGCATAACAATGATGCATTGATACCTGCCACCATACCTTGTCCGCCGGCTTCCTCGTATCCGGTGGTACCATTCACCTGTCCTGCAAAGAACAATCCGTCTATGATTTTAGACTCAAGGGATGGCTTTAGCTGAGTAGGGTCGAAGTAATCGTATTCAATGGCATACCCCGGACGGTATATTTTCGCATCACGAAGTGCCGGAATATGGTGAATAGCAGCGAGTTGCACATCCCATGGCATAGACGAAGAGAACCCATTCAGGTACATTTCGTTCGTATTGACACCCTCCGGTTCCAGAAACAAAGGGTGGGAGAGCTTGTCGGGGAAGGTTACTAACTTCGTTTCTATCGACGGACAGTAACGAGGTCCGGTGCTTTGTATCTGTCCATTGAACAGGGGTGAATCCTGCAAACTGTCGCGAAGTGTCCGGTGCACCTCCTCGTTGGTGTTGAAAGTCCAGCAGGGCAGTTGTGGCAGCTCTCGAAAAGGGCCGAAGAAAGAAAACTGATGATAATCGTTTTCGCCGGGCTGCTCCTCCATTTCATCGAAATGTACCGAGCGCTTGTCGATGCGCACCGGTGTTCCCGTCTTCATTCTGCCCACGGTTACTCCCCATTTGGTAATGCTTTCCGAGAAATTATGTACCGCCGGCTCGGCGCATCGTCCCCCTTCCACTTGTTTTCGGCCAATGTGCATGAGCCCGTTCAGGAAAGTTCCTGCTGTGATGATGACCGTTCGGGCATAGAAGTCTATCCCCCAGATGGTACGAACGCCTATCACACGCTGCTTGTTATCGGCAATTCCCTCTATTGTTTCCGTGAGCAGCTCGTCGGCTTGATCCTGAAAAATGTCCAGATTATCTATGCCATCGAGTGTTCTCTTCCATTCCGCGATGAATTTTTCACGGTCGCATTGGGCGCGAGGGCTCCACACTGCCGGCCCTTTTGAGCGGTTAAGCATTCGGAACTGAATGGCTGTAGCATCGGTAACAAGCCCCATGTAGCCGCCAAGTGCGTCAATCTCCCGTACAATCTGGCCTTTGGCTATTCCTCCAACAGCCGGGTTACAGCTCATTTGGCCAATTTTATTCATGTCCATTGTTATCAGACAGGTTTTGGCCCCCATGTTTGCAGCAGCGCTTGCAGCCTCACAGCCGGCATGTCCACCACCGATAACAAGTACATCGTAATTAAATCTCATCCTCAATCATATTTTAATCGAACGACAAAATTAAGAAATTAAATTCGATTTCAGCCCCCGTTGGGGATAAGAATCCTAACAGGAAGATCTATATAAAACATACAAATTTTAAATTTATTCTCGCTGCTGTCATTTTTAACAATCGGTATAAATAATTGATAATGAGTTGTTTATATCTGAATTTTAAGTGCGGTATGACAGCAAAAGTACGAGAGGCATGACGGGAGGATGGTAGGGGATTATTGGAAGTTGCTGTCATATCATCACTCATTGTAGTGTTATAAAGCATTGTTTGCCAACTATTTATGAGAAATGTTAAAAGTGAAAGCAAAGAAATAAAAATTAAATTCATTAGTAATATATACTTTTTGATACAGTAAAACATGCTCTTTTGTGCCGTAATAGGTGTTCTTTCACCTCGCAAAATATACCCTTTTACTCTGTAAAACATGCTCTTTTGCAGTATGATTTTTATACCGACATGTTGTGTTAATATGACTGTAAACCTGTTGGTTATCAGGATAGTAACAGAAAATATGCCAGCAACGGTCAATTTTTTGCGCTACAGTTTTGCAGTTTTTCTTTTCCCTGATGGGGGATTTCTTTGGTTTTCTTTTTGTGCTATCATCAAAATATAGTACTTTTGCAGGGAATTCTGTACTTATAATACCAAGAAGTTAGTAGAGTATGTTTCTTTGCTGGCCTTTTGTGGGTATGTGTATGGATAAAACGCATCTCATGATATTGGTTGAACGGTATCCAATATTATAAGGGTATGAAATTTCTAACAGTTTAAATTAAATAAAAACAAAACATTTATGTGGTTACTTAATTCACCTATCGGGAGAAAAGTTGTAATGTCGGTTACCGGTGTTGCTCTTATTCTTTTCTTAACTTTCCACTGTTGTATGAATGTTGTTGCCTTTTTCTCGGGCGATGGCTACAACATGATTTGCGAATTCTTAGGCGCGAACTGGTATGCGGTAGTAGGTACAGCCGGTCTTGGCACTCTTGCTATGCTCCATATCGTGTATGCTTTTATCCTTACAGCACAGAACAGGCGTGCCCGTGGTAATGAGCGTTATGCCGTTACCAGCCGTCGTCCGGAGGTTAGCTGGGCCAGTCAGAACATGTTGGTACTTGGTATCATCATCGGTTTGGGCTTGCTCCTTCACCTTTACAACTTCTGGGCACACATGCAGTTGGTAGAATTGGCGCACATCGAGACACCTTACGACCCTGCCGACGGTTTTTACCGCATACAGGAAACTTTCTCGAATCCGGTTTATTCTATTCTGTACCTTATCTGGATTTGTGCTATTTGGTTCCACTTGTCGCACGGTTTCTGGTCATCAATGCAGACATTGGGCTGGAGTGGTAAGGTTTGGTTGAAGCGCTGGCAGTGCATCGGTCTTATTTACGTTACCATTCTGATGGCTACCTTTGCATTCTTAGTATTGTCATTCTGGTTAGGTTTCGCGCCAAGTCTGTAATCGCTTCGGTGCAGGAAACATTCTAATCCCTTTAATTATCGAAAATTAAAACTTGAAATAAGATTATGGCTAATCAAATAAATTCAAGGATTCCCGAAGGCCCAGTGGCCGAAAAGTGGACCAACTATAAGGCTCATCAGCGCTTGGTGAACCCTAAAAACAAACTGAAACTTGACATTATCGTTGTAGGAACAGGTCTTGCCGGTGCATCGGCTGCTGCTTCTTTGGGCGAGATGGGCTTCAATGTTTACAACTTCTGTATTCAGGATTCACCCCGTCGTGCTCACTCTATTGCGGCACAGGGTGGTATCAACGCAGCTAAGAACTACCAGAACGACGGCGACTCTATCTATCGTTTGTTCTACGATACCGTAAAGGGTGGCGACTATCGTGCCCGTGAGGCAAACGTTTATCGTTTGGCAGAGGTATCTAACGATATCATCGACCAGTGTGTTGCGCAGGGCGTTCCTTTTGCCCGCGAATACGGCGGTATGCTTGCCAACCGTTCTTTCGGTGGCGCACAGGTAAGCCGTACATTCTATGCCAAGGGTCAGACAGGCCAGCAGTTGCTGTTGGGTGCCTACTCTTCACTAAGCGCACAGGTACAGGCAGGAAAGGTTAAGCTATATACCCGTTATGAAATGGAGGATGTAGTGCTTGTCGATGGCCGTGCCCGCGGTATCATCGCAAAGAACCTTGTAACCGGTAAGCTGGAGCGTTTCTCTGCCAATGCGGTAGTAATCGCAACCGGTGGCTACGGTAATGCTTACTTCCTTTCTACCAACGCCATGGGCTGTAACAGCACAGCAGCCATCCAGTGTTACCGCAAGGGTGCCTACATGGCTAACCCTTCATACGTTCAGATACACCCGACATGTATTCCGGTACATGGCGACAAGCAGTCGAAGCTGACCCTTATGTCGGAGTCTTTGCGTAACGACGGTCGTATCTGGGTACCAAAGAAGCTGGAAGATGCCAAGGCTATTCAGGCCGGAACGAAGAAAGGTACCGATATTCCTGAAGAAGACCGTGACTATTACTTGGAAAGACGTTACCCGGCATTCGGTAACTTGGTACCTCGCGACGTTGCTTCACGTGCTGCCAAGGAGCGTTGCGACAAGGGATATGGCGTGAACAACACCGGTTTGGCCGTGTTCTTGGACTTCTCTGAGTCTATCGAGCGCTTGGGCTTGGACACCATTCTGCAGCGTTACGGTAACCTGTTCGATATGTACGAGGAGATTACCGACGTTAATCCGGGTGAGCTTGCAAACGAAATCAATGGCGTTAAGTACTACAACCCGATGATGATTTATCCGGCTATCCACTACACCATGGGTGGTATTTGGGTAGATTACGAGTTGATGACATCTATCGAAGGCCTGTTCGCTATCGGCGAATGCAACTTCTCCGACCACGGTGCCAACCGTCTTGGTGCCTCTGCTTTGATGCAAGGTCTTGCCGATGGTTACTTCGTTCTGCCTTATACCATTCAGAACTACTTGGCCGACCAGAGTGTATGGCCACGTCTATCGACCGATCTTCCTGAATTTGAGGAGGCCGAGAAGAAGGTTTCTGACGAAATGGATCGCCTCTTGAACATCAAGGGTAAGCGTTCTGTCGATTCTATCCACAAGGAGTTGGGGCATATCATGTGGGAACACGTAGGTATGGGGCGTACAGCCGAAGGTTTGAAGGCCGGTCTTGAGAAGCTGAAGGCTTTGCGTCAGGAGTTCAATACAAACCTCTTTGTTCCCGGAACACGCGAGGGCTTGAATGTAGAGCTCGACAAGGCTATCCACCTTCGTGACTTTATTCTTATGGGCGAGCTGGTTGCCAACGATGCTCTTTCTCGCAATGAGAGCTGTGGCGGACACTTCCGCGAGGAGTATCAGACCGAAGAGGGCGAGGCTAAGCGCGACGATGAGAACTACTTCTATGTAGGTTGTTGGGAGTATAAGGGTAGCGACGAAGCTGCTCCGGAGCTTCTGAAAGAACCGTTAGAGTATGAGGCAATTAAGGTACAAACACGTAATTACAAGAATTAATCATGGCTAAGACAATATCATTCACACTGAAATATTGGCGTCAGAACGGTCCTCAGGCTAAAGGACACTTTGACACTCGTGAGATGAAGAACATTCCCGACGATACTTCTTTCCTCGAAATGCTCGACATTCTTAATGAAGAATTAATCAGCGAAGGCTCTGAACCTTTCGTATTCGACCACGACTGCCGCGAGGGTATCTGCGGTATGTGCTCATTGTATGTAAATGGTCACCCACATGGACCTGCCACAGGAGCCACTACTTGCCAATTGTATATGCGCCGTTTCAACGATGGCGACGTTATTACTGTTGAGCCATGGCGTTCGGCAGCCTTCCCTGTAATCAAGGACTGTATGGTAGATCGTACTGCTTTCGACAAGATTATTCAAGCAGGTGGTTACACATCTATCCGCACAGGTCAGGCTCAGGACGCGAATGCTATCCTTATTCCGAAGGAAGTTGCCGATGAAGCAATGGACTGCGCTACCTGCATTGGTTGCGGTGCCTGTGTCGCTGCATGTAAGAATGGCTCTGCCATGCTCTTTGTTTCATCTAAGGTTAGCCAGTTGGCACTGCTCCCACAGGGTAAGCCGGAGGCAGCAAGGCGTGCCAAAGCAATGGTAGCAAAGATGGAAGAGGTAGGTTTTGGTAACTGTACCAATACCCGTGCCTGCGAGGCAGAGTGCCCGAAGAACGAGTCGATCGCTAACATCGCCCGCCTGAACCGTGAGTTCATTGCAGCGAAATTAGCCGATTAATCGGTACTTTTTAGAGCTCTTACGAGGGGCGAATACCCTCTAAAGAATACACTTTTATCCCATGGCTCCTTGTGAGTTATGGGATTTTTTTGTAGGAATATATGCCTAACTATATTTTTTTTACTAATTTTGCAAAATACTAAAAATTAAATTTCTAATATAAAGTAAATAGATGAATGATACTAACTCTTTTGATAATAATGCAATAAAACAAGATGAAACGGTTTTCACCGCTTCTTATTCGTCATATAAAACGATATCTTCTTCTGGTGTTTACATGTTTGTAAAGGCAGAAAAAGAAGGAAAGTCATACATTCTTAAAACGCTTAAAGAGGAAAATCGCGACCGTCTTCCTCTTCGCAATGCGTTGAAGAAAGAATTTAAGCAATGCAAGAACTTCAGCCATGCCGGTATTGTTCGTTATAACGAACTCGTACAAACAGATGAATACGGGTTGTGTATCGAGATGGAATACATAGAGGGGCGCAGCCTGAAAGCATATCTTTTGGAGCGTCATACCGACGATGAGAAAGCCGCCGTTATCCGTCAAATAGCCTCTGCCTTGCAGTATATTCACGAGCAGGGAGTAGTGCACCGCAACCTGAACACCCTGAATATCTTTATTTCCAAGCAGGGAGATCAAGTTAAAGTTGCAGATTTCAACGTTCTATCGGTAGAAGAAACAAAGCCGACTTCCGACACCTCCCGCTTTATTGCGCCTGAATTGAGAGACGAGACGATGGCAGCCGATGCCACTGCCGACATCTATTCGCTGGGTACTATCATGAAGGTGATGGGCTTAACTTTGGCCTACAGCGATGTTATTAAGCGTGCGTGTGCCTTCAAACGCAGCGAGCGTTATACCGATATTGGTGAGTTTCTGGCCGACTTCTGTCATGAGAAATCAGCTTTTTCTCTGCCAAAAGTAAATGCCGGATTTATTAAAATCGTCGCCATTGCTGCCGTTATTCTTGTCATAGCAGCCGTTATCTACGGTCTGCGGGGCGCTATTGGCGAGCAGCTCTCCAAGTTAAGCTCATCGTCTTTGTTTCAAGATGATGTTGTTCCGGCCAAGATCGATACGGTGAAATCCGATGAAACGCCAAAAGATACTGTTCCGGCAGAAGTTCCGGCGACAGGAAAACTGGCTTTTATGAATGCCATGAAACCTGCGCTTTACAAGGATCTCGACCGTATCTTCTCTGCTTATGAAGGTAAAGCCCTCACTGCCGACGACCGTGCCGGTCTGACGAAGCATATCAAGATATATTATAGAGGCCTCATTCAGGCCAACGATACGCTCGACAACGAGCAGCGTGCCGAACTCGATCGCGTCTTTGGCGATTATGTGAAGCAGAAGAAGGCTGCATTGAAATAAGGTATCACACCGCGTGAAATCAATGTATAACCCTATAAAATTCTTTATTCCGGTACTGGCTCTTACCCTTTATCCCTTTGTCGGTAAGGGGCAAAAGTCGGCTCATCCGGCTCCGCTCACAACCGAACAGCGCATGCAACGGCAAGGTTTGGTGGATATCAAGCAGGTGGATCCGTCCATTAAAGTGGCCTTGATGTATGCCCGTAGCGATAACTTCACGCACGGCGTGCTCTATAAAGACCTACGACATGCCTATGTATTACCCCGTTGTGCTGCGGCTTTGCGCAAGGCACAGGCAGAGCTGAAACGACGTAGGCCCGACCTGAGCCTTATCATCTTCGACGCTACACGCCCGATGAGTGTACAGCAACAGATGTGGGACGTGGTAAAGAACACGCCTGTTTACTTTTATGTTTCCAATCCTGCCCATGGCGGAGGCATGCACAATTATGGGATGGCAGTCGATATTTCCATCTGTAAGGCCGATTGGAACGAAGCCGAGTGGCGTCCGGGCGCTGTTCCTTGCCGTATCGATACTATTCAGATGGGGACGAAAGTAGATTACATGGGGACAGCCAGTCATATCGATAAGGAAACCTTTTTCCTTTCGAAAGGAGTTCTAAACCGTTATGCTTTGGCCAATCGACAACTTTTGAGAGCGGTGATGGGCTCGGCTGGTTTCATGCCTTTACGTACCGAATGGTGGCATTTTAATCTTTGCACACGAGCTTATGCAAAGAAAAACCTCAAGGTAATCCGATAGTTTTTATTCTCTGATTATGAGCGGGATAGGCGTTATCGGCGACAAAACAAGGACATTTATAGCCGACCATCTGCACGATGATATTCGTAACTTGGCGCTTCAGGCCGATAAAAATCCTGAAGTGGATATGCCTTTTGCCCTTAATCAGATTGCCGGATGGCAGACAGCCCGTACCAAACTCCCGTCTTGGGCTCGGACGGCAGGTATAATTTACCCGCCCAGACTATCCATGGAGCAGTGTTCCAGCGAACAGACGGCACTGTATAAGGCAGCTTTAGCCAAACGGTTGGCTATGGCGGCTCCCTTGAAAAAACCATTCTCGCAGCTTCCGGGTGGTGCCGATGGCGGCGAAACCTCTTCCACTTCCGATTATTTCATCGATCTTACAGGTGGTTTCGGTGTAGATTTCTCTTACATTGCACGCCATTTCCGAAAGGCAACTTATGTAGAACAGCAGGAAATTCTGTGTCGGGTTGCCCGCAATAACTTTCCATTATTGAGGCTGCCACAGGCAGAGGTACTGAATATGGATGGGATAACGTTTTTAGAAAACTTATCCTCGCACGCATCGGTTATCTTCCTCGATCCTGCACGTAGGGATGAAGTGGGGAGGAAAACGGTGTTCTTGTCCGACTGTACCCCGAATGTGCTCGCTCTAAAGCAGCAGCTTTTGCAGAGGGCAGATACGGTTATACTGAAACTGTCGCCTATGCTCGACTGGCATAAGGCAGTGGATGATCTGAACGAAGGGGGAGAAGTGGTGCGTGAGGTGCACATTGTTTCTGTGCGCAACGAGTGCAAAGAACTGCTGATCGTGATGCAGTCTGCCGATGAAAAGGGGATAAGTGGATGTGGCAAGGCTGTAGATGAATGGGGCGGAAAGGCGATAAGTGGATGTGGCAAAACGGTAGATAGATGCGATGAAAAGGCGATAAATTCGCAAAATAAGGCCGATTTGACGGTGTTTTGCGCCAATGACGGGCAGGTGTTCCAATTTCCTTTCAAGAGCCTCTCTGCAGCGTTTAACAACGTTTTTTCGAGTACTATAGAAGTTGGAAGCTATCTTTACGAGCCTAACAGCTCGATTATGAAGGCAGGATGTTTCGCTCTTTTGTTGGAGAGATACTCTGTTTCGGTTCTCGGTACCAACTCCCATCTTTATGTTTCCTCATCGCTTATTCCCGATTTTCCCGGCCGTTCTTTCCGTATTACAGGCATTTCGTCGTTTAATAAAAAAGCGATGAAACAGCTTTTGGCTGGCGTTTCCAAGGCTAATTTGTCCGTCCGCAACTTCCCTTTATCCGTTGCCGAACTTCGAAAACGCCTTAAGCTGAAAGAGGGAGGGGATGATTATCTTTTTGCCACCACGCTAAACGATGCTTCCCACGTCCTTCTGCGCTGCCGAAAAGTATAGTTTTTCGAGATTTTTTCCAGCATTTCCGGTTGCAGTTTCCCTTTATTGATACTTGTTTTTAGTTCCTTTGTTTTTCCTGCTTATCTTCGATGAAATCGTAATATATTGTCTTTTATGCTGTAATATGCTACCTTTTGTACGGCTAAAGTTCCTCATTAGCAGCGTAAAAGGCCATAAATAGCGATATAAAACAGATTATATATAATTATAAAATAGATTATATTATTTTTAATATAGTCTGTTTTATATCGAAAAAGAGTACTGATAGCATTGTAAAAGGTTATCTTTTGTATAGTAAAAGGGCGTAGATTACCGAGTAATCTACGCCCTTTTATTTTGTTGTTGGGTACGTGTTGCATAGCCAACAGTGTTATTTCACCTTGTGATTTCTTGTAAGTTGGGTAGTAAGGCATACTCTTTTATTTTGTATTTTATTACAAGGTGTGTGATGGGGGCGTATTCTTTCATCTTACTGCAGAGGGGTAGCAGTTGGCAACTCACAGTCTTTTTCCTTGTACAGCCGAAGCTGTTCGGGTTAGGGTATGTACTTGCTGGGTGGTACTCCGAAGTGCTTTTTGAATTGGGTAGCAAAGTGCTTGCTGTTTACAAAACCTGTGGCAATGCCGGCGTTGGTAACCGATTTGCCTTGTGTAAGCAGGCTGGCTGCACGCTCCAGTCGGATTATTCTGATGAAGTCCTGCGGAGTTTTTCCGGTAAGTGTTTTCAGTTTGCCATAGAATAAGGTACGGCTCATGGCCATCTCCATACATAAGGTATTGATGGAGAAGTCGTGATTACTTAAATTCTTCAGCACAACTTCGGTAGCTTTCCTGATAAACTGCTCGTCTTCGGCCGATGTTTGCTTACTTGGTTTCTCGTTTTCCGTTCTGTTTTCCTCCATTCCATCGCCGTTATTCACCTTTGTCAGCCTTATCGACTGCTGCAGATAGTAGGCCGAAAGGCGTCGTCGGTTTTGCAGGGTCGTATCGATTTTTGTACGTAGCACGTCGGTGTCGAAAGGTTTTGGGATGTAGTCGTCGGCACCATGCTGCAACCCTTCAATGATAAAGTTGCGCTCACTTTTCGCCGTAAGCAGAATAACAGGCAGCCATGCCGTGTCCTTGTTGTGCTTTATTTTCGCACAAAGTTCTGTTCCGCTCATGCCGGGCATCATCACATCGCTCACCACTATGTCGCAGTCTTGCTGTGTAATGATATCCAAAGCCTCCTCGCCCGATGCGGCAGTCACTACATTATAATATGGAGAGAAAGCCTGCCGTATATAGTTTCTCAAGGCCTCGTTGTCATCGACAAATAGTAATGTATTCTTATCTTCCTGTTCCTCCTGCACGATTTCTGTGGTGTTGGCGCTGAAGAGCGGAGCAGAGGCATCCTCTATGATAGGCAGCTCCTCCTCCTGTATGATGTAGTTCAGAAGGTGCTGCTTGCCCTTTCTTACCATCAGCGAGAAGGTAGTGCCCTTTCCTTCGGTACTCTCGAAGGTTAGTTTGCCGCCATGAATGGCTGCCAACCGCTGTGTAAGCATCAGTCCGAGACCGCTTCCCGGCTGCTGCGAGTTTACCGCATTGCTGGCGCGATAGAAGTTTTTGAAGACATGGCGCTGGTCGGCTTGCGGAATACCGATGCCGTTATCCTTCACTTTTATGGTGTAGTAATCGCCCTCTTCGGTCAGGCTCACGGTTACGTTGCCTCCTTCCGGTGTATATTTTATGGCATTCGAAATGAGATTTTCCAGCATTTTATCGGCCATATCCTTGTCCATCCATACCATGGCAGCCTGTTTTAATCCTTGGAACAGGAAGCTTATCTTCTTCTGTTTCGCCATGATGGCAAAGCGGTCGTAGTAGGTTTCGAGGAATTGTTGGAGGTCGAACTCCTGCACACGCATGGTTTCCTTTCGCCTGTCAGAGCGTTGGAAGTCGAGCAACTGTGTAACCATTTTCAGCAGTTTGTCGCCATTTTCACGCGCTATTTGCAGGTAGCTCCGGCTCTGCGCGCTCAATGTACGGTCGTGGGCAATGTCGTTGAGCGGTGCCAGTACCAAGCTAAGCGGTGTACGAATGTCGTGTGCCGTGTTGATGAAGAAGGTCATTTTCTGGTTGAAGTACCTGCGGCGTAAGCGTTCACGGTAGTAGTTCCATACAAAGTAGATGATGATCGCTACGATTGCAAGATAGGCAAGCCATGCCCAAATGGTGTTGTACCACGGCTCATGTATCACGATTTTTATCGATTTGCTGCCTATTTCCTTTCCGTCATGCTTGCTGATGGCCTTCACCATAAAGGTGTAACTTCCCGGTGGTACATTCGTATAGTGCGCCTCTCCCGTCTCGTCAGGGTTGCTCCATAAGGCATCGTAGCCCTCCAACCGGTATCGGTAAACGATGTCGGCTTGGTATTTGTAGTCAATGCTTTCAAAGTTTATGTCGAAGGTATTCTGTTTATGGCTGAGCGAGAGCATACCCTCCATGAGCATTGTGTGGTACTTCTCCCTGTTGAAGTCCTTTTCGTTCGGATTGTGCTGCAGGCGAAAGTCGGTTATCTTCAGCGCCGATGGTGCCGATTGTACGATAATCTTAGCAGGATTTATAACGACAGCTCCGCTGGTAGAGCCGAATACCAGTCTGTTGTCGAGCAGTCGGCAGGCAGCAGCTCTGTTGTATTCACGCTGCACGAGTCGGATAAAGTTCACATTGATAGCCTTCGATGTGTTTGTGGGATACAGCATGGCAAGTCCCTTTTCGGTTGTTGCCCACACCTTTCCATGGGCATCTTTTATGAGTGCCAGTATCGAGTTCGACGGCAATCCCTGCTCGGTAGTAATCTGTTTGCAACGGTTTGTCAGCAGGTTATATTCGTAAATACCTCCGCCATCCGTCCCCAGCCACACCACATCCTTATTGATATAGAGCGCCGAGCTTATCAGGTTGTTGGCATCCGATATGCCTTTTGCCTTCGAAAGGTTATGGTAATCCATCCGATTGGTGAGTGGATCGATACGGTATAATCCCACGGAAGTGGCAACGGTAATGCTGCCGTCGGGAGCCTTTACGAGCTGTTGCACGTAGCGGATGGGGTAGAAGCGAGGCTTTCCGTTGCTGATATGTACCAAGTCGCCATCCAGACAGCCCGCCCATACATCGCCTTCATGTTCCGAGAAAACGCTATATACATAGTTCGAACGCAGATTTCCCTGCTTTACGCTCATTACCTTTGCAATGCTGCCGCCCCCTTTTGTGCTGTAGATACCATCTCCATAGGTACCTATGAGGATGGTGCCTTCCTTTGTTTGGCAGAGGGTTAAGGCAACAAGTCCTTTCAGAATGTGGCGATAGCTGTGGGTATTGGGATTGAAGATGCTCACCCCTTGGTTGGTAGCATACCATATCTCCCCGTTCCGTGCCTGCATGATAGCGTTCACGCCATCGCTGCTTATCGAGGAGTTATCGGTGGGCTCGTGCTTTATTACATCGGCAATATCGGCAATGGTGGTAGCATAGGTAACGCCTCCCGAATAGCTTCCCATCCAGATAATGCCGTTTTTATCGTTGTAAATGGTGTAGATGCCATTGTCTTTTAAGGATTGTTCCTGCTTTCCTTCGGCATAAAAGAGTGGCGAAGCAGCCCCATTCCGGGTAGATACCATATACACACCGCCCCCATCGATGCCTACGAGGAGCGTGTTGTTTCCTTTTTTAATAATGCTCCTGATAGGAAAGTTCTGCGGAACAGTGCTTAATTTAGGTTTGTCGGCAGGCTTCCAGCCATGGGAACTGAAAGCAACAAGTCCGTTATGGAAAGTCCCCACCCACAGTTCCTTTGCAGTCTTGTCGTAACAGAGGCTCTGAATAGCCACGTTGCTCCAAATACTTCGGAGCTTTTTTTGTTGTATATTATAAAGGTATAATCCTTTGTCCGAAGCAATGGCAACGCCTTCCGGCACGCCGATAATATCGTTGCATCTTATGTTGGGAAGGATTTTTACAATCCTTCTTGCCGATTTCATGGTAGGACTTACCATGCCGTTACGCAGATAATAGAGCCCCTCGTTCATGGCCATCCATAGGTCTCCTTCCTTGTATGGACAGACTTTGTTCAGGTAAATGCTGCGATTGAGGGGCAGCGTAATGTCCACTTGCAGCAGGAATTGGTCAGACAAGCTGTCGTAATGGTATATTTTCCCTTTGTTATCGTAGGCAAAGAGCCGGTTGCGAGAAGCCAGAAAGAGCCTTATTTCTCGTCCGCCGGCATCGCTGTATCGTTTGGTTGAGAAAAGATTATAGTTCTTGATGTTGCGCCCGTTATATCTATCCACCCCATGCTTGGTACTGATCCATGTGGCATAGTCGGGAGTTTGAAGGATGGAGAACACACGGTTGCTGCTTAGTCCGTCGTTGCTTTCAAGGTGGTTAAGAAGATATTGTCCTCGGTGCATGGGTTGTTGTGCATCGACATAGCATGCGATACATAAAAAAAAGGGGAAAAACAATATTTTCAGTAGGTTTGTCTTGTGAAGATGAACGATGTTATTTGGGGTTATTTTCATCATATTTCAAGCAGTAGTTAGGGTGTCGGATTTCAATTTTTGCACAAATATAAGGATAAAGTTTGACACCTTTATGATATAATAAGGTAATTTTTCAAGATGGATTTTTTCTCCGGTTTTACGGAATAGATACAGGTCAAGTAGCTGCAAATGCTATATAAACACACAAATAACAGAATAGAAACCCAAGAATGTCAGAATAGAAACCCAAAATAACAGGGCTTTCGTAAATTTGCAAACGTTATCCAAAAAATCCTTGGAGAAGGAAACTTGCGAACGAGAAAATATAAAATAACTGAATAAACTAAACTTATAAGAATGAAAAAACAGATAGCGGCTTTAGCCTTGTTGGGAGTTACTCCGCAACTATGGGCGCAGACTTATCACCTTGTTTGGGCAGATGAGTTTAATGGAACAAAGCTTAGTAAGAACTGGGTGATTGAAGAAACTGCAACTCCTTATAACAACGAACTGCAGTGTTATGCCAAGAATAATGTGTATTTGGAAGGCGGTAACCTTGTATTAGAGGCAAAACGCCAATCGCGCGCAGGTAAGAAGTTCACCTCGGGACGTGTCAATACGAACGGGAAAGTGAGCTTTACCCATGGCGCAGTACGTGCACGTATCTTTCTGCCAAAGGTAAGTAACGGTCTGTGGCCGGCTTATTGGATGATGGGAAGCAATACGGCAGCATGGCCAAAGAATGGCGAAATAGATATTTTAGAAGGTGGCGAGAAGCACGCCATTGCCAATGGAACACAGGAAAGAGCCATTAACTCGGCTATCCATTGGGGCGAAAATCCCGGCAGCCATCAGCAAGATTACAGTGTTTACACGCATAACAGCACACTGACAGGCGAGTGGCATATCTTTACTTGTGTGTGGGATGAGCAAACCGTTCGCTGCTTTATGGACGACTCCGCTACTCCTTATTATACTTTCCCCATAGCCCGGAAGGGTACAGCAGGCAATTAT
Source organism: Prevotella sp. (assembly GCA_041855505.1). GTDB lineage: Bacteria > Bacteroidota > Bacteroidia > Bacteroidales > Bacteroidaceae > Prevotella. Next base: position 65,823 of record JBHAEI010000016.1, read on the forward strand.
TTGCAGCAAGCCATGCACGTATTGTTCGACTTGGCGGTAGGAGGCGACTTCCCCGGCATCCTTGATCCGGAAAAGATTACAGCCCTTCCGGAGAAGACTTCAAGCGCAAAGATGCTGATAGACTATGTTCGTGTGTATCAGGAGCCCGGTAAAAAGAATGTGAAGGCTGTACAGAACGATGCAGAGGGCGTTGCGGAAAAGGAAATTTCCTATCCGGAATACAAGGCACCGGAGGCAGCTGCAGCTACCGTTGCGGCTCCTTTGACTGGCAATTCGGCCGTTGCTACAGGTAACTCAGCCGTTTCTGCAGCACCGACCGCAGCTTCTACAGTTGCGACATTGCAGCAAAGCAAGCCTGCAGGCAATGTAATTACCGGAACGGTTACCGATGGAACCGACCCGATTATCGGTGCCTCTGTTTCCATAAAGGGAAAGCCGGTAGGCGCTATTACCGATATCGATGGTAACTTCTCGATAGAGGCGCCGGAAGGAACCGACCTCGTTTTCTCTTACATCGGTCATGACCCTGTAACGATGAAGGCCAAGAAAGGTATGAGCGTCCTTATTAAGGAGAACAGCAAAGCCTTGCAGGAAGTAGTGGTAACGGCTCTTGGTATCAAGCGCGACCGCAAGGCTTTGGGGTATGGTGTAGGTGAAGTAAAGGGTGAAGAGCTTACAAAGGCAAAGGAAACAAACGTTGTTAATTCCTTAGCCGGTAAGGTAGCCGGACTGGTTGTCAGCCAAACAGCCGGCGGAGCATCAGGCTCTACCCGTGTCATCCTGCGTGGTAGCACAGAAATGACGGGTAACAACCAGCCGCTATATGTTATCGATGGCGTGCCATTGGACAATACCAACTTCGGCAGTGCCGGTACAAGTGGTGGTTTCGACTTGGGTGATGGCATCTCAAGCATTAACCCCGACGACATCGAAAACATGTCTATCCTGAAAGGTCCGGCAGCTTCTGCGCTTTACGGCTCTCGTGCTTCGCATGGTGTTATCCTTATTACAACGAAGCGGGCAGCCAAGGATTCCTACAGCTTAGAGTACAACGGCTCGTTCACTATCGATACCCAGCTGGCAAAATGGAACGATATTCAGCAGGTATATGGTATGGGAAGCAACGGAACTTATAGCATCGATGCCATTGCCAACACCAACAAGAGCTGGGGGCCGAAGGCCGATGGCGGCAATATGCTGGATTATTTCGATGGCGTATCACGCCCTTACAAGATTATTCCAAACAATACTTCAGGTTTCTTCCGTACCGGTTTCACCGCTACCAACTCGGCTATTTTGGGTGTAAACAGTGGTAAGACGGGTGTTCGCTTCACCTTTACCGATATGCGTAACAGGGATATTGTCCCGAACACCAACATGAGTCGTGATATTTTCAATGTTCATGCGAACACTTCCATCAATAAGTTCGACTTTGACTTATCGGCTAATTACACCCGTGAGCATGTAAAGAATCGTCCTGCTCTGGGCGACAGTAAGTCGAATATCGGTAAGAACCTGATGACACTGGCCACTACTTACGACCAGAATTGGCTTCGTACCTATCAGGATGCAAACGGAAACTATGCCAACTGGAACGGTATGGACCCTTATAACGTTAATCCTTACTGGGATATTTATAAGAACTCGAACAATTCGAACAAGGATCAGTTCCGTTTCTCGGGTAAGGCTATCTATAATGTCAATAAGCATTTAAAGGTACAGGCTACCTTAGGTGCCGACCTTAACTGGTTTACTTTCGAGGATTACAAGGCTCCTACAACACCGGGATTCGAGTCGGGACGTTTGCAGCAGTCGGACTTCAAGAACAGAATGTACAACTTCGAGCTGCTTGGTATCTATACCAACACATGGGGCAAGTTCGATTTTACCGGTACGCTTGGTGGCAATATCTATAAGGTGAACAACAAAACGACGATTACAACGGCCCAAGACATGAAGATGAAGGACGTGAAAGCCCTGATGAGCTTTAACGAAATTAGTCTTGAACCGGCAAGCTATCGTAAGCAAATCAACTCTATTTATGGCGCTGTAAACTTGGGTTGGAACCACTTGTTGTACTTGGACGCGACCTTACGTGGCGACCAAAGCTCTACGCTTCCTATTCAGCACAATGTTTATATATACCCTTCTTTCTCTGGTAGTTTCGTGTTCTCGGAACTGTTGAAGCAGTACGATTTGCTTCCTTATGGTAAGTTGCGCATGAGTTACGCGCAGGTAGGTAGCGATACCGACCCCTATCAGCTTAGCTTGGTTTACAATAAGTCGCGTTTTACTTATCCTAACTATACCATCGCTTACATTAATAATAATGTAATTCCCAACAAGAATCTGAAGCCAACGAAGACAAACTCTTACGAAATTGGTTTGGAAACAAAGTTCTTTAAGAACAGAATGGGATTGGATATTACCTATTATTCTCAGCGAAGCAAGAATCAGATCATGGGCATGGCCTCTTCTTGGGGAACGGGTTATACCTATCGCCTGATTAATGCCGGCGAGATTGATAACCGAGGTATCGAAATTTCTTTGAACTCTCGTCCTATTCAGACCAAGGATTTCTCTTGGGATTTAAACGTAAACTTCTCTAAGAACTCTAACAAGGTAAAGAAATTGGTCGATGGTATGGATATGTTCGAGCTGGAAAAGGCTACATGGCTCGACGTTTCTGTTGTTGCAAAGGTGGGCGAGAACTACGGAAGTATCGTAGGACCCGACTTCCAGCGCAATGCCAATGGCGATATCCTGATTGACAAGACAACAGGTTTGCCACTGTACGATAAGTCGAATCACGTGCTTGGCAACGCTTCTTGGGACTGGACAGGCGGTCTTACCACCACCTTTACCTACAAGAATCTGTCGCTCTCGGCGCTGTTCGATGTGAAGGTAGGTGCCGACCTTTATTCTATGTCGGCCCGTGCTTCTTACGAATCGGGTAAGGCTAAGGGAACTTTGGCAGGTCGTGAAGAGTGGAACCGGTCGGAAGAAGAGCGTCTGGCTGCCGGTGTTGCCAAGGGCGATTGGACGGCTACAGGTGGCTTCATAGCTCCCGGTGTCATCGACAATGGCGACGGAACATACAGCGAAAATACCATTTACGTTAATCCGGAAGACTACTGGATGAGCGTAACCCGTAATGCTCCATCGATGTTTGTCTATGATAACTCATACATAAAGTGTCGCGAAATAACACTTTCTTACAAGTTGCCGCAGAGCATTCTCGGCTCATGGATCAAGTCGATGTCGGTATCTTTCGTAGCGAGAAACCCATTTATCCTGTGGAAGAATATCCCCAATATCGACCCGGATTCTAACTATAACAACACAACGGGTATGGGCTTGGAGTATGGATCGCTGCCATCACGCAAGAGTTATGGTATCAACCTGAACATTAAGTTCTAAGAATTTTGAATCTGATTATTACAACTAAATCAAGAAAAGCAATGAAATATACTAAAATTTCGACGATTGCGTTAAGTCTTTTGTTGGGCTTCTTGTCAATATCTTGTAGCGATGACTACATGGAACGTCTGAATACAGATAATACAAAGGCCTCTACTGTAGATCCTAACGGCCAATTAACGACAGCCGAGCTACAGACTTATGGCGACCTGAACCTCGTTGAGGTTTACCGTAACTACTTCTACCCGTTTACCCAGCAGTTAATGGGAAACTGGAACAGTACGAACTACGGTGGTCGTCATACACGTTCCGACCAAGAGATGTTGCGCCTTTGGAGTTCGCTTTATACCACAGCCGACAAGAATCTTGTGGATGGACTGTATGCGACAAAGGACGATGAAAGCAAGGTAAACATCCATGCCATCATGCGTGTTTATCGCACTTACATTATCTCTTTGCTGACCGATGCCTATGGAGATGTTCCTTATTCTGAGGCAGGACTGGGTTTCATTAAAGGTATTACCGACCCAAAGTTTGACTTACAGAAGGATATCTACACCGACTTCTTTGCTCAGCTCGACTCTGCCGTAACCGAGCTTGATGCCTCAAAGGATGTTATTACGGGCGATTTAATTTACAAAGGCGATATAAACAAGTGGAAGAAACTGGCCAATTCGCTACGTCTTCGCTATGCAATGCGCATCTCCGACGTGGATCCTTCGTTGGCAAAGAAACAGTTCGAGGCTGCAGCCAACGACCCTTCCGGTGTACTTTCGTCGCTCAGCGATGATGCTTTGATACCCTACATGAACATTGCTTTCAGCTTTGGGCAGGAAAGTTATTCCGACTACCGAGGCAACGCATTGTCGAAGTTGCTCTTTGGTAATGACCCGAGCAACAACCCTTCTTACGTCTGCTCTACATTCTTTAATGAGCTGAAAGATACAGATGATCCTCGTACTTTCATGTATGTACGTTGCTATTACGACGGGTTGATGAGTTCGACAAGTCCTTCCGGGCGTGTGGATCTTACGCAGGAAATGCTTGATAGCAATATTCCGTTTGCGCCATGCAAGCCCGGTGCCTTCTCTTGGGAGCCTTGGCCAACCGGCTACACCAGTACCATCCTTACCAATATGGCGGTTACTAACAGCGCGGTAAACCCTGCTGTGGCACGCGAGGTGGAGCCAAAGGTTGCCAATAACTTCCTGAAGAGCGATAATCCCGGTGTGATAATGACCTCGGCCGAGGTGGAATTATTGCTTGCGGAAGCCAAGCTGAAGGGCTGGAATGTGGGAGGAACGGTGCAGAGCCACTATGAGGCCGGCGTACGTTTGGCAATGGATTTCCTATCTGCCAACTATGGTTTCGACACCGTTTCGGCTGCCGATTTCCAGACCTACATCACCGCCAATGGTATTGGGCACACCACCGAGCAGGCCAAAGAGGCTATCAATACACAGGCATGGATACTGCATTTCAATAATCCGAACGAGTGCTGGGCAAACCTTCGCCGTTCAGGTTACCCTAAACTGAAGACTCCTTCCGACTATGGTTTCGATAAATTTGTAGTCGATGGCAAGGAAATCCCTGTCCGCTTAACCTATCCGGTGCTGGAGAGCTCCTACAACAAGAAAGGCTATCAGGAAGCACTCGACCGTATGGGTGGTACCGACTCTTGGAATACGCACGTTTGGTGGGATGTTAATTAAGCACCTTTTCAATCATAAAAGGGCATGTTTTGTTAAACAAAAGAGCACCTTTTGTACACCAAAAGGGCATATATTACTGAACAAAAGAACACATATAGATTATGAAAAAAATATTATTGGCATGTATGCTGTTTGCCTTTGCAGGCGCGGTAACCTCATGTAACGACGATGACCCGTTCGAAACCATTACTTCCAGCGACGATCCTCGCTTCCTCGACCCGGTGTTTCCCGATAGGCAAAACGGAGAGTTGGCTACCTTTGCGTCGCTGAACAGTGGCGAAAACTTCAACCTGACAGTTACGGTAACCCCTTCTGCCTATACTACCGTTCATTGGCTTCTCGATGGAAAGGAAGTAAAAACGGGTACATCCATCGATACCTTGCTCCTTGCAGGTACCTATAACCTGAAGATTATGGCTACAACGACAGAGGGGAAGAGCACCTCTCGTGAGGGATTGGTGGTCGTAAAACCATTGGCTACCGACCCAACCAGTACGAAAGCAGGCTCTGAACGGATAGTTTCTCCCGGTCAGACGGCTACGCTCTTCGGCTCTAATCTGGATAAGGTAACCGCTCTGAAGATAGGCAACGAGGTGGTGAATAACGTAACCTTCAATGCTGCCGATGGCAGTCTTACCTATGTTGTGCCTGCTTCTCTTGATGCCGGCGACTACCGTATCAGCTTACTCGATGCCGACAAGAAGGCCTATGGTGCCGACATGCTCACCGTAACGACCAGCCCATTGATAACGGAAGCTCCTCAAAGAACGAACTCCGGTGCAGTGATAACCCTTAAAGGTGTAAACCTTCAGGATGTTTCTGCGGTAAAGGTGGGCAGCAATACGATTACCACCTTCAGCAGCCATGCTGCAACCGAGATTACCTTTACCCTGCCGGCTATGTCGGAAGGAACATACGATATGAGTGTACAACTGCAAAATGGAAAGACCGTCGATTTCTATCAGGCATCGGGTAATACAGCTTCTGCCCAACTTATCATTACCAGTGCTACGACACTTTGGACAGGACACCACTATGTTTCATGGGACCTTGCCGATGGAAATGCCAACAAGACCTTTAACCTTTTGCCTCAATCTACCTTCAGCAGTATGACTCCGGGTGGCAAATTGGTGGTTAGCTACAGTCTGAATACAGCTGATGCGTACCATAAAATCAAGTTGGCTACAGGTTGGTGGAATGCACTTCCCGGTGCTTCGGAATTGGAAGTAACCGACGATGGAACCGTAGAATTATCCGTTACACAGGATGTTCTGAATGCCATCAGCAACGAAGCGGGCTTCCTGATTGTCGGGCATGGTATATATATCGACAGCATTATATTGGAATAATAATTTAAATACTGTATTTATATGAATAGGAAACGTTTGCTATACGTGTGCATGGCGGTGGCTTCAACTACCTTGTCATGGGCGCAGAAACCGGTCATCCCACGCGATCCTGCTATCGAAGCGAAGATAGAGAAGACGCTATCGAAGCTCACTTTGGAAGAAAAAGTCGGACAGATGGTGGAATTAGTAGTTGATTTGTTTGGAAAAAACGATGTAAAAGGTGTGTTCCATATTGATAAAAACCGTGCCGATTCGCTGATTCAACGCTACAAAATAGGCTCTATCCTGAACGCGCCGAACACACAAGCGCCTACGAAAGAGCAGTGGCAGGAGATAATGGGCGATATTCAGACCATCTCGATGAAGCGGTTGGGTATTCCATGTATCTTCGGTCTCGACCAGAATCATGGCTCTACTTACACACAGGGCGGTACTTTGTTCCCCCAGAACATCAATGTTGCTGCCACCTTCAACCGTGAGGTGGCACGTAGGAACGCCGAGGCTACGGCTTACGAAACCCGTGCGGTGAGCGTTCCTTGGACGTATAGCCCTACCGTCGATCTGGCTCGCGATGCCCGCTGGCCACGTTTCTATGAGAACTTCGGCGAGGACTGCTATGTCAATGCGCAGATGGGAGCTGCCATGGTGCAGGGATTTCAAGGTACAAACCCTAATAAAATCGGTGCTTTCCACATTGCGGCAACGATGAAGCATTATATGGGTTATGGCGTGCCTCATACCGGAAAGGACCGTACTCCGGCTTATATCAATCCGCTGGAGTTGCGCGAAAAGCACTATGCTCCTTTCCTTGCAGGTTTGCAGGCCGGCGCCCTTTCGGTGATGGTGAACTCGGCTTCCATCAACGGAATACCAATGCACATTAACAAAGAACTGCTTACCGGCTGGCTGAAAGAGGAAACCGGCTGGGACGGAATGCTGATAACCGACTGGGCCGACGTGAACAATCTCTACACCCGTGAGATGGTGGCACGCGACAAGAAAGAAGCGCTTGCAATGGCCATCAATGCCGGAATCGACATGGTCATGGAGCCTTACAACCCCGATGCCTGCGACTTAATTGTAGAATTGGCCAAGGAAGGCAAGATTCCCATGAGCCGAATTGACGATGCTGTGCGCCGTATTCTTAGAATGAAATACCGTCTTGGACTTTTCGATGCGCCTACTCAGAAGCTGAAGGGCTATCCTAAGTTTGGCGGAAAGGAATTTGCCAAGCTGGCTTTCGATGGAGCTGTAGAGGGGATGGTACTCTTAAAGAACGACGATAACATCCTTCCGATAGCCAAAGGCAAGCGAATTCTGCTTACAGGTCCTAACGCCAACAGCATGAGAGCGCTCAATGCAGGCTGGAGTTATACATGGCAAGGCAACCTGACCGATAAGTTTGCTGCCGACAAAAACACCATTTACGAGGCTTTTTGCAACACCTATGGCAAGGAGAATATTGTGCTTTCGCAGGGTGTTACCTATAAGGAAGACGGCAAGTACTGGGAAGAAAACGAGCCAAACATCGATGAGGCAGTGCGGGCGGCAGCCAATGCGGATGTGATAGTGGCATGTATCGGCGAAAATTCCTATACCGAGACACCGGGTAACCTGACCGATTTAAACCTTTCGGTTAATCAGCGCAATCTTGTAAAGGCGCTTGCAGCAACCGGCAAGCCTGTTGTATTGGTGCTGAACGAGGGACGTCCTCGTATTATTTCCGACATTGTTCCGTTGGCCAAAGGCGTTGTTCACATCCTTTATCCGGGCAACGAGGGTGGAAATGCACTTGCCAGTCTGCTGGTAGGGGATAGCAATTTCTCGGGAAAGCTGCCCTTTACCTATCCAAGCGAAATCAATTCTTTGACCAATTACGACTTCAAAAAGAGTGAGGAAACCGGTACGATGGAAGGCGCTTATGACTATAACGCCAAGATTACCCAGCAATGGGGCTTTGGCGCGGGTCTTTCTTACACCACCTTTGCTTACAGCAACCTGCGTGTAGATAAGTCTTCTTTCGGTGCCAACGATAACATTAAAGTAAGTGTCGATGTTAAAAATACCGGCAGTCGTGCAGGCAAGGAAAGTGTATTGCTGTTCAGCAGCGATGTTATCGCCTCTGTTGTACCCGACGGTCGCCGTTTGCGCGACTTTAACAAAGTAGAATTACAGCCCGGCGAAACCAAGACCGTAACCTTCACCCTGCCTGCCAAAAGCCTTGCTTTTGTAGGAGCAGACGGTAAATGGCGCGTAGAAGAGGGCGACTTTATCCTCTCCGTCGATAAACTTCAGCAGAAAGTGACTTGCACAGAAACAAAGATTTGGTAGTATTTTATCTGAAAAATAGCTTGAAAAAGGCATATCCCATCAGGGTATGTCTTTTTCTTTTTGCGTTAAAAAAGTTAATGTTTTTGGTTGGAATATGCGTAAAATATATTTTTGCAGCATATTGACTTAAACTATAAAAACAAGAAATTATGAAAAAATTAATGTTGTTTTTCTTGGCTATCATGCCATTAATGTTCTTCACCGGCTGCTCTGACGATGATGCCAACGAGCCGGAAGATACCAGTATCCTTGGTTCTTGGTATGCCCAAGAAGGTAGAGAAGAGGTTACTTTCATTTTCTATGTTGATGGCAAAGTGTCGAGCCATGCTATGGACAGCGAAGGAAATGAGCAGGATATAGAAGGTACTTATGCCGTTAGTGGGAATGAGCTGACCATTCGATGGCGCCGGGTAAGAGAAAAAGATGCAGGCGAATCCGAATGGGATGAATGGGAAAACGGGGATGAAACCAAGCATGCCACTTACTCGATAAGCGGCGAGCAGCTCCGAATAACTTCTTATGATTCTGATTCCGGCAGCCAGACCTTTGTGGCAAAGAGAATCTATATCGATCACAATGACTGATCATCTTATTGCTTACAGCGAATAGGAAAGAAGACTTTACCGGACAGCATTCCTTCAGAATAGGGGTAGGGATGTTTGATTTCGGTGCCGGAAACAGTAAAAATATAGTGTAAGATATGAACAGAGCAGCCGATATTGGCTGCTCTGTTTGTTTTGATACGATTATGCTCCATCACAGAAAAGGCTTATCCTTATCCGTACAGTCCGGAATATAGATGTCTTGTATAGGATAAGGGCCGGTGTCTTGTAATGTATATTTGTTATTTCTTTCGATATAATTTGTACCCTTCTATTATTGTCCATATTATGCCAAAGACTAAAGCCTGCGCTATCTTTTCATGCGTAATTTCATCTTGAAATAGGAAGGGAATTAATAGATATATCAAAGAGGTTACTATCAAAACACCAAATAATTTTATAATATTCTTCATTTTGCAATCAATAATTGTATTCCTTATCTTTTAAAAAAGAAGACCAAAATACATAGCTAGAAGTACTTGTTTGTAGAAATTTCTTAGCAAGTTTCTTTTCTTCTTCAGAAAGACTAGAGTTTTCTAATGAGGTGTTTACTTGTTCTGCAAACTCTTTAATATTAGATTTGCTTATATTTGTAGAATAAGCCTTGCTTATACTTTGAGACAAAGCTGTAATAAACTTGCCATCAATATTATAAGCATTGAGAGCATTAGAAATCTCTTGAAGAATATTATTTGTATTATTGTCATTTCCTTTATTGGTTTCACTGTCTAGCTTTATAATTAAAGGGATTATACTCTTACAATAAAAATCATATTGTTTTTTTGCACTATTAATATCTATGCTAGTATATCCTAATTCTTTGGCTGCATTATTACAAGTATTCCAAATGTCATCAAATGTGTTATCATTGTAAGACGCCCTGGTTAATGAGGTAGATTTATTTTCAGAAAGATTTTGATATGCTTTACTTAGAATCTTGTTGTGAACAAATCCAATAGAATCTTCGCTATTCTGGGGCATATCGTCACTAAATACGAATGCAATATCATCATTATTTTGTTTATAAAAAGTACTATCTTGCATTATCTCTTTAAGCATGGGAAACTCTGATATGTCAGGACTCTCATAGTTTAAGGAGTCTGTATCGGGTATGTTTGCCTCCATTTGCTCCCCTAAAGTTTTATCTAGAAATTTGCTGTATGCATATGAAGCAGCTGAACTTGTGAACCAAGAAAGAACGCCTGAACCAGCTAAACCACCAAAACCATCAGCAGTAGTTATTAATATCCATCGGCTTGCAGCAGCAACACGGCCCATACCTCCTTTACGAGTACGCACTCCTAAATTATTAGATATGCTATCAATGCTTAATAAAAAATCTTTTTGAGGGCTATTAATTAATAACTCTGTTTTGCTACTATGTCCTTCAGGAATAGATGCAACTCTTTCGTCTGTATAAGAATTGCAAGCAGTTAGGCTAAATAAAATAGCCGCTAGAGGTAAAATAATCTTTTTCATAATTCTATTATTTAGTTAAACATAAAATAAATATGTAAGCCTTAAATCATTGCAAATATATTATTATTTTTTATATAATCAAAAAAACTTTCTCTTTTTTTTAATATTTTGTATAGTATGGCGAAGAATAATTACGGCATTGATATTTTTGTTGGATATAAATCTTTATATTAGTTCAGGGTAAGATAGGCAAAAACATGGATAGATAGTATTAATTAATGCCAGGATAAATAGTTTTTTGTCTCTTATCTAAAATAAAACAATATGTTGCTGTCATATTTAACAATTATCGTAAATCGTTGCTTATCAATTATTTAAGGTGCTGTTTTGCGTGAAGGTATGACGGCAAAATTTAATTTGGCACAAAATAGAAGATTTATAAAAGTTGCTGTCATGTCATCATCTGTATTGTTCTTGTAAAGGTTTGTTTGTCAGTTGTTTATGATAATTGTTAAAACTGAAGGCAAATAAAATAAAAATTAATTTTGTAGCAATACATACTCTTTTGTGCTGTAATACATGCCCTTTTACCTCACAATACATGCTCTTTCACTCTGTAAAATATGCTCTTTTTGCGACACAAGACTCTTCCTTTATGCTAAAAATACCTGCAAAAGTCGTTGATAATATAAAGCATGGGAAGAATGCCGGATAACTTATAAAAGACTTTATTAATCGTTATTGCTCCGGCGCAAAAGATGTAAAAACAAGCATCTTCTTTGGCATTATCCCCTAATTTTGGTAAATTTGCACATTTAACGAGGAAATATAAGTATTAAAAAATGTCAGCAATAGAAATAAAGAAAGTTGAAACAAAGAAAGATCTCGAGGCTTTCATCGACTTTCATTACGACCTTTACGAGGGTAATGAGTACGATGTACCCAATTTGTTCAGCGATGAAATGAATACGTTGTCGAGAGAAAAGAACGCGGCGTTCGACTTTTGTTTAGCAGAATACTACTTAGCATACAAGGAAGGAAGGATTGTGGGGCGTGTGGCTGCCATTATTAACTACCATGCCAACGAACGCTGGAATGTAAAAAACGTGCGTTTTGGATGGATAGATTTTATCGATGATATCGAGGTTTCCCGTGCTTTGCTCGATGCTGTGGCGGCGTTTGGGCGAAAACATGGCATGGAGCAGATAGTAGGTCCGTTGGGTTTTACCGATATGGATCCCGAAGGAATGCTTACTTTTGGCTTCGACAGGCTTGGAACGATGGCCACCATTTATAATTACGATTATTATCCCAAGCACATGGAGCAGTTAGGAGGATGGGAGAAGGACAACGATTATATAGAGCAATTCCTTGTTGTGCCCGATAAAGTGCCCGAGAAGTATGCCAAGATAGCCGAAATGATTCAGAAGAGGTATAACCTGAAGGTGAAGAAACTTACGAAGAAAGATGTTTTTGAGGGAGGCTATGGCCGTAAATTATTAGAACTTGTGAACGAAACCTATAAAGACCTTTATGGCTTTTCGAAGCTGACTGACAAGCAGATAGATCAGTATGTCGATATGTATTTCCCGCTGGCCAATCTCGATTTCGTTACGGTTATTGAGGATGGGAACAACAACAACTCCATGGCGGGCATGGGAATTTCAATTCCATCGCTCAGCCGTGCTTTGCAGAAATGCCGTCGTGGCCGACTGTTCCCGTGGGGATGGTGGCATCTTTTGCGTGCCATTAAGTGGAACAGGACCGAGGGAGTGGATTGCCTCCTGATAGGTTTCTTGCCCGAATATCGGGCAAAAGGAGCCAACGCCCTGCTCTTTGCCGACTTGATTCCGCGCTATATAGAGGCCGGATTTAAATGGGGCGAGAGTCAGGTAGAGATGGAATCGAACGACGGGGTGCAGTCGCAATGGGGGCCATTGAATCCTGAAATTCACAAGCGTCGCCGTGTTTATAAGAAGAGTCTGTAGGCTATCCTCGTGCACGGCTTATGCCGGATGAGTGGTTTTCAATCGAATTAAGCAACAAAAACAGATAAGAATATATGACAGAAAACACGCAGAAAGCTGTACAATATACCGATGACAACATCCGACACCTGTCGGATATGGAGCATGTTCGTACCCGTCCCGGTATGTATATTGGCCGTTTAGGCGATGGAAAGTTGCCCGAAGACGGTATCTATGTTTTGCTGAAGGAAGTAATCGACAACTCCATCGACGAGTTCAAGATGAATGCCGGCAGCCGGATAGAGATAGATGTCGAGGATAACCTTCGTGTTTCTGTGCGCGACTACGGTCGTGGCATCCCGCAAGGTAAGCTCGTTGAGGCTGTTTCGGTGCTGAACACGGGTGGTAAATACGACTCGAAAGCCTTTAAAAAGTCGGTAGGCCTGAACGGAGTGGGCGTGAAAGCCGTCAATGCCTTGAGTGCTCATTTCGAGGTAAAGAGCTATCGTGAGGGCAAGGTGCGTGTCTTGAGCTTTGAAAAGGGCAATCTTATTGGCGACAGAACCTCAAAAAGCTCCGATGAAAACGGCACTTTTATCTATTTTGAGCCGGATAACACCCTCTTTAAGAACTATAGTTTCCACGACGATATTGTGGAGACGATGCTCCGTAACTACACTTATCTGAACACCGGGCTTACCATTATGTACAATGGTAGGCGTATCCTGAGCCGTCATGGACTGAAAGATTTGCTGACGGACAACATGACCGTCGATCCGCTTTACCCTATCGTCCACATGAAGGGCGAGGATATAGAGATAGCCTTCACCCATACCAATCAGTATGGCGAGGAGTATTACTCGTTCGTTAATGGGCAGCACACCACGCAAGGCGGTACGCATCAGAGTGCTTTCAAGGAGCATATCGCCAAAACGATTAAGGAATTCTTCGGGAAATACGAGTATGGAGATATCCGAAACGGCATTGTTGCCGCTATTGCTGTGAATGTGGAAGAGCCTATCTTTGAGTCGCAGACCAAGGTAAAGTTAGGCTCTACCCAGATGAGTCCCGATGGCGACACCATTAATAAGTATGTGGGCGACTTCGTTAAGCAAAATGTGGACAACTACCTGCATATCCATAAAGAAGATTTCGCCGATATATTGGAGAATAAAATAAAGGAGACGGAGCGCGAACGCAAGGCGATGGCCGGTGTAACGAAGCTGGCCCGAGAGCGTGCCAAGAAAGCAAATCTTCATAATAGGAAGCTGCGCGACTGCCGCATCCATTACAGTGATGTGAAGAACGACCGCAAGGAGGAGAGCTGTATCTTTATTACGGAGGGCGATTCGGCCAGCGGCTCTATCACCAAAAGCCGTGATGTGAATACGCAGGCTGTGTTCTCGCTGCGTGGAAAACCGCTAAACTCATTCGGACTAACCAAGAAAGTGGTGTATGAGAACGAGGAATTCAACCTGCTGCAGGCTGCTCTTGACATAGAAGAGGGGCTCGACACGCTGCGATACAACAAGGTTATCGTGGCAACCGATGCCGATGTCGATGGCATGCACATCCGCTTGCTGATTATCACCTTCTTCCTTCAGTTCTTCCCCGAGCTTATCAAGAAAGGACATGTATATGTGTTGCAAACCCCATTGTTCCGTGTCAGGAACAGAAGAACGAAGATAAAGAACAAACAAGTGATAAAAGAAGCCGACGAGAAGCGTATCAAAGGCGAAAAGAAGAGCGACTTCATTACACGCTATTGCTATTCGGAAGAGGAACGATTGCAGGCGATTGCCGACTTGGGGCCCGACCCGGAGATAACCCGTTTCAAGGGTTTGGGAGAGATTTCGCCCGACGAATTTGCCCATTTCATCGGCCCTGACATCCGTTTGGAGCAGGTTACGCTGCACAAGAACGACCAAGTTCAGAAACTCTTGGAGTATTATATGGGCAAAAATACGATGGAACGCCAGAACTTCATCATCGACAACCTTGTGGTGGAAGAGGATATTCCGGAAGAGGAAGCTGTATAGCTTTCGTAAGGAAGGAGGATTTTTATAATAGGATTTTTTGAAAATGAAGAAACAGAGAATAAGGAGAATAGTCATCATGCTCGTGGCAGTATGGGCATTGCTACCCGTTGTCGGCAATGCGCAGTCGAGGATTAACTTCTCGAAGAACTCTCCGATGGTGAAGATTCAGTTGGCCGAAATGGCCATTAACCAACTGTATGTCGATTCGGTAAATGAGAATAAACTGGCCGAAGATGCCATCCGGGGCATGTTGGAGAAGCTCGATCCGCACTCTACCTATGCCGACCCCAAGGAGGCGAAAGCCATGAATGAGCCGCTGCAAGGCGATTTTGATGGTATCGGAGTGCAGTTCAACATGATTTCCGATACCCTTGTGGTTATTCAGCCTGTAGTAAAGGGGCCTTCCGAGAGGGTGGGCATCGTAGCCGGCGACCGTATCGTGGCTGTGAACGACAGTGCCATAGCCGGTGTGAAGATGGAGCGTACCGAGATAATGAGGCGGCTGCGTGGCAAGCGTGGCACAAAGGTGAAGCTGACGATTGTGCGCCGAGGGGTGAAGGACAAGCTGACCTTTGTCGTTACACGTGCCAAGATTCCTGTCCATACCCTCGACGCGGCGTATATGATTCGGCCGAGAGTAGGCTATATTCGTTGGGGCAGCTTTGGTGCAAAAACCTACGATGAGTTTATGAGCGCGGTGGATTCGCTGCAGAAAAAAGGGATGAAATCGCTTATTATCGACCTTCAGGAGAATGGTGGCGGCTATCTTCAGGCTGCTGTTCAGATAGCCAATGAGTTCCTGCAGAGCGGAGATATGATTGTATATACCGAGGGGCGTGCAATTCCCCGACAGGAATACCGTGCCAAAGGCAACGGAAGGCTAAAGGATATTAAGGTGTATGTGCTCGTAAATGAGCTGACAGCCTCGGCTGCCGAGATTGTAACAGGAGCCATTCAGGACAACGACCGTGGTACGATTATCGGTCGGCGTACCTTCGGAAAAGGTTTGGTGCAGCGTCCTATCGACCTCCCCGACGGCAGTATGATTCGCCTTACCGTGGCACATTACTATTCTCCGAGCGGGCGGTGTATTCAGAAACCTTACAAGAAAGGCGATTTGCTCGACTATGAAATGGATTTGGATAATCGCTACAAACATGGAGAATTTGTGAATAAGGACAGTATTCGCTTCGACAAGAGTAAGGTGTTCTACACCAAACGCAAGCACAGAGCGGTGTATGGTGGCGGAGGTATCATGCCTGATGTGTTCGTTCCTTTGGACACAACACAGTTTACGAAGTTCCACCGACAGCTGGTTGCCAAGAATATCATGATGGATGCCTATTTAAGGTACATCGATACGAACAGAACTTTACTGAAAGGAAAATACAAAAGTTTCGATGCTTTCAACAAGGAATATCAGGTTCCGGCCGGCCTGACCGATGCTATCGTGGCAGAAGGAGCGAAGCAGAAACTGAAGCCGAAGGATGATAAGGAGCTGAAGCAGACGGTTTCTTACCTCTCGTTACAACTTAAGGCGCTCATAGCACGCGACCTTTGGGATATGAACGAGTACTATAAAGTATGGAACGAGCAGAGCGAAGAGTTGCGGAAAGCACTCGAACTGATTAAGGATTGATATGCCGCTAATTTTCAACAGTTTACGACTGTTATAGTAAAAGAGGCTCTTTTATTCGGTAAAAGGTGCCCTTTTGCTTGGTAAAAGATAGTCTTTTATGTAGCAAAAGATGACATATAGCATAAAGGAGGCATCCTTTAAAGGGTTGAATAGTATATTTTAAAATAAAAACGGGGACGTGTGAAAGTAAGCACGTCCCCGTTTTTTGCATATCTGCCGTTTGCTAATAAGTATGTTGTTATCCTATTCCTGCTCGAAATATTGGTTAAGCTCGGTAAGCATGTCGCCCTGTCCGGCCTGTATATCCTTCTTTATCTCGCCCTTTTCCATGAGCAGAATACGGGTGGAAATGTCGGCTATAAATTGAATGTTGTGGCTGGAAATAAGTACCGTTGTTCCCTGTTCATGGCAGAGTTGCTGAATCTTCTTTGCCACGAATATCTGCGATGATGGGTCAAGATAATTGAAAGGCTCATCGAGAATCAGTATATCAGGGTGGGTAATCATCGCTCCAATAATTCCAATCTTCTGTCTATTACCCTGCGAAAAGTCGTTTAAATACTTCTTTGTACCTAGAATTTCGCCGTTATCTATAGCAGAAAATTCGGCTAAGCGTATTTCTAAATCGCCCTTTTCAATATTATATACTTTGGCAATAAAGCTAAAGTATTCCTCCGGAGTATAGAAATCAATGAGGAAACGGCCGTCTATAAAGGAACCAACGTTGTTTTTCCAGTTTTCTGTCTGACTCACATCGGCATCGCCGATAGCTACATTTCCCTCGTCGGCTCGGATTAAATCGAGGATAAGGCGCATTAAGGTGGTTTTGCCGGCACCGTTATTGCCTACCAAACCAACGAGCTCGCCCTGTCTGATGGCAAGTTCCGGGATATTAACAGCGGTTTTTTCGCCATATATCTTTTTAAGTTGATGAATCTGAATATGCATAGTTATTGTTTTATGGGCAAGTGGAGGATTTATTTTCTGAACTCTTCCAGACGTTTATATTTGTGTTTCAGGAAGCTCTTTGCTATTTTTCGGATGACAATACGATGAATGGAAACCGCAACGATGCCGAGCAGCGAAACAATCATCAGGGCTGTTTGCTGTTGCGGTACGAAGTAGAATATCGCTACAAAGATACCTATCACCATGAGGGTTATCAGACTGCGGAGGTCGAAACTGTTGGTGTTCTTCTGAAATTTGAAGTAGGATCCCGAGAAAAGCTCGATGCTTCGGGAGGTGAGGCAGGTGTGGAAGGTACTCAGGTTTACCACCATCGAGAAGAGATACAGCCCTATTAGATAGCCTGCCGACCAATAATCGAAGAAGATACCGGGAATAAGTGGCAGCATGGCGATGGCGTTCAGGAGGGCAAAAAAACGGAATTTACTCTCCAAAAGTGCCTGAATGGCAAAGGGACGGGTAAAGAGTCCGTCCATGAAGTTCCCTTCTATGCAGAGGAGTTGCTGCCCAAGCTGGATGGAAGGGTAGGCGATTGCAAAGAGGGTAAAGCCGTAAAAGATGAGCCGGTCTCCGATGCCGCCAACGCTCTCTTTTATAGATCCGAACAAGTAAGCATCCAAAACCATGATTAGGGTAAAGAGAATGGTGCTGTATTTAAAGGGAGATGTTCTGCGAAATCCTGCCCAGTTCATCGTCCAAAGCGAGCTTCCATCACGGCTCTTTACCTTATCTTTCTTCTTTGTTTGCTCATCATGATAATCCAAGTGATAGATGATGTAAACGGAAAAGGCGATATATGAGATAACGGCAATCCCCATCCCGATTATGTGAAGTATAGGTAACATCAGTCCGGCGCCGAAGATTACATACGGCGTGATGAGGAACAGAAAGGTGATATAGCACAGAGCGATGCCTGTTTTTTCGGTTTTCGAGTTGGCTGCACGCACACCGGTAACGACAAGGGCATCTGAAAAGCTGAGCAGCAACGACAGAAAGGCTGTGGCCAGTGCATAGTTTAGCGGCATGATGAGCGCTGCCAAGATGAAGGCAAGCAGGGGAATGTAGAGCGTCCAGTAGTCGAGCAGAGCAGTGAGGATGATAAACGACGTCCAACTGGATTGCCGGATAGGGCGCGAACGAATGCTGTCGTCCATCTTGCACGCCTCCTTCTTCATGAGTATCTTTGTAAGAATACTGGCGGAAACAAAGGTCATGGCAAGGATAACCGCCATATCTTGCGAGGACTTCTCGGCAATTAAGGTGGTAATCTGCACATTGTCGGCAGTGAAGAAGCCCCATACCACAAGGCCTATAAAGGCTATGAAGTAGAGCAATACACCCAATCGAAACCAACTGAATGTGCGCTTTTTCTGAATCCACCAGAGTTGTAAGAGAGTTGCTATCATATATTTCTTAGAGATAAGTATATTCTATAGTAGAATTATAATTTGGCAAAGATACAAAAAAGTGTTGGGAAAGGTGTTGAGAAGGGTATTTTAAAATAACGAATAACGCATAATATATAAAAGAGGGGCAAGCCTGTTTTCTGTGAAAGAAAACAAGGCTTGCCCTTTTTAATGATAGGAAATATGTAATGGTAGGAGATATCGTTACTTGTTAAAGAACTGATATTGATTACTTGTTAAAAACCTGATATTATTATTTGTTAATGAACTGATCTACTTTTTGTGCAATATCGCGTCCACTTGCCATGGCTCTTACCACGAGGGAGGCACCCGAAGCGGCATCGCCGGCTACAAAAACATTTTCAGGATAGTCGGGATGTTGTTGTGGAAGGAATCCCATTGCAAGGAAAACAATCTCTGCCTTGATAACTTCCGGCTCTCCTGCCTCCACCATAATGGGGCGACCACCCTCCGGATTAGGCTTCCAGTCGATAGGCTGCACACGTACTCCGGTAAGCTTTCCATCCTCTCCGAGAAATTCAAGACTGTTGATATTCCATCTTCTTATGCATCCTTCTTCGTGCGAAGAGGTGGTTTTGAGGGTGCGAGGCCAGTTGGGCCATGGACTATTGGGGTCATCCGGTCCCTCTACAGGTTTAGGCATTATTTCGATTTGAGTAACACTCTTACAGCCCTGACGGTGCGAAGTACCAATACAATCGGAACCGGTATCACCGCCACCGATAACCAATACATCCTTTCCTTTGGCAGAAATGATGTCTTCCGGAGCTATTTTTACACCGGCAAGGAGACGGTTTTGCTGAGAGAGAAGCTCTAACGCCAGATATACTCCTTTATTTTCACGACCCGGAATATTCAAATCGCGTGCCTGAGGTGTACCTGTTGCAATGACAACGGCATCGTATTCCTTAGCGAGGTCTTCTACTTTTACTACGATTTTTTCCATTTTCGGCTCCCCCTTGATAGTTGCCGGTGCAGGAGTAAGTACTGTGTTGAACCGGAAAGTGATGCCTTCTTCCTCAAGAAGATGTACTCTTCGATCGATAATAGCTTTGTTAAGTTTGAAGTTTGGAATACCATAACGGAGTAAACCGCCTACATCTTCTCGCGCTTCTAACACTGTAACGGCGTAGCCTTTTTGGTTAAGGCGGTTGGCGGCAACAAGACCTGCAGGTCCTGCTCCTACCACAACGACCTTCTTTCCATTGCGTTCATAGGTCTTAGGCGTAATGAATCCCTCGTCCCAAGCATGTTCTGTAATGGCGGCTTCATCCTCTCTATTGGTAGTAGGTTCGTGTTCTGCCAGATTAAGAACGCATGCTTTTTCGCAAAGAGCAGGGCAGATACGACCTGTAAACTCCGGAAAATCGTCGGTATCGTTTAATAAATTATAAGCTAACTCCCAATTATCTTTGTATAAAGCATCGTTCCATTCCGGTGGGCGATTGCCTAATGGGCATGCCCAATGGCAGAAAGGTACACCACAATCCATGCAACGGCTGGCCTGTGTGCGCCTGTCTTTGCTGTTAAGGGTTTGCTCTACTTCTCCAAAGTCATGTATTCTGTCATGTATCGGACGATACCCGGCCTCTTGACGAGGTATCGTTAGGAATGCTTTCGGATTTCCCATATCGTTGTTTCCTTCTTTCTTTTGTGATTAATAATCGTGCTGTACCATTGCTATCTTCTCCTGAAGCTTCTTTACTTGCTCCTCTTGCAGTACCCGTTTATACTCGATCGGAACAACCTGTACGAAGTCCTCGATGTAACGATTCCAGTCGTCGAGCATCGTTCTGGCCAGCTTCGAGCCTGTGTATAGATAGTGCTGGCGGATGAGCTCGTGTAATTCCTTGCGGTAACTGCTTTCTTCTACGAGGTTTATTTCCACCATATCCATGTTACAGAAGTAGTCGAAATTATGGTTCTTGTCCCACACATAGGCAATGCCGCCACTCATTCCGGCAGCAAAGTTACGACCGGTTTCACCAAGAACAACAACACGTCCGTCTGTCATATATTCGCAACAGTGGTCGCCTGCACCCTCAATAACGGCAATAGCACCCGAGTTTCTTACGCCAAAGCGTTCTCCTACCTTACCATTTATATATAGTTCGCCCGATGTTGCGCCATAAAGACCGGTATTACCAATGATGATATTATCCTCTGCTACAAAGCTACTACGCTTTGGAGGCATAATACTTATACGTCCACCCGACAGTCCTTTGGCTACATAATCGTTCGCTTCACCTTCCAATTTGAAGTCGATACCCTTTACAAGGAAGCCTCCGAAGCTCTGACCTGCCGATCCTTTAAACTTGATATTAATGGTTTTATCCGGTAATCCTTCTTCACCATATTTCTCAGCAATAATTCCTGAAAGCATGATACCTGCAGCGCGGTCGGTATTTTTGATGCTAAAGTCAAGGTTTACTTCGTCCTTTTTCTCAATAGCCGGCGTTGCTCCGATTATGATTTTACGGTCTAAAACATCAGAAAGGTCGTGAATCTGTCCCTTATCATAGTGCAGAGGATTATTGGAATCTACTCGGTGAAGTAATCGAGAGAAGTCTAATGTAGAGGGTTTTCCCTCTTTTGGGAGATGTGTCTCTATGAGTTCTGTGTGTCCGATAATCTCATTGAGGCTGGTATATCCCATCTCTGCCAAGTATTCTCTAACTTCTTCTGCTAAAAAAGTGAAGAAGTTGATAAGATAATGATAATCACCACGGAAGTAGCTACGTAACTTCTTGTCTTGTGTCGCTACTCCCATCGGACAGGTATTGAGGTTACATTTACGCATCATAACGCAACCTAATGTAATCAAGGCAGCTGTTCCGAAGGCAAATTCCTCTGCTCCAAGTAGTGCCATAAGGATAATATCACGCCCGGATTTCAATTGTCCATCTACTTGTAAGCATACATTGCCACGAAGATTGTTAAGAACAAGCGTCTGCTGTGTTTCCGATAGCCCTATTTCCGGACTGATACCGGCATAACGCATAGATGAAGTAGGACTGGCGCCTGTACCTCCTTCGGCTCCGGATATAACAATTAGGTCGGCTTTTGCTTTCGCAACACCGGCAGCAATGGTACCAACTCCACTCTCAGCAACGAGCTTTACGCTGATTTTTGCTTTCGGATTAACATTCTTCAGGTCGAAGATAAGCTGTGCCAAATCCTCGATAGAGTAGATATCGTGGTGGGGTGGAGGAGAAATGAGCGAGATACCCGGAATGGAATGGCGGGTCTTGGCAATGACATCGTTTACCTTAAAGCCCGGAAGTTGTCCACCCTCACCCGGCTTCGCGCCCTGTGCCACCTTTATTTGTATCTCTTCTGCATTTACCAGATATTCTGTTGTAACACCGAAACGACCAGAGGCAACCTGCTTAGTCTTGCTGTTTAGGGATATACCATCTATCTCGCTGTGAAAGCGTTCGTTATCCTCACCACCTTCACCGGTATTCGAACGCCCGCCAATAGCGTTCATTGCCAATGCCATTGCCTCGTGGGCTTCCTTTGAAAGAGCACCAAACGACATTGCGCCGGTAACAAATCGCTTCATAATCTCTGATGCAGGCTCTACCTTATCAATGCTGATAGGGTTGCGTTTGATATCGAAGAAATCGCGAATAAAGATAGGCTTCTCCTTTTTATCTACCAGATTGGTGTATTTTTTAAACAGGTTATAGTCGCCTTTGCGGGTTGCCAGCTGCAAAGTCGCAATTACTTCCGGCGACCAAGCATGCTCAATACCATTCTTTCTCCAATGATACTGACCTCTATTAGGCAGGAATCCGCGCTCTTTTGCTGTTTTTGTGTCCTCGCTTGGTGTAGGTCCGAAAGCACTTTGATGAAGTGTTATGGCATCTTTCGCAATCTCCTTTAAACCAATACCACCGATAGTGCTGACAGATGTTCCAAAGTAAGTAGCTAAAAGTTGCTCTGACAAACCTACTGCTTCGAATATCTGGGCACCACGATAAGAGCGGATAGTAGAGATACCCATCTTAGACATTATTTTAAATAAGCCCTTCTTAACAGCCTTTATATAGTTAGCTTGTGCTGTATTGTAATTCTCTTGAATCTTTCCTTGCTTTACAAGTTCATCAAGAATGGCATAAGTCATATATGGACAGAGAGCAGATGCACCATAGCCTAATAGCAAAGCTGCATGCATTACTTCCCGAATTTCGCCCGATTCTACTATCAATGCCGTCTGAGTACGCTTACCAGTGTTGATTAAATAGTGATGAACGGCACTAACAGCAAGCAATGATGGGATAGGAGCATGGGTAAAATCGATGTCTCTATCAGATAAAATGATGTAGTTATAACCCTCATCAACACTCTTATCTGCCTCAATGCAGAGCTTATCGATAGCCTCTTTTAAGCCTGTCTCACCCTTCCGGATGTCGAATACCATCGGAAGTTTCACCGTGTTAAAGCCCTTGTAACGGATATTGCAGAGCAGATCAAGGTCGGTATTGGTCAAGATAGGGTGTGGAAGGCGCACCATCTTGCAGTTATCTTCGCTTGGATTTAAGATTCCTGACCCCACTCTGCCAATGTATTCTACCAAACTCATCACTAAATTCTCACGGATAGGGTCGATGGCAGGATTGGTTACTTGAGCAAATTGTTGTCGGAAGTAGTCGAAGAATATTTGTGGCCGGTCGGAAAGAACAGCCAATGGAGTGTCATTACCCATTGATGTAGTTGGCTCTTGCCCAATGGTGGACATTGGAATAAGTGTATTATCAATATCTTCCTGCCCATACCCGAAACATATTTCCTTGCCTTTAAGGTCGGGAACACTGTTTTCTACCTTACGCCCCGACTTTAATTTCTCCAGTTCTATACGGTTAGTGTTCAGCCATTCACGATAAGGATACTCGTGAGCAAGCCTGTCTTTTATCTCGCCATCATAGTAAATCTTACCTTCTTGGGTATCAATCAACAGAATTTTACCCGGTTGAAGGCGTCCTTTTTCTATTACTTCTTCGGCATCGATATGGGTAACACCCACTTCAGAAGCCACAACCATTGTTCCATTCTTGGTAATGGTGTAGCGGGCCGGGCGCAAACCGTTGCGATCGAGCATGCCTCCGGCATAGCGACCATCGCTGAACATAAGTGCTGCAGGACCATCCCAAGGCTCCATAAGGATGGAATGATACTCGTAAAAGGCTTTCAGGTCGTCGGAAATGGGATTTTTGTCGTTTGCGCTTTCAGGTACCATAACCGAGATGGCCTTAGGCAACGGCAAACCACTCATTACCAAGAACTCGAACACATTGTCGAGACTGGCAGAGTCGGACATGTTAGGCTGTATGATTGGAGATAACGATTTGACGTCTTTGAATTGGTCGCTTGACAACACGCTCTCCCTTGCTTGCATCCAACCTCTATTACCCCTGATGGTATTTATTTCACCATTATGGGCTACAAGGCGGAAAGGTTGGGCCAACGACCATGTTGGAAAGGTATTTGTTGAGAAGCGAGAGTGAACCAAAGCCAGCCCGGAAGTAAAATAATCGTTTGTTAAATCGGGATAGTATTGGCGTACCTGCATACTCGAAAGCATACCTTTATATATAATGCTCTTGCTGGATAGCGAGCAAATGTAGAAGTCCTTATCGCTTACACGCAGCTCTATGTGCTTTCGGACAACATAAAGAATGCGTTCGAAATCGGCCAGTTTATCGTCGGTGATGCCCGTAATGAACAGCTGTTTGATATCCGGCTCATTGGAAAGAGCTACCTTACCCAAGCACGCAGGATTGGTGGGAACCGAGCGAAGATGCATCAGCTGCAGGCCTTCACGCTCCACCTCCTCGATAATCACCTTCAGAATACCCTCCTGTTTGTGCGCGTCTTTTGGCAGGAAGACGATTCCCGTACCGTATTTCCCCTTCTCCGGTACGGGGATACCTTGTAAAAGTATAAACTCGTGAGGTATCTGTAGCAAGATACCTGCACCATCGCCGGTCTTGTTGTCAGCTCCTTCTGCTCCACGATGGCGCATGTTCTCTAACACAGTAAGCGCGTTATCGACTAAGTCGTGGCTCTTGTTGCCATGAATATTGACAATCATACCAACGCCACAGGCGTCGTGCTCGTAGGTAGAATTATATAATCCCTTTCCCATTTGTCGCTGTCGTTTAGTAAGTAAATAAATTATTTCCTATCAATTTGTTTACAAATATACAATATATCTTTCTTTTTGGGCAAAAGTTGGTGGTATTTAATTATAAAAAGGATTATTAATTGATTTATATCAAGTAAATGTAGGCGTTATGATAGTTTTTTATTATATTTTATATTGATAGTATGATAAATTAAAATAAATAGGAGTCATATTCCTTTTTATCTTTACCTAATTACGGATAAATTATTTTTGGCCTTGCTGTTTCTTATAAATTTCACCGATTCTTCCTCTCTACCGGGCAGACCTCGCAGGATAAGGATGGAGTCATCGAGCTGTTCTATCTTGCACTTGAAGTTTGTTTTACCCTGAAAGTGAAAGATGATAGTGTCTGACTTTATCCGGTAGCCATCGAATACAAATATGGTATCTCCAGCAGCCGGATCGTAGCTTGCGAGCGAATCGGGCTCGGAAATCTCTATTGTTTGATTCATTCCCAACGGCTCATTGCTTTCGCTCATCCAGCAACCCCTCATCTTTTCCGGGTGAATAGTATGTGGTGTGCAGCCTATCAGAACAGATAAGCTGAATATAACAATGGGAAATGTTTGGGCTAATGGTTTCATCTTTGTTTGATTTTTTGGATTGCCTAATATACAAATATAGATAAAATAGGGGACAATACAAAGTAATTTTATTTTTTTTCTTTTGCCATCATTTTTAACAATTTGCGTAAACTGCTGGATACAAAACAATTACAGTTGCATTTTGAATGACGGAATGACAGTAAAAGTGTAAAATCTATAAACGACAGATCGAAGGGATATTTATAAAAGTTGCTGTCATGGTGTCAGCCTGATTATCCCTGTAAAAGATTAATTATTAGCTATTTATACGAATTGTTAAAAATGAAAGCAAAGAAAATAAAAATAAAACTTTTGGTAATATGTGTTTTTTATGCTGTAATATATGGCTTTTTTCTCTGCAATACATGCCTTTTTCCTTTATAATACGTGGTCTTTTCCTTTACGATATATGTCCTTTTATTAGGCTGCTTCCATTGTCTGTATCAAAAATTATACTTACTGGACTGACTTGGATTTTAAGGACTTAGTGGATAAATATAGCATTTTATGATGATATATCCTGTTGTTACATTTTGAAAATTAGCAGGAATGTATTCTCACATGATAGAAACGGGAGAGAAAAGAATAAGAGTTGCACCTTGTATGGAAGTGCAACTCTTATATATTATAGATGTTATTCTATGCCACTTTTAGAACTTTACCTGCTTTAATCGCTCCATTGCCTCGAGGCAATCCTCGCGATTACCAAAGGCAGTAAAGCGGATATAGCCCTCTCCTGCAGGCCCAAAGCCCACACCGGGAGTACAAACAACGGCTGCATCTGCCAGTAATTTATCGAAGAATCCCCAACTGGTAACACCCTTTGGCGTCTTCACCCATAGGTAAGGAGCGTTCACTCCGCCGAACACCTCATACCCCATTTCCTCCAATGCCTTGTGCATGATGGTGGCGTTGCCCATGTAATAGTCGATAACCTCACGTATCTGTTTGTCGCCTTCCTCTGTATAAATGGCTGCGGCAGCACATTGCGAGATGTAGCTTGTACCGTTGAACTTGGTGCATTGACGACGATCCCATAGCGAATTAAGCTCAACACGCTCGCCGTTCTTGCCCACTACACCTGCTTTCAGCTCCTTCGGAACAACGGTATAACCGCAACGAACACCGGTAAAGCCGGCTGTCTTAGAGTAAGAATGGAACTCTATAGCAACTTTCTTTGCTCCTTCTATCTCGTAAATGGAATGAGGAATACCGCTTTCCTTGATATATGCCTCGTAAGCAGCATCGTAGAGGATGAGCGAATCGTTAGCCAAAGCATAATCCACCCACTTCTTTAGCTCCTCTTTTTTGAGCACTGTGCCTGTTGGATTGTTTGGATAACAAAGGTAAATCATATCTACATGGTGGTCAGGAATGGCCGGAGTGAAGTTGTTTTCAGCCGTACAAGCCATGTAAGTGATGTTGCTCCACTTGCCATCTACATTATCTCCTGCACGTCCCGACATGACATTAGAGTCGATATATACAGGATAGATAGGATCGGTAACGCCAATCGAGTTGGTTAATGACAAGATATCGCCAATGTTACCGGTATCACTCTTGGCTCCATCGTTTACGAATACCTCATCGATAGAGATGTCTATCCCACGCTTTTTATAATCGTTCTCCACAATAGCCTCACGTAAAAAGGCATAGCCCTGCTCCGGTCCGTAACCACGGAAGGTATCCTTGTTGGCCATTTCATCCACTGCCTTGTGCATAGCCTCGGTTACCGCGGGTACCAAAGGACGGGTTACGTCGCCGATACCCAGACTGATAACACGCTTATCTTTATGGGCTTCTTTATAATTGGTTACCTTCTTTGCGATGTCTGCAAATAAATAATTCTTTGCTAACTTAAGGAAGTTCTCATTAATCTTTGTCATTGTCGTATATCTGTTTAATCGTTTATTTCTATTGTTCCATCGAAAACGAAGGCGGCAGGACCCGTCATAAAGATGTGGTTATTGTCCTTATTCCATTCAATGTGCAATGTTCCTCCATCCATTACGATGGTTTTTGGAGTGCGATTGCCCTGCTTTAGGCAAGCTGCCACGGCTGTTGCGCAGGCTCCGGTACCACAAGCCCAAGTAATTCCGCTGCCTCTTTCCCATACGCGAGTACGTATATTGCCATCCGGTTTTATGGTAGCAAACTCGATATTACATCTTTGCGGGAATGCTTTATGGTGTTCCAGAATCTTTCCGTAGTGTGCTATGTCGAGCGCTTCTGTGTCATCCACGAAGATGACGAAGTGCGGATTACCCATACTAACGAATGTTCCTTCGAAAGTCCTGTCGTCAGCTGCAAGAACAGTTCCTTCCTTTTCATCGTATTGTTCGGCAACTTTTAGCTGAGGCTCCAGCATATCTACGGTAACAGATGTAACCTCATCATCGGCATTTACATCCAGTTTTAGAATCTTTACACCTGAAAGAGTTTCTAAACGAATCTCCTTTTCTTTGGTAAGATTACGTTCGTAGAGATACTTCCCAATACAACGACTGGCATTACCACACATCATAGCCTCCGAACCATCGGCATTAAAGATGCGCATAGAGAAATCTGCCTTGCTCTTATCAGTGGGTTTTCCGATTAAGACCAAGCCATCCGAGCCAATACCGAAGTGGTAACGGCTAATGTCTTTAGATACTTTTTCCGGATTATCGATGGTCTCTTCTAAGGTATTGACATAGATATAATCGTTGCCGGCACCATGCATCTTGGTGAACTTTATCTTTCTTTTCATTCGAATATAGTGTTATTGCTGTTATCAATCGTTCATGTTGGCCCTACAAATTTACGATTTTTCTATCATTAGCGTAATATTTTCCGTACTAAAAATCCTTATCTTTTTCGATATACTTGGGATAAACTGCTTTACTCCATACAACTGATAATGGAAACAAACCTTAATAGAAAATCCCCTTTGAACAGTTTTTTGTCTTGTTCAAAGGGGATTTTTGCGTTTGATGAATGGAAGAAAATACGATGAAATCGTGTTTCTATAGCGTTGTAATTCCTAAAGCAGCATACTTAAAAGCGCCAGAATGGCCAGACTGCCTTGCTTGAAAAATATCGAAGGATGGCTGGATATACCGCCATATAATGCTACTAAAACGATAAAAATCAAGAAAAAGATAACAGTAACAGGACTTGGTATTATAAAGGTAGCAACGAGCAATGCTAACCCGATGAGGCCATTATAGACACCTTGATTCTTGAAGAGTGTAACTAAAGAAGGCTGCGATAGTTCTTCTTTTCTGATTTTAAACACGCTTGAAGTGTGCTTAGATGTGGTGGCAAAGGTTTCTAAATACATGATATAGAAAAACTCCATTGCCACTAAAACAATGAATGTTTGTTGTAAAAGGCTATAACTCTGCATATTCGTCCTCTGCCGGATTGGGGTCAGGTTTGATAGTAAAACCAAAAG
Source organism: Prevotella sp. (assembly GCA_041855505.1). GTDB lineage: Bacteria > Bacteroidota > Bacteroidia > Bacteroidales > Bacteroidaceae > Prevotella. The sequence goes on from JBHAEI010000016.1 coordinate 94,904, forward strand.
TATTGAATGCCTTAATCTGTTCTTCTATCCATTGCGGATAGTAAAGGGTTACTTGATCGTTCTTGTCAAATGATGTTTCATCGTAAGTTTTAAGTTTCCCTATGTATATAAACTTTAAGGAAGGAGTTTCTTTAAATGCCTTTTTTCCTATGTTTCTGAGTTTTTTAAATCTTACGGTTGTGAGATTTGAGCATCCCTCAAAAGCAGAATCGTCCACTTTGGTAACGTTGGATGCAACCACAGTGCTTATCTGTTTATTGTCTTTAAAGGCATTCGGGCCTATCTCTGTTATATCATCGGATAGGTAAATGATAGGGTAAGATGGTGTTAATTCCTTAGGATATCTTGAAAGTATGCCATCTTTTACGAATATCTCCGGGTCATCATTCTTAGAACATGAGATAAAACCTATGGCTATTGCCATTGTTGCTAATACTAATATTTTCTTCATAAGATTTAAAGGTAGTTACTTCTTTTTCCGCTTTAACTTGAAATGGTTGAAACCGTTCCCATAAACTCCCATTACCTGACTCTGTGTTACGAAGGCATGGGGGTCGATATCGTCGATGAGGCGATATACAAGTTGTGCTTCACGTTGCCGGGTTACGGTAAGTATCATTTTCGTTTTATGACCTGTGTAATAGCCTTCTGCATCGATGAGGGTACAGCCGCGGGGAATGGTTCCGCCCGAAATCTTCTCGGCAATCTCTTCATATCGCTCAGAAATAATAAGGAACTGTACCGACTGGCGACCCACATTCACCACTTGGTCGATGACAAACGAGACGATGAACAGCGTAACGTAACCATAGATAACACGCTCCCAGCTATGCAATACCACTACCGAGAAAGTAACGATGATGATGTCGCAGAGCAGGATAATCCTCCCTAACGAGATGTCCCGATACTTGTGAATAATGGCGGCAACGATGTCCGACCCGCCTGAGCTGCCGTTAAAAGAGAGTCCGAACCCCACACCTGCACCACAAAAGATACCTCCGATGATACAAGCCATGAAAGGTTCGCTATGAAGAAGGGTAGGATTGGGGAAGAGGTTTCGGAAAACTCCGGTTACAATTGTCAGTAAAATCACGGCATAAATTGTCTTTATGCAAAATCGCCAACCTAAAACTTTCAGTGCAATACCTAATAAAATTACATTCATTAAGAAATAAGTAGCTGCCACTTGGATACCTGTACCCCAGTAAATGATAGAAGCCAAACCGGCAACACCACCATTAGCAATATTGTTCGGCAACAAAAAAATAGTCCACCCGATAGCGTACGATATCATTCCTACGGCAATCATCACATAATCGAGGACTTCGTTATATACACTTTTCTTATTTATGCCCATTGGTTTTATGTACTTTTGTGAGTGAAACGCTTATGCAAAATTAGATATTTTTCTGGTTATATAGATTATCTTAGTATAAGAATTTAGGCTTGTGATATTTTTTTCTTACCTTTGAACCTAAAATAACGGCAAAGAAAGTGATTATGAACTATTTTACAAAGCAAAGTATTGAGCTTGCTAATCAAAAAAAATATTTGGATCAGTTATTCTCTGTTTATCCTTTAAGTCCCGATTCTATAAGGGAAATAGATGCTAATGTTTGGAAGGATATAGAGAAGAACTATAATGAGAATAATAATATAGAGTTATTCAAAGCTCTTTTGAAATTGGATTTGTTTCCGATAAAAGATAGTTATGTTTCTTTTTTCAAGTTATCTTCATCTGCTATAGAAAGAAATCCGGAAACTGTTAATCGTATTTGTGGTCGTATTCACGAGTTGGGTATAGATAAATTATATGAAAAATGTACCCAACCTAAAGAAACGAATAGGCAGATGGGTCCACTCTTCAGAAACTGGTTAAATTCCGATGTTTTGGGCAAATTGCCAGTAGATGAGGAAACTTTTCTGAAATCAAAAGATTTTGAGATATTAAAAGGAAGTGATAAGCAATTAAAAGATTTTGCTGTAAAACATTTGGGATATACAAGGGATAAAGGACTTGATTTTGTGGCTAAAAGAAAGGATAAATTTATTATCGGGGAAGCAAAGTTTATAACCGATAAGGGAGGACATCAAAATGATCAATTCTTAGATGCGATTACGACACTTGATTCTGAAACAAAAGAGAATGTAGTAAAGGTTGCTATACTGGATGGTGTATTATATATAAAGAGTAAGAAAAAGATGTTCACAAGAATTACATCCGAGAGTTTAAATGTAATGAGTGTACTTTTATTGAGAGATTTTATTTATTCTCTTTAGTATATGAATAATCTTTTGATTAAAGGAGATAACCTTGATGGACTCCGTTATTTATTGGACAATGGCCTTGAAGGAAAAGTAGATCTTATATATATAGATCCTCCTTTTGCTACAGGAGGGACTTTTTCTATTGACACTGGTGGGCGTGTTGCGACAATTAGTAAATCGAATGACTCCCAAATAGCTTATACTGATAATTTAAAAGGTGAAGAATACATTTCTTTTCTTCGTACCAGAGTAAAGTTAATGTATAAACTGTTGTCGGATAGAGGGTCTTTTTATTTACATATCGATTATAAAATAGGACATTATGTAAAGGTAATGCTTGATGAAATATTTGGTTTTGATAATTTTAGAAACGATATTACGAGAATAAAATGTAATCCCAAGAATTTCCCCAAAATAGGCTTTGGTAATATTAAAGATATGATTCTTTTTTACACCAAAGGAGAAAATCCAATTTGGAATAATCCAACATTTGAATATACAGAAGATGAATTAAAGAAAATCTATAATAAAAAAGATAGTAAGGGAAGACGATATACAACTGTTCCTATTCATGCTCCGGGTGAAACAAAAAGTAAGGTGGAACCTTTCAGGGGAATTTATCCTCCCAAAGGAAGACATTGGAGGACTTCCGTAGCAGAATTAAATAGGCTTGATGATGAAGGTTTGATAGAATGGTCAAGTTCAGGAAATCCGCGAAAGATTAATTATGCGGATGAGCGTGTCGGGAAAAAGCCACAGGATATTTGGGACTTTAAAGACCCGCAATATCCTATTTACCCGACACAGAAAAATGAGCAGATGTTGCAATTTATCATTAACGCCTCTTCTCAAGAAGATTCATTAGTGTTAGATTGCTTTGCAGGTTCAGGTACAACGTTAAAGGCTGCCAATCGTCTTAATCGTCATTGGATAGGTATTGATCAGTCTGATGTTGCTATTCAAATAATTAAAAAGAATTTAGAAGAAGACGGACTGTTCTCTTCTAAATATGATTTTGTTACTTTATAAACTATATGTCAGAAGATTTTGATATACGGGAAGAGCGTTTCTCTTCCATGGAAAAGGACTTCGAAAATGCTCTCCGCCCGCTGAAATTCGATGATTTCAGCGGGCAAAAGAAGGTTGTTGAAAACCTTAGAGTATTTGTTGAAGCTGCCAAATATCGTGGAGAACCACTCGACCATACGCTCCTTCACGGTCCTCCCGGACTGGGAAAGACTACTTTAAGTAATATTATAGCCAACGAACTTGGGGTGGGTTTTAAGATAACTTCAGGTCCTGTACTCGATAAACCGGGCGATTTGGCGGGTATCCTTACCAGTCTTGAGCCTAACGATGTACTTTTTATCGATGAAATTCATCGACTATCGCCGGTGGTAGAGGAGTATCTTTACTCTGCCATGGAGGACTATCGTATCGACATTATGATAGATAAAGGGCCATCGGCTCGTAGTATTCAGATAGACTTAAACCCCTTTACACTTGTTGGAGCAACGACACGTAGCGGTCTGCTTACAGCCCCTTTGCGTGCCCGTTTCGGTATTAATCTTCATTTGGAGTATTATGATCCAAAGACGATTCAGCGGATTATCAAGCGCTCGGCGGCCCTTCTGAAGGTGCCCATCGTCGAAGAAGCTGCGGTGGAAATAGCCCGACGCTCGCGTGGAACGCCCCGTATCTGTAACTCACTTCTGCGCCGTGTGCGCGACTTTGCGCAGGTAAAGGGCAACGGAACGATTACTCCGGAGATTGCTCTCCTGTCGCTTCAGTCGCTTAATATCGATCGCTATGGGCTCGATGAAATCGATAATAAAATACTGCTTACCATCATCGATAAGTTTCATGGCGGCCCTGTGGGGGTGAGTACCATTGCTACTGCCATCGGCGAGGATGGTGGGACGGTAGAAGAAGTATATGAGCCGTTCCTTATTATGGAAGGTTTTATTAAGCGAACACCGCGAGGGCGTGTTGCCACACAGCTTGCTTACGACCATCTGGGGCGTAACTTTCATGTGCCCGACCCTATGCAGCCCGACCTTTTCGGGTAGTTATACTTCTTTGAACTATCCCGAATTAATCGGAGTTATCGGCTTAATAATTTGGCATTTTGCCACAATTCACGTATATTTGCAATCAAAAGAGAATAAATGAATATCGGTATTTTCGTAGGTACTTTCGACCCCTTTACAATAGGGCACGACTCGGTGGTGAGGCGTGTTCTGCCACTTTTCGATAAACTGGTAATCGGTGTTGGGGTGAACGAGCGGAAAAAGACAATGCTGTCGGACACAGTCCGGGTGCAGAAGATATCCCAGCTCTATGCCGACGAGCCTAAGATTATGGTGAAATCGTATAGCGACCTTACCACCAGTTTTGCCGAACGGGAGGGCGCACACTTCCTTATTAAGGGGGTAAGAAGTCTGAAAGACTTTGAATATGAGCGTTCCATGGCCGATATTAACCGCCAACTGAGCGGTATCGACACCTTATTGCTTTACACAGAGCCGGAAATGGCCAGTATTTCATCGAGCGTTGTGCGGGAGCTGATACACTTCGGTAGGGATGTCTCTGCTTTCTTACCAAAGGGATACACCTTATAATATAAGATCGATGGGGTTTGTTAAACATACAAGATATGATATCATATAATGTTGATGGCGTTAAAATGCCAAAGATTAAGAAACGAATTATTTCTCAATGGATAAAAGAAGTGGCGAAAAGTCATGGTAGAAAAGTGGGCGATATAGGCTATATGTTTGTGGATGATGAAAAGATTTTAGAGGTGAACAACGAATATCTTGGACACGATTACTATACCGACATCATTACTTTCGATTACGATGAGGACAATATTATCAGTGGCGACCTCGTTATTTCGTTAGATACCGTGCGTACCAATGCCGAACTTTTCCACAAAACTTACGAGGAAGAACTCGATAGAGTCATTATTCACGGCATCCTGCACCTTTGCGGTATCAACGATAAAGGGCCGGGTGAGCGCGAGATTATGGAGGAAAATGAGAACAAAGCGCTTGCCATCTTAGAGCAATTACGAAGCAAATAGAAATAATAAAGATAAATATATGCGATTTTAAACAGGCTATTTCTGGTATAGGAATAGCCTGTTTTTATTTTTAAATAAGTCTATTTTATTGAGCTATAGGTGCCCTTTTGTCCTGTAAAAGGGTACTTTTTGCTCTGTAAAAGGGCATATATTGCCACGCTATCTATGCCCTTTTACCGCGCTATGGATGCGTTGTGGTTTTAAGGGCAGGCATAAATAATTCGAGGTATAGGTATGGATGGTTGTGCAAGGGGAGGCAATTTCGTGAAAAGACAGGAGGAAGTTGTTGTTAAAGGTTAGGTGATTCTGTTATAAGTATTTGGTAATAAGTATGTTAAGAATGAGGGATGCGGCGCGGAGAAGATGTCCTTATTTTGTCGCAGTTTGCGGTTTTGGAGGTGCGGAAGCCCCGTTAGAGGGTGTAGCAAAGTTGTTTTGAGATGCAGAAAAGCTGCTTTGAGATGTGGAAAGGCTGTTTTGGGATGCAGAAGACTTGTTTTGGAGTACGGAGAAACGGTTGTTCAGTTGGGATTTGGTAATGGAATCCACGCTAATGGAATCTGCTTTCATCAGCTCCAGTTTCCTCTTCAGCGTTTCTTGGTTGGCCTTTTCCTCTGCATAAGCCCGAAGGATAGGGTCGTCGCCATCCAATTTTTTGAATATCTTTCGGTTTTGTTCCGCATGTTTCCTATCCCTTTTCAGTCGCATATCAACTATCGTTGCAAGGTCAAATCCACCTAAAGTAGAGCGTAAATATCCCACATCTTTCAAGTCCCTTTTGGGTGTATTCTTGTTCATTTCATCAACGTTCGGGCGTGCTTTTCCCGTAACCACCACCTCGTCGAGGCTGTGTTTGGCAGGGAAAAGAAAAACGGTGTCGCACAAAACCTCGTTTCTTTTCAGGGTTTCTTTCAGGAAACCTTCCTTTTGGAAAGTAGCCGTTCGGAAACCGTCGGGCAGTGTTATCGTACCTAAATAAATGGTTTTACCGATAGGTTTCCCATCGGCCCATACCCTAACATCCCGCAAAGGAAACCTGCTGATGGCATCGCACACCAATATTTGCTGTGCCTTGCAGGGCAAAAGGTACATAAAAAGCATAAAGGGAAGAAGCAACCGATGTTGCTTCTTCCCTTTATTATGCGGTGTGTTGTGTAGTTTGCCCATACTGTTTGCGGTAAAGTATTCTATTTGCAAAGATACAGAATGGAGCAAACAAAGTGCTTTCAAACACTTGTAAATATCGTTAAATGAGTATGATAAATATCATAGGTGAGCATGGCAAGTGTCATAAATGGGCATGGTAGCTGCCATAAGTAGGTATGATAAATCTCATTCAACAGGCATGCTGCTATGCTTTTTTCAGTAAAGCGCTTATAGCCTTAGTGCCCGCATGGCATTCAGCACTGCTAAAACCATTACTCCTACGTCGGCAAACACGGCCAATCCCATCGACGCAAAGCCGAAAGTGGCAAGGATAAGGACTGCTATCTTAATAGAAATGGCGAAGATGGCATTCTGTTTAGCTATGCCGATTGTTCGGCGGGCAATGCGTATGGCTGTGGCAATCTTCGAAGGTTTATCATCCATCAGTACCACATCGGCCGCCTCGATGGCTGCATCGCTGCCCAATGCGCCCATGGCTATTCCCACATCGGCGCGTGCCAGCACCGGCGCATCGTTAATTCCGTCGCCCACAAAGGCAAGTGTGCAACCCTCTTTCTTCTCTTTCAGGAGCTGTTCCACATGTTCTACCTTGTCGGATGGCAGCAACTCGGCAAAGAAAGTGTCTATTCCAGCCTCCTTTGCTACTGTTTCAGCTACCTTTTTATGGTCGCCCGTTAGCATAACAAGCCTTTCTATGCCTTCATTTTGTAGCGATTTCATCGCAGAAGACACCCCTTCTTTCAACGTATCGGCTATAACAACGTGCCCGGCATATTCGTTATTGATAGCAATATGTATGGTAGTGCCGTTAAGATGAGCACATTTCTTGCAGTTTTCTATCGTAATTCCGCTTGCATTCATAAGCTTTTCGTTGCCCGCAGCTACACTTTTCCCATTGACAAGTGCCCTAATTCCCTGTCCGGCAATCTCCTTTACGTTCGTAATCTCACAACTATCCGCCTCGTTTGGATATGCTTGGCGAAGGGCAGTTGCTATGGGATGGGTAGAAAAACGCTCTACATGAGCAGCTAAATGTAGCAGTTCTTTTTCATCAATCGTATTCGGGTGAACGGCGGTTACCTCGAAAGTACCATGTGTCAGCGTACCTGTTTTATCGAAAACAACGATACCCAGTCTTGCCAAAGCATCCATGTAATTGCCACCTTTGATGAGGATGCCCTTGTGAGAGGCACCGCCTATGCCGGCAAAGAAGGTAAGCGGGATGGAGATTACCAGTGCGCAAGGGCAGCTAACGACCAAGAACGTCAAGGCGCGATATAGCCAAGTGGTAAAGGCAGGGACATATTCAGGATAGAAAAAAGGCGGAATAAAAGCTATAAGAAGCGCCGCTATCACCACAATAGGCGTATAAACATGGGCAAAACGACGTACAAATGATTCGCTATGCGACTTATTCTCGCTTGCATTTTCTACCATTTCCAGAATTTTTGAGGCTGTTGAGTCGCCGAAACTTTTAGTGGTTTTCACCTTTAATACACCGGATAGGTTTACACATCCCGATATTACCTCATCGTTTTCGGTTACTTCACGGGGCAGACTTTCGCCGGTTAGCGCCACTGTATTTAACGTTGAGGCTCCGTTTTGTATGATTCCATCGAGAGGAATCTTCTCTCCCGGCTTGATAATGATAGTTTCTCCGATGCTAACTTCCTCCGGTTTCACCCCGATAACTTCCCCATTTCCACGCTCTACAAAGGCTATATCGGGGCGAATATCCATCATATCTGTTATAGAATCGCGTGCCTTATCCTCGGCGTAATCCTCGAAATATTCGCCTATTTGGAAAAAAAGCATTACGAAAACCGCTTCCATGAACTGTGGCTCTGCACCCGGAAGGAAGCCGATAACAAGTGCCCCGATGGTGGCGATGGCCATTAACAGGTTTTCATCGAAGGGATCTTTCTTGATAATCCCCTCTATGGCCTCGCCCAGAACAGGGTAGGCAATGAGCAGATACGGCACCAAATAAATGAGGAGTTGCTGCCAAAGTGCCGGTGAAGTGTTCTTCTCTATGAGCCAAGCTATAAAGAGAAGCACCGTTGTAAGAATGATTTTAAAGAGTTTCTTATTCATGTTGCGTACGTAAATTGGTTTCTATAATCGTTGATATTCTTTGTTTTCACAGCGACAAAGTTAGGAAAAATGTTTTGCAACCCGGTTGCAAAATTGGAGGAGTGGGCAATAACATCTCTCCTTTTTTATGTAACTTTGCATCCATGAAAATAGGAAATATAGACTTTGGAGAACGCCCTTTGTTCCTTGCACCTATGGAAGATGTAACCGATATAGGCTTCCGGATGATGTGCAAGCGCTATGGTGCGGCAATGGTTTACACCGAGTTTGTGTCGGCCGATGCCATTATCCGCAGTATAAAATCGACCCTTGCCAAGATGATAATCAATGATGCCGAACGCCCTGTGGGTATTCAGATATACGGAAAGGATATCGATTCGATGGTGGAAGCTGCCAAAATCGTAGAGGAGTTTCGTCCGGATGTAATCGATTTGAACTTCGGCTGTCCGGTAAAGAAGGTGGCCGGCAAGGGCGCAGGCTCCGGAATGCTGAGGAATATACCGCTGTTGCTCGACATAACACGTGAAGTAGTGAAGGCGGTGAGCACTCCCGTAACGGTGAAAACCCGTCTGGGCTGGGACGATAACCACCTTATCATTACCGAACTGGCCGAGCAGTTGCAGGATTGTGGCGTACAGGCGCTTACGATTCATGGTAGAACACGTGCACAGATGTACACCGGCGAGGCCGATTGGACTCTGATAGGCGAGGTAAAGCGCAATCCCCGCATGCACATTCCCATCATTGGCAACGGCGATGTTACGAGTGTGCAGGATGCGAAGGACCGCTTCGAGAAGTATGGCGTGGATGCCGTGATGATAGGAAGAGCCACTTTCGGTTGTCCGTGGCTGTTCAGTGGCGATGAAAAGGCCATTTCCTTGGATACGAAAATCGATGTGCTGGAGGAGATGTTGAGGATAAACGTCGAGAAAATAGATGAATATCGCGGCATTCTCCACACCCGTCGGCATCTTGCGTCCTCGCCTATCTTCAAGGGTATTCCCGACTTTAAGCAGACACGCATTGCCTTGCTTCGGGCGGCAAAGATGGACGAGGTGATACAGATTTTAGAGGACTGTCGAGGGATTTTGAAAGCTCGACAGGAGGAAATGTAAGTCAATCGCAGGATTATGATACGGCAAAAGAAGTTGGGACGAATGCCGTCCTAACTTCTTTACGTTTCTTTTTTATTAATGCCTTCTGCCACTATTTCGATACATTGGGCAGAAACGGTATAGTAAAAGGCCGTATATAGTGTGCTAAAAGGGCATGTATATTGTGGTAAAAGGGCACATATAGCATTGCAAAAGGGCGTATATTACGGAGTAACAGAGCATGTATTACTGCACAAAAAAGTATGTATTACTAAGAATTTTATTTTTATTTTCTTTGCTGTCATTTTTAACATTTCGCATAAACAGCTATCAAATAGGAGCTTACGATAATAAAACGGATGATAGAATGACAGCAATTTCCATAAATCTTGTTTTGTGTTTATATCATGAGAATTTATAGAAGTTGCTGTCATACCGTCATTAAAAAAGTGATGTTAATGTCCTTATATTCAGGTGTCTATGAGAAATGTTAAAAATGACAGTAACAGAAAATAAATTAAAACAGTATGTTTCAGGATATATTCTGCCCGGATTTTTTTACCCGGAACAGAGATTAAGGATGGATGGGAGGTTAAATCTTAGCCTCTTTCAGCTTCTCGCCATCAAGGGAATAAACCGTAAACAGTCCGCTTTCGTAGGTCATAAAGGTGGGGAGGTTGCCCCCCTTGGGGAAGGTAATCGACCCGCTGTTACCGATTAATACGCCATTTTGTTCGGATAATTCCCATAAATGCGTGTGTCCATACACGATGGCATCGATGCCTGTTGCGGGCATATTCTCCTTGTTATAGATGTGTCCGTGGGTAAGGAATATCTTTTTCCCTTCATCCACCAGCAGGGTATAGTCGGACAAGAGGGGGAAGTGGAGCAGCATCTGATCGACTTCCGCGTCGCAGTTCCCCCTTACTGCGATGATGTCCTTTGCCCGTTCATTGAGTCTTTCCACAATGCCGGGTGCGTCGATGCCCTCGGGAATAGAGTTGCGGGGGCCATAATTCAGTATATCTCCCAATATACAGAGCATATCGCAGTGCTCGTTATCGTAAAAGGAAAGCACCTTTTCCAGTGCCGGCAAACAGCCATGAATATCAGAAACGAGTAAGTATTTCATTGTATTTGGTTTGTTGATTATCCCGACAAAGTTACTGTTTATCGTGAGAACAGGGATGAAATAAGGGATGTTTTTTCGAAAAAGCATATTGAAATCCTTGAAAACAATAGGGTTGTTTCGTATATTTGCAAGGTAAACCAAGCCCTGAATGTTATGGAAGTAAAAGATATATTCGAGCTGCGGAAGCAAGGAAAGATAGAAGAGGCGTATGCTGCCATTCGCCCGATGTATGCAGAACATAAGGGACATTACACCACTTTGGCCATGTTTTGGGTGGGCGTGGATGTAATGTTTCTGCGTTTCAAGGACAGAAAACTGGAGGAAGCATATAAGATTTTCAGGAGTTTGCTCAGGATTTATCCCTCGATCGACGATAAAGATAAGGCAGGCCAGCGTGCTATCCTGCGTGCAGCCTTGCTGGTAGCCGACTATCATCCCGGTTTTTTGTTGCTTGACTTCATGCTATCGTGGGATATAAGGAAGCTGACAGAGGAAGATTGGCAGGTAAAACGGGTGAACGACCACCTTGTTCCGGCACTTGCCATGCGCATAATGAGCAGAATATTTAAGGAAGTAGAGGCCAAGGGCGACATCGATACCGCTCTAAAGGCCACTCCTTTACTGGCCGAAGCATTGAAACATGCGCCGCTCAACATGAACTATCAGCGTTACAAAGCCATTATTTACAGGATAATGGGGAAGAAGGAGGAGGCGATTAAAATATATAAAGGGTTGCTTCAGAAGCATCGCCAAGCCTATCTTTATCAGGAATTGAGCGAATTAATCGACAATGAAAAGCTGAGGCTGGCTCTTTTGTTGCGTGCCCTGATAGCGCAGCGCGACGATAAATTCAAGCAAAAGTTACGCTTTAAAATAGCAAGCGGACTTTTCCGTTACGATAAATCCCGTGCAAAGTATGAGCTGGAGCATTGCGTTGCCACACGAAAACGAATGGGATATGCCATCACATTCGAGATGCAAAACCTGCTGGCAACGCTCGAAGAGGAGCAGGCTGTCAGCGAGATAGACCAGAAGAGTTTCTATAAGCGTGTGGAAAGATTTGTAGATGGTTGGCTGCAACCACGCGACAAGTAAGCTTACCCAAGTGTAAGATGGTAGTTGCCGCCTGCCAATGGCTTTACTATTCCCCGCATCTCCAGCTCGAAAAGGATGGCAGTAAGGGTCGAAAAAGATAGTCCCGTGAGGGTCGAGAGGGTGTTTACCTGCAGGTCGTTGGTCTTTTTCAGAGCGCCAACGACGGCCTCCTCGTCGGGAGAAAGGTCGGGAAAGAGGTCTTGCTCCGCATAATTGTTCTGGGATTTATCCGCTTTGGCTTTGTCATCCCACCCCATTGACGCAATGAAATCGCTTGCCGAAGTAATGAGCGTAGCCCCATTGGTGCGGATAAGATTGTTGCAACCCTCGCTATAGTCGGCTCCCACGGGGCCGGGAAAGGCGAAAACATCCCTGAAGTAGCTGCGTGCAATGCCACAGGTAATGAGTCCTCCACCCTTGGAAGCCGACTCTACGAGGATGGTTGCGTCGCAACATCCCGCCACAATCCTGTTTCTTTGCACAAAATTTCGCGCCATGGGCTGTGTCTTCGACATGTATTCCGTGAGTATTCCGCCCTGTTCTATCATCTTGCGGGCCGTCTCTTCGTGCGCTCTTGGGTAAATCATATCCAGCCCATGTGCCATAACCCCCACTGTATCGAAGCCGTTTTCCAGCGCAGCCCGGTGCGCATGGATATCCACACCATAGGCTAATCCGCTGAATATAAGCACATCGGGGAGTAGTGTGCGCAGCTCTTTCGTGAAAGCCTTGATGAGATCCTGCCCATAAGGGGTGATGTGTCGGGTACCGATAATGTTGATAGTATGCTGCTTGTTAAGGGCGGCCGTTCCCCGATAGTAAAGCATCAGCGGGGCATCGGGGCATTCTTTTAGCCGACGGGGGTAATCCTCATCGTTGAAACCGATGGCTTTTAGCTTATATTTATCGATGAATTCGGCTTCTTTCTCACATCTGCTGCGCACCAAATCGACGTCTTTCAGTGCCTCGACAAGGTGCTTGGAAGCATCGGGAAACAGTTCCTTGATGTTCTTTCCGTGGTCGATAATCTCGGTAGCATTCCCCGCCCTTTGGTAAAGGCAGAGCAGTTCGGCCGGCCGAAAGCGGTTCAGCCGTGTAAGAATCATCGTATTAAGCGTTTCCGGTGTCAGCATATTCCTTATTTATCAAGTACCTTTGCGAAGGCCTCATCGTATTCCTTGCTAAGCCCGAGCTTGCCGTTAATCAGCGTAACGAGATCGACATCGGCGTGGAAACATAGCTTTTCATCGCTCGCTCTGAATATGTCGTGGGTGAAAACCCAGCGCAATCCTTTCTTGCTTAACCCCATACGCGAGATAAATTCATCATCGCACTTCAAGGGAACTTTATACACCAGTGACATTCTTGCCACGACAGCATCGATGCCTTTCTCGTGAAGCTCGGAAAAACTAACGCCTAACGACCGTAGAAAACGGTGTCGGGTGTGCTCGGTATAATGCAGATAATTAGCGTTATTCACGATTCCTTCGATGTCGCATTCATAGTCGCGCACCTCCATTCTGGTTTCAAAAACATAGTCTTTTGTTGCCATTCTATCCTTCTTTTTTATGTTTTAAATATTCATATCCAATGCGACAGCGCAGACAATCCTTGCTGTCGCAATAGTTTTTCTTTAATTGTATGAGTGCTTGTGCGTCTCCTGCCGTCTTTATTTCTACCCCCACTTGCTGCCACATACGCACAATGGCGTTATTTTCAGCCTTTAATGCCTCCAGCAATTCGAAGGCTTTCTCGATTAATTGTTCGTTACTCTTGTAGCGCCCATAGGCAAAAAGCATGGGAACAAACGTATTAATGATAATCAGCTCGATGGATTTTTGCGACAGACGGTGCTTGTTTTTATGCCCCGTTTCGCCCGATTTTGTTTCGGAAGCATCGGAGAAAACATAGTGCTCTTGCCAAAAATCGCTTACGGAGGTTTGCAAAAGCTCTTGTATCTGTTTGATGTTCCCACACTCGGCAATGGCCGATAGGCTTACTTTTCGGGCATGATAAAGGTAAGCCAACTGGGCAATGCGGATGTGCGGGAAGTTCTGCGGGCGTAGTCTCAGGAACTTCCATTGCTTATAATCGATAGGCCTGATGTCATCATTGCCTGCCAAGCTCCCTCTGAACTTATTGATTAAAAAGCGGTACTCGTTGCACAGCGCTTGGTAATAGCTACCCTTTACAGCCTCTGCCCGGTAACGTTCGGGGATGGAATCCTCGTTCAGCAGCCCTGCCTGTCCGAAGAAAAACGCTTCTATCTGCAGGAGATTGTCCCGATGATGGGCTACCTTGTCCAAGTGAAGGCTCAAGGCCCACTGTTCGAAAGCATCGCCATTAATGCCAAATCCGAAGTTGCGGGCCAGCGTAATAAAGCAGGCAGCCTCCCAGTCGCCATTCATTTTCCCGACTCTTTCGCCTATTGCCAGCGTTTTTTGCTCCAACCGCTCCGTTTGCAAGGCGCTCATCCATGAGTGGAGCATCAGCTTCGAGAGGCCCGGAATAACCTTATAGCAAGGCGGATAACTGTCGCTGTGCAACAGTTCTTCGTAGTTCAGGAGAACTTCCTGCGGTATATTCAGCCGCACCTGTGGGATGGTGTCCCCTTTCGAGGTCGTTATTTCCGTGTCGATGTTGCTTGCTATATGGAGAATAACGTTGTTATAGTTGGCATCCGACTGGTGTTTATGTGCGTACCAATCGGACGACCGGAGATGAATTTCTATGTTTCCCACCCACAGTGTGCCGTCGATTCTCACTTTGGCATTAAAGAAGTCGGGCCCCGCATTCCTGTTGGGCAGTCCTACATCAATCACTTCTACCGGCCGGTTGTCGGTAGTTGTGAGGGGAGTGAGCGGAAACAGTTTGTGTTTCCAGACATAATGCAGTAGTTGTTCCATACAGATTTGCGAGGTTTTACTTACAGACAAATGCACGCTTTATTTCCGATTTATGCATGAATTATTTTCGGTTTATGTACGCTTTATTTTCGATTGATATGCGAAAAAGCAGCTTTGCAGCAAAACAACACTAAGACAAGGAGAATAAGAGGGTGCAGATGGGCGTATCCGGCAGCGCAAATCGTGAGGTATAAGAAGATGAGCGCAAGCAGGGGCAGCAACATCCGGGCGTATTTTTTCTTGTAGTTTACTGTTAAACTGTGATTGATAGGCTTGTTTTTTGATACCAAAACGAAGAGAAGAACAGAGACTATCGGCAGGAAAATAATACTCCAAAACGGTCCGTATTCTCTCCATCTTCCGGACGTTCCCCAATGAACTATTACATCGCTTTGGTCGGTTATCATTCTAAAAACAGCTATTCCGAACGTCAAAACGTTAAGAATAATTGCCAAAATCTTATGCTTTGCCATTATCTTTAGGTTTTAATTGCTATTGCAAATGTAATAAATAGAATTAAAACAGAATGTAAAGATGCGTAAAAATTTATTCCTTTACCCTTGCGATAGATATACGGATGAAAGCAGGGATGTTCATTTTAAGCGAGGTGTATGGCACCGACACGGATGGAGTTAGGCAATAACACGGCCCGTGTCTGCCGATAACTCCAATTCTATATATTCCCGAATTTCAGAAGGAAATTAAGTTTTATTCCACTTAAAAATAGGTAAACTTTTTTGCATTATGTATTAATCTGTTTATCTTTGCACCTAATTTTCAAAGACAAACATAGCAAATCAAATACGCAAAATATGAAAATAGCACTCATAGGATACGGTAAGATGGGGCACATGATAGAGCAGATAGCTCTTAGTCGTGGGCACGAAGTAGTAAGCATTATCGATGTTAATAATCCGGAAGATTTCGATTCTCCTGCCTTTGCATCGGCCGATGTAGCCATCGAATTTACCAATCCTACCGCTGCTTATGGCAACTATCTGAAGGCTTTCGAGCATAACGTAAAGGTAGTAAGTGGCTCTACGGGCTGGATGAGCGACCATAAGGCCGACGTGGAACGTCTTTGTAAGGAAGAAGGGCATACCCTTTTCTGGGCAAGTAACTTCTCTATCGGGGTGGCTATATTCTCGGCAGTAAACCGTTACTTGGCTAAAATCATGAACAACTTCCCCCAGTATGATGTGCAAATGGAGGAGGTGCACCATGTTCATAAGTTCGACGCGCCATCGGGAACAGCCATCACCTTGGCCGACGAGGTGCTGGACAACCTCGACAGAAAGACAAAATGGGTGAAGGGAAAACAACTTTTGGCCGATGGAACCGTAGAGGGAACGAACGAATGTGCAAAGGATGAGTTGCCTATAGAGTCGATTCGTCGCGACGAGGTGCCCGGTATTCATAGCATAACCTATAACTCTGAGGCAGATCAAATTACCATAACCCACGACGCGCACAGCCGTCAAGGCTTTGCGTTGGGCGCCGTTCTTGCGGCAGAATACACCAAGGACCACGAGGGATTGCTCACAACAAGCGATTTGTTCCGGTTTTAAGAAGGTTGGCAGAAGAGCTTTAAAACGTGATAGAAAAGTATAGATTTTACAAAGGAAGAAACGTAACGAAGAAATGATAGATAAAGAAAAAGCTAAGTTAGACCCACGCAAGCAATGGGCAAAGTTCATCGTTGTTGCCATCCTTTACCTACTGTTCCTTTACTGGGTAGGCAGCTGGTGGGGCTTAATCGTATTGCCTTTCATCTACGATGTGTATATATCAAAGAAGATTAAGTGGCAATGGTGGAAGGAATCGGAAGGGCCTGTGCGCATGATTATGGGTTGGGTAGATGCCTTGGTATTTGCTTTAGTGGCAGTATATTTCATTAATCTCTTCTTTTTTCAGAACTATGTCATCCCCTCTTCCTCTTTGGAAAAGTCGCTCCTTACGGGCGATTACCTCTTTGTTTCTAAGGTAAGCTACGGTCCACGCATACCGGAAACTCCGCTAACAGTGCCTCTTACACAGCATACGCTGCCCGTTTTCAACATCAAGAGTTATGTAACATGGCCCCATTGGGAGTATCGTCGTGTGAAAGGCTTGGGCAAGGTGCAGCTGAATGACATTGTGGTGTTCAACTATCCTGCGGGCGATACTATCATGACCAACCCTAACTATGAGGCTTCCGACTACTATGCTACGGCCTATAATCTGGGCGAACAGCTGCTGTATCAGCAAAATCCCAACATTCGTTTGGCTGAAATGAACTTTCAGCAGCAAAGCGATTTCTTTGCAAAGGCTTATCGAACAGGCAGGAATTATATCATCAGTAACCCCGCAACATACGGAAAGCTGGACTGGCGGCCTACCGACAGGCGTGAGAACTATGTGAAACGTTGTGTGGGATTGCCCGGACAAACGTTGCAAATAAAAAACAAGATCGTTTATTTGGATGGAAAAGCCAACAAAGAACCGGACAATGTAGAATATACATATTTCATTAAGTTTAATAAGGTTACCGCTGCCGAGTTGCTCGGCGACAACTATAAAGACTTCCGAAAGGAGTATAACATTAGCAACGAGGACATAGAAAGTCTTACCCGCCTGCATGGCTATGATGTGCAGAGTGGAAACGTGCTGAACAATGCCGTGCTGAAGTTCGATGGCTATATGCCGCTTACCAAGCAGGCCATTGCCGCTATGAAGAGTCGGGGGCTTATTGCCAGGATACAGATAGTTACCGATAAGGACATCTATTCGGAGCAGACTTATCCGCTCAATTTGTTCACAAAGTGGACAAGAGATAACTACGGCCCCGTGTGGATACCTAAGAAAGGGGAGAGCATTACGCTTACTCTGCAGAATCTGCCTATCTATGAGCGCCCTATTAAGGTGTATGAAAAGAACGATGTGCAGATAAAGAACGGCAAGATATACATCAACGGCAAGCCGACTAACCGTTATACCTTCAAGCTGGACTACTACTGGATGATGGGAGATAATCGTCATAACTCGGCCGACAGTCGTTACTGGGGCTTTGTTCCGGAAGACCATATAGTAGGAAAACCTATCTTTATCTGGTGGAGCAGCAACCCCGACTTCAAGGGTCTGGGCGGTATTCGCTTTAGCAGATTGTTCTCTTGGGTGGATAATATTAAATAAAGAAAAGTAAAAAGGACTTCGCTTCCGGATGAGAAATGAAGTCCTTTCTGTTTTATAATGAAATAATTGTCCATGCCAAAAGATACAGCATTGCTCTCCACTACCTATTTCGGTCCGGTGCAATGGTACCAGAAGCTGAACAGGTTTGCCTGCTGTAAGATAGAGCAGTACGACCATTTTGTGAAGCAGACTTACCGAAACCGCTGTGTAATTCCTACGACTAATGGTCTGCAGGCACTGTCTGTTCCCGTAGAAAAGTTCGAAAATCATAAGTGTTTGCTGAAGGATGTCCGCGTCAGCGACCATGGCAACTGGCGGCATATTCATTGGAATGCGTTGTTGTCGGCCTATGGCGAAAGTCCTTTCTTCGAGTATTACGCCGATGATATTCGTCCTTTCTTTGAGAAGAAATGGGACTATCTTTTGGATTTTAACCTTGAAACAACCGCAAAGATATGCGAACTGCTCGATATCCATCCGACGATAACGCTGACAGATGCTTATGTGGATGACGGCGACGGCAAGGATGTTACCGACTTTCGGGAGGTAATCCATCCGAAGCATCCGCAGCCCGATGCCGATTTCACGGCCAAACCTTATTATCAGGTGTATCAGCAGAAGTATGGCTTCCGCCCTAATATGAGTATTCTTGACCTGCTTTTCAATGAAGGCAACGAGGCTGTTTTTTTTCTTATAGGAAAGAGATTTTAATGGAAAAGCGCTAAAGGAGTTATCGTTCCTTTAGTGCTTTTTCTTGTAAATATTCGTGCTGTTTGTAAATGAAGGCTTGGTTATTTATAAATTAAGGTGGTAAGGTTTTCCTTTGGAAACAGCTCGTTTGCCACCTTCCGAATATCTTCGGCAGTAATCTTATCGATGTCTTGAAAGAGATTGGTTATATCCTTTTGCCAGCCATAGTGCAGGAAGGTTTTGCCAAAGTCAATGGCAAAGTTCTCCCGATTGTCCGAAGCAATGCCTATCTGTCCCTTTATCTGTCGTTTGGCTTTGGCCAGTTCCTCCTCAGTCAAGGCCGTATTCATACACTTGTCCAGCTCTTTCCTTACCAAAGACAGGCATTTTCCGATGTCATCCGGGTCGCATCCAAAGTAAATGTTCCACAACCCCGTGTGGCTTAGGCTTACCATGGTGCTCTCGACGGTATATACCAGTCCGTTGTTCTCGCGCAAAACAAGGTTTAGGCGGGCCGACATCCCCGGTCCACCAAGAATATTGTTCAGCAAGTATAGCGCTATCCTGCGCCTGTCGCGCACGTTGTAGGCGCGTGTTCCTATCATGACATGTGCCTGATGGGTGTCGTGATTAACGACGATAGGTTCCTCTTGATGGGTGAAGGGAGGCAAGGGCAGGAAAGGTTTGCTTGTCGTTACCGCCGCCTTTGTATGGGGAGTGTATTTCTTCAGTAGCTCTACAAGCTCATCGAAGTCGATGTCGCCCGAAGCGTAAAACACCGCGTTGTCCGGCCGGTAATGCTTCCGGGTAAAGCGGAGAGCATCTTCCGAGGCAAAGTTGCGTACCTTCTCGGCAGAGCCCAGTATATTATGTCCCAGCGGATGGCCACGGAAAATGATGTTTTCGAATTCATCGTAGATAAGTTCTGCGGGTGAATCGTTATATGATTCGATTTCATCGCAGATTACTTCTACCTCCTTCTCGACTTCCGCTTGTGGATACACGCTCCTGAAAACGATGTCGCTCAGCAAATCGACAGCCAGTGCTATGTGGTTATTCAGTATGGCGGAATAATATACCGTATCGCTCTTGGTGGTGAAGGCATTGAGGTCGCCCCCTACGTTTTCCAGAAAATTAATGATGTCGATGGCCTTTCTTTGCTGTGTTCCCTTAAAAGTAACGTGCTCGCAGAAATGTGCTATTCCCTCCTCCTCGGACGTTTCATCGGCAGTACCCACATTAATTTCATAGCCGCAATATATGACTTTGGCATCGGATGGCAGATGAATGACGCGAAGTCCGTTTTCTAATGTTGCGATATTGTATCTCATTGTAATTGCAAAATTAGGAAAAAAGAATTAAATCCCTTTGTGTTTTGAGCGATTTACACTAAATTTGCAGTATATATAAAGTCCCGTTGCGGAAAGTTTTTCCGATGGGTTTGTTACCAATTTTCAAAGTTTAATAACTTAATGCGTAAAGTAATAGGTATAGGCGAAACAGTTCTTGATATCATTTTCAAGGACAATAAGCCTGTTGAGGCTGTTCCGGGAGGCTCTGCTTTCAATGCTATCATTTCCTTGGGAAGGTGTGGCTTGAATGTATCTTTTATCTCCGAGGCCGGTCATGACAGGGTAGGTGATTACATCATGGACTTCTTGAAGGACAATCATGTAGATGTATCGAATGTGAGTTCCTTTCAAGGCTCGAAGTCGCCTATATCGCTTGCCTTCTTGGATGAGGGGAATGAGGCTGAATACCTCTTCTATAAAAATCATCCCAACGACCACCTCGACTTTACGTTCCCCGACATCCGCCCCGACGACATTGTGCTTTTCGGCTCTTTCTATGCCGTCAATCCTGTGATAAGACCACAGGTTGTGGGACTGCTCGACTATGCAAAAAGCAGGGGAGCCATTATTTATTACGATGTGAATTTCCGTCCTGCACATAAAGATGATGTGCTGAGGATTACGCCGAACTTTCTGGAAAACCTCGATTATGCGGACATTGTGCGGGGCAGCAAGGAGGATTTCGAGACGCTTTTCAAGAAAGACGATGTAGATAAGGTGTATAATTCCGAAATTTCTTTTTACTGTAACCGCTTCATCTATACCCAAGGGGCCAATCCTGTTGGAGTACGCGGGGGAAAGGATTTTAAGAAAGCCTATCCTATAAAGGGGGCAGCCCCGGTGAGTACGATTGGCGCAGGCGATAACTTCAACGCGGGCTTTATTTACGGAATGGTGAAGTACCATATCACGAAAGCCGATTTGGAGCGTGGCTTGTCGGAAGAACAATGGGATAAACTTGTGGAGTGTGCCTTGGAATTTTCGGCAGAGTCGTGCAAGGATATTTTCAATTACGTAAGTAAATCGTTTGGAGACAGCATGCGTTTAGACTAAGATATTGAAAACGAAAAGTAATGAAAATAAACTAAAATACAAGATGATAGAAATTTCAGATAAGGTTTATTATGTAGGTGTAAACGACCGGAATAAAAATCTCTTTGAGGGACTTTGGCCGCTTCCGTATGGTGTGAGCTATAACTCCTACCTCATCGACGACGATAAGGTGTGTTTGATAGACACGGTGGAAGTAGATTTCTTTGTTCAGTTCATCGAGAACTTGCATGAGATTTTAGGTGAGCGCCCTATCGATTATGTTGTAATCAACCACATGGAGCCCGACCATTCCGGCTCGTTGGCCTTGCTCAGGAAGTACTATCCGGGTGTTAAAATCATCGGGAATAAGAAAACTTTCGATATGGTAAAGGGCTTCTATGGCATAGAGGACGATACCATAGAGATAAAGAATGCCGAAGAGTTGCAGTTGGGTAAGCATACCCTGCAGTTCTTCCTTACGCCGATGGTACACTGGCCGGAAACGATGATGACCCTCTGTAAGGGTAAATCACAGATTCTTTTTACCGGCGATGCCTTTGGAAGTTTCGGGGCCTTGAATGGAGGGCTTATCGATCAGGAGATTAACACCGATTGGTGCTGGCAGGAAATGATACGCTATTACTCGAATATTGTGGGTAAATATGGCACTCCTGTACAGAATGCGCTCAAGAAACTGGCAGGAATTCCCATCGATTATATCTGCTCGACACATGGCCCTGTATGGCATAAATATGTGGAAAAGGTGGTCGGGATGTACGACAGAATGTCGAAATACGAAACCGATCCGGGACTCGTTATCTGTTATGCCACCATGTATGGCAACACAGAGCGTATGGCCGAGAAGATAGCCCGTGCTGCTTCGCTTGCCGGACTGAAGGATATCCTGATGTACAACGTATCGAAGACACACCATAGTTATATCCTTCAGGATATCTTCCGCTACAAGGGACTGATAGTGGGGGCGCCTACTTACAATGCCGGACTGTTCCATGAGATGGAAGTTTTACTGAATGAAGTAGCCAATAGGGATATTAAAAACCACTTGTTCGGTTACTTTGGCTCTTACTCTTGGGCAAGCAAGGCTGTTCCAGCAATAAAGAAGTGGAACGAAGATCACCTCAACATGGAGGTGGTAGGCGAGCCTGTCGAGATGAAACAGGGCTTGACGCCGGAGGTTAAGGAGCGGTGCGCAGCGCTTGGCAAGGCGATGGCAGAGCGCCTGTTGGAGCCTTTAAGGTAAGATATAGCGATGGTAAAGTAGCTTCTTAATGCTTTATATTATATAGGCGACGTCCGCAAGTATTTTATGCAGAAGTGGCAATTGTTATAGTAAAAGGGCATATATTGCACATCAAAAGGGCATGTATTACAGCGTAAAAGGGCATATATTACAGCGTAAAAGGGCATATATTACTAAAGAATTTAGTTTTTATTTTATTTGCTGTCATTTTTAACAATTCGTATAAACAGCTGGCGAACAAGGCTTTATGATGTCTAAATAGATGATGGTATGACAGTAACTCCCACAGATCTTCTGTAGCTTTGCTGTCGTGGTATTTTCTACTTTTGCTGTCATACCTTCATTTAAAACACATTTGTAATTATCTTGTATGCAGGTGTTTATACGAATTGTTAAAAATGACGGTAAATAAAGATAACTTTTAATTAGTATGTTAGATTATATACTCCGGTTATTTGTTCTTATCAGGACCGGAGGAATAAATCTGTTTTTTAATCTGTTATTATTTTTTTTTCTATTGTTTTTTGCTTACATTTGCGGTTGAATAAATAAACCTATATATTAGTATTTTCAATATTTTTATGGGTAGAATTGTGTAATCGAATAAAAGCAGAAAGTATGATAGACTGGGGAGAAGAAGGTAGCCCATGGCGGCAGTTTCATGAAAGAATATCGCTGTTTGATACAACGGTTAAGTATCGGTGTGAGCAAAAGGTTCTTAACCGCATTGATGGGGTGGTAACAAGTCATTCCGACACACGGCGTGAGCTTCTGTTGTCGTATAATTCAAAATTACAAAATAACAGATTCAAGGGCGAAGTTACAGAAAGCTCCGTCAGGATAGATCCTGCCAACATGATGCCAGCCTTGGAGTTGTTGGATAAGATTGACGTCATCAAGAGTAAGGCCGATGTGCTGATCGACCCCCAAACGGGACGGATCAGTAAGGTTATGAACTTTGATGAGATAAAAAAGAATTGGGAAGAATACAGGTCGGAGATGCTCTATACCATCAACTCCACATTAGGAACAGGCTCGAATGAGAATAAACAGGTGGAGCAGTTTACCGACCTCATAGACAAGCAATTCTCTGATGAGACTGCTTTCAGAGATGAGCTTTCAACGAAGCTGTTCTATGATATATTCTTCGACAAGTATCTTACCGGGCAAAAGCCGGAGAATGGAAAGCACGAGCAGAAGTTCTACTCATTGCTTTTTGATCAAACTCCGATAAAGGCGATGCTTACCCAAAAGGTTTCCACAGATGAAGAGAGTGGCTTGAGGAAGATTTCATGTTATATATCGGCAGACGACCAAAGGACAAAGTTGGTCAATGATTTTTCCATAATGCGGATCTATAAGGAGCGTTATCAGCCCCTTGTCAAGTACAGCTTTACACAGTACAACTATGAGTTCTCGCACGACATTCTTCTCTCGGATGATGGATTGCCGGAAGAAATCAGAGTGAACATCATTGAGGAAGTGCAGAATAATATCGAGATTTTGGTAACTTATCGCATACACAGACTGAAACAATAATATGGCACAATCTTATATACCGGCAGGTACAGACGTTATCTGTACCGAGATGACAGGAGGAAAACCGGCACAACTGGGCTTGACACGGAAGTCGAAAGTGCTGTATGGCAAGGAGAGAAGACCCATTCTGAATACTTGCGACAAGAAGTTGAGCTGCTCGTTGCAATGCCGTATCAAGCAAACTTTCTTTTCCGGATTGGCGGGATTGCTGGTCGGTCTTGCTCTTGGAGCCTTGGCAGTAGCCCTTGTTGTGGCGACAGCGGGTGCAGGAACGGTTATTGTGGGAGCGGCTTTAACGGCCGCATTGGCGTTGGATGTGGCTGGTGGTGTGGCATTAGGTGCATCAGCTGCCTATAGATACTTGGCCAATGAGTGCGATGCTTCTCTTGAGGGGCAGTGGAGCTTATATCATAATAAGGTGTATATCGAAGGGCACAATGCTCTATTGGAGCGTTCCATCCTGACTTGCAGTAAGGGCGGTATAGTATCGTTGGTCATGGACCATCAGAAAGCCGTTGAATTGGCAAAGCTGATAAGCACGGCTAATGATAAGATAGCTGATACCAATATATGGTCAAAGTTTAAGCAAGGTGTTGTCGGCAATGTTTCTAATGCGTTACTTGCGGGGTTTGATGGACAGGCAGGCGGGTCTGTTGTTGGATTGGTTATAGGGTCAGGATTATCAGTATATGACTATATGAAAGGGGGAAATGGGAGTTTCCGTGATGACAATACGGTCAGACAAAATAAGTATGCTCTAACTGCCCTTAAAAGTAATGATGAACAAGCATCGATAGGGACAGAACATAATGTGATGACCGATGACGATTGGGCAAATACGGGTATAGGCACTGCCGCTGGTGCAGGTTACTCCGGTGCAGAAACAGTGATGACGATAACGATTCGTAATCAAGAATTGGGTAAGGAAGCCATGAACTTCAGTGAAAGGGCTTTTCAGAGTATGTTAAATGGTAGTATGATAGATGCCAGCCATGCTTTATGGGCAAGAGATATAGCATTGAGTAGTCAGAAAGGGCTTGAAGATGTTCCTAAAGAATTTTGGAAGAATGTGTGGAAAGGAGAAACAAAGGCTTTCAAATGGAATATATCTAATAAGTGGTTTACACTTGGGAGTATTGGCATTGGCATCTTAAGTTCTATAATAAGCAACCATATAGAAGGAGATGATAATGCCAAAGAAAACGAATTATATAAAAATATGATGAGGGAGATAACTGCAGCTCGTAAAGAAAAAAAGAGTGGTATCTCTGTTGTCTCAGAGAGTTTATAAAATGAGAATAAAAAAATATATAGGATTTTTCCCTTGGGTATTTATTGGCAGCATCATTGGAGCAAATCTCATTGTGCCAATGATGCCTAAAATAGTTGATACTTTGTATTATAAAGATAAATACAATAATGATGCTTTAAAATATTATTTAAAATATATAGCGGATAGTATGAAAGTAAAAGTTGTAATGCCTGACTTTGATTCAAAGTTTTTTTTACATAATGTGGATAGAGAGAGATTTCCTTTGGGAGAAACGTTTGTAACAACCTATGACGATAAACAATATTTTAATAATCCAAGTGCAGATTATATGTATTTCTATTGTGTGGAATACAAAAAGTATATGAACATAATATCATTTAAAAATGTTGATGGAAGCTATGGAAACAAAGAGCTTTATCTGACTGTCAATCGTGACGATATGAATAATCCGCAATATGGAACAATGGATAATCCTGTACCCGTATTGAAAGCTGTCGGAGTAAGTGAACCGATATGGTTTAATGGTAAAGATACCGATTCCGTTTTTATGGATAAATTTTATCGTAACAATGTCATTCAATATCTGAAATACAAAATGTCGAAGGAAGAATTTGAGAAGAGGTTTAAAAGTAAAGAGGGATAAGCACTAAGGTAGAAAAAATGATAAACAAGATTAGGAACTTCTTGGAAGTTAGCACAAGGTGCAATCGGTTCCGGTGCCAATGCTTTTAAGGCAAGTGGTGCGGGTGATGTTATAGGGCTTGTTATCAGTTCGGGCTTTGCGATTTATGACAACATCAAAGACGTGAATGATAGCTATAGTGATAAAAATATGCAGAACCAGCAGGCGTATGCTCACGACTTTATCCAAGGTAAAGGTGCGGAATTGGAAGCCGATGGAGGGTTGTGGTCAAATGAAAGTACCCGTGATACAGGCATAAATGCCGGTCAGACGACAGTGGAGGCTGCTATCCCTGTTATCGGTAGCAATCGTGAAATAATGAGAAACCTTGCTCGCTGGGGTGGTGAAGAGCTAACTACGGGTAACGAGGTTACTCATGCTTTTTGGAGATATTTTGCGGGGAAGAGCGCTAAAGATATGGGAAAAGCAATTAGTAAGGATTTGTTTACCAAGCTGAATGCTCAGAAGTTAGGAATTAATATACTGGCCTCATTGGTGAATAATGGTATAGAATGGGGAAGTAATGAATATGAGAATAATCTTTATGCTAATATGCTACGGGAAATAAGGACTATGCGGAAAGATAAGGGAACTCAAGGGATTAATATTCAGGCTCTGCAATTATGAAAAATATATTAAAATATATTCCTGTAGGAGCATTTGGACAAATTATAGGGACTGCTGTTGTTTTTCCTCTAATAGTTTATTTGATTAATATATTATACTATCCAAATAAATATAATAACGATGCTGAATTATATTATAAAGATTATATCCGAAGCTCTTATAATATAAATATTCTTATGCCTCCCAACGATTCTAAATATTATTTACATAATGTAGATAAAGAAGCGAAATTAGGAGAATTCTTCAGAACTAAGATGGATGATAATATTTTTTCTCATCCTGAAGCACTATATATTCAATTTTATTCTGTAGAATATAAAAAGTATTTTAACATTATGTTTTTTACTAACCTGAATGATATGTGGTGGCCTTATGGCATGAAGGTTATTCTGACAGTAAATCGGGACGATATGAATAATCCCTCCTACGGAACAAAGGAAAACCCTGTTCCTGTGTTAAAGGACATAGGTGTGGATGAATCGCTGAGGGATAATGACAAGGATTACGATAAAGCCTATATGGATAGCTTTTATCGTAAGAATGTTATACGCTATCTGAAGTATAAAATGCCGAAAGAAGAATTTAAAAGGAGGTTTTTAGATAAAACAAATTGAGCATGTTGCCCGTGATACAGGTATAAGCGCCGGTCAGGCAACAGTGGAAGCGGCTATCCCTGTTATCGGTAGCAATCGTGAAGTAATGCGGAACCTTGCTCGTTGGGGTGGTGAAGAACTGACTACGGGTAATGAGGTTACTCATGCCTTTTGGAGATATTTTGCGGGGAAGAGCGCTAAAGATATGGGAAAAGCAATTAGCAAAGATTTGTTTACCAAGCTGAATGCTCAGAAGTTAGGAATTAATATACTGGCCTCATTGGTGAATAATGGTATAGAATGGGGAACTAATAAATATGAGAATAGTCTATATCGAGGTATGATTAAAAAAATTAATGATGTGCGTAGAAAAGGTATAGGAGGTATAAATATAATAGCAAATAATCAATGAAGAATGTATTAAATTATATTCCTGTGGGAGCTTTAGGACAGATTATTGGAAGTGTTTTGATAGTTCCTTTGATATTTTTCCTTGTTAACAAATTGTATTTTAGAAATAAGTATAATAATGATGCCGAGCTATATGCAAAGGAATATATAGAAAGATCTATGCAAATAAAAGTATATATGCCTGATTATGAATCTAAAATGTATTTGGATAATATCGATCCAGATCTTAAAACCATAGAGACATTTATGGTACGAGCAGACGGAAATTATTTTGCAAATCCTGAAGCACAATATATGTATTTCTATAATCCCAATTATAAGAAATACTTTATCGTTATGTGTTTTAATTATCCTATGGTTTATGGTTATGATAATAAAGAAGTGTATTTGACGGTAAACAAGGATGATATGAATAATCCTCAATATGGGACAAGAGAGAATCCTGTCCCAGTGCTAAAAATGGTAGGTGTTAATGAATCCATCAGAGATGGTAACAAGGATTACGATAAGGCCTATATGGATAGCTTTTATCGTAAGAATGTTATACGCTACCTGAAGTATAAGATGCCAAAAGAAGAGTTTAAGAGGAGGTTTAAAAGCAAGGAGGAATAAGTATTAAGGCAAAATAGGAATAATAGGCCAGATAAGGAATTCTTGGGAGTTTGCACAAGATGTTATTGGATATGGATCATGACAAAGCCGTTAAGTAGGCAAAGCTGATAAGCAAGGCTAATAATAAGATTGCGGGTGTCGGTCTGTTGTCGAAGTTCAAGCAAGGCGCTATCAGATCCGGCCAAGGTATTTTCCATGAAATGTGTAAAATTTCGGATATAAAAAGAAAGGAGTTAAAGCAATCTTATCGTTGCTTTAACTCCTTTTCTTATATAGGTTATGATTGGGTTATCTTGTTACCATAAAGTAGCTGGTGCCTGCCTGCGCGTTGCGAAGCTGATCTACTCCCATGGCATCGACTGTTACATTAATGGCCAAACCATCCTTTAGGAAAGCCTTTACAGAGCCGTTCTTCTGGAACTCAATGAGTTTTTTCTCCTGTCCCTCCGACTGCATGTACCATGCGTTCTCAGCCTTGTTGTAGGTAAAGTAGGTTATCTTACCTTCTGAGATTGGTAATCTCGGAACCATTTTCCAGATATTTTACGGCGTACATCAATCCGTCGCCTCCCTTGATGTTACGGGTTTTCCCTACGCGATTGGCTACGGGGTTGTCTCCGGTCCAGAACTCTATAGAGTTAAGTACCAGCACATCGGCAGCGCCACAGATAGCGTAAACAAGCGAAATAACGAGGAAGATAATCTCGTTTAGGAACTTATACTTTGTTGCACGCTTGTTCCATTGAGCAAGTTTATTGAACAAACTGAACGAGCCAACACATGAACTTGTCAGCAATGTACCAGCCTGTAAGATACCGGAAACCTTTAAATGTTTTGTTCTCATACGAATATAAATGATTAATTAAAACTATTTCCCGGTTATTTGTAAATGAAAATTGCTTATATAACCTAACGACTGTGGTTTTATTGTGAGATAAAAGAAAAATGTTTATATGTTGGAGGATAATTATTTTTACTGCTGTTTAAAGCAAGGATGTGGGGCTGTCTGCCGGTAACAGATGGCCCCTGACAAGAAAAGCCACCCTATTCATCGCGAACAGGATGGCCTAAAACCTATAATATATGAAAAACCTAAGTCGTCTTATTCGTATCGGATAGCCTCGATTGGGTCTAACTTAGCAGCTTTCTTGGCAGGATACCAGCCGAAGAAGATGCCTGTAAAGGTACAAACGGCAAAGCTCATAACGATGGTCCAAGGCTCTATGACAATGGGCCAGTGGGCTAATGAGCCTATTCCCAAGGCTATGGAGACACCTGTAATGACGCCGATGATACCGCCGGTGATACTTAGCATGATGGCTTCTATCAGGAACTGGTTAAGAATATCGATGCCTCTGGCTCCCACACTCATGCGCAAACCGATTTCACGGGTGCGTTCCGTAACACTTACATACATAATATTCATGATACCGATACCACCAACAATGAGCGAGATGCCTGCCACAGCACCCAACAGGATGGTGAGCATGCTGGTGGTAGAGTCCATCATGGAGGCTATTTCCTCTTGCGAGCGAATTTCAAAATTATCGTCTTCCGCCTCGGTAGTTTCGGTTGCGTCCTTTAGTTTATGGGTACGGCGGAGAATGCTTGTTATTTGTTCCGTAGCCTTGTCGGTCATACCTTCGGTTATGGCTGAGGCCATAATCATACCCAGATAGTCCTGTGCAAGGATGCGTTTCATTACCGTCGTGTAAGGTGCCAGCACGAAATCGTCCTGATCCATGCCCATGGAATTGTAACCTTTCTTCTTGATTAAGCCGATAACCCGGAAAGGTATTTTGCCGAATCGAATTACTTTTCCTACGGGATCGCTGGCTCCCGGAAATAGATTATCGGCTACGGTCTGACCAATCACACATACCTTTGCCGATGTCTTGATATCGGTATCGGTGAACATTTCCCCATCTTCTATCGTATATTGCCGTATATCGAGGTAATCGGCATTAACTCCGTAGATGGTAGAGGGCGCATTGTTGTTACCTAAGACGAACTGTCCTGCGCTGGAAACCACGGGACTGATACCCTTGATGTAGGTACATTCATCTTTTAAAGCCTGATAATCGGTCAGCTTCAGTGTCTCCATCGACGAAGCATCCTGTTGTACTCCACCTCTTCTGTCGGCCCCGGGGCTAATCATAATCATGTTAGAGCCCATCTCGGAGATATTGGCCTGAATGCTTTTCTTGGTACCTTGACCAATCGCCAGCATGGCAATAACGGCAGCGATACCGATGATGATGCCCAAAGCGGTGAGGAAAGAGCGCATCTTATTGGCCGCAATGGCGACAATGGCTATCTTGAAAAGATTTGATATATTCATTCTTCTATGTCCTTTCCGTTGTTATTCATCGTTGTTAGCCGGCAAAGCTGCGAGTGCTTTGGCAGCCGACTGAATGTCGTTGTTGTACTCGTCTGCTATCACCTTGCCATCTCTTAGCAGGATATTCCGGCTGGAGTAATGGGCAATGTCGGGATTATGGGTAACGAATATGATTGTTCTTCCTTCGGCATGGAGCTTCTGGAAGAGTACAAGAATCTCGAAAGAGGTACGGGTATCGAGGTTACCGGTGGCCTCGTCGGCCAGAATTACGGCAGGATCGTTCACCAATGCACGTGCGATAGCCACACGCTGCATCTGTCCTCCGGACATTTGGTTCGATTTATGGTACAGTCTTTCTCCCAAACCTACCGACTTCAGCGCTGCGACAGCGCGTTCAAAGCGCTCCTGAGAGCTAACGGCACTGTTGTACATCAGCGGAAGTTCTACATTCTTTACACTTGTTGTCTTGGGCAGGAGGTTGTAGTTCTGAAAGATAAAGCCAATCTTCTTGTTGCGGAGAACGGCTCTTTGTGCCTTCGACATGGTGCGGACAGATACCCCGTCGAGGTAGTATTCGCCACTGGAAGGGGTGTCCAAGCAACCTAACTGGTTAAGAAGCGTACTCTTTCCGGAGCCGGATTTACCCATGATGGTAACAAATTCTCCCTCGTAAATCTTGAATGAAACTCCGCGAAGAGCGTGAACAGTCTCTTCTCCCACGAGGAACTCCCGCTTTACATTGTCCAGTTCAATCACTATTTTGCGGTTGTCCTTCGGTGTTTTGTCGTTTACTATATTATCAACCATTCAAATATTTTCTATCTGTTAATAAACAATTGGAATAGGAATAGCATACCGACTATACTGTTAGGTGTGGTCAGTAATCATGCTGTTCATCTGTTTATTTCTTTTTATCTTTCTTCTGTGGAGGACCGAATAAGCCACTGCTCTGCTCCTGTTCTTCTGCATTATCGCTAAGGGTAGTTAGCTCTGTAATTACCTTTTGTCCCTTTCTTATGCCTGAAAGAATCTGGGTATGATTGCCGTCGGTCATTCCTATTGTCACCTTATGGGCTTTTAGCACATTGCCTTCAAGTGTCCAGACTTTGTTTTTTGCGTTAGGAATATCTTGAATCTTGTATTTTTTGCCCACCATTTCCTGTGTCGGGGTAAAGCGAAGAGCCTTGCTCGGTACGGACAGAACGCCTGCCCGCTCCTGCGTATAGATGGAAACATTGGCGGTTAAGCCCGGTTTCAGTTTCAGATCGGCATTGGGAGCACTGATTACTACCTGATAGGTAACAACATTATTGGTGGTGGTAGCCTCCTGACGCACCTGTGTTACCGAGCCGGAGAAGGTGTCGTCAGGATAAGCATCGACAGTGAACGAGACGCGTTCACCCACTTTTACTTCGGCAATATCGGCCTCATCAACATCGGCAATTACCCGCATATTGGTAAGGTCTTTAGCAATTTTGAACAGCTCCGGCGTGCTGTAGCTCGACGCAACGGTCTGTCCCTCCTCTACACTCTTTGAAATTACTACGCCATCGATAGGCGATGTAATGATGGCATAACCCAGATTGGTTTGTGCCTGCTTAACAGTTTCCTCCGATTGTGCCACTTGGTGCCGCATTTGTGCTACTTGATCCTGTGCCTGGGCCACCTGCTGACGGTAGGCGGCAAGGCTGGCTGTGGCCTGTTGATAGCTTAAACGGGCATTCTCATAGTCGTTGGCGCTGATTAACCCCTTTTTGTACAATGTCTGATAACGACTGAAATTAGCTTGTTGATAGTTTACGGTGGCCTGTGCACTGTTATAGTCTGCCTGTGCTTTTGCTACGCTGGCAAGGGCACTTTCCACATTAGCTTTAGAGCTGGCAACGGCAGCCTTTGCTGAGTTTAACTGGCTGATAAGGTTTGTTTTGTCGAGTTCGGCAATCACCTGCCCCTTCTTTACCTTGGTGTTATAATCCACATAAAGTTTGCTGATGATACCCGACACCTGTGTACCAACGGTTACGGAGGTAACCGGCTCTATACTTCCGGTAGCCGTGATGCTGTTCATGATAGTAGCATTCTCTACCGTTGCTGTGGTGAATGATATTTCTTCCTTCTTATCATCCTTTGAGAACAGAAAGAAAGCGATGGCTATTATAACGATAATACCAGCGATAATCCATACTTTGCTAATTTTCTTTTTCATATATTTTATTATATTTTACTTCATGAATAAGTGGCTGCACACTTGTGCTTTACTTTATTTTGCCATCTTTGTAAAATTCCAGCATCTGTATATTATATAAGGTGAGATACTTGCTTTCCAGTTCATTCTGTTTCGCCGTGATAAGATTATTCATGCCTTCACGAAGCTCTACGATGTTCTTTAGTCCCAGACGAAACTGCTCTGAAAGCATTTCGTAGCTGGTTTGTTGGCTGTCCGAGTTTACCAAAGCCGATTTATATTTGGCCTGATTGGTGTTAGCCTGAATCCAGTAGTTTTCTATCGTAGAGTATAATTGTGTACGCTGGTTATCCAATTCCAGCTGGCTGCTTTCCAAACTTAGCTTGGCTTTGTTTACGGCAGTCTTTGCCTGACGGTTGTCGAAGATTGGGAAACTTACCGATACGCCACTCGACAAGCCGAGATTCTGCTTCAGCTGTGTACCATAAGCACCGCTGCCCAATGTCGTCATATTGGTATTCGCTCCACCTGTAAGGGCGATGGTAGGGTAGCGTTGTGCCTTGGCCATCTTTACATTGAGCTCGTTTGACTTGATTGCAAGCTCTTGTCCGGCTATCTCCGGGCGACGTGTCAGCGCCTGTTCATAGACAGGTAGCAGGCCGGGAATCTCCTGAAGGGCATCGCTGGAGAGGTTATCGGGTACCTCTACCTCGAAACTTTCCTCATTGGTAAGTTGCAGCAGTGCTTTCAGTTGGCGGGTATAGTTTTGCAAATTGCTCTGCTGTGCCACCACATTATATTCATCGCTGGCGCGTTGTGCCGTAAGAAGTGATAGGTCGGACTTGCTGATGCTGCCTACCTCCAGCATGGTTTTTCCACGTTCTTCATTGGCTTTGCTCCACTCAAGACTTTGCTGATTTACTTTAACAGCCTCGGCTGTATAGAGAATCTGCACATAAATTTGGGCAATCTGTTCTTGAATAGAGTTGGCTGTAATGGCGGAATCAAGCTCGGCCTGCTGCTCCAGCAGTTTGTTTTGCTTTATCTGCAAGTGGTTTTGGTTACCATTCCAGATGGTCCAGTTATAGTTGATGGCATAAACACCATTGTAAGAAACCTTGTCGATACTGTTTTGTACATAGCCATTGGCAACTGTGGCACGCCCCGATTCTATAAAAGGTGTGTAGCTAACTCCTTGTGAAGTAGAGGCAGTAAGACTGGGCAATAATGCTGCCTTGCTTTGTAATAGGTCTTCATGAGCCGACTTTCGGCTGATAGCTTTCTGCTTTACAGATATATTGTGTGTAGCAGCATAGGCTAAACACTCTTGTAATGTCCACTTCCTCGCACTTGATGAGGTGGAAAAAAGCAAACATAATCCAATGAATGCTACTGTTACTAATTGGGATTTTCTCATATTATAATCTGGTATCTACTGCAAAATATCTGTTGTTACGTTTCAATTTTTATATTATCTATAAAGCTCCTGCCAATAGAATAGTTATTATATTTAATTTAGCAATAATTCCTTTCATATCTTTTACAAAGATAGTTATTGCTCTCTTTAAATTTTCATTATGATGTGTTTTTATATCAATAGTTTAATGAAAAAAGTTCTTTTCGGTTATGAAATCTTATAAAAAACTGCTAAAATATAGGATTGGAAGAATAAAAAAGTGGGTAGTAATAAAAGATTTTAGAAAATAAGTGCCTATCTTTGCTATGAATAAATAATCTCTATAATTGTTTTAGTATGAAAAAGATTTTGTTGTTGGTAATGATGACCATTATGGTTGTAGGCGCAAATGCGCAGAAGCGTAGATCGGCAAGGAGTCATTCTTATGGTACTTCTCATGGTCTGGTTAATCCTAGTGGCACTAACTACCTTGGTGTTAATGCTTCTTATGCTACCGATTTCGATGGTGTTGGGCTTGGTTTAAAGGTAAATCATCAGTTTCCAAGGAACTTCCGCTTAGAGTTTTCTGGTGATTATTTCTTCAAGCATGACAATGTTTCTTTTTGGGATTTGAATGCTAATCTGCATTATCTCTTCCCTATAGGTAGTAATTTTACACTCTATCCTTTGGGTGGTTTAACCTTTACAAGCTACCATTTTTCAACACCGGCTTACCCGGGTGTCCCATCTGTTAGCGATACTTCTAACCATCTTGGTGTAAATATAGGTGGTGGTGTGCAGTATAATATTACACAAGACTGGGCTATCAATGCCGAAATGAAATACTTAGGAATTAGCGATTACGATCAAGGTATATTTACCATAGGTATCGCTCATACCTTCTAAGCATAAGGATAATAAAAAGTAAAGGCGAAGATGGCATTGAATACCGATATCCATCTCGTTCTTTTTACTTGTAAAGGTATCATAATTAAAGGGAGACACATCATTTCTCTATGCAGATCTTGATGTGGCTCCTTCTGTTATCTTAGATGATTTCTTTCTCTATAAAGTACGTAATCATCCGATGAATCCGCTCTTTTTAGGGTATTCTTTATCTCTTATATATACCTAATATTATTTTTTGTTTTTTTCTTTCATTTTGTCATAGCATCTCAATAGATTGTTATTCAATGGATTGTAATTTCTTTTTAACGGTAGTGTGATAGTAACTTACTATCATTACGACTATGTTGCGTCATTACAATTATAGTATGATTTCTTGTGATATTTGTTTTAAATTATGGTA
>JBHAEI010000017.1:0-104960 GCA_041855505.1 Prevotella sp.
AAGGGGTAGTGAACGTAACTTTTATCATAGCAAAGGACGGAACAGTGAGCGATGTAAAGGTGAAAGACGTTAAGTACAAATATTTTACCAACGAGGTAATGCGGGTACTTGCGACAATGGGTAAGTGGAAACCCGGTATCAGCAAAGGGAAGCCCTGCATGTCGATGATAGAAATCCCAATAGTATTCAAGCTATAACCAGTATAAAATCGAGTATGTTTACAGCAAATGAAATTCTGCAGAAAGTTAATCAGTACATTGACCAACTACAATACGATAGAAATCCGCATAGTCTTTATGAGCCTATCAAGTATGTCCTTGCACTGGGAGGAAAGCGCATTCGCCCCGTCCTGATGCTCATGGCATACAATCTATATAAGGAAAATCCGGAAACTATTCTGCCACAGGCCTGTGCCTTGGAAACTTATCATAACTATACGCTCCTTCACGACGACTTGATGGACAAGGCTCCGATGCGTAGAGGCAAGCCGACGGTGCATGAAAAGTGGGATGACAATACGGCTATCCTGTCGGGCGATACCATGCTTGTGTTGGCCTTTCAGCGCATGGCAGGATGCGAGGATAAATATCTGCGTAAGGTAATTGATATTCTCAGTCTGGCAGCCTTGGAGGTAAGTGAAGGACAGCAGTATGACATGGAATTTGAAAGACGTACCGATGTGTCGGAAGAAGAGTATATCGAGATGATTCGTTTAAAAACGAGTGTACTGCTGGCACGCGCCTTGGAGATGGGAGCTGTACTGGCCGACGCAAGTGAAGAGGACGTAAGGAACTTGTATTTTTTCGGTGAAAAAATAGGTCTTGCCTTCCAATTACAGGACGATTATCTGGATGTTTATGGCGATCCTAAGATATTCGGAAAGAAGATAGGTGGCGATATTCTGTCGAACAAGAAAACCTATATGCTTATCAACGCGCTGTTGAACGCCGGCGATGTGGAGCGTAAGGAACTAAGCAGGTGGATGACCTTGGATGAGTTTGATGCCGACGAGAAGATAAAAGCTGTTACAAGAATCTACTCTGAAGTGGGTATTGACAAGCTGGCACAGGATAAAATAGCTTATTATTTCGAGGAAGCCAATAAGTATTTGGCTGCCGTTCGGGTGGAGAATGAGAAGAAAAACGAGCTGATAGCGTTTGCAGAATCTCTCATGCACCGTGTAAAATAAACATAGGGTAATGATAATAGATACACATGCGCACCTTGACGGTGAGGAATTTAACGAAGACTTACCGCAAGTAATAGAAAGAGCCAAGCTGGCAGAGATAGAGAAAATTTTCCTTCCTGCCATCGACTTGCCTTCTATCGACCGTATCATGCAGCTTTGTGATACCTATCCCCACTACTGTTTCCCGATGATAGGGCTGCAGCCCGAGGAGGTAAAGGCCGATTATAAGGATGTCCTTGCCAAGATGTATGCCCTTTTGAAGGCATCGCTTGCAGAGCCTGCCGACTCGCCAAGGCGTGTGATAGCGATAGGAGAGGTAGGACTTGACTTCTATTGGAGCCGTGAATTCGAGAAAGAACAGCTGGAAGCCTATGAGGAGGCTTTGCTGTGGAGCGTGGAAACTCGTTTGCCTTTAATGATTCACTGCCGTAAGGCACAAAACGAGATGCTGCACCTCATGGCCCGGTATGAGAAGGATTTGCCGGGAGGAGTGTTCCATTGTTTTACGGGAAATACGAAAGAAGCCGAGGCTTTCTTAAAGCTGGATAAGTTTGTTTTGGGGATAGGAGGAGTATCAACCTTTAAAAGCAGCCATTTAAGGGAAGACCTTCCCAAAGCCGTTCCGTTGGATAGGATTGTGCTGGAAACCGACAGTCCTTATATGAGCCCCGTGCCTTATCGGGGCAAGAGGAACGAGAGTGCCTATATAGCCGAGGTGCTCGATACGCTGGCAGGCAGTTATGGTATCGATAGGGAAGAGTTGGCAAGGATTACAAATGAGAATGTGAAGAGGGTGTTCCATGTCTGAAAGTGATTGTAATAAAGATTATTAAATTAGCAAGGCTTTAAAATTAAAGTGCGGAAATAGTGCTACTTTTGTAGAAATTTTCAGAATGGCATAATACCTATAAGGTGTGAAAAGATAAAAGATTAGCAAGTAATGAAAAAACTATTGATACGTTATGTTTTCGCTGTAATTCTCATTGCGGGTGTCGGCTCTGTAGCCTATGCGCAGACATCGGCTCCTGCTCCTGCGAAAACAACGACAACTACGAAAGCGAAAAGCAGTGAGGTGCTGACCGATCAGGCATTGGACGAGACAGGAGTAGTAGATAATGAAAACCCTTTATCTGCTGTCGATAAAGGCAAAGGCAAACCAAGCTATCATCAAGAACTGAAGAAAAAGTTTATTGAGGGTAATGCCGGCTTTATGTCGTTGGTAGCCATTGCCTTGGTGTTGGGTCTGGCTTTCTGTATAGAACGCATTATTTATCTGAGCCTTTCGGAAATCAATGCCAAGAAGTTTATGGACGACTTGAGTCGGAAAATAGAAGAAGGCGATATAGAAGGCGCAAAGACATTGAGCCGAAACACACGTGGCCCGGTGGCTTCCATCTGTTATCAGGGGTTGCTTAGAATAAACAGTTCTATAGAGGATATCGAACGTAGCGTTACAGCTTATGGCAGTGTGCAGAGCTCTAATCTGGAAAAAGGCTGCTCGTGGATTACCTTATTCATCGCCATAGCTCCCTCGTTGGGATTCTTAGGAACTGTAATCGGTATGGTAATGGCATTCGATCAGATTCAGATGGCCGGCGATATCAGTCCTACAATTGTTGCTTCGGGTATGAAAGTAGCGCTGATTACGACCATCTTCGGTATCATTGTAGCCCTTGTTTTACAGATATTTTATAATTATATTCTGTCGAAGATAGAGCATATTACAGCCCAAATGGAGGAGACCGTCATCTCTTTGTTGGATGCAATTATGAAGTATAAATCGAAATAAGATGGCAAATGGTATCAAAAAACATACAAGAAAATCGGTAGAGCGTATCTCGCAAACTGTGTTATACTGTATCGTCGCTGTGATAGCACTGGTCTTTCTGAGTTTCTATTTGATAGGCTACGATACTCCCTATGGAGCCGATTCCGGTTTTTATGCCCCTGCTCTTACCGATGGCATCCTTATATTAATGTATCTTTTAGTACTCGTTACTTTAGGAGTTATGGCTTATTCCGTAGTAAAGAGTTTGCGAAATGCCAAGCGAGGAGAGAAATATATCAATGGAATACCGGTA
Source organism: Prevotella sp. (assembly GCA_041855505.1). Taxonomy (GTDB): domain Bacteria; phylum Bacteroidota; class Bacteroidia; order Bacteroidales; family Bacteroidaceae; genus Prevotella. The sequence continues at coordinate 3,271 of JBHAEI010000017.1, forward strand.
CAAAAGATTACCTACAGTGTATCCATTGGTACTGCAGTTGTTTTGGTATTAACCTTTCTTTTGGGCTCAACAAAAGAGATGCTGATTAATGGTGTCATCTTTTCGGATAAGTTATGGCTGCGACTTACGGATATGTTTCTCAACACAATCATTGTTCTTTTGCTGGTGTCTGTAGGAGCAGTTCTCTTCGGAGCTACCCGCTATCGTAGGGGCAAAAGGGCTAAAAAGTAAGATAGGGAGGTGAGTTCAATGCTATTTCGGAAAAGAAAAAGAGAAGTTCCCGGACTGAATACCTCATCGACGGCAGATATATCTTTTATGCTGTTGATATTGTTCCTTGTTACAACCTCGATAGATTCTAACAAAGGTATTGATAGAAAGCTCCCTGCAATCGATAGGAAAAAACAGGCGGAACTCCCTGAAACAGCTGTAAATGCAAAGCACCTTCTACAGTTTGAGGTAAAGAAGGATGGGGTAGTGCTATTGGATAAGCAACCTATCGACATCGCTGCTGTTAAAGGACGCGTACAACAGTTTATCGCAGTCAGCGGTAAACAGCATTATATTCAGTTAAAAGCAGATCGTGATGCCTCCTATAAAACTTATTTCCAAGTGCAAAATGCACTCGTGGCCGCCTATCTGGCCGTGAAGGATAAGGCCTCGCTTGACACTTTTGGAAAGATATACGAGCTATGTAGCCCTGAACAGCAGGAGGTAATCGATGGCCAGGTGCCGGAGCGGGTTTCAGAGATTTATGTCCTGTCCGGTAATGGAAACGGTAAGAAAGGAGGGGTTTGACAATGGCATTTTTTAAACAAAGAAAGCATGATATACCGGCTTTAAACACGGCATCATTGCCCGACCTGATATTTACTATTCTATTCTTCTTCATGTTGGTAACCCATATGAGGAAGTCGAATGTCATGGTAAAGTTTCAGGAGCCACAGGGAACGGAATTAACCAAGCTCGTAAAGAGATCGTCGATAGACTATATTTATATAGGGAAGCCGACTGACGCGCAAGGTAAAATACTTGGAGAGGAAGATCGTATTCAGCTGAATGATGGCTACGCTTCCATCGATGAGATAAAAAATTATCTGATACAGGAATATCGCTCGTTGTCTCCCGAACAGCGAAAACTGATGGTTGTGAATATAAAAGCCGACGAAAACGTACAAATGGGAACGATTATTGATCTGAAGAAGGCCTTGCGAGAAGCAAATGCGTTGAATGTTTTCTATTCTGCTGTAAATAAAAAGAAATAAAATTATCTTCTAAAAATAAGTTTTAGATTATAAGTTTTTCTATTAAAGTTTTGCGTATTCAGATAGATTTTGTATCTTTGCACCAAATAATAAAATAATATGGCACATAGAAGTTTAGATCAACTTGACAAAAAAATTCTTCGACTGATAGCCGAGGATGCTCGTATTCCATTTTTGGAGGTAGCTCGTGAGTGTAATGTTAGTGGTGCTGCTATACACCAAAGAATCCAGAAACTAACAAATTTGGGCGTAATCAAAGGGTCGCAGTTCCTGATTGAGCCGGAAAAGGTAGGTTATGAGACCTGCGCATTCATTGGCTTGAACTTGAAAAACCCGGAGAAGTTCGACGATGTAGTAAATGCGTTGGCTGCTATTCCGGAAGTGGTAGAATGTCATTATACCACAGGTGAGTATGATCTTTTTTTGAAGATTTATGCTTACAACAACCATCATTTGCTGAATATCATTCATGATAAGCTCCAGCCTTTAGGCCTTTCACGCAGCGACAGTACCATTTCGTACAATGCTGTGATAGACCGTTCCCTACCTATTGCTGACATAGCATTCTCAAATAAGTCGGGTGTCGAAGAGGAAGAGGAGGCAGAGGAAGAATAAACCTATTGACGGTTTAATAGAAATAATTCTATAAAAGACATGAAGAGGGATATGCATAGCTTTGTATATCCCTCTTTTTATTCGTATCTTTGCACGGATAATATTTCTCAATAGCTTCATTTTTGCGCAAGATGATTAAAAGGATTTTAAAGATATTCCGCTGGATAATAATACTGTTGTTTGCATCTTCGATATTAAGTGTTGTTGTCTATAGGTTTGTTCCGGTATATTTCACGCCCTTGATGTTTATTCGTTGCTTCCAGCAAATCGGCAATGGCGAGAGCATTAAGTTACATCATAGCTGGGTTTCGCTGGAGGACATGTCGGCATCGATGCCTGTTGCCGTGATAGCCAGTGAAGACCAGCGTTTCCTTACGCACCATGGTTTCGATTTTCAGGCGATAGAAGCGGCAGCAAAGTCAAACTTGGAAAATAAGAAAAAGCTGCGAGGAGGCTCTACTATCTCGCAGCAAACGGCCAAGAATGTTTTCCTTTGGCAGGGCAGGTCATGGCTCAGAAAGGGGTTAGAGGCGTATTTTACATTCTTGATAGAGCTGATGTGGAGCAAGCAGCGCATCATGGAAGTATATCTGAACTCTATAGAAATGGGCGATGGCATATACGGAGTACAGGCTGTTGCCGAGCAAAACTTCGGGTTGGATGCGAAAGACCTCAGTCGTTCCGACTGCGCTCTGATAGCAGCAACCTTGCCGAATCCAAGGCGATTTTCGTCGAAAGCCCCCGGTCCTTATATGCGAAAGCGTGTAAAACAGATAGAACATCAAATGACTTTTATCAAGCCTTTTCCCAAGGAGTATGAGTAAATCTCCCCAAGAGGAAAGAATGAAATACACAAAAACTTGTTGAATTTAAAATTTCCCGGAAAGGAAAACAATATAGCATGCTATTAGATGAATTAAATCCCAGCCAGCGAGCTGCCGTAGAATATTGTGAAGGCTCTTCCTTAGTAGTAGCAGGTGCCGGCTCCGGCAAGACACGTGTGCTTACTTATAAGATAGCCTACTTGCTTGAAAAAGGCCTGAAGCCATGGAATATTCTGGCTCTTACCTTCACTAATAAGGCTGCAAGAGAGATGCGGGCACGCATTGCGTCTATTGCGAAAGCTGACGATGCAAGGCGCATTTATATGGGTACGTTCCATTCCATCTTTGCCAGAATACTTCGGGTTGAGGCAGAACATATCGGTTACACCTCTAACTTCACCATCTACGATGAGAGTGATTCTCGTTCTTTATTGAAGAATATCATTAAGGGAATGGGATTGGATGAGAAAATATACAAGCCTGCCACGGTACATAACTATATCTCTATGGCCAAGAATCATCTGATAACAGCCGAAGAATATGCCAAGGATAAGGCTGCGGTAGATCGTGATAAAAATGCCCGAATGCCGGCTATCTCATCGATATACCTTGCTTATGAGAACAGGTGCAGGCAGGCCAACTCGATGGATTTCGACGATATTCTGGTAAATACTTTCGTGCTTTTACGTGATCATGAGGAGATACGGAACAAGTATGCACAGCAATTTGAATATATATTGGTGGATGAGTATCAAGACACGAATTCTGCTCAGGTGGCCATCATCTTGCAATTGGCAAGGATACACAAGCGAGTTTGTGTGGTTGGGGACGACTATCAGAGCATTTATTCTTTCCGTGGGGCAAACATCAATAACATCCTTGGCTTTAAAAACGAGTTCGAAAACACAAAGCTATTCAAGCTGGAACGTAACTATCGTTCCACCCAACTCATTGTACAGGCAGCCAACTCCCTGATGACCCATAACAAAAATCAAATTCCGAAGGAGGTATATTCGGAGGAGGATAAGGGAGAGAGAGTGATGTACAAGCCTTGTTACAGTGATAAGGAAGAGGCACTTGTCGTTGCAAGAGAAATAAAACGTATTAAGCGGGATGACGATTGCGACTATAATTCCTTTGCCATTCTGTACCGTACTAACTCGCAGAGCCGTACCTTCGAAGATGAATTTCGCAAGCAGAACATTCCTTATCGTATTGTTGGAGGGCTCTCTTTCTACCAGCGTAAGGAGATAAAAGACATCATCGCCTACTTCCGACTCATTGCAAACAATAACGACGAGGAGGCTTTTCGTCGTATTATTAACTATCCTAAGCGTGGTATAGGAGCGACTACGGTGGATGCCATTTCTGCCAATGCCCGACAAAACGGGGTTAGCTTGTGGGAAGTCATCTGTTCGCCGAGCCGTTTTGACCTGAATGTCAATAAGGGTACATTGGCAAAAATTGAAAACTTCCGACAGTTGATTCTTTCGTTTGTAGAGCAATTAGATACTGTCGATGCCTATCAGTTAGGTAAAGATATTATTAAGCTGAGTGGTATCTCGGCGGATATTTATGGCAGTTCCGATCCGGAAGCGCTGTCTCGTCAGGAGAATCTGGATGAGTTCCTATCGGCTATGCAGGATTTTGTAGAAACAAGTCGTGAAGAGGGCAGAGAGGAGAATATATATTTGGTAGATTACTTGCAGGAGGTAGCGTTATATACCGATGCGGATAAGACCGATGACGATGCACCCAAAGTAACCATGATGACCATTCATGCAGCCAAAGGACTGGAGTTCCCTACCGTGTTTGTAGTGGGATTGGAAGAGAATATCTTCCCAAGTCCGATGTCGGCAAACTCGCCCCGTGAGATAGAAGAGGAGCGGCGCCTGCTGTATGTGGCGATAACCCGTGCCGAGAAGCACTGCATCATAACAAATGCCAAGAACAGATATAGGTTTGGCTCTATGCAGTTTGATAATCCGAGTAGGTTCCTGAATGATATTGACCCCGATTTATTATTGGTCGAGGAGAATGCGGTGGGCTCGGCCGAAGGTGGTTATGGTGGCAGAATGCCGTGGGATGAGAAGCCTTCATGGAAGCGAGGAGGAACAGACAACTTCCGTGAATATGAGCCTAACAGAGCCTACACTGGCAGTCGTCCGTGGGGAAATGAGTACCGACAGCTGAGTAGCAGGTATCAGAATGCTAACCCTGTGGCGAGCCAGTTTCGTGCCGACCCGAAGCCGAAGATTACAGAGAGAAAACGTCCGGAGGTGGCAATAGACCCCTTATCGGCACGGACAAAGGCCCGATTGCTTAGCGAAGGAGGCAATTTTAAACGACTATCTTCTGCTATTACCAATGGAGGCAGGGCGATGGCTGCCCCGCAATCTGTGGCAAGTACTTCCTATGGCAACTTGCATGTAGGCGCAACAATCGAGCATCAGCGTTTCGGTATCGGCGAAGTAACCAAGATAGAAGGTACCGGCGAGAATGCCAAAGCCGAGGTGGTATTCCGCAATGCAGGAACAAAACAACTCCTTTTAAAATTTGCCAAGTTCCGTATTATAAAATAGGTATAAGAAGAAAACAGGTTGGTTAGAACTCCATACGGAGACTGACCAACCTGTTTTTGTTTTATATAAGCTGTGGGGAACTCTTCAGAACAGCCTTTTTTTAGGGAGAATATATTATTCCTCTTCGATAAGATGCTTAAAGAACTCGTCCAAATCGCTGTCAAGCCCTTCCATCAAATCGCCGCCAATGATAACGGTGTCGTCATCTACAAGGTATAGCTCTGCAATGTTAGCGCCCTCTTCGTCCTCTAAAATGAAGCTGTACGGCATCATGATATTTAAGGATTCTATGAGTTCTTTATGCCTGCATAACTCTGCTTGGAGAATGCGTGAAACCTGTTTGTCGAAATCATCCTCCTTGTTCTCAATCCATTCATCCACAACGCAGCGCGTAATCTCCTGCTCATTATCGTCGAACGACATAAGGTCGCCACTGTCTTGTGATGCTCTGATGTGGATATCAGTAAGGATAGGGTCGGACGAAGTATTGGCAAACTTCTGGGCAGTCTTCCTGATAAAACGATCGATTTGTTGTTGGGTTAGTTCCGTTAGTTTCATAGGGCATAAGTTATTGCGTATAATATTCAAGGCAAATGTACGAAAAGTTTTTTATTCTATAGAATTGGAAGCCGAAAGTTTTTTATTTTTCCTCTTTTCAGCAGGAACTTTTTAAAAAGAATGTTTATCTTTGCACGTTAGGAACATATTACGAACTTCATATAGGAAATTATGAAACAAACAATCTTGGTAACAGGTGGAACAGGTTTCATAGGCTCACACACTTCTGTAGAGCTTATAGAGGCCGGCTACGATGTAGTAATAGTAGATGATTTATCCAATTCGAAAATGGAAGTATTGGATGGTATCGAGAAGATAACCGGCGTTCGTCCGGCCTTCGAGCAGGTGGATTTACGCGACTTCGATGCTACAGAAAACGTATTTAAGAAATATCCGAAGATAGAAGGCATTATCCACTTTGCGGCCTCAAAAGCTGTAGGCGAAAGTGTGGAGAAACCGCTGATGTATTATCGCAACAATGTTATCTCGCTGGTTAATCTGTTGGAACTGATGCCTAAGTACGATGTAAAAGGCATTATCTTCTCCAGTTCTTGTACGGTTTATGGACAGCCGAAACCGGAAAATCTGCCTGTAACAGAGGATGCGCCCCACCAGAAAGCTACCTCTCCTTATGGGAACACCAAGGAGATTAACGAGCAGATTATTTATGATTACATCCACTCCGGAGCTAAGATTAAAAGTATTGTTTTGAGATATTTCAACCCGATTGGTGCCCATCCGAGCGCATTGATAGGTGAGCTTCCCAATGGTGTGCCCAACAACCTGATTCCTTTTGTTACACAAACGGCGATGGGCATTCGAAAGGAGCTTACCATTTTCGGTAATGATTACGATACGCCGGATGGTACATGTATTCGTGATTATATTTATGTAGTCGATTTGGCGAAGGCTCATGTAGCAGCCATGGCACGCGTGCTGGACAAGGAAACTGAGCCGATAGAGTACTTTAACATTGGTACGGGTAGGGGGAACTCGACGAAAGAGATTGTAGATACCTTTGAGGCTGCAACAGGAGTGAAGCTGAATTGGAAGTTCGGCCCACGTCGTGAGGGCGATATTGAGAAGATTTGGGGCGACTGCTCTAAGGCTAACAACATATTGGGCTGGAAAGCCGATACGCCACTTGCCGATGTTCTTCGCTCTGCTTGGAAGTGGCAGGAAAAACTTCGTGAGGATGGAATAATGTAGGGGTTACCCTGCATTAAGACTTAAAAAGTAAAAGTACCGGTGCTTGGTAGTAGTCATACCGAGCACCGGTATTGTATTTATCAAGGTTTGATATGGAGGTAAAAGGGCATATATTATACTGTAAAAGAGCATGTATTACGGGGAAAAAGGGCATGTATTACAACATAAAAGAGCATGTATTATCAAGGACTTAATTTTTTATTTTTTTGCTGTCAGTTTTAACAATTTGAATAATCGGCTGGTAAGCAAGGCTTTATAATGATAATATAGAGGATAGTATGACAGCAACTTCCATAAAACAGATTTTGCTTTCTTGTCATGGGATTTTGTATTTCTGCTGTCATATAATCATGTAAAATGCAATCGTAATTATTTTATATACAGCAATTTATGTGAATTGTTAAAACTGACGGCAAATAAAAAGAATTTTAAATTAGGATATTTTATGCCCTAACCCTAATTTAAAATTCTTATTGCGAAGCGGTTTACTTCTCCATATATGGGTCAGTTCCCAGAACTTGCTCGGCCACCTTTTTGGTTTTTTGGCGTAACGCATCCATATCGCAGCCTATGATGTCGTAGCATAAGGCTACACCCATGCGCCTTCCTACATGTGCCGTTGGCTTGTTGAAAATGCGGACATAGGTTCTGTCGGACTGATAGGCATCATCCAAATGATAAGGTAAAGGCTGGTCGGACTCGACAGGCGATAGGATAACTGCCGAACAACCGCTATGCTCCAGATGGATGGCAGGGATGGGAAGTCCCATGGCAGCCCTGAAGTGTAGCTCGAACTCGCTCAGGTTTGTACATCTTGAAAGAGTTACCATACCTGTATCGTGTGGGCGGGGCGACAGCTCGGAGAAGATGACCTCGCCCGATTTTGCCAGGAAGAATTCTACCCCCCACAATCCACTTCCCGTTAAGGCCTTGGTTACTTCGGCTGCAATGTGCTGTGCCTGTACAAGAGCTTGGGCAGGAAGGGTGAAGGGCATCCAGCTTTCTCGGTAGTCGCCACCTTTCTGCACATGGCCAATCGGAGGGCAGAAAAGTGTGTTTCCATCGTTCTGTGTTACGGTAAGGAGCGTAAATTCACTGTCGAAGTCGATGAACTCCTCCACGATGATTTCCTTTACATCGCCTCTTGCTCCCTCCAATGCTGCATGAAAAGCGTTCTCAATATCGCCCTTGTCGTGGATATATGATTGTCCATGACCGCTCGAACTCATCAAAGGTTTTACGACACAGGGAATTCCTACGTGCTCTATGGCAGCCAAGAACTCATCGTGTGTCTTGGCGTATTCGTATCTGGCTGTGCGTAAGCCCAATGTTTTGGCTGCAAGATCGCGTATGGCCCGGCGATTCATCGTGTAGTTCACCGCCTTTGCCGAAGGTACGATATGGATGCCTTGCTTCTCGAAATCGAAGAGCTTCTCTGTTCGTATGGCTTCAATCTCGCAGATGATGAGGTCGGGCTTGTGCAGGTCCACGACCCTTTCCAGCTCGCCGCCATCAAGCATATTAATCACTTCTGCCGTGTCGGCTACCTGCATGGCGGGCGCATCCTCGTAGCTATCACACGCAATGACATACTGACCTGCTCTTTTTGCAGCAATGGTAAATTCCTTGCCGAGTTCTCCGGAGCCAAGTAATAGAATTCTTTTCATAAGTAAGGATTTGTATGATAAAAAAGAACCGGATAGCGGCAAACTGCCACTACCTTTATAGATTATATGCTTTGATGATGATTTTCCTTTAGTGTAATTACCTCGCAGTCGGTAAATTTACTGCCCTCGATGGTTAGTCTTATTAAAGTTCGCTCCTTATGCCATCCCTTTATTCCTGCAGCGCCGGGGTTGATGTGCAGCAAGTTGAGAGTTTTGTCGAACTGTACTTTCAGAATATGGGAATGTCCATCGACGAAAAGATTGGGAGGTGAAGCATAAAGCATGCTCCTTACCGAGCTGTCATATTTGCCGGGATAGCCTCCAATATGCTTTAACAGAACATCGACCTCCTCGCATTTAAAGCGCAATATTTCTCTGTAACGGCTGCGGATGTCGTAATCGTCGATGTTTCCATATACAGCTCTGAAGATAGGAGACATTGCTTCGAATTTGTCGGCTACTTCTATGGAACCTATATCGCCCGCATGCCATATCTCATCACAGTCTTTGAAGTAGGTGCGATAGCGTTCGTCCCAATATCCATGCGTATCCGACAGGATGCCTATCTTTTTCATATCTTGCTTTTAAATGTTATTGGTCGGCTTATTTTTGTAGGAATTTTCTTTCGATAATGTCGGCTATGAAATCGGTTGTTCCGTCTATTCCAAGCAAACCGACATTAATGCACAGGTCGTAGCTGGTAGCGTGTCCCCATTCTTTGCCGGTGTAGTAATCATAATACTTGGAGCGTATCTCATCGCCGTTCTCCAATATCTTTTGAGCTTTCTCTTCGGTACAGCCGGTACGTTTGCAGATGTTTCTCACCCTATCTTCCCACGGAGCAGTAAGGAAAATGTTCAGAACATTCTTTTTGTTGCGGAAGATATAGTCGGAAGTTCTACCGACGAACACGCATCTTGGATGATGTTCTGCCGCATCCAGCATTGCTTCACTTTGCATCTGATACAGACTTTCCTGCGAAAATTTGTTGCGATAAAAGCCATGTTCCACCATCATCGGGAGGCGGAAGTCGAAGAGTGATTTGAAGAATCCTTTCTGTTCATCATTCTGTTCGAAGAACTTTTCAGAAAAGCCGCTTTCCTTTGCGGCAAGATTCAGAATTTCTTTATCGTAGAAATTGCAGTTAAAACGCTCTGCAAGTTTCTTTGCTATTACACGTCCGCCACTGCCAAGTTGGCGTCCTACATTGATGATTAGTTCGTTTTCCATAAGGTTGTTTATTTATTTCATCGAGGTGTTTTACTGTTGTATTGCTTCTTGCTTCTGCAGGATGGTTGTTTTCTTTAAGTTCCTGAGATACCACAGCAGGATAGCCATAGCTACAAGCCATGCTATTCCATCGCTGATAGGCAGGGCATACCATACGCCATCGATACCGAAGAACTTAGGAAGGAAGTATAACCCGGGTAAAAGAAATATCAGCTGACGGGATAAAGACAGGAAAATACTGATTTTTACCTTGCCGATACATTGGAAGAAGAAGGTGGTTACCATCTGCGAGCCAATGACAATGTATAGCATCATGTTGATGTGAATAGCCTTGATGCTTTGTTGAATCAGCTCGGGATCGGTGGTAAACATGCGTGCGCAGTAGTAAGGAAAGAGGATGCTTATTAGCCAGCCTATCCCCGTAATGCAAGTTGCCCAGATGATGGTTAGTTTCAAAACGTGTATCAATCGGTCTATCTGTTGTGCCCCATAGTTGTATCCGGCAATAGGTTGCATGCCTTGGTTGAGGCCGATTACGAACATAATAAAGATGGTTGCCACACTGTTTGCTATGCCATACGCCCCTACAGCCATGTCGCCTCCGTATTTCACCAGCTGATTATTCATGAAAATTACGATGATACATGCACAGGCATTGATGAGGAAAGGGGATATACCTATGCTGACAATGTTATAGACAAGTTTCCTCTTCAGTCTGTAGATACCCCTCTTGAGATGTAGCAATTCATTCTTGTTTGCGAATATTTTCATCTGCCATATCAGTGCCAATATCTGTGCAATGACAGTTGCAAGGGCTGCTCCCCGGATACCCCAGCCCAGCACAAGGATGAACAAGGCATCGAGAAGAATATTGGTAATTACGGTAAAGATCGTCATCATCATGGCCAGTTTTGGCTTTGAGGCAGCACGTAATACTGCGTTCATACCAAAGTACATGTGCGAGAAAACATTACCGGCAAGAATAATTTGCATGAAACTTTTGGCATAGGGAAGTGTCTGATCGCTGGCACCGAAGAAATGTAATATAGGGTCGAGGAACAGCAGACAGATAATACCAAAGCCTAAACCGATGATAAGGTTAAGTGTAACAGTATTACCCAATAGGTTCTCTGCCGTTGTATAATCTTTCTGTCCGAGCTTCACACTGATAGCTGTAGAAGCGCCAACACCTACGGCCGCGCCAAAGGCTGCTCCCAAATTCATGAACGGAAAGGTGATGGCTAATCCCGATATAGCCATAGGGCCTTCTATTTGTCCTATGAAAACTCGGTCGGAAATGTTGTATAGCGAAGCTGCTATCATAGCTATAATGGCAGGGAAAGCATATTGTACCAATAGTTTTCCTACAGGTTTGGTACCTAATTCAAGTGTTGCTTTTTTATTGTCCATTTCGTTCTTGTTGTTTTGCAAATGTACGAAAAAAAAGAATTTGTTTCTTACTCTTTGGTAATAATTGTCTCGGATAAACGGGAAATCCGAAAAAATCATTTAATTTTGCACAGATATGGTATATTTATCAAAGGCATTCAAATACGGCAGATTAATATTGTCGGCTTTCCTTCTATGTTTGCTATTGGGAGTAAAGGCCGAGAAAAAGAAGCCTTTTCCGGGAGGGAAGTATTATCTTTATCGTATTTATTTTACGAATAAGAAAGCTTCTCCTTATAGTTTACAGTCTCCCGAAGCCTATCTTTCGGCAAAGTCTTTGCAGCGCAGGGCACACCAAGCTATCTTTGTCGATTCTACCGACCTTCCTGTTTCTCCTGCCTATATACAGGGTATTCATAAAAAAGGCTATCCGATAGTGTGTAAAAGCAAGTGGAATAATACGGTTGTCATACGGTCTAACACGGCAATTACATCCGCGGCTTTTGCCGATTTACCCTATGTAAAGCAGATAAAAAAGGTTTTTACCACTCCCGATTCCATTCCTGAAGCAGAGAATTTCTCCAGTTATAGAAAGAACTTGCAGCCTATGGATATTACCGAAAACAGCGTTTATGGGGCAGGGAAAGCTCAGATTTTAAGTTTAAGAGGCGAGCGGTTGCATGATGCCGGCTTCAGGGGGAATGGGATTTCTATAGCTGTTCTGGATGCGGGTTTTGCCAATGTCGATAATATGAATGCCTTTCAGTCGGTTAAAATAAAAGGTGTTCGTAATTTTGTTGATGGTCTAAAGAGGGAGGATGTGTATTCTGTTTCCGGTCATGGAACAAAGGTTTTGTCGGCCATGGCACTGAATGAGAAGAATGTTTTTGTGGGAACAGCACCTGAAGCCGACTATTGGCTGTTCCGCACGGAGGATATTTTTTCCGAGAGTATGGTAGAGGAAGACTACTGGGTGGCTGCTACGGAGTATGCCGATTCGTTGGGGATAGACATTGTCAGTTCGTCGCTGGGGTATCATCATTATGCCGAGAAGTCCGATAGCTATCGATATGCCGACTTGGATGGGCAAAAATCTTTCATCTCCCGTGCAGCTTCTTTACTGGCACATAAGGGAATAATTCTTGTGAACAGTGCGGGAAACGATGGAATGGGGCAATGGAAAAAGATTAATGTCCCTGCCGATGCTTTCGATATTATCACTGTAGGAGCGGTGAGTCAGGACAGTGTGAATGCCGCTTTTAGTTCAATCGGACCAACGGCCGATGGGCGGGTGAAACCCGATGTAATGGCTTATGGCTGTCCGGCACATGTCGTATCGGCTCGTGGGTGGATTATTCCGGACGTAGGAACCTCCTTTGCTACCCCCATCGTAGCCGGTCTTGTAGCCTGTTTATGGCAAAGTATGCCGGAAAAATCGGCGCTCGAAATCATAGATTATGTGCGGAAGTCGGGAAATAATGCGGCTACCCCCGACAATATCAATGGCTATGGCATATCGGATTTTTGGAAAGCGTATATGATTGGCAGGAATTATTCTATCAACGAGGCTCATGGAAAGGAGTAGATGGAATGATAATACATGCTTAATAGCTTGGCAAAAGATGCCCTTTTGCTTGGTAAACGAGCACCTTTTACCGGGCAATATGCCATCTTTTAGCCGACAATATGCCATAGATAAGGCAAGGATATTATTCTAAATGGAAAAGTAAAGTAGAATAAATAATTAAGTAACAATGAATAAACCATTATCGCTTAAAGAGCTTAATGAACTTGTTTCAGAGGTGATCGACCTTGAAATGAGGAGTTCTTATTGGCTTCAGGCAGAGCTTTCGCAAGTGAGTGAAAACAGAGGTCATTGTTATTTGGAGTTCATTGAGAAAGCAGAGAACAGCGATAATATTGTAGCAAGGGCATATGGCCGGTGCTGGGCCGGTACATGGGGTGTGTTAAAGCCGTATTTTGAACGGGTAACAGGGCAGGTAATTCGACGGGGAATGACGGTCATGGTGCAGGTAAGTCCTAAGTTCCATCCCCTGTATGGTTTTTCTTGGATAGTGGAAGATATTAACCCGGAGTTTACCATGGGCGATATGTTACGCAAGCGAAACGAGATTATCGCAACGCTAAAGGCCGAGGGCGTTTTCGATTTGCAGAAGGAATTGTACCTGCCAAGATTCTGCTCAAGGATAGCCGTTATTTCCTCCGATACGGCTGCAGGGTATGGAGATTTCCGCAATCAGCTTGCCAATAACACCTTGGGACTGGTCTTCCGCACCGAATTGTTTCAATGTGCTATGCAGGGAACACGGGTGGAGACAGAGATGATAGCTGCCCTTAATGAGATTAACGAGCGGGAAGAGGATTTTGATTGTGTTGTAATTATCCGAGGAGGAGGTTCCACCTCCGACTTAAGTTGCTTCGATACACTTGCCTTGGCAGAGAATGTTGCCAACTTTCCTCTCCCTATCATCACCGGTATTGGGCATGATCGTGATGAGAGTGTGCTCGATTTAATCTCCTTTCAGCGTGTTAAGACGCCCACAGCCGCAGCTGCTTTCCTGATTGATTGGCAGGCGAATGTGCTCAACTTTGTACTGAATGCGGAGGAAAGAATCCATCAACTTGTCCGTGCAAGGATGGAAAAGGAAGAGACTCGGTTGTACCAATTGGCCTCACGTATTCCATTATTGTTCTCGCTGGTGAGGATGAAGCAAGGGAGTTATTTAGACCAACTTCAAGAGCGGTTGATAGCCAATGTCAAAGAAAAAATAAAAAACGAGGAGTATCGAGTGGCACAATTCAATAATACCTTGTATCCTCTTGCTCAAAAGCAGATGGTTAAACAGCTGCATCGGGTGGAAATTTTAGCAGAGCGTTTAAAGTCGCTTGATCCCGCATTGCTGCTTAGAAGAGGATATAGCATCACGCTTCATAATGGTAAGGTGGTAAAAGATGCAGGCAGATTGGAGAAGGGAGATGTCCTTGTTACAAGGTTATCATCGGGAAGTATAGAATCGATTGTGAAATAAAAACGGATATGGAAAAGATAAATTACGAAGAGGCGGTGCGCCAGTTAGAAGCAATTGTTGATAAAATGGAGAATGGAGAGATGGATCTTGAGTCGATGACAACTCAACTGAAGAAGGCGCAAGAGCTTATCAAACTCTGTAAAAACAAATTGACGAAGACGGATGCTGAGATTGAGAAGCTGATAGGTAAGAAGTAGAAACGCTGCTATTCCCAATGGTTTCCGGCCTGAATACCTGAACTATAACTTTGAACGCTGACTTCATAACCCATACATTGAAGCATGAGACAGACGCCAAGCTCTATCCTATGCTCAAGATAACGCCTATATTTATTCTTGGAATAAGCATGGGATATAGGTGGTATGGGGTTGTTCCCATGGTGGCTTGGTTATGTATGCTGGTTTTGTGCTTTGGTCTGTCTTTGCTTTTCAGCAGAAAGAAGATGGCACAAAGTATTCTTGTCCTGCTGGTATCTTTCTGTTTGGGAGGCACGCTTTTGGGTCTTGCTTATGTGAAAGTGTCGGTTACGCTGCCCCAAACAGCCCGGTTATATAATGCGGTTCTCCTGTCCGAGCCCCGGCAACGTGGCAAAGTTCTGCAATGTGATATGGAGCTTTTACTGCCCAAACAACCTCTCAAGATAAAGGCTTCGTTTTATCATCCGAATGCAAGTATGCAGGATAATCGGCTTCATATCGGCCAAGGTGTTGAGTTTTGGGGTACCGTTCAGCCACCGATTAACTTTGCTTCCTCCAAGTTCGACTATGCCGGCTGGCTGCGGTTACACGATTTCCACGGAGAGGTATTTCTGCTCGATACCCAATGGCAGGAGAAGAAAGTTGGCTTATCGTCCCTTTCTTTGATGGAAAGAACTATTCTGAAGGCCAAGATTGTTCGGCAACGGCTGATAGAAAAACTCGGAAAGAGTTTATCGCGCGAGGAGCTGGGTATGGTATCTGCTATGGCTTTAGGTGATAAATCCCTGTTGTCGAAAGAGTTAAAGGAAGATTATTCCAGTGCAGGTGTAAGCCATATTCTGGCTCTTTCAGGACTTCATCTTTCCATTCTCTATGCCATCTTTCTGTTTCTTTTTTCCGGTATTCAGCGGGTTTTAGGGCAGCAGAAGGGTCTTTATGTTACCGATTTCTTCCTTCTTATTACGATATGGGGATATGTTTTCTTAGTCGGTCTGTCGCCTTCCGTTATCCGGGCAGCCTCTATGCTTACACTTTACACCGTTATCCGGCACTTACAGCGTAAGCCCGTACCATTGAATAATCTTGCTTTTATCGCCTTTTTACTGCTGTTAATCGACCCACTTGCCCTTTTTGACATCGGTTTCCAATTATCCTTTATGGCAGTTCTCTTTATTTTGCTCCTTTATAAACCTTGTTTTGCGCTGTTTAATCGGGTGCCTTTTGCTGGTAATCGCTTGTATCGGGCAGTTGCAAGTTTAGCAGCAGTGTCGCTGGCGGCCCAGATTGGCACAGCCCCCTTGGTAGCTTTCTACTTTGGAAGGTTGCCGCTTTATTTCCTGCTTAGCAACTTTATAGCAATTCCCTGTACCACAATTATTTTATATGCCGGCGTATTCCTGTTCGTGTTTAGCTGGATTCCGAAGGTTGTAGCTTTGATTTCCTCTGTGATAACTTTCTTTTCTGCTGTTCTGAATACGGCTTTGCACCACATAGCAAACTTTCCCTACGCCACTATTTCCCTCCCATCCTTATCCCTGCTTCAAGTATTTTTCATTTATTTATCCCTCTTTCTGCTATATATATTAATGTGTTTCTATCTGCCAATGTCCTTTAGTTCTGCAAAAAAGTAGTACCTTTGCACGCGATATGCAGCATTATTTCATCACATTTTCTTACGATGGTACAAACTATCATGGGTGGCAGATACAGCCCAATGGCATTTCTGTGCAGGAAGTTTTGGAAAAATCTCTGGCCATCTTGCTGCGCCAACCCGTCTCTGTGGTAGGGGCAGGCAGAACCGATGCAGGTGTTCATGCACGGATGATGGTGGCACACTTCGATTATGAGGCTTCGATTGACTGCCCGCAAACGGCTTATCGGCTCAACCGGATACTTCCCAAGGATATTTCCGTGAGTAGAATAGAGCCTGTGAATGCCGATATGCATGCTCGTTTCTCGGCCAAGAAGCGTACCTATCATTACTATGTGCATACGCAGAAGAATATTTATCTGCATCGGTATTCCTGTCAGATTAATTACCCTTTGGACTTTAATAAGATGAATCTTGCTGCAGAATATCTTATTGGTGTGAAGGATTTTAATTGTTTCTGTAAGGCGGGAAGCGATAATAAAACAACGATTTGCAGTGTTTCTGAGGCTCGCTGGCTGCCCATTCAGGCAGAACTGTCCACTCCTTTTCCTAATCACAACCAGCCTACAGAGTGGTGTTTCGTTATCTCGGCCAATCGTTTCCTAAGGAACATGGTGCGTGCCGTTGTGGGAACATTAGTGGATGTAGGGCGGGGAAAACTGTCGATAGAAGATTTTAAGAAGATAGTTGATACCGGCACACGGAGCGATGCAGGCGAGAGTATGCCGGGCAATGCCCTGTTTTTATGGGAGATAGAGTATTAGGATAATGCGCCTTACCATAGTAAAAACACATAAAACGGAATTATAATCGATGTGGATTCTTTTTGCATTTATCTCGGCTACCTTGCTGGGGCTATACGATACCTCTAAGAAAATATCGCTGAAAGGAAACGATGTTATCCCTGTTCTTTTTCTTAACACTCTTTTCTGTTCTCTTATTTTCCTTCCCGTAGTATTGCTGTCGGCCTATACAAACGTGCTTGATGGCAGCTTGCTTCATGTAGGAATGGGTGGATGGGAAGTGCATAAATGGATTGTCCTGAAAAGCATTATCGTACTGCTTTCATGGGTGTTCGGATATTTTGCTATTGCACATCTGCCCCTTACCATCGTTGGTCCTATCAATGCCACCCGCCCTATCATGACGTTGCTGGGAGCGATGATCGTGTTTGGGGAGCGACTGAACGTATGGCAGTGGATAGGTGTATGCCTCTCTGTCTTATCTTTATTCCTCCTTGCCAGAAGCGGTAAGCGTGAAGGCATCGACTTTAAGCATAATCGTTGGATATTCTGTCTTGTCTGTGCCGCCCTTTTAGGTGCCAGCAGTGCGTTGCTGGACAAGTATTTAATGGCATCGC
Source organism: Prevotella sp. (assembly GCA_041855505.1). Taxonomy (GTDB): domain Bacteria; phylum Bacteroidota; class Bacteroidia; order Bacteroidales; family Bacteroidaceae; genus Prevotella. Next base: position 20,868 of record JBHAEI010000017.1, read on the forward strand.
CCAAGCATGGTGGCGTAGGTATCGACCGTATGCTGGCACAGAGTTTTTATAATTTCTATCAGTGTTTGTGGATGGGTATTGTGCTTGTTGTTTATCGGTTTGCGAAGAAGAGGCGGACAGCTTCCCATGCCGAGCCCGGCAAAGCATTCCGGTGGCGATGGGCTATCTTGTTTATCTCTATCTTTCTTTCCTTGGCCGATTTTGCTTATTTCTATGCGCTGTCCCTGCCCGGAGCCATGATATCGATAGTGTCGATGGTGCGCCGTGGCTCCGTATTGGTTTCCTTTTTGTGTGGTGCCGTCCTCTTTCGGGAGAAGAATCTTAAATCGAAGGCAGTCGATTTGTGTTTTGTCGTGCTCGGAATGATATTTTTATGGTACGGCTCTTATCATTAATCCGTCGAAGTAATATTATGAGAACGATTTCTTTGTCGTTTGCCTTTTAATTACTATATTTGCATATTCATAATTTAGTAAATTTGATATAGGAGTCCCAATTTGCTTTTAATTTGATTAAACGGCAGGTTTTTGTCCTACTAATTATAATACAGAACCCTATGCAGAATATTTTTCATGGTCTTGGTGTTGCCCTTGTTACACCATTTAAGCAGGATGGAAGTATAGATTATGACGCACTGGTAAGGCTGATAAATTATCAGCTTGAGAATGGTGCCGACTTCTTTTGTATCTTAGCTACAACAGGTGAAACCCCTTGTCTGGAGCCGGAAGAGAAGGAGAAGATAACTGCTTTAGTAAAAGAAACAGTGAAAGGACGTGTGCCTATCCTGAAATATTGTGGTGGTAACAATACCGCAGCCGTTGTAAAAGAACTGAAGACATCCGACTGGAGTGGCATCGATGGTATCTTAAGTATCTGTCCGTATTACAACAAGCCCAGTCAGGAAGGCCTTTATCAGCACTTTAAGGCCATAGCACAAGCAAGTCCGTTACCCGTTGTCATGTACAATGTTCCCGGTCGGGTAGGGGTGAATATGACAGCCGAAACAACTGTTCGCATAGCCAACGATTTCGATAATGTTGTCGCTATTAAGGAGGCTTCCGGCAGTTTGGAACAGGTGGATGAGATTATCAAGAACAAGCCCAAGAACTTTGAGGTTATCAGTGGCGATGACGCGCTCACTTTCCCTATGATAGCAAGCGGTGCGGTAGGGGTTATCTCCGTTATCGGTAATGCTTTGCCCAAGGAATTCTCACGCATGATACGTTTGGAGTTCAACGGTGAATACGAGCCTGCCCGCAAAATTCATCATCAGTTTACAGAACTGTATAAGTTGCTTTTTGTGGATGGCAACCCTGCCGGATGCAAGGCGCTTCTGAACGATATGGGGATGATAGAGAACGTGCTCCGCCTGCCTCTTGTGCCTACACGTATTGAAACGAAACAGAAGATGAACGATATTCTGAAGAGCATGCGTCGATAAACGCTTGTAAAGCGGAAGGTATATAAGACCGAAGCGGGATGGCTAAACTGGCCATCCCGCTTTTTTATGCGCAGAAGTAGGGTTGATTATGTACAGAAGTAAGATAGCTTATGCAACAAAATAAGGTGGCTTTAAGCGCAATATAGGAAAAGTTACGCCTGTTTCTTCTTATAAATAAGGTGTGGTTTGCCGTCAAGAACAGTTCTCTTGTTGATTTATTTCATAGAAATCTCTTGTGTTTTTGCGATATTTCTGTGTAAGAATGTCGGTTGATGGCTATATGGTAAGATGGAGATGGAGACGAATTGTTGTTGTAATAAGGTGCGGATGATTTTATAGGTTTTCCTATTCAATTGGGTAAAAGGGTGCCTTTTACATGGTAATAGGTGGCAGATAGTGGGGTAAAAGAGCATGAATTACCGACTAAAAGAGGGCGAATTGTTAATGAGAAAAGTATGTCGTTGGTGTGTATTCTATTTCTTTTTATACGGAAAATATTCATTTTTGGATAGGGTTAGGGGAAATATAAGTGTTTCATCAGCAGTAGGAATGAAGGGCATATCGGCAATTCAGAATGCTAAAAGAGCATCTTTTACACTCCGAACGAAGATTTTTGCTATAAAAGTAGGGAATAAAGAGAGTCTTTGGAGGGTGAAAATAGCATCTATGACAGCTGTATTGCTCCTGCTGAAGATAAAGATTCGTAAAGAAAATTCTGTATGATGAAAAGAAAGAAGGGAATAAAGCATACAATAATCCTATAGGGAAAGTTCTTGTCATTGCTTGTCGTGTAGCATAAATATGCTGTTTATAATGGGGCGTAAGAGGATAGAGTGTATAAATTATATGATTTTTTATAAAATGTTTGTTCGTTAAAAATAAAAGTTTTATATTTGCATTATCATTTAACAAGATTATAAGGATGAATACTTTTTACGCATCTTTTTATTACTTCTATTTTTACTTTGCAAGACTTTGTAAGGCGGGAAGTTGCGTGTAAGATTTCAACTTATGATTTTTGAAGTGAAGAAATGAAAAAGCATAACGGTCCCGCTCTTACAAGAGTAGGACCGTTTTGCATTAAACAAGGAAAAGAACAATGCAGGCGTATGCTTGCTAACAAAAACGAACAGATAACGGATGAAAAGAGTAGCTATACAGGGCGAAGTGGGAAGTTTCCATGATATTGCGGCTCACGAGTTCTTTGCAGGTGAGCAAGTACAGCTTTGTTGCTGTAAAACTTTCGAGGATGTGTTCGAGAAAGTAAAGCAAGACCCCTCATGGGTAGCCCTTGTGGCCATAGAGAATACGATAGCGGGCAGCCTGCTTCATAACTATGAGCTTCTGCGGGCATCAGGTACAACAGTAGTAGGCGAGCATAAACTCCACATCAAGCATTGTATCTGCTGCCTTCCGGAGGACGATTGGAATACGATAAACGAGGTACATTCGCATCCGGTGGCTCTGGCTCAGTGCTTTCATTTTCTGGAGCGACATTCCCAAATTAAGGTGGTAATGGCCGAAGATACGGCCGGATCTGCCGAGCAGATTGCCGCCGAACAGCGACAGGGATGGGCTGCTATTTGCTCGGCTACGGCAGCTAAGATATACGGATTGAAAGTGCTGGAAGACTCAATAGAGGATAACAAGCATAACTTTACAAGGTTTTTGGTAACTTGTCAGCCCCATAAAACAGATTTGCTCCGCAAGCAATCGGAGGTGGATAAGGCAAGTGTGGTGTTCTCGTTGCCACATGCCGAAGGGTCATTAAGCAAGGTGCTCACCATCCTTTCCTTCTATGACATCAACCTGACGAAGATACAATCGCTCCCCGTAATAGGGCACGAATGGGAATATCTCTTCTATGTAGATGTTACCTTCAATGATGTTACCCGTTATCATCAGGCTATAGATGCGATTACCCCTTTGGTGAAGACAATACGTATTTTGGGAGAATACAAGGAAAAATAATGTGAGATATTAAAATAAACGTGTTATGGCAGAATATCAACCGGCAGGTAGATTGGAGGAAGTACAGGAGTACTATTTTTCAAGAAAGCTGAAAGAAGTGGCAAAGTTAAACCAAGCAGGGGAGAATATTATTTCTTTGGCTATCGGCAGTCCCGATATGCCACCTGCTAAACAGGTAATCGACAAGCTGTGCGAGGTGGCAAAGGACGAAACGGCGCACGGCTATCAGCCTACGGTAGGCATACCGGAACTTCGTGAAGCGATGGCTGCCTACTATAAGCGTTGGTATGGAGTGGAGGTAGATCCGAAGTCGGAAATACAGCCGTTGATAGGCTCTAAGGAGGGTATCCTACATATAACGCTTGCCTTTGTGAATCCGGGCGAACAGGTATTGGTACCCAATCCGGGTTATCCTACTTATACCTCGCTGTCGAAAATACTTGGAGCAGAGGTGGTAAACTACGATTTGTTGGAAGACAATGGCTGGCAACCCGACTTCGAGGCATTGGAGAAACAGGACCTGTCGAAGGTGAAACTCATGTGGACGAATTACCCAAATATGCCGACGGGTGGCAATGCACAGCGCGAAACGTATGCTAAACTGGTGGATTTTGCCCGCAGACATCATATTATAGTTGTCAATGACAATCCCTATTCGTTTATTTTAAATGAGGGCGAGAAACTCAGCATCATGCAGATAGAGGGTGCAAAAGACTGCTGTATAGAGCTGAACTCTATGTCGAAGGCCTACAACATGCCCGGATGGCGCGTGGGAATGTGCGTTTCGAATCCTCAGTTTATTTCATGGATACTGAAGATAAAGAGCAATATCGATTCCGGTACATTCCGGGGAATACAGTTGGCTGCGGCCGAAGCGTTTAATACCTCTACCGAGGAATGGCACAGGGAATATAACATAGAGCTGTATAGGAAAAGGCGAAAAATAGCCGAAGATATCATGAACATCTTGGGTTGTACGTTCGACAGTAGGCAGGTAGGCATGTTTTTGTGGGGTAAAATTCCCGAGAAATATGCCGATGTCGAGGCCTTAACCGAGCGTGTTCTGCATGAAGCAAAGGTGTTTATTACTCCCGGATTTATCTTTGGCAGTAATGGAAACCGATATATCCGTATCTCGCTTTGTGCCAAGCAGGAGCTAATGCAGGAGGCCAAGGAGCGGATAGCAGCCCTTAAATGGTAAGTAACAGATATAAAAACAGAATAAAACAAAAAACGGATAGAAAGGAAAAGTTTATGGAACTTGATTTACAACCATTGAATTTGCCCAGTGATAATGAACGTCCTATTGTGATAGCAGGCCCGTGTTCTGCTGAAACGGAGGAACAGGTGATGAATACTGCAAGGCAGCTGGCTGCAAAAGGCTGCCACATCTTCCGTGCCGGTGTGTGGAAACCACGTACAAAGCCGGGAGGTTTCGAAGGGAATGGAGAGAAAGCCCTGCCATGGATGAAGCAGGTAAAGGATGAAACCGGTATGCTGATAAGTACCGAGGTAGCTACTCCGGAGCATGTAGAGCTTGTGCTGAAATATGGTGTGGACATCCTTTGGGTAGGTGCCCGCACATCGGCTAATCCTTTTGCCATGCAAGATTTGGCCGATGCTCTTAAAGGAGTAGATGTGCCGGTGTTGGTAAAAAACCCTGTAAATCCTGATCTTGAATTATGGATAGGCGCTTTGCAGCGTATTAATCAGGCAGGCATCAAACGATTGGCTGCCATTCATCGTGGTTTCTCCAGCTATGACAAGAAGATTTATCGTAACCTTCCTACATGGCAAATTCCTATCGAATTAAAACGTCGTATTCCGGATTTGCCTATTATTTGCGATCCAAGTCATATTGGTGGGCGTAGAGATTTAATTGCACCTTTGTGCCAACAGGCTATGGATTTAGGTTTTGATGGTTTGATAGTAGAGAGCCATTGCAACCCGGATGAGGCTTGGAGCGATGCATCGCAGCAGGTAACGCCCGATATTTTAGACTATATCCTCTCTTTATTGGTTGTGCGTGATGAACATAGTTCTACAGAAGGTATCCGTCAGTTACGCTCACAAATAGACGAATTGGATAATAGTTTAATGGATTTACTTGCTAAACGTTTCCGTGTTTGCCGTGAGATAGGAACTTATAAAAAGGAGCACAATATGACAGTCCTTCAGTCAAGCCGCTATAAAGAGATACTGGAAAAACGTGGAACGCAAGCGAGCTTGTGCGGTATGGCTCCGGAGTTTGCAGCTCAAGTGTTCGAGTTAATCCATGAAGAAAGCGTTCGTCAGCAGTTAGCTATTGTAAATCAGTAATTCCTTTTTCGGTATCAGAGATGAAAATACTTATAATGGGAGCAGGTAAAATGGGATCGTTCTTTATCGACCTACTTAGCTTTGAACATGAAGTAGCAGTGTTCGAGAAGAATGCTAAACGGCTCCGTTTTACCTATAACTGTCAGCGTTTTACATCGCTTGATGAGATAAAGACTTTCAATCCGGAACTGATCTTGAATGCTGTAACGGTGAAATATACCTTGGCAGCATTCGAAGAGGTTCTGCCTTACCTATCGAAAGATTGTATTCTTTCTGATATTAGCTCTATCAAGACAGGACTGAAGGAATGGTATGAGCAGTGCGGACATCCCTTTGTATCCACCCATCCCATGTTCGGACCTACGTTTGCCAATCTTTCACAGTTGCAGGAAGAAAACGCAATCATTATCACAGAAAGCGATGAAAGGGGTAGCGAACTGTTCAGAAGGATTTATAGAAAGTTGGATTTGAATATTTATGAGTACTCTTTTGAGGAGCATGACAGGACGGTAGCCTATTCCTTGAGTATTCCTTTTGTATCGACTTTGGTTTTTGCCGGTGTGATGAAGCATCAGGATGCTCCCGGAACAACGTTCAAACGGCATATGAGAATAGCCAAGGGAGTGCTTAATGAAGATAATTTCCTGTTGCAGGAAATCCTGTTTAACCCATATACGCACGACCAAGTGGTACAGATTCGCGAAAAACTGAAAGACCTCTTGGAGATTATTGACAACAGGGATGGTGGCAGGATGAGGACTTTCCTCAATACGATAAGGGAAAATGTTGCCAAGGATATTGAAATTCGCAAACAATGAAAAAGATGCCATGAGTGCATTTCTGTAAAGAAATGTTCTCGTGGTATCTTGTTTTTTAAGGGAAGTATTATCTTTTAATCCGAGTGATAAATGAAGAGTTGTTGGTGGTTTATTCTGCTTGGTGTGGTACTGTCGGTACATATTACGGCACAAACAAGGCTAAAGGTGGTAGAGCTGAATGCCGAGAATTTATTTGATACGCAACATGATTCTTTGAAAAACGATAAAGAATTTATGCCGGATGCTGTACGGCACTGGACAAGAACGAAATACTGGAATAAATTAAATAATATATCGAAGGTAATAATTTCCTGTGGAAGAGATAATAACGAGTGGGTACTGCCCGATTTGGTAGGTCTTTGCGAGGTAGAGAACGATACCGTTCTGCGCGATCTGACAAAGCGCTCGTTGCTTCGGAAAGCCCGTTATGAATATATTACCACGTCCTCGCCCGATGAGAGAGGCATTGATGTGGCATTGCTTTATTCACCTTTCTCCTTCCGTTTGATAAAGGCCGACACTATCCGTGTAGTCCCTTTGAAGGAGATGCGTCCGACAAGAGATATCCTGCACGTAGAAGGCGAAGTGGGAAGTGGCGACACTTTACACGTTTTTGTAGTGCATGCACCGAGCAGGGCAGGCGGAGAACGGGATAGCAGACCCAACCGATTGCAGGTGGTACGTGCACTTTTGGACTTTATCGATAGACTGAAAGCAACGCATCACGATGTAAAGTTACTGGTGATGGGCGACTTTAATGATTATTCTACTTCCGCCTCCATTCAGGAACTCTGCCGAAACGGATTGGTAGATGTGTCGGCTAAGGCACAAGGAAGCTATGGGGCAAAAGGAACTTATCGGTATCAAGGCGAGTGGGGAAGTCTGGATCACATTCTCTTGAGCGAGAATTTAGTGCCAAAAGTGCGTGGTTGTCGCATTCATGATATGCCTTTTCTGCTAGAAGATGATACAAAATACGGCGGAGTAAAGCCCCGCCGTAATTATAATGGAATGAAGTATAATAATGGTTTTAGCGACCATTTGCCCCTTGTTCTCGACCTGACGTTATGAAAACACGGTAAGGTGAGGCTTATATAGAGTCTGTAGGTTCGCTGTCGTCTTGACCGGTATTGCCTGAAATCTCGTTGATAATATCATCAATGGCAGAGCCTACGACACCTTTCAGTGAGTTGGCCAGAGGGTCGATTACACCTTTTTCGATGAGTCCTTTGATTCCATGAGAGATACTATTGCCTGTTTTTGTATTCAGTTCAGACTGTATGCGCTTGTTTATTTCTTTCTCAAGATCTTTTTTATCTATCGTGAAAACATGTCCTAAAACTCCTACCGAGATAACATGATTTTTGCCGTCCAGATGAATTTTTCCGATAGAACATACTCCATAATTCTCTACTTTTACCATATTATCAATGGTAAACTGCACAGCCTTATCAATTGTAGTGAAGAAAAGTTGTTCGAAAGCTTTGTCTATAATACCGCTTTCTGCAATCGGAGTGGTCTTTTCAGACTCCTCCTTTAATGTTTCGGAAACTACGTTGGAGATGGTCTCTTTGTGGTTGGCAGTACTTGGGCAGGTAAGGAAAAGCACTACAAGAAGAATGGCAATACCTATTAAAAAACCTATCAGGCAGCCATGCTTCTTGCGTTTTAGAGGCTCCTGCAGGGCGTTGTTCTGCGCATCCTCTTCTTTATTATAAACAGGTTTGGCTTTGACGAAAGGCATCTCGTCTGTTTCTTCACGAGCGGTAGCGCCTTGAGGGCTGTCAGGCGATTGTGTAACTTTGTCCGATTGTCTCATTGAGCTTCCCTTGTCGGTATTCAAATCGGTTGCATCTTTGGTAGTTTCCTTGTGCTTCTCCCGATAGGCAAAAGACTCATGTGCAAGAATAGGACGTAACTCATCTATCTGCCAAGCCGGCGTCCATGTGTTGCTGCCGACAGACATAACCAGCGTACTGGCATCTATTCTCCGTTCTTTAAGTTCCTTGAGTGTATATGGGCCATACTTCTCGTTGTTGATACTTATAAAATATTCCATATTCAGTTTGTCCTTAAAACGATATAACTCCGTAATTATTAGCACAAAAATGCTCATTTATAAAGCTCCTGTGCATAAGTAAATAGGGTGCGAATTTAGAGATTATTTCTTACATAGCAAAATAAATCATGATTTTTTGCACATATAATATTTATGTGCGCAGTTACTTGTGTAAGATGTTTTAAAATATTTTAAATGGGCGTGTTCTGCCATGTTTCTTGTGTGGCTTTTTCGTATTTTTGCGATATAATATTCGAATTAAAAAAGTGTACTTTAAATAATATGTTTGAAAATCTCAGTGATCGTTTAGAACGTTCGTTTAAAATTCTAAAGGGCGAAGGTAAGATAACCGAAATCAATGTTGCAGAAACATTGAAAGATGTTCGTAGAGCCTTGCTTGATGCCGATGTTAATTATAAAGTAGCAAAGGCATTTACAGATACCGTGAAGGAGAAAGCACTTGGCATGAATGTGCTGACAGCTGTAAAGCCCGGACAATTGATGGTGAAATTGGTTCATGATGAGCTGGCAGAGCTGATGGGAGGAGAGGCGGTAGAGCTGACCCTGACCAATCGCCCTGCTATCATTCTTATGAGTGGCTTGCAAGGATCCGGTAAGACAACCTTTACCGGTAAGCTGGCAAACATGCTGAAAACAAAGAATCATAAGAATCCTTTGCTGGTGGCTTGCGATGTTTATCGTCCGGCTGCCATCGAGCAGCTGAAGGTTGTTGGCAATTCGATAGGTGTTCCTGTGTATAGTGAGCCGGAGAATAAAAACGTGAATGAGATAGCCGATCATGCCATTGCAGAGGCCAAAGCAAAAGGGAACGATGTGGTGCTCATCGATACAGCCGGTCGTTTGGCTGTAGATGAAGAGATGATGAATGAGATTGAAAGTCTGAAAAATCATGTAAATCCTGATGAAACCTTGTTTGTGGTTGATTCGATGACGGGTCAGGATGCTGTTAATACAGCGAAGGAATTTAATGATCGATTGGATTTTAACGGGGTTGTCCTTACCAAGCTGGATGGTGACACTCGCGGTGGTGCAGCCTTGTCAATACGTACTGTTGTAACCAAACCCATCAAGTTTATCGGTACAGGTGAGAAGATGGAGGCTATCGATGTGTTCCATCCCGGACGTATGGCCGACCGAATCTTAGGTATGGGGGACGTTGTTTCACTTGTAGAACGTGCGCAGGAACAGTTCGATGAGGAGGAAGCAAAGCGTCTGCAGAAGAAAATTCAGAAGAATAAATTCGACTTTAACGATTTCTATAATCAAATACAGCAGATTAAGAAGATGGGTAATTTGAAAGACCTGGCTTCTATGATTCCCGGTGTAGGCAAGGCGATTCGGGATGTAGATATAGATGATAATGCTTTTAAGGGCATCGAAGCGATTATTCAGAGTATGACACCTAAGGAGAGAACCAATCCAGAAGTGCTGAATAATGCTCGTAAGACGCGTATTGCTAAAGGTTCAGGCACAAGTCTGCAGGAGGTAAACCGTCTTGTGAAGCAGTTCGATCAGACCCGCAAAATGATGAAGATGGTAACGGGAACAAAGATGTCCGGAATGATGAGCCGGATGAAAGGCCTGAAGAATATGCCGGATATGGGCAATCTACCAAACATACCCGGTATGCCAAAGTTATAAAGGCAAGAAATGTAATTTACTTAAATTAAGAACCGATGGAGTATCTATTGATAGATGGTAAGGCTACGGCAGCAGCAATAAAGCGGGATATTGCGGAAGAAGTAAGCCGTATCATCGCAGCCGGAGGCAAAAGACCTCATTTGGCAGCAGTGCTTGTTGGCCATGACGGTGGCAGTGAGACGTATGTTAAAAATAAGGTTTTGGCCTGTGAACAATGCGGATTCAGATCGTCTTTAATCAGGTTTGAAGCAGATGTAACCGAAGAGGAGTTACTTGCCTGTGTGGATAAACTGAATAAGGACGAGGATGTTGATGGTTTCATCGTGCAGTTGCCATTGCCGAAACACATTGATGAGCAGAAAATAGTAATGGCTATCGATTATCGTAAAGATGTCGATGGTTTCCATCCGGTGAACGTAGGACGAATGGCAATAGGTCTTCCTTGCTTTGTATCGGCTACTCCATTAGGCATTCTTACGCTTCTTCAGCACTATCATATCCCGACAAGTGGGAAGAAATGCGTAATCTTGGGTAGAAGCAATATTGTGGGAAAGCCTATGGCCCAGCTCATGATGCAAAAGCAGTATGGCGATGCGACGGTTACCGTTTGCCATTCCCATTCTGCCGATTTAAGAAAGGAATGTGCGGAAGCTGATATAATTATCGCTGCAATCGGAAGTCCGGAATTTGTGAAAGCAGACATGGTGAAGGAGGGAGCAGTTCTAATTGATGTCGGTACGACACGTGTTCCGGACAGTACTCGTAAGAGCGGATTCAAGCTGACCGGTGATGTAGCCTTTGACGAAGTAGCCCCTCGCTGTTCGTATATAACTCCGGTTCCGGGTGGTGTGGGGCCGATGACTATATGTTCGTTAATGAAAAACACATTGGCCGCAGGTAAAAAAGAATATTATAAATAATGTAAGGAAGGAAAGTAAACTTATGAAGGCGGAGGAATATTTCAGATTAGGTAATGAATACCGACAGAAAGGAGACTGGCAACATGCTCTCAATAATTATATGGAAGCGATAGAGTTAGACCCCAATTCTCCTGCCGTAGAAGCAAAAAAGATGTTGGAAGATGTTTTGAACTTCTACCATAAGGATGCTTATAATCCATAAATACAAATAATAATGAGCAAGATGAAAGGTGCTATCGTAGTCGATACCGACAGGTGTAAAGGCTGTCAGCTATGCCTTGTGGCATGTCCAAAGGACGTGATTGCGGTAGTTCAGAAGAGAGTGAATGTACATGGTTATGCGTATGTAGTATCAGAACGACCGGATGATTGCATCGGTTGTACTGCTTGTGCGCAAGTTTGTCCAGATGGATGTATTACTGTGTATCGTAAAAAGGTGGAGGAGTATTAATGGAAGAACAAGAAGTAAAATTAATGAAGGGTAATGAGGCCATTGCGCATGCTGCTATTCGTTGCGGATGTGACGCGTACTTTGGTTATCCTATTACCCCTCAAAGTGAAGTGATAGAAACATTAGCTGCCTTAAAGCCATGGGAAACAACGGGTATGGTAGTGCTTCAGGCAGAGAGCGAAATTGCCTCTATCAATATGGTTTATGGTGGTGCCGGAGCAGGAAAGCGTGTTATGACATCCTCTTCGTCGCCCGGTATAGCATTAATGCAGGAAGGTGTCAGCTATATGGCAGGTGCCGAACTGCCCGGTGTGTTTGTCAATGTGCAGCGTGGAGGTCCGGGATTGGGTACTATTCAGCCCAGTCAGAGCGACTATTTTCAAGCAACCCGTGGTGGTGGCAATGGTGATTATAATGTCATTGTGTTGGCTCCAAACTCTGTACAGGAAATGGCCGATTTCGTAGATCTGGCTTTCGAGTTGGCATTTAAGTATCGTAATCCGGTCATGATTTTGTCGGATGGCGTAATTGGGCAGATGATGGAAAAGGTTGTGTTGCCTCCTTTAAAGCCACGCAGAACAGAAGAAGAGATTTTGAAAGAATGTCCTTGGGCTACAACAGGGCACACAAAGAATCGTGAGCCGAATGTGATAACATCTTTGGAACTGAAGCCGGAGGTTATGGAAGTAAAGAATCTTCACCTCCAAAAGAAATACAAGCAGATTCTTGAAACGGAGTCACGTTGCGAGTTTCAGCAGTGCGAGGATGCCGACTATATTATTGTTAGTTTCGGCAGCGCAGCCCGTATAGGAGAGAAGGCTGTAGAACTGGCACGACACGAAGGTATTAAGGTGGGCCTGTTCCGCCCTATAACTCTGTGGCCTTTCCCAAGCAAGCAGCTTGCAGCGGCTGCCAAACATGTAAAGGGCGTGCTATCCAGTGAGATTAATGCTGGACAAATGGTAGAGGATGTGCGCTTGGCTATTAATGGCGCGGTACCTGTAGAGCACTTTGGACGCCTTGGAGGTATTGTCCCTGAGCCGGAAGAAATTGTGGCAGCATTAAAAGAAAAATTGATAAATAAGTAAGGAGGAGAATATCATGGAAGATAATATTATATCACCTGAAAACTTGGTGTATAAAAAACCAACCCTGCTGAATGATACCACAATGCATTATTGTCCGGGTTGTTCGCATGGTGTTGTACATAAACTGGTGGCAGAAGTAATCGAAGAAATGGGTCTGAGCGAGAAATCGATAGGCGTAAGTCCGGTAGGTTGTGCCGTATTTGCCTATCGTTATATTGATATCGACTGGCAAGAAGCTCCCCATGGCCGTGCTCCGGCATTGGCTACTGCGATTAAAAGGCTGTGGCCCGATCGCTTGGTTTTCACTTATCAGGGTGATGGCGACCTTGCATGTATTGGTACGGCAGAGACCATCCACACTCTGAATCGTGGAGAAAATGTGCCTATCATTTTTATTAATAATGCTATTTATGGTATGACCGGAGGTCAGATGGCACCAACAACACTGCTTGGACAAAAGACAGCCACCTGTCCTTATGGCCGTGTTCCGGAGTTGCATGGTTATCCACTGAATATGACGGAGATTGCCAGTCATCTTGAAGGTACATGTTATGTTAGCAGGCAAAGCGTCGATACGATGGCTTCAATCGCTAAGGCAAAAAAGGCTATCCGCAAGGCTTTCGAGGCAAGCATGCAGGGAAAGGGAAGTTCATTGGTTGAGATAGTTTCTACCTGTAACAGTGGATGGAAACTTTCTCCGGCACAGGCCAATGAGTGGATGCGAGAGAATATGTTCCCAAAATATGTCAAGGGAGATCTGAAAGATATAACAGGACTCTAAGAATAAGTCCTTTTTTGTCGTTAATGTAAATATATAGAAAAGATGGATGAAAGGAATCTTTAAAACGCGTAAGTATGAAGACTGAGATTATAATTAGTGGATTCGGAGGACAAGGTGTCTTATCTATGGGAAAGATTCTTGCCTATTCGGGTCTGATGGAAGATAAAGAGGTTACATGGATGCCGGCCTACGGTCCAGAACAGCGTGGTGGTACAGCCAATGTAACAGTTATTGTAAGCGATAATAGAATATCATCGCCTATCTTAAGTAGGTACGATGTGGCTATTATCTTAAATCAGCCATCTCTCGATAAATTCGAAGAAAAGGTGAAACCGGGGGGAATTCTCATCTATGATGGATATGGGGTAATTAATCCTCCTACTCGGAAAGACATCAGTGTTTACAGAATCGATGCAATGAACAAGGCGGCAGAGATGAAGAACACGAAAGTCTTTAATATGATAGTGCTTGGCGGCTTGCTGAAGGTATGTCCTGTAGTAAGCACCGAAGGGCTCAATAAAGCATTGTTCAAAACCCTTCCGGAGCGTCATCATGGTATGATACCATTGAATATGCAGGCTGTGGAAGAAGGAATGAAGATTATTCAAAAGCAATAATCTGTCATAGGAAATAGAGATTGAGACAATTATGATTTATCAATGATATATATTATAATGAGAAAAACTTGATTTTTTATAACTCTCTAATTTGTTGAAGGACCTTTAGCTGTGAAGCCATAAGGTCCTTTTTAATTGGTTGGAAACACTGATGAGTTGGTAGGATATACAGGAAGTGTTATAGGTAAACACCAGCCGTGTCTGTATCTTGTACCTTCATTATAAAATAGCTGTCAGCGATAAGCTGTTATTCATGGTCGAGGATGGAAAGAATTATTACTGCTTGAAGCACTTTGAAAATCTGGAATTGCTTTAGATGTGAAAGAGGCTGAAACGAAACTTGTCGTCACGTAACTGTTAAAGAGAAATTGCCAATCTACTGAAAGGCAGAACGGTAGAATATGATGACAGCATGAAAGAAAAAAAGAAATTATATATAGGAGATAAATAAATAAAAGAGTCTATTCATTTTGGTGTATTTTCTGGATTCTCCTTGCTTGTATAGGGCATTTTATAGAAAACAGGCATATTATAGGGTGTAAAGATTATTTTTTCAATTAATAATTTGGAAGTTTCATTTATTTTTTATTACTTTGTACCCGATTTAAATAGGTAAAACAAGAAATTTACAATTATAAAATAATTCAGAGAGACATGAAAAAGTTAGGTTTAATGCTTGCAGCTTCAGCTATAGCTGCTTCGGTTTCTGCTCAGACAGTAGCAGAAAGTAAGACTTTTGACAACATCTATGTTGGTATTAATGGTGGTGTTGCAACAAAGACAACTCAGAACAGATGGTTGAGTAACCTGAATCCAAACTTTGGTGTTCGTGTAGGTCGTTACTTCACTCCGGTATTTGGTTTGGCAGTTGAAAGCAACGCTTATTTCTCAAATAAGCCTTTCCAGTCTAATGGTACTGCCATTCGTTTTATCAATACCTCTTTGTTAGGTACAACAAACCTTACGAACTGGATTGCCGGTTATCAAGGTGAGCCACGTTTCTTCGAGGTTAGCGCAGTATATGGTTTAGGTTGGGGCCATACTTTCAACAGCCGTCATGCTGTAAATGCAAATGTTGCTACAACAAAGTTAGGTCTTGACTTCGCTTTCAACTTTGGTAAGAACAAGGAGTGGCAGGCTTACGTAGAACCTTCAATCGTTTATGCTTTGAATGGTTCTAAGCATAGTTATGCCCCAGCAAACCCACTTGCAGGTACTCCGGAAGTTCTTCCTTTCCAAGGTAAAGAAGGTATTGCTTTCAACATCAACCGTTCAATGGTACAGTTGAATGCTGGTTTGATTTACAAGTTCAAGAATTCTAATGGTACTCACAACTTTACAATCGTAACTCCACGTGATCAGGCTGAAATTGATGCTTTGAACGCACAGATTAACGAATTGCGCAACCGTAAGCCGGAAGTTCGCGAGGTAGTTAAGGAAGTTCCTACAGTTAAGGAATTCACCGTTTCTGACCTTGTATTCGTAACATTTGCTCAGGGCAAGTCTAACTTGACAGCTGATGCTAAGAAGGCTCTTGATAACATTAAGGAAGGTTCACACGTTCAGGTTGTAGGTACAGCTTCTCCAGAAGGTAACCCGAACTTCAACCAGAAATTGTCAGAGGCTCGTGCTAAGAACGTTGCTGATTACCTATCTGGTCGTGGCGTTGTTATTGATGAGGCAACAGGTAAGGGTGTACAGGGTACAACTTCTAACCGTCTTGCAGTTGTTTACGTTAAGTAATTCGACTCTTTAAGTAAATGTGATAAAGTAAGTATTACACAATAATGTTATCCCCAATGTTGAAAAGCATTGGGGATTTTTTGTTTATATTCTGTTCCTTATAGTATAAATGTTGTATCTTACTGCAATTATCAATTATGAGAGATTATCTTATCCACTTCGGCCATTGGTTTAAATCTTTATTCTTCTCACAGCATAAGAAAGAGGTAGGTGCTGTGTGGATTTACAAAACAAAAGCCAATCTAAAGATAGCAACCCAGTTTTTGACCGATACAGGCTTACTGATTACTTGTCCTCCTATCGTGATGCTGCCAATAGGAGTTGATAAAGAGAAGTTTCTACATACTTTGTTCGAATTGCTTGCTATAAGCAAGTCGGCTCCTTTAGTAAATTATAAGAAAAACGGTTATACAGCAGCCATGTTATTGAAGGATTTGCATGAAAAGTCATGGAAGTCGCTTCATCATACTTCCATATCATGCAGTATTCGTTTAGAAAAAGAGCTGATGATAATCAGTAAATGGGAACAATCAGCAGAGTATAGAGGACTTGTTGAGGACAAGTCAAATCGTTACGAAGTACCTGCAGATAACAGAGAATTTATACTTTCAACTATTTATTCTGTCTTGGAAATGACTTAATAGTTTATTATTAAATTGATAAAGTAATGCGTTTTTATTAAAAATCGTTCTTATTTAATAGATAAAATTTCTACCTTTGCATATATATAATACCAAATTCTATCTGATTGTAAGATTTTTCAAGGTGGTTTTCGTTTGGTATCAATGGACTTAATATAAAAGTATTATGAAGCATCAGTTAAGAAGTAGAGTTTGTACAGAAGGTAGAAAGATGGCTGGAGCCCGTGCTTTGTGGGTAGCAGCCGGCATGAAACAAGAACAGTTTGGGAAACCTATTATAGCGATTGTGAATTCGTTTACACAATTTGTGCCCGGACATACTCATTTGCATGAGGTAGGCCAGATAGTAAAACAGGAAATAGAGAAGTTAGGTTGTTATGCAGCCGAGTTTAATACCATTGCTATTGACGATGGTATTGCAATGGGGCATGATGGCATGCTTTACTCATTACCTTCGCGTGATATCATTGCTGATTCTGTGGAATATATGGTAAATGCCCATAAGGCCGATGCGATGATTTGCATTTCCAACTGCGATAAGGTTACTCCCGGCATGCTGATGGCATCTATGCGTTTGAATATTCCTACCATTTTCTGCTCCGGAGGTCCGATGGAAGCGGGTCGTTGGCGTGGCGAAAATGCCGATTTGATAACCGCGATGATAGGTGGTGCTGATAAGTCATTGAGCGATGAAGAAGTCAATCAGATAGAACAGACGGCCTGTCCGGGCTGTGGAAGTTGTTCGGGCATGTTCACTGCCAATTCCATGAATTCTCTTACAGAGGCTATTGGTCTGGCCTTACCGGGTAATGGTACTATCCTCGCTACCCATAAGAATCGTATTCAGCTTTTTAAGGATGCGGCAAAGCAGATTGTAAAGAATGCTTTTGCTTACTATGAAGAGGGCGATGAGAGTGTCCTTCCCCGTAATATAGCCACCCGTGATGCGTTCCTGAATGCCATGACATTGGATGTTGCAATGGGAGGTTCCACAAATACAGTACTGCATTTATTGGCTGTTGCACAGGAGGGAGAGGTTAATTTCGCATTGAAGGATATTGATGCCCTTAGCAGGAAGACTCCCTGTTTGTGTAAACTTTCTCCGAATACTCAGAAATATAGCATTCAGGAATGTAACCGGGCCGGTGGTATTCTCGGTATTGTCAATGAACTGAATAAAGGAAACCTGATCAATACATCCGTAAAACGTGTCGATGGAAAGACACTGGGAGAAGTATTGAAGCAATACGATATAACAGGAACTTCCATCGATGCAGAAGCAGACAGAATTTATCACAGTGCTCCCGGCCGTCGTTTCTCGACTCAAATGGGCAGTCAGGATGCGCAGTGGGAAAGTCTGGATACCGATAGGAGCAACGGTTGTATTCGTGATATAGAGCATGCCTATACCAAGGATGGCGGATTGGGAGTGCTCTTTGGTAACATAGCTCAAGACGGATGTGTTGTGAAGACAGCCGGAGTAGCCGAAGAATTATGGCATTTCAGGGGGCCGGCAGTAGTATTCGATTCTCAGGAAGATGCCTGCGAAGGAATCCTCAATGGCAAAGTAAATTCCGGCGATTGTGTAGTTATTACGCACGAAGGTCCTAAAGGAGGCCCGGGAATGCAGGAAATGCTTTATCCTACCTCTTATATCAAAAGCCGTCATTTAGGTAAAGAGTGTGCATTGATAACCGATGGGCGTTTTTCCGGTGGTACGAGTGGTTTAAGCATTGGGCATATTTCCCCGGAAGCAGCCAGTGGTGGTAACATTGGTAAGATAAAGGCCGGCGATATCATCGAGATAGATATTCCATCCAGAAGTATCAATGTCCTTCTGAGCGATGAAGAACTGGCAGCCCGTCCGCAGCAGCCATTAAAGCGTAATCGTACTGTTTCGAAAGCGTTGCGTGCTTATGCGCAAAGTGTTTCGAGCGCAGATAAAGGTGGAGTAAGAATTATCGAATAGTCTGTAACTTACTGTTATTGGTGTTATATCCCATTATTAATATATTGAGAGCAGCCGAGGAAGAATACTCTTTTCGGTTGGTTTTTATCAGAAAGGATTAATTTATGTCAGAAAAGCAAGCTAAGACAAAATCAAAAAAGACTCATCAACCTAAGTATCCCAAGATCGGAGAAGTGTGTAATGGCTCTGAAATTTTGATGCGTGCCCTTTATCAGGAGGGGGTGAAAACTATATTTGGCTATCCCGGCGGAGCCATTATGCCCGTTTACGATGCGCTGTTTCATTACACCACAGGGCCGGATGCGTGGTTTAATCATGTTCTTGTTCGTCATGAGCAGGCTGCAGCGCATGCCGCCGAAGGTTATGCCAAGGTAAGTGGCGAGGTGGGGGTAGCTATCGTAACCAGTGGTCCCGGTGCAACAAATACGCTTACAGGTATTGCAAATGCTATGATGGATTCTACCCCGATTGTAGTCATAGCAGGTCAGGTAGGTGTAAAATCGTTAGGTACCGATGCCTTTCAGGAGGTCGATTTGGTAGATGTCGCACAACCTATTGCCAAATGGAGCTATCAAATTCGTCGTCCGGAAGACGTTGCATGGGCTGTCAGTAAAGCCTTTTATATAGCCCGTAGCGGTCGCCCCGGCCCTGTTGTTCTTGATTTTCCACGTAATGCTCAGATTTCTGAAAGCGAGTGGATACCGGGGAAAGTGGATAATGTACGCTCCTACGACCCTTATCCTCAATTAAACTTGAATACAATAGCTGAGGCTGCACGACTCATTAATGCTGCCAAAAAGCCTCTGGCATTGGTAGGACAGGGTGTAGAACTGGGAAATGCCTGTGAAGAGTTAAGAGAATTTCTTGAGAAAGCCGATATTCCTGCGGGCAGGACGTTGTTGGGACTTTCGGCTTTACCGAGCGATCATCCGCTGAATATAGGTATGTTAGGTATGCATGGTAATTATGCTCCTAATGTAAAGCAGCAAGAGTGTGATGTACTGATAGCGATTGGAATGCGCTTTTCCGATCGTGATACCGGTAATCTCGAAACATACGCTAAGCAGGCAAAGATTATTCATTTGGATATCGATAAGGCAGAGATTAATAAAAATGTATTGGTCGATGTGGCAGTGGTAGGTAATTGCAAAGAATCGCTTCCGGCTATAACCAAACTTATCGGCAAAGCCGACCATAAAGAGTGGCGTGAAAGTTTTGCTCCTTTGTATAAGAAGGAGTTAGACGAGGTTATCAATCCTCATATACATCCTTCAGAAGGCCCCTTGCTGATGGGTGAGATTATCAATGAAGTGGCAGAACAGACCCACGGTGAGGCTGTTCTTGTGAATGATGTAGGCGAGAATCAGATGTTCTCTTGTCGCTATTTTAAATACAAGAAGCCTCATTCTGTTGTTACAAGTGGTGGCTTCGGAACAATGGGATTTGGCTTGCCTGCAGCAGTCGGAGCAACATTTGGTACCAACCGGCCCGTTTGTTTCTTTGTAGGTGACGGTGGATTTCAAATGAGCATTCAGGAACTGGGTACGATAATGGAACAACAGGCTCCTGTAAAGATAATCTTGTTGAATAACAACTATTTGGGTAATGTACGTCAGTGGCAGGATTTGATGTTCGGGCATAGAAGGTCGTTTACCAAAATGCTGAATCCCCGTTACGAAGCCTTGGCAAAAGCCTACAATATCTCTTACAGTCTATTGATCGACAGAGGAACTCTGAAAGAGAAAGTAAAGGAAATGCTTTCTGCAGATGGTCCTTATATTTTGGAATGCGCTGTTGATGAAGATGAGAACATTGTTCCAATGGTAATACCGGGAAAGTCAGTTGATGAAATGGTGTTACACCTTGATATTTAACCCTCTCTTATGAAGAAATAATTATGGAAGGTAATACAAAAAGTAGGCAGACAAAGCCCTTATCGCCTGAATGCGAAGGTCTTAAATTTTATACAATTTTGGTTTATTCCGAGAATATTGCTGGTGTATTGAGTCAGGTAACAGCTGTATTTACACGCCGACAAGTGAATATAGAAAGCCTGAATGCGAGCGCATCCAGTATTGATGGCATCCATAAATATACCTTTACGGCATGGAGCGATCCCTCTACTATCGAGAAAATAACCCGACAGATAGAAAAGAAGATAGATGTGATAAAGGCAGATTATTATGAGGATAAAGACTTGTTTATCCACGAAGTAGGCTTTTATAAGATATCAAGCTCGGTACTTTTGGAGAACTCTAAGGTAAGCAGCACCATCCGTCGTCATGGGGCACACATCATGGAGGTAAACCCAACGTACAGTATCGTACTGCTGGCAGGCTCTACCGACGATTTGCAAGAGCTTTATCAGGATCTTAACAGCTTTGGCTGTATGCTGCAATATACCCGTAGTGGCCGTGTCGCTGTAACCCGAAGTTCGGAAGAACCTATCACTGACTTCATCCGAGAGGGGAAAGATAGTTTTTAAATACAGATAGTTTTTATACTTTAGTCCAACTTGTTTTCGAGATATTGTGGTAGAGCAAGTAAAGACCGTAACCAAGTCTGCAAAGAACAACTGTCGGACTTGATGCCCGCAACTGTCGGACTTGTGCTTTGCTGAAGTTGCTCTCACCCTTAGTCGGATAAACCTCTCTTTGGAGCAGATTGGCAATTTATGTTGGAAGAAAATCTATTTGTGCATATTGGCTGTATTATCCAGAAAGTGTTCTTTTCTGAATTAGCATGGACAGAATAAAGTACTCGCCTAAAAGATGGGTTGGACCTTACTTAATGGATATCGTTATATTATTGATATATGAAATTATTATCTAAAGTAGGAAGTTATGAGTTCCTTGTGGAACCCTTCCATTGCGACTTCTCTATGCACCTATTCATGGGACATTTGGGAAACCATATGCTGAATGCAGCCGATTATCATAGCAGCGATCGAGGTTATGGAGTAAAGAAACTGACGAAAGAGCATAAGACATGGGTATTGAGTCGATTGGTGATAGACATGGATTCTTATCCGAAAGCATACGATAAAATCCGTGTAGATACATGGGTCGATAGTGTGGTACGTTTCTTTACGGGACGTAATTTCCGTGTAACCGATGCAACAGGTACAAAGATATATGGTTATGGAAAGAGCGTATGGGCAATGATAGATACCACTAATCGGCAGCCGGTTGATATCCTGCAGGTGAACGACGGACAACTTTCCAAATATATAGATACCGAAACTGTATGTCCGATAGATAAACTATCTCGTGTTAAAATCGGCGATAATGCCAAGCTGCTCCGTTCCATTCCTACTTATTATAACGATGTAGATTTAAATGGGCATATAAACTCTGTAAAGTATATCGAGCATGTATTGGATCTTTGGGATATATCATGGTATCAGCAACACAGGCTCAAGACACTCGAGATAGCTTATGTGGCCGAGTCTCATCAAGGAGATATTTTAAACTTTTATGTTGAGTCTCCTGATTCTAATAATTCGTTAGAACAATTAGAATATAATATTAAAATTACAAAGAAGAGTGCACAACAAGAGGTGGAAGTGTGCAGATGTAGAGTGGTTTTCTTATAAATTTGGCTTTTCTGTGCTATAAAACGTAAAATAATCAATTATTACTTTGTTGTTTTGTACAAAACTATTATCTTTGCAATTATAAAAGGATTAATTAGTAAGCAAATGATAACCGCGACGAACTTATTGTGATGTCGCATAACAATATAAAAGCTTATGGCAGAGATGAATTTTGGTGGTGTAGTAGAAACAGTCATCACAAGCAAGGAATTTTCAGTTGAGAAAGCACGTGAAGTATTGAAGAATGAAACCATTGCCGTTATCGGTTATGGTATTCAGGGACCGGGGCAGGCCGGCAATCTGCGCGACAATGGCTTTAATGTCATTGTAGGCCAGCGTCAGGGTAAGACCTTTGAAAAGGCTAAAGCCGACGGTTGGACACCCGGTAAGGACTTGTTCTCTATTGAAGAGGCTGCCCAGCGTGGCACCATTCTTTGTATGTTGCTTTCAGATGCAGGCCAGATAGCCCTTTGGCCAACCATTAAGAAATATCTGACTCCGGGCAAGACACTTTATTACTCGCATGGTTTTGCTATTAACTGGTCCGACCGTACCGGTGTAGTTCCTCCTAAAGATGTGGACGTTATCATGGTAGCTCCTAAGGGCTCGGGTACTTCTTTGCGCACAATGTTCAAGGAAGGTCGTGGCTTGAACTGTTCATACGCAGTTTATCAGGATGCTTCCGGCAAGGCTGAGAAGAAGACATTAGCCTTTGGCATTGGTATTGGTGCAGGTTACTTGTTTAAGACTACCTTCGAGCGTGAGGCAACATCCGACCTTACCGGTGAGCGTGGCACGTTGATGGGTGCTATCGAAGGTATCTTTGAGGCACAGTATGAGGTGCTTCGCTCTCATGGACACTCTCCTTCCGAGGCTTTCAATGAAACCGTAGAAGAGCTTACCCAGAGCCTGATTCCATTGATTGGCGAGAAGGGTATGGATTGGATGTATGCCAATTGTTCTACAACGGCTCAGCGTGGTGCGCTCGACTGGGCTCCTCGTTTCCGCGATGCAGTTAAGCCGGTTATGGAATGGCTGTATCTTTCAGTTAAGAATGGTTTGGAAGCACAGCGTTCTATTGACAGTAACTCACAGCCGGACTATCGTGAAAAGCTAAATGCAGAGCTTGAAGCAATGCGTAATCAAGAAATGTGGCAGGCAGGTGCTACTGTTCGTAAGCTACGTCCGGAGAATGACTAATAGTTTGTGTGAATTATTAAACTATATTTTATGTATAGGGCTTACCTCAAATACGAGATAAGCCTTATTTTGTTATTCTCTACTTTCAGCCGATCCTTATTCCGATTGCGGATAAAGCAAAGGATAGATTTTATCAAAAACTTCATTTTTATTTCTTTTGCCGTCACTTTTAACAGTTCATATAATATACTGGTGATTAATGCTTTATGATGCTGGTATGGGTGATGATATGACAGTAACTTTTATTAAACTCCTGCAGAGTATCTATTATTGTATTTTATATTTTTGCTGTCATACCATCACTTACAGGATGTCTGTAATTGTCTTATCTACAAATCTTTATGTAAATTGTTAAGAATGACAGTACAGAAAGATAAATTTAATTAGTGTGTTATGTTACAATATTGGAGGCGAGAAACTTATTCCGGCTCGCAGACAAAGGTACTTTTCTATAAAGTAATTCGGCATCTTTTGCAGCGTGAAAGAGGGTGTTTTACTCTCCAAAAGGGGCTCTTTTACCCTGCAAAAGATGCCCTTTTACTGAACAAAAGATGCCGAATTGCGATGTAATATTTGTACTCTTTATGCTTGTTTTCTTATCCGAAGATATGGAATTCGCCTAAGACAAATAGCATGGCATAGCCTAATACGAGCGTAATGATACCACACGTCAGTCCTACCTTCAGCATTTGCTCCTGTTTTACCAAGCCGGTAGAGTAGGCAATGGCATTCGGAGGTGTTGAAATAGGAAGACACATGGCTGCAGAAGCTGCTATAGCGACGCCGATAAGGATGGTACTTGTACCGCCAATACCGTTTAGCTTGTCGCCCATAGCTTTGCAAACAACGGTGAGGATAGGAATAAGTAAGGCCGCCGTTGCCGTGTTTGAAATGAAATTCGACAAGAAGTAGCATATAATTCCGGATGCCAAAAGGATAAGGATAGGGCTCCACTCCTTAAAAGGAATACTTTCTATGGCAGCATCGGCTAATCCCGAAGCATTCATTCCCAAGCCAATGGCGAAACCACCTGCCACCATCCAGATTACACTCCAATTTATTTCCTGCAGATCTTTTCCTGTGATGATACCGGTAATGGCAAAGATACCCATTGGAATCATTGATACCGTATTGGTATCGATACCTGTAAAATCTTTCGGAATAACCCACAGCAAAATGGTAAGGATGAAAGTTGCTATGACCACCCACATCTTCCAGCCTCGGTGTATCTCCCCATTAATTTCCAACTTTATCTGTTTCTGTGTGAAAGGGAAGAAGTGAAGGATAATACGCCATGAAATGATTAATAGGATGATGACCAGCGGCATCATGACCAAAGCCCACTCGGCAAAACCGATATTGAGGTTGAGTCCTGCCGGGTCGTTCAAATACTTTAGGGCAATAAGGTTAGGAGGTGTACCAATGGGAGTACCCATACCACCAAGATTGGCTGCCACCGGTATTGACAGCGTTAAGGCTATTCTGCCTTTTCCGTTGGCAGGCAGGGCTGCAAATACAGGAGCAAGGAAGGTAAGCATTAAGGCTGCGGTAGCAGTATTGGAGATGAACATAGAGAAAAGTCCCGTAATCAGGAGGAAGCCTAACAGTACATTCTCGCTCTTTTTCCCAAAAGGTTTAATGAGATTTCTGGCCAGTAGCGTATCGAGTCCCGACTTGGAGGCGGCAATGGCCAATATAAAGCCTGCAAGAAAGAGCATAATGATGGGGTCGGCAAAGGATGCCATTATCTCTGACGACTTCAGAAGCGTTCCAACATTGTCTCCCTTAAAGCATAGAAAAGCGTTGTTGGATACGGAAACGCACATAATAGCCATGATGCTTAAAGAGGTAGCCCAGGAAGGAATACATTCCGTAAGCCAAGCCAGTGTAGCAAAGACGAATATTGCAATGATGCGTTGCTGAACAATAGTGAGCCCTTCTATACCAAAACTACTGCTCGGCAAGTTCCAGACAATGGCTGTTACTATAACGATACCAATGAGCTGCCACAATTTTTTGTGGTCGATGTAACTCGACATCTTGGATGGTTTTTCTTCTTCCATAACGATTTTAGATTTAAAGTTATTGTTGTTAAGAGTAATATTCAAGGGACGAAAGTACGAAAAAAGTTTGTTTACAAGCAATAATTTACTCTTTTTTTGTAGTTTTGCATAAGAATTGTTTATGGTTATGAAGAAACTTTCCCTTATTTTCGCGTTGATTATTTGTTTGTTTGCAGGTTGCAAACGGTATAAGACCGGTTCGGAGCAAGGGGTAGGCAAGGAAATAAAATTACAATATGCCCGACATTTAAAGATGGAGGAATTCCCTGAATATATTAAGGTAGTGCTTACCAATCCTTGGAAGAAAGGTGTGTTGCATACCTATTATTTGGTGAAATCGAGTCATACGCAAGTGCCAGCCGATGGAACAAAGGTAGCGGTGCCCATAAAAAAGTCCGTAATATTTACAACGGCGCATGCCAATCTGATGGAGCTATTGGGCGCCCGGCGTACGATAGCTGGCGTAGCCGACTTGCAATATATGTTGATACCCGATATCCAAAGCAGGGTAAAGAAAGCGGAAAGCAGTAAGGATAAGATTGTAGATTGTGGCGAGTCGATGAAGCCGAGTGTTGAAAAGATAATCCGGTTAAAGCCCGATGCAATCTTCCTGTCGCCTTTTGAAAATGGTGGAGGCTATGGTAGGCTCGACGCACTGCATATCCCTTTAATAGAATGTGCCGATTATATGGAGACTTCGGCGCTGGGAAGAGCCGAGTGGATGAAGTTCTATGGCATGTTGGTGGGAAAGGAGCATACGGCCGATTCGCTGTTTGCCGTTGTGGAGAAGAATTACAAACGGTTGAAAGGAATAGCCCGAAAGAGTAAAACGCAGCGTTCCGTATTGCCCGACAGAAAGGTAGGAGCAGTGTGGTATGTACCCGGCGGACAGAGCAGTGTAGGGCTTCTTTATAACGATGCTTTAGGCTCTTATGCTTATACGCAGGATAAGCACAGTGGCAGTTTGTCGCTTCCTTTTGAAAAAATCATCGAGAAATTCTCGAAGAGCGATTTCTGGATATTGTCCTATAATGGCGAAATGGATAAGGAAGGCTTGCTGGCAGAATATGCTAACTATGCAGTGTTGAGGCCCTTTCAAACAGGTGAGGTGTATGGATGCCGACTGGATAATACTCCTTATTTCGAGGAAGTGAGCTGGCGTCCCGACCTATTGTTGCAGGATTTGATACAATTGTTCCATCCCGATTTACGCATAGCTCCGATGCGTTACTATCATAAGATGTGGTAACCATCGTATGGACTGTGGTAAGAAAATAGGAAGAGCATGCGAAAGGTATTATTTGTCATTCTGATTTTATGTGTAGGTGTAATTCTTTTGTTCGGATTAAACCTGTATGTCGGCGCTGTCGATATTCCTTTTAAAGTTGTTTTGGAGATATTGGGGAGGCAAGACACAACTGATAGCAGCTGGACGTTTATTGTTCTTGAGACCCGTTTTCCACAGGCAGTTACAGCTTTGTTTTGCGGAAATATTCTTGCTGTGAACGGTCTGATGCTGCAAACACTCTTCAGTAACCCCTTAGCCGGTCCCGATGTGTTCGGCATTAACTCCGGAGCAGCCTTGGGAGTTGCGTTGGTTATGCTGTTCTTTGGCGGGAATATCAGTGCCATGGGCGTGTCGTTATCAGGTTTCTTGGCTGTTCTTTTGGCAGCTTTTGTCGGAGCAATCATTGTTACCTTGGTTATTCTATTCCTGTCTAATTTCGTAAAAAGCAACACCGTCCTATTGATAGTAGGCGTAATGGTGGGGTATGTTTCATCGTCGCTCGTGTCGCTTCTGAATTTCTATTCTACAGCAGAAGGGGTGAAGAGCTACATGGTTTGGGGAATGGGCGACTTCGGCGGGGTGGTATCCGACCGGTTATCTTTGTTTGTTGTGGTAAGTCTGATAGGTTTATTGCTGTCCTTGCTGATGATTAAACGCCTGAACATACTCTCCTTGGGTAATCAGTATGCAGCCGGCTTGGGGCTGAATATAAAGGCATCACGCCTTATGCTCTTGGGACTTACCGGAGTTCTTACGGCTGTAACCACAGCCTTTTGTGGTCCCGTGATGTTTTTAGGGCTGGCAGTTCCACACATAGCCCGTCTCCTTATCCGCACAGAAAATCAGCTGAAGCTTTTACCCGTAACAATGTTATCGGGCAGTTTTATGGCTTTGCTATGCAATTTATTGTGTAATTTGTCGCCAAATGGGGAAGTCTTGCCATTGAATGTAGTAACCCCGATGATAGGTGCACCGGTAATTATTTATATCTTGGTGAGGGAGAGAGTTTAGCCAGTTACAGGAAAATAAAAAGGCCGAGAAGGTTATGTTGCCGAGAAAGATTGTGTAAAAATGCAGCCCGTCAAGGCAGGAATATCATTTAGTTTTTGTATTTTTGCCCAAGGAAACCATCCGCCTGACTATCGAAACATCATCTAAAATTTTATTTATATATAATGGAAACAAACAACTTATCGACATTGAGGAAAATGCTGGTCGGTATTCAATTTCTTTTTGTGGCTTTTGGAGCAACGGTATTGGTACCTTTACTCGTAGGTCTTGATCCATCGACAGCTTTGTTTACGGCAGGAATAGGAACTTTCATCTTTCATTTCATTACGAAAGGTAAAGTTCCTATTTTTTTAGGCTCTTCGTTTGCCTTTATTGCTCCCATCATCAGCGCTTCAAAAGAGTGGGGAATGGCAGGAACACTGGCAGGTATAGTTGGTGTAGCCTTGGTTTATTTTATTATGTCTGTGCTGGTAAAGTGGCAGGGGAAAGCACTTTTGGATAAGTTGTTTCCTCCGGTTGTGATAGGGCCTGTAATTATATTGATAGGCTTATCCTTGTCGGAATCGGCCGTGAACATGGCAAAAACCAACTGGCTTTTGGCATTCTCGGCCCTGATAACAGCCGTATTGGTACTGACATTAGGGAGAGGACTTGTAAAACTTGTTCCGGTAATAGGTGGAATTACCGTAGGTTATCTGCTCGCTTTATGCTTGGGAGAAGTCGATTTAACTCCACTTAAGCAAGCTCCTTGGTTTGCGTTGCCCTCGTCTATAGCCCATTTTCAATTACCGAAATTCTCTCTGCAACCCTTCCTTTTTATGATTCCTGTAGCTATCGCTCCGGTAATAGAGCACGTAGGGGATGTATATGTTGTAAGTGCTGTGGCCGAGAAAGATTTTGTAAAAGAGCCGGGACTGCACAGAACTTTGTTGGGCGACGGTTTGGCATGTCTGGCTGCCAGCTTCTTTGGCGGTCCTCCTGTAACAACCTACAGCGAGGTAACAGGAGCTATGAGCATTACGAAGATAACCCATCCGGCTGTAATTCGTGTAGCAGCGGGCACGGCTATCGTGTTTTCGGTGATAGGAAAGTTAAGTGCTTTGCTGAGAACAATTCCACAGGCTGTACTTGGTGGTATTATGTTGTTGCTCTTCGGTACAATAGCAACAGTGGGTATTCACAATCTTTTTCAACGAAAGGTGAAACTGAACAATACGCGGAATATTATCATTATTTCCATAACACTGACAATGGGTATAGGTGGTGCCGTGTTAAGTGTGGATGGCTTTAGTATGAGTGGGATAGGATTGGCTGCTATCGTAGGGGTGGTTTTGAATCTTGTTCTGCCGAAAGATAAATAAAAGGCTATTAATATATCTGGAAGAAAAGAATTCTCTTCAAGTCGTATTTGAATACTTTTGGAAATTTATATTTGATAATAATTAATCTTGATAATGTTTTATAGTTAGATAATGTGAAATATATCCTTATTATTAACTTTTGAGTGTTAAACTAATAACACTTTATATATATTTGCATACAGAACACAATAGAGGTTTTTATAGAAATACAATATGAGCAAAAAAACGATTTGGGCAGTAGCTATCATCATGGGATTATCTTTCCTTGGATTGCTCTTCATTCAGTTTAATTACATCGAAGAGATGGTTGAAATGAAGAAGGAGCAGTTTGCTGAGTCTGTGAATCGTGCTTTGTATCAGGCTTCCAGAAATATGGAGCTGAACGAAACCCTGCGATATTTGGAAACAGATATAAACAAACGGGAAACGGAAGGTGTAACAACCGGTAACAATAATGTGTCGGTGAAGGTGAGTAAGGTGCATCAAGCACCTCCTGCCGATATTCCGGGTGAACCTTATTCTTCGTTTGAAAGTAAACTTAATCAGGCCAAGCCCTCTTTAATACCGAAAGCAATGATTCTTCGTAATGACAGCAGTTCTATTTATGCTACGAAGAGGGATATGCAGGGTATTGTGAGGAATAAGTACGTTTATCAGAAAGCTTTGCTGGACGAAGTTATTTATAATATACTTTATTCGGCTTCGGACAAGCCTCTGAAAGAGCGTATCAACTTTAAACTGCTTGATCAGGACTTGAAGGCAGAGTTAATGAATAATGGTATTGATATCCCTTATCATTTCTCTGTATCGACACAAGACGGCAGATTGGTTTACAAATGCCCCGACTATGTGGAAACCGGCGAGGACAACTCCTATTCGCAGGTGTTGTTTAGAAACGATCCGGCCAATAGAATGGGCGTTATAAAGGTACACTTTCCGGAGATGAACAGTTATATCTTCTCCAGTGTGCAGTTCATGATTCCGTCCATGATATTCATCGTTGTTCTTCTTGTAACGTTCATCTATACCATCATGACTATATTTCGTCAGAAAAAGTATAGTGAGATTAAGAATGACTTTATCAACAATATGACACACGAGCTGAAGACGCCTATTGCCAGTATATCGCTGGCTGCCCAGATGCTGAATGACAAGAGTCTTACCAAGACTCCGAAGATGCTGGATCATTTGAGCGGTGTCGTTGCCGACGAGTCGAAGCGATTACGCTTCCTTGTAGAGAAAGTTCTGCAGATGAGTATGTACGATTCCAAGCGTGCCGTGCTGAAAAAGACCTACACGGATATGAACGAGATGGTGGAAACGATTGCAAAGTCGTTCACTCTTCGTGTGGAGCATACCGGCGGTAAGGTGTATGTAGATGTGGAAGCGGTCGATTCTACCATGTACGTAGATGAAACCCATTTCCAGAATGTTATTCATAACTTGATGGATAACGCCGTGAAATATGCTAAGCCGGATCAGCCTTTGGATATTTATATCAAGACTTGGAATACGAACGAGCATCTGTACTTGTCTATTCGAGATACAGGTATCGGTATAAAGAAAGAGAATCTGAAGAAGATTTTTGATAAGTTCTATCGTGTGCATACAGGTAACAGGCACGATGTAAAAGGATTCGGCTTGGGATTGGCATATGTGAAGCGTATGGTAGATTTGCATGAAGGCGAGATAAAGGTGTTGAGCGATTATGGCAAGGGTACCAAGTTTGTTATCAAACTACCCGTTATTCACGATTCGGATAATGTCGAAGAGGAAGAATAATATCGTAAAATGCTGATTATAAAAATGTTTTAGGAAGTAATAGACATAAAATAAAGTAATAATCATATTAAAATTTAAAAGATATGGATGAGAAGTTGAAGATTTTATTGTGTGAAGATGATGAGAACTTAGGTACGCTGTTAAGCGAGTATCTACAGGCAAAGGGTTATGAAGCAGAGCTTTGTCCGGATGGCGAAGCAGGTTTGAAAGCCTTTGCAAGGAGTAAGTTTGATATCTGTGTTTTGGATGTGATGATGCCAAAGATGGATGGTTTTGCTCTGGCAACGGAAATTCGTCAGGCAAATACAGATATTCCAATTATCTTCCTGACGGCAAAACAGTTGAAGGAAGATATCTTGGAAGGCTTCAAGATTGGTGCCGATGACTACATTACCAAGCCTTTCTCTATGGAAGAACTTGTATTCCGTATTGAGGCAATCCTACGCCGTGTAAGAGGCAAGAAGGTAAAGGAACAGACGCAATATACCATCGGCCGTTTTGCTTTTGACACACAGAAGCAGTTGCTTACATTGGATAATGACCCGGAGCAGGCAACAAAGCTGACGACGAAGGAAAACGAATTGCTGGCCTTGCTTTGCGCACATGCCAATGAAATACTGCAGCGCGACTATGCTCTGAAAACTATTTGGATAGATGACAACTACTTCAATGCACGCTCAATGGATGTATATATCACCAAGTTGCGTAAGCATTTAAAGCCGGATCCAAATATTGAGATTATCAACATTCACGGTAAGGGTTACAAACTCATTATCCCGGAAGCGGAATAAGCCTTACAAAACGGAAGTCTGTTATCAGCCTTTGTCTAAGGTAAGCAGATTATAATTATTAAGCCTGCGTGGAATATCTTTTGGTATTCATGCAGGCTTTTGTCCTTTAATGTTAGCAGATTGCATGATTAAACGTTATATATTGTGGCGTAAAAGGGCATGTATTGCAGTGTAAAAGGCTACATATTAGAGTAAAAAAGGGTATGTATTACAGCATGAAAGGGCATGTATTACAGCATGAAAGGGCATGTGTTAGTAATAATTCAATTTTTATTTTCGTTGCTGTCACTTTTAACAATTTGTGTAAACAATTAATGGATAAGGCTTTATAGGATTAGTATAGATGATGGTGTGATAGCAACCACTGTAAATTTCTTATAACCTTTCTGCTATGGCGTTTCTTATTTTACTGTCATTTCGTCATTTAAGATGTGGGTGTAATTATCTAATATACAAATATTTATGCGAGATGTTAAAAGTGAAAGCAAATATGAGTATTTTAAATTAGTATGTTTTATGGCATTTATATAGCCTTCCTAAGGCATGGTATAGCGTTGTAGAAGGATATAAGGAAGCTACAACTTGAAAGATGATTGCAAGAAGAAAGAAAAAGCTATTCCCCCTTCCAGCCTTTAATAAAAGCGATAGAGCCGAGGATAACCAATGCCAGACCGATGAATAATAATTCGTTGCCCTTGTACGAAGTTATCAGATGAACAGCAAACAGCAGCAGACCGATAAGTATGGCTGCGGCTCCGGTATTCTTAATGATTTTCCACATAGTTGCGTAATCTTCAGTAAATGATACAGCACAAAAGTACATAAAAGTTTGGTAGATAGCAAGAAAATAAGTACTTTTGCACTCGATTTTGTGCCTGGCACGAATCGGAAGAAATTTAATTTATTAATTTATAATTAATTAAGGTAGTATGAATCAATACGAAACCGTTTTCATTTTGACTCCCGTTTTGTCTGACGAACAGATGAAGGAAGCGGTCGCTAAATTCAAGAACTTGCTCACCGAAAATGGTGCTGAGATTTTGAATGAAGAGGCTTGGGGTCTGAAGAAGTTGGCTTACAACATTCAGAAGAAGTCATCAGGCTTCTATGCTTTGCTTGAATTTAATGCAGAGCCGTCAGTTATCAACACCCTCGAAACCGGCTTCCGCCGCGACGAGAAAGTTATTCGTTACATCACCGTTAAGCAGGATAAGTACTCTGCAGCTTACGCAGAGAAGCGTCGTGCAAAATGGGCAGCTAAAAAGGAGGCTTAATTATGGCAGAGCAGAAGACAGAAATTCGTTATTTGACAGCTCCTTCTATTGATACAAAGAAGAAGAAGTATTGTCGTTTCAAGAAAAGTGGTATCAAGTATATCGATTACAAGGATCCTGAATTCCTCAAGAAGTTCTTGAATGAGCAGGGTAAAATCCTTCCACGTCGTATTACCGGAACATCTTTGAAGTATCAACGTCGTGTAGCACAGGCTATAAAGCGTGCTCGTCAGATTGCACTTCTTCCATACGTAACCGATTTGATGAAGTAAAAAAGGAGGCTATTAGGATGGAAATTATATTGAAAGAAGATATTATCGGACTTGGATACAAGAACGATATCGTTAATGTAAAGAATGGTTATGGCCGTAACTACCTTATTCCACAGGGTAAGGGTGTTGTTGCTACAGCATCTGCAAAGAAGCAGTTGGCTGAAAACTTGAAGCAGCAGGCAGCTAAATTGGCAGCTCTTAAAGCTGAGGCTGAGAAGAAGGCTGCACAGCTGGAAGGCGTAGAGCTTGTTATTGCCGCTAAGGTTTCTGCAACGGGCGCAACATACGGTTCTGTTAATACAGCGACAGTAGCCGAAGAATTGGCTAAAAAGGGTATTGAGGTTGATCGTAAGATTATCACAATGCGCGATATCAAGAAGGTAGGTTCTTCAGAGGCCATTATTCACTTCCACAAAGAAGTTGAGGTTAAAGTTCCTGTAACAGTTGTTGCAGAGAACCAGCCTGCTCCAGCAACAAAAGAAGAGGCAGAAGCTCCGGTAGCAGAAACCGAGGCTCCGGCTGCTGAATAATTGTAAAATTTATTTGCACTGTAAAGCACTAAGTTCATATAGTCCCTTTCATCTAATGGTGATAGGGACTTTTGCATTTTCTTAAAAGGGGGTATCCTAAAATCTGTAATAAGCCTCGTTTCTTATTTATTCCTTACCAAGTAAAGGGAGTATGAACTACAGTTGTCCCTATAATTCATGACATTTATTTCATATTAAATTACTTTTATCAATGAAGCGTATCGTTCTAACAGGTGGTCCATGTGCAGGAAAGACAACTGCATTAGTAAAGGTCATTGAACACTTTTCAAGTCTTGGATATAAAGTATTTATTATTCCTGAAGTTCCCACACTGTTTAGTCAGGCTGGTATGGACTATCTTACCACCAATAAGAAATTCTTTTATGAAGGTGAAAAGGCTACATTGGAGACTCAAATAGCTTTAGAGGATAAGTTTACCCGTATGGCAGAAGCCATTGAGGAGCCTACTATTATCGTATGTGATAGAGGTACGATGGATATTTCGGCCTATATGCAACCGGATATGTGGGACGAGATAACTCTGGGCGCAGGAACCAATTCGGAAGAGCTGCGCTCGCGTTATGATGCTGTCCTCCATTTGGTGAGTGCTGCTGATGGTGCTGAACAATTCTACACTACAGCCAATAATAGTGAGCGGACGGAGGGGATAGAATTGGCCAGAGAACTGGATAAAAAGGTGATACAGGCTTGGTCGGGACATCCGCATCTGCGGGTTATCAACAATCATGAGAATTTTGATACCAAAATAAAGCGTGTGTTACAGGAGATCTCAAATGTGCTGGAGATACCTCAGCAAGTGATAGAAGAGAGGAAATATATTGTTAAGCTGCGGGGTGAAATACCCGGAGTGATTGAAAGCGAAATTTTCCAAACGTATTTAACTTCCGAGCCAAGAAGTGAGGTGCGTTTAAGAAGGCGTACGCTGAACGGCATATCTGTGAATGTGCGTACAACTAAAAAAACATTACCTTCCGGCGAGCAGGTTATTACCGAGCGACAGATAGATAATAATCTTTATGAGTCGCTTATGCGTCAGGCCGATCCTTATCGTTCTACGATTCATAAGATCCGCAAGACGTTTATATGGAAAGGACAGTTCTTCGAGCTTGATACCTATTTATCGCCCAATGAAGGATTACAGATTTTGGAAACCAAAGGCATTGTTGATCATGAAGCTGTGAATATTCCTCCATTCATAGAGGTAATAGAGGATATTACCGGAAATACGGGATACTATAACTACAACATAGCCCTGAAGAAATAATATAGTGGCGAGAAATATACAGAAAGGGAAAGTGGAAATGAGGCAACTCATGGCAAATCTTCCTTTTTTGCTTTTTTATCTCCTTTATGTTTCATTTTATATAGTTTAAGAGGGATACTCCTTCTTGGTTTGTATTTTTTTCAATTTCTCTTTTATACTCAAAATATAATTGATACCTTTGCAAACGAAAAGAAGAGAGAGTTTTTTATATAGAAATAATTATGGAAACTGCATACCAAAGGCTGTTGAGAGTCGGAATACGACCATCAGTTCAGCGTGTAGCAATACTGAATTACCTTATGGAACACAATACTCATCCGACGATAGAGGATGTGTACAATGATTTGAAGCCATTGATACCTACAGTAAGTAAGACTACTGTCTATAATACCTTGCGCATGTTCTCTGAAAAGAACGTAGCAAGAATGATTACAATAGACGACCATCGTGTTTGCTACGATGGAGATATGATCCCTCATGCACATTTTTTTTGTAAGAGCTGTGGTAAAGTGTATGACTTTGATCGGGTGGACATATCAGCCTATCGGGCTAATGTCAGGGCAGGATTTCGTGTAGATGATACACAGTTATATTATAAAGGAGCATGTCCTGAATGTTTGGCTAAAGCTAAGCAGGAACATAACTAAACATAAAGGAAGCAATGACGCGTGCATTGAAATAGAATTTTTATGTAGTGTGATGGCAAATTAAATAACACAAATACAAAAATATTATGGAAAAGAAATTTATCTGTACCGTATGCGGCTACATACATGAAGGGGACGAAGCTCCGGAGCAGTGTCCAATTTGCAAGGCTCCTACCGATAAGTTTAAAGAGATGACCGAAGGTGATGTTACAGAATTTGCCACAGTTCATGAGTTGGGAGTGGCCTATAAGGACAAGGTTTCCGAAAAGCTGATAGAGCACTGCAAGATGACTTTTGCGGGAGAATGTTCGGAAGTTGGCATGTATTTGGCTATGGCACGTCAGGCAGACCGTGAAGGTTATCCTGAAATCGCACGCGCTTATGAACATTATGCTTATGAGGAAGCTAACCATGCCAGTCGTTATGCAGAACTTTTAGGCGTTGTGTTGAAAGATACAAAGTATAACCTCATGGCTCGTATCGAGGCTGAAAAGGAAGCATGCGCCGAGAAATTCGAGATGGCCAAGCTGGCTAAGAAAGAAGGTTCCGATGCCTTGCACGATACCATTCATGAGATGGCAAAAGACGAAGCTCGCCATGCAGCAGGTTTCATCGGTCTATATAATCGTTACTTTAAATAGTCAAGACCATATAAAGAAATAGCGAGATATTTCCTAATTTGGGAATATCTCGCTGTTTTTTATAGTACTTTGAATGAAGCTGGCTATTTTTGCAATAACTATTCGGAGAACAGAATTTATTGCTTAAAATAGTAATGGTAGTAGCTTCCTTTCTCGTAAGGTGGGGCAGGGATGCTGTCCTTGAGTTTTAGGGAGTAAATTCGGAAGGCTTCGGCATAGTATCTTGGCCGGAGACTATCTATAGGGTAATATTGCGGAAGATATCTGACGAACTGCTGCAGGTCTTTCCCTAAAAGAAAAGACATTAGTTGATAATTGGCAGACTTCTTGGTATTCTTCAATAAGATGCTGTCCGGTTGCAGAAGAGAATGAATTCTAATGGGGCGCATAACGTCTTTGCCGGTTATTAATGGATAGTAAAACAAGCTGTCGTTAAGTTTATAAGTCCTCGCGGCAGCATAAATGGTAAGCATGGAAGTAACAGAATCGGTGTGTGGAAGTGTCCTGACGACATCTAAGGCCTCCGCGTATTTCCGTTCATCTATCAGATGTTCTATTCTGGCTTTTTGGTGATAGTACGGGTCATTGTTTGAGAAGCAACCCGTCCATACCATCCCTATCAATATAATGAGCAAGTTCGTCCAAGTGTTTTGGGAAAAGATACCCATGCTTCTTGCCGGTAAAGCGTAAGGCTGATAACGTTTGAGTACATAGATTACAGCAGCCAAGATTACAAGAATAAGTGGAATATACCATCCCCAAGCCTTCATGACAAGATGGTGGGCAGTGGTTTGCTCACTGATGCTTGATATGAATGCAAGTATAAGAAAAGAAGGAATGTATGATAAGCTGAAGGCGCAGTCAGGTATTCTAACGAACTTATCGATGAAATGTTGTAACAGTTGGAGAATAACCGTAATAAGAATTGCACCTAAAAGCGGGTTATAGAAAGTTTTCCCTCCGGAAGCTATGTGTTGGGTAACTGTCATTATATCATCCTGATAAAAATAAAGGTACACGAAACTAAATGCACAGAATAACAAAGCACATGATAACTTTAGGATTTTTCTATCCATATAGGGGGGATAAATTCTATGATTAATGAATTAGTTTACCGGTAGTTTGCCAAAGACTACCGGTAAACACGATGTTTACTTATGATGGATTATATTTTCTTTAACACCACAGCACTTCTTGCCGGTATGTATAATTTAAGCCATCCCAGATGCTGTTTAGCGTATAAGGGGTCGGTTAAGGTGATATGTTGTATTGTATCATCCGTCAATCCAAACCCTCCGAACTCTTTATTATCAGTGTTTAGAATAACCCGATATGAGCCTTCCGGCATCAGGAAACCATAATCGGGGAATGATGTGGTAGGAGAGAAATTGAAAACAAAGAGTAAATTCCCACGCATGAAAGCGAGCACTTGGTCGCCATCATTGTGCCATACTTCCCTAATGGGTGTTTTTCGGAAGTTCTTTTCACTTTTTATCACCTCCAACATTTTGTTGTCGAAGTTATTAAGCAGCTGATAATCGAAATCCTTGTTATCTACAAGGCTCCATTGCCTTCTTGCATACTTATAGCTCCATCCGTTGCCCTCACGTGGAAAATCGATCCATTCCGGGTGCCCGAACTCATTGCCCATAAAGTTAAGATAGCCACCATTAATGGAAGATATCGTTACTAATCTTATCATTTTGTGGAGTGCTATTCCTCTGTTTACTCTATCGGTTTCGTCTCCGCGTTTAAAGTGCCAGTACATATCAGAATCAATGAGACGGAAGATAATGGTTTTGTCTCCGACTAATGCCTGATCGTGTGATTCACAATAAGAGATGGTTTGCTCATCGGCTCTACGGTTTTTAATCTCCCAGAATATAGAAGAAGGTTTCCAGCCTTCGTCAGGAACCTCCTTTATCATCTTGATCCAATAGTCAGGAATATTCATAGCCATTCTATAATCGAAACCATATCCACCATCTTTAAATGGTGCGGCAAGTCCCGGCATACCCGACACATCTTCTGCTATGGTAATGGCTTTCTTGTTCAATTCATGAATAAGACAGTTTGCTAAAGTCAGGTAGCAGATGGCATTATCGTCTTGGTGTCCGTTGAAGTAATCCCCGTAGCTGGTGAAAGCCTCACCCATGCCATGACTATAATAAAGCATTGAGGTTACACCATCAAAGCGGAAACCATCGAAGTGATATTCCTTCATCCAATATTTACAATTGGATAGCAGGAAGTGAATCACTTCATTCTTTCCATAATCGAAGCAAAGAGAATCCCATTGCGGGTGCTCATGTCTGTCGCCGGGATAGAAGAATTGATTGGGATCGCCTGCATAGTTGGCTAATCCTTCCAATTCGTTCTTGATGGCATGGGAATGCACGATATCCATAATAACAGCTATTCCCATGCTGTGGGCGGTATCGATGAGCTCTTTCAGTTCTTCCGGAGTTCCAAAGCGCGAACTGGGAGCAAAGAAGGAACTTACATGGTATCCAAAGGAACCATAGTAAGGATGTTCCTGAATGGCCATGATTTGGATAGCATTATAACCATCTTTGGCTATTCTTGGAAGGATGTTATCCTTGAATTCTTTATAGGAGCCAACTTTTTCTTCCTCTTGCGCCATACCGATATGGCATTCATAGATGAGCAGAGGATCGGTAGAAGGCACGAATTTCTTTTTACTCCATTGGTAAGTTTCTTCAGGCTGCCATACCTGCGCACTAAAAATCTTGGTATCTTCATCCTGCACAACACGTTGCGCCCATGCCGGTATGCGTTCGGCCTCACCTCCGTTCCACTGTATAATCAGCTTATAGAACTGCAGGTGATGGATGTTTCCGAGTGGGATATGAAGTTCCCAGTTATCAGTATTTTTTATTTTAGATAACTTGTATTCTTCCTTTTTTTCCCAATTATTAAAATCACCTATAAGATATATAGCTGTAGCATTGGGTGCCCAATCTCGGAAAATCCATTCCTTGCCGGTACGGTGTAAGCCGAAATAGGCATAGCCATTGGCAAAGTCGGAAAGTTTTCCTTTGGTGTCTTTTGTCAGTTCAGCTATTTTGCTGAGGGCATAGTTATGTCGTCCTTCAATAGCCCCCGTATATTCCTCCAAGAAAATATCATTTTTAAGGAGAGCCAAACGCCTGTCTTCCGCGCTCTTGGCAGTATCTTTTATAGCCTTTGGGTGGCTATTCTCCATAGTTTTTTTGTTAGCCATAAGAATTATTGTTATTAAAGTTAGTTTTGTTGATTGATTATTAATTTTGCTTACGGCGTCCATTGTTATAGGTGCCCGTAGCTATTATATGCCCATTTTTGTCTCTTTCAATGAACTTTCCACTTTTCTTATTATTGCTATACGCTCCTTCAAAGGTCTTGCCATCGGCATATTCCTCTGTACATTTGCCTTCTCTTAAGCCGTTCCGATATTGTCCTTTAAACCGAGAACCGTCTGCATAGTGAATGGTAACAGTGCCTTCAAGCAGTCCGTTTTTAAATTCTCCTTCGTAGATGTCATGATTGGCTTTGCTTAATTTGCCAGCCCCATTCTGTTTATCATTCTCCCAGCTGCCCTCATATACGTCGCCATTATGCCAAGACATTATGCCTTTCCCGCTTTTTAAGCCTTTTTTGAACTCTCCGGTATATTCATCCTTATTTCTATAGTGTAGCACGCCGTGGCCTGTTCTTTCTCCATCTACATATTCTCCCTCGTATCTATTTCCATTCTTGAAGTTGTAAACGCCTTTGCCATTCTGTAGATCATGCTTCCAACTACCGCTATAATCATCGCCATTGGCATAGATGTAAATGCCTTGTCCTTCTTTGAGGTTGTTGGCCCAGCCGCCGACGTACGACGATTTATCACGCCAAACGAATCTGCCATGGCCATTTTTTGTGTCATTTTTCCAATCACCCTCATAGAAAGAGTTATCGGCATAGATATATTTACCCTTACCGCTGCGTTTACCATTCTCCCATTCACCTATATATTTATCCTTGTTATAATAGAACATTGTTCCTTGCCCGTGCTGCACATCTTTATACCAGAGGCCATCATAACGATTACCATTTTGATAATAGTATTTACCTCGTCCTACTCGTTGCCCTTGATACCATTCCCCAATATATTTCTCCCCATTAGGAAACATTAGGGTTCCCATCCCATTGCGTTGCCCTTTGGTAAAGTTTCCTTCATAAACTTCACCTGATTTATAGGTGGCTTTCCCTTTTCCCCATGCTTTTCCTTTGAACATTTCGCCATGATATCTTCCGCCATCTTTTAACGTACAATCGCCAATAACAATATCTTGGGCCGATAACAAGGATGGAAGCAGACTGAGTAAAATGAGTAAGTGTTTATATTTCATAGAGATTGTTTACCGATTTTATTGACTGATTAAATGTAATTCTACTATATGCAAAGATAACAAGAATAGGATGATAAGGCAAATTTATAAAACATTTTTAAGGCTCTGTCGGCATAATTATTACAAGCTGTAGCAGTAAGAAAGCAAATTTATATTATGAAATCTGATTAATTAGTTTAGAACTTTTTGTAACTTTGCGCTATGGTGCATTCACTAAAGAAATTAAACTTATCAATTCTTTTACTGTTCCTGATTTTACTTTGTCTTTTTCCGGCACGAGTGAAAGCAGGTCGCCCTTACCGTGTAATATTTGAAAAGGTAATAGAATATGGTGAATATCAAAGAAAGCATTTACCCGATTCTCTTGCAATGAATAATTACAGCAGGCTTTTTATAGATGTTAAGAGAAGGAATTTTACACTGTTGGGTATGCCGACGATGTTTTATCTGATGTGGGATGGAAGGCGTAAGGCATTGGCGGAAAGCTATGAACACGTTGTATAT
The DNA here is from genome assembly GCA_041855505.1 of Prevotella sp. Taxonomy (GTDB): domain Bacteria; phylum Bacteroidota; class Bacteroidia; order Bacteroidales; family Bacteroidaceae; genus Prevotella. Next base: position 61,989 of record JBHAEI010000017.1, read on the forward strand.
TTCCCTGATGGAAAGAAGAAGGTTGTGAGAAATATATGGCTGAGTACTGTATATCATCAGCATCCGGTTTTGGTTAATCTGCTGGATTATATGCGTCCCAGCCTGTATGATACCCAACTTTTCCCTACCGGTGTGCTTTCTCCCATCCATAAAAGTAACAGGAAATACTACCATTACCAAATAAAGGAAATAAATGACAGCCTGACCAAGATTTCTTTTAAGAGCAAGCGTATCAATACCGAACTTATTCGGCGAGGCTTTATCATTGCGGTTACCAATACCGGAAGGATAAAGAACTATATGCTGGAGGGAGAATGTGATATGAATCTTTTTACACTTTCCGGTGTGATGGGCGATTCGGGTGTAAAGAGTATCTTTCCTAAAACATGCGGTATATCCTCTTCCATTAAGTTTATGGGCAATCATCTACGAGCAAATATGGTTTCGTTTTATGACATGCCTATCACATTGCCCGATACACTGGTTAATTCTCACGACCCAAAACTCATAGAAGGCTTACGCCCTTTTTCTTTGCGTGCCGTAGAACAACAAGCGCTTGAGGAATTTTATCCTGCAGCCAAAAAACAGGCAATAGGTATCGATTCCATCAAGAGCGATAGCATAGGGAATGATTCCATTAAGACAAGTACTCCGAAAAAAAAGCGTAACTGGGTAAAGACAATTCTGTGGGATGCCATTGGGGAAACATTATTGAAACATATCAAAGCTCAAACGGCCGATGACAGAGGGTCGATGAAGATTGCCCCTCTGCTGAATCCGCTTTATTTTGGTTATAGTCATTCCAAGGGGATATACTATAAGGTAGATGTAAGAGGAAGCTATAACTTTCATGGGAACAGCAGTATTGGAGGGCGTCTGAAGTTAGGTTATTCCTTTAAAAATCATCAACTGTTTTATAGGCTTCCCATCACTTATACCTTTAACAAGGAACGTAATGGATACGTTAATATTGAATTTCGGAATGGTAACAGAATAACAAACTCTCAGATACTGGATAAAATAAAAAAGAATGTTCGTCAGGATACCGTCCGTTGGGAGAAAATGGGACTGGATTACTTCAAGGATTTGCAGTTGGACGTATCTACCGGGTATGACGTTGTCTATAATAAATTGTCTCTTCAGGTAGGAGTTTCCTTGCATCGGCGTTCTGCAGTCGATAAATCAGGTTTCATTCTGTCAGGTGAGCCTTCTACCTATACATCTTTCGCTCCGTACATAGGTCTGTCATGGTATCCTTTTTCTCGTAATGTTCCTTTCGTCTTCACAGCCGAATACGAGCAAGGAATAAAGGGCTTAGGCAGCAAGATGGAGTATAATCGTATAGAAGCCGACTTACAATACATTAAGTACCTTACTTCAATGCGTTCTTGGTCGGTACGTTTAGGAGCAGGAGGTTATCTGAATAAAAATAAAAAAACTTACTTCCTCGATTATAAAAACTTCCGTGAGGATTATGCTCCTAATGGCTGGAATGATGATTGGACAGGCGAATTTAAACTGTTAAGTTCCAATTGGTACAATGCTTCTAATATTTACTTACGAGCCAATGTTACCTATGAAAGCCCTATGATGTTGCTTTCGTGGTTACCATGGATAGGTAGGATTGTGGAAAAAGAAAGAATATACATAAGCGGACTTGGGGTAAAGCAGCTTTGGCCTTATGCCGAAATGGGGTATGGCTTTACGAACAGGGTGTTTTCTACCGCCGTCTTTATAGGGGTGTCGCCTCATCATTTTGAAGGAATTGGCGTGAAATTCGGCTTCGAGCTGTTTAATAATTGGTAATCATCTTATAAAAATCTCTTGTTATATGAATCATTCGCCCGGGATATTGACTGTTTATAAAGCCTCTGCAGGCTCAGGGAAAACCTTCACCTTGGTATCTGAATATATTTCTTTATTGGTGGAAGACCCTTTGAATAACTATAAGCAGATTCTCGCAGTAACCTTTACGAATAAGGCTACACAGGAGATGAAGGAGCGCATTCTTTCGCAGCTTTATGGGATAGCGAACGGTCTTCCTGCCTCGAACAGTTATCTCGAAGTGGTGAAGACTCGTACCGGTATGGATGAAGCCACCGTTCGCAGCAATGCATCTACTGCCTTACATAGGCTGACCCATGAGTATAATCAGTTTCAGGTACAGACGATAGATGCTTTTTTTCAGGCCATATTGCGTAACCTTGGACGTGAATTGGGCTTGGCTTCCAATTTGCGAGTTGATTTAAATTCGGAGCAAGTGGAAGCTAAGGCTGTGGATGAACTGATAGAAGACTTGAAAGAGAATGACGAAGTTCTGTTATGGTTGGATGACTATATCCAGACAAATATAGATGATAACCTGAGCTGGAATGTAATCGACAAGATAAAGGAGTTTGGTAAGAACATCTTCGAGGAATACTACAAGGAGAACGAAGACAGCTTGAATATTCTTTTTCAACAAAAAAGTTTCTTTCCGGGTTTTACTAAGCGACTGCGTGCAGAACGCGACGGTTATAAGAAAACTGTTAAAGAGAAGTCTGAATTTATCTTGAACTTTATGGCAGCCTCTCCTTATGATGGAGAGTATCATCAGCATATCAGAGGATTTCTATGTAAGCTGTATAATGAAATAGATAAAGTTCCCACCTATCCAAAGTACGTGGCCAAACTATCGGAAAGCTCCGATGCATGGGCTTTGAAGAAGTCGAAGAATGTGGCTGCCATCGTATCTTTGGTAGAAGAAAATAATATTCCGGCCTTGTTTAAAGAGCTTGTTACTTACCATGAGCATAATTGGTATAAGTATTATTCCTGTAGGTTGGTATTAAAACACTTGTCGAAACTTCGCTTACTCCATAAGATTGCCGAGAAGGTAAATGATGATAACTTGGAAAATCATCGTTTTATGTTGAGCGATACCCAAAATCTTTTAAAGCAACTGATGAAGGACGAGGACATTCCTTTCGTCTATGAAAAGATAGGAGGAATGCTCAAATACATCATGATAGATGAGTTTCAGGATACAAGCAAGGTGCAATGGGACAATTTCAAGAAGCTCCTTCTGAATTGTCTTGCTGAAGAAGATTCCCGCAATTTGATAGTAGGCGACGTAAAGCAAAGTATTTATCGGTGGCGTCAAGGTGATTGGGAGATACTGAATGATATAGAGAACGCCATTAAGCCGGATAACGGCAGTTTTGTAGATACCACTAATATTCAGATAACTTCGCTGGATACTAACCGACGTTCAGAAGAGAACATCATTGCATTTAATAATATCTTCTTTCAAACCATTATCAAGTTATTAGGAAAAGATGTACCCTCTGGCGAGGGAATGGAGAATTCCTCGAATGCGGAGATGACGCCTTCCCAGTATGAAAGGTTGTCGAAGGCCTATGCCGATGTTGTGCAGAAAATACCGGAAAATAGGACTACAGGGAAGGGATATATTAAGGTAAAGCTCTTTGGGAAAGGTCCCGACTATAATGAAGATATAGAGGATGAACTGAAAGCAAATATTCTTACCTTGCTGGAAAAAGGCTATCAGCAGAAAGATATAGCTATCCTTGTAAGAAACAAGATAGAGACACAGAATATAGTGGCAGCTCTTAGTTCAGTAAGATATGAAGGCGAGCCTTTGTCTATTGTGTCGGAAGAGGCTTTCCGCTTAGACTCTTCCCTTGCCGTTAATATCTTAATTTATGCAATTAGACTATTAACTCACCCGGAAGACAATCTTACCAGAGCCTTGCTGGTAAAGGCTTATATGCAGGTTCCCTTGGAAGCTGATAGTGAAGTATTTGTAAAGCGGCAGGGAAAAACGGTGAGTGATATTTATGTGGTGGATTCTTCTTTCGGACAAGGGACACGAAATGACGCTGTGGCAGCTCAGCTCAACAACTGGTTACCAAGCGATTTTGTTAGTAAAAGGGATGATTTGCTGCAAATGGCAATGATAGATCTTGTGGATTATCTCTACTTAAAATTCAGTTTAAAGAATCTTTCACAGCAAAATGCCTATATCAGCACGTTCTATGATGTACTGAATAATTACCTGAGAGATAATCCTGTAGATATAGACGACTTCCTAAAAGAATGGGAGGATAACCTTTCCAAAACAACCATTCAGAGCGATGAGGCCAACGGTATTCGTATTCTTACCATTCATAAGAGTAAGGGATTGGAGTTTACGAATGTCATTCTCCCTTATTGTGATTGGGAGTTGGAAAAGACTTCGGGCCCTAAAGAAGTGATAAAATGGTTTGAGGGGGAAGGTAAGGAGGCTCCTTTTAATCAGCTTCCGCTTATCCCTGTCGATTATAAAAAGGAATTGCTGAACAGTGTTTTTGCCGGAGATTATCGTAAGGAGCACTTTCAAACACTTGTCGATAATATAAATCTCCTGTATGTAGCCTTTACACGAGCAGGTAAGAATCTCTTTTTGTCTGGGAAAAACATCGGAGATGTCAAACATCAAAGCAAACTCCTGATGGAGAGTTTGAAGGCTATTTCGGAGGAAAACTTGCTGAATTGCGACTATGCCGACGATGAAAATTCCTCTTTATCAAAAAGCCAATGGGAGAAAAACAATATCACAGAAGATACCTATCAGCCGGTTACCTTTACCTTTGGGGCGTTAAGTCCGGCTGCAGAGGAGCAGAAGAAGGTGGAAGATGCTTTTAATCCTTTCTCGTATAAGCCGAAAAACAAACTGATTACGATCGAGACGTTCGAGAAGTCTATCGAATTCAGGCAAAGTAATAAGAGCGATGAATTTGTCCGTGGTGAAGAGATGGACGACAGTGTGCGCTATATGAAGATAGGAACAGTGCTTCATAATATCTTTTCTTCCATCAAAACGGAGGCAGACATTCCCTCAAAATTGCGACTGTTGGAAGAAGAGGGAGTGGTATATAACGATGAACTTACCACGGAAGACTTTCGGAACAATATTAAACAAGCTCTTTCGTTACCGATGGTAAGAGGTTGGTTCTCTGATAAATGGAAGGTATTCAATGAATGTACTATTATGGAATATGATGCGACGGAGGATAGAGTGGTCGAACATCGGCCCGATAGAGTCATCATGAATGAGGAGGAAACAATAATAATCGATTATAAGTTTGGGAAAGAGCATAAGGTTTATTCAGAGCAGGTAAAGCGTTATATCTCCTTGTTGGAGCATATGGGATATAAAAATGTGAGAGGATTCCTCTGGTATGTTATAGGCAATAAGATTGTGCCTGTTGTTTAAGTTCTGCCCCTATTATTAGTTACTCATCGGTTAAAAGCATTATTAAATGAAAACATTTTTGGAGTATTTAGCTGAAGATCTTATACAGAAGCATGGCAAAGATTTAAGTAGGTTTGCCATAGTTTTCCCCAATAAACGTGCTGCACTATTCCTTAATCAAGCCATAGCAAAGATAGCTGAAGGCTTAATTTGGGCACCTTCCTATCTGACTATTTCCGATTTCTTTCGTGAGCAATCAGACTTAACCGTTGCCGACCCTATTAAGAGCGTTTGTATTCTGCATCAAGTATATAAGGATATTACCCAAAAGGATGAAACGCTGGATGAGTTTTATGGATGGGGGCAACTGTTACTTGCCGACTTCGATGACATAGACAAGAACATGGTTGATTCGGAAAAACTGTTTGGTCTGTTGAGCGCGCATAAGGAAATGGACAATATAGACTATCTTTCTCCAGAACAGATAGAAGTTCTGAAGAAGGCTTTTCCTAATGTTGTAGGTAATAAGGACAGTTTAAGAAGACGCTATTTAGAGTTTTGGGATAAACTTTTCGATATCTACAAACTGTTTAAAGAACGTTTGGAAGAGAAGGGATTAGCTTATGAGGGAATGTTATACCGCAAGGTTATCGAGCAAGGGAAACAGCAGCTGAACTATGAGAAGTATGTTTTTGTAGGTTTTAATGTGCTTCAAAAGGTAGAGCAGCAGTTGTTCACGTTGCTGAAGGAGCAGGACAAGGCCCTGTTTTATTGGGACTTCGATCATTATTATTTGCGGGCAGACCATGAAGCAGGCCGCTTTATTCGACACTGGTTGAATAATTCTACCGGCAGTTTTCGAAATGAACTGGACACCAATAACACGGCTATCTACCATAACATGGCCGAGAAGAAAGACCATGTACGCTTCATAGCTTCGCCTACAGAGAATCTTCAGGCACGTTATATTACAGAATGGCTGCGGGAAAACAACCGATATAAATATGGAAAACGAACGGCGATTGTTCTGTGCGATGAACACCTTCTGCAAACGGTAATCCACTGTATTCCCGAAGAAGCCGATTTGCTGAATGTAACTACTGGCTACCCATTGCAGCAAACTTTGATAGCTTCTTTTATTACTCAGCTTGTAAAACTGCAGTTCGAAGGTTATTCCGTTAGGGAGAAAGGTTTCAGGCTTCGTTACTTAAATAGGGTTTTGCGGCATCCTTATGCCCAATATCTATGGCCGGACAGTAAGGAAATCTTGGAGGAAATCAATGCAAACCGCCGTTTCTTCTACACTTGGAAAGGGCTGCCTTATTATTCGCACAAGGATGCCGATATGCCTGCTTTTGTATCATGGTTGGTATCGGTTACCCGAACAATAGGGATAAATGGAAGAACGGAACTGCAGGAGAGCCTTCGAAGTGGCGACCAACAGCGTAAGTCGAACGATGCTCTTTTCCAAGAATCAGTATTTAGGATGTACACGCTATTGTCCAAGTTGCAGGAACTGATGAAACCGGATGAGGGCGGATACAGATATTTGGATGCCAACTTCATTATCTTCCATCGGTTGCTCACTCAGCTCATAGATGCAACAAGTGTTCCTTTTCATGGCGAGCCGATACAAGGTGTTCAGATAATGGGAGTACTGGAAACGCGTAACCTCGATTTCGACCATGTTCTGATTCTCTCGTGTAATGAAGGGAATATGCCCAAAGGTATCAACGATTCATCTTTTATTCTTCATAACATCCGCCGTGATTTTGGGATGACAACTATAGAAAACAAGGTGTCTATCTTCAGTTATTACTTCTATCGGCTCATTCAACGAGCCAAAGATGTAACCATCTTGTATAATAACTCTACGCAAGGAGGGCAGACCGGAGAAATGAGTAGATTTATGTTACAGTTCATGGTAGAGTGGCAACATAGGGCTTCGATTGAGAAATTAACCCTAATTGCAGGTCAGGAACTGAAACAGCAGGAGGAAGATTATATCCCTAAAGATGCTAAAATTATCAGCCGGTTAAATCAGATAGAGAAGTTTTCTCCTTCCGCCATAAATGTTTATCGTACCTGTCCTGCCAAGTATTTCTATAGTTATGTGGTAGGCCTTCGTGAGGAGCAGGACAGCGATGATGACGGCATTGACAATAGAATGTTTGGTAACATTTTTCACATGGCAGCACAATTACTGTATGAGCACCTGCCCAAAAGAGTGATTACCACAGAAGAATTAAATAAAGCCAGTAAGGACGATACTCTGTTAGAGGATGTGGTACAGAAGGCTTTTGCAACAGAACTGTTCGGTATCGATATTGAGACGACGAATAAGAGGTATAGCCTGAATGGGCTGCAGTTACTGAATAAAGAGGTAATTAAGAAATATCTTAGATTATTGTTGCACGCCGATATGCAGGTAGCTCCTATCGAAATCATAGCTCATGAATTCGATGTGGAGGATAACATATCCTTTATGGTGGGCGACAAGGTTTACGAAAAGAAGATAGGTGGTCGTATCGATAGGTTGGATAAGGCTACTTATTCTTTGGGCGATAATACTTCTATCAGAAAATTAAGGGTAGTAGATTATAAAACAGGGCGTAGCAATGCCGACAAGATAACGAAACTCGATGATGTTTTTAATAATGAGAAACTTCACGATCATGCCGACTATGTGATGCAATCAATGTTGTACAGCATGCTGATGGCCGAGAATAAAGTAGTTTCAGAGGATAAGGATAGGTTTAATCCGCATCATTTGCCGGTGAGTCCGGCCCTGTTGTTCATTCAGCATGCTAATCGGAAAGACTATTCTCCTATTATTGTGTTAGACAAGGAAGAGGTTGAGATTACCGCAGAAGAAGCTCATGCTTTTCAAGAGATAGCCTCCGATAATGCTTCGACGAAAACGAATGAGGGGAAATACAAAAGGGTATTCCGACTGGAACTGCAGAAAATCCTGTCGGAAATATACGACCCCGCACAACCTTTTCTGCGGAGTGGTGATGAAAGGTCGTGCGGATGGTGCCCGTTTAAGTTTATGTGTGGGAAGTAGATAGACCATGAATTACGGTTGGAAAACTTTTGTTTTCTAACCGTTTTTCATTATCTTTGCATTCCAAAGGCTGTGTTTCGGCTCTGTCGCTGGCATATTTTAATATGCAAGAGGAAAGTCCGGGCAGCATAGGGCATCCTGCTTCCGAAAATAGAAGCTATTGGTGACAGTAGATGTAGGTAGAAGAAAATAACCGCCACCATACGGTTGGTAAGGGTGAGAAGGTGGTGTAAGAGACCACCAGAGGACGGGTAACCGGCCTGCTGTACCGTTCAGGAGCTGCAAGTTCATGTAAACCATTGTTTGAGCGTTGCCCGCGCAAATCTCTTATAGATACAATGGAGGGTAGAACGCTGGAGCTATAGAGTAATCTGTAGAGTAGATAAATGACAGGCGGCTTATCTCTTCGAAAGGAAGATAAGCAACAGAACCCGGCTTATAGAGGCACAGTTTTCCTTTTACGCTCACACCTTTGCAAAACGAGTATTTCGAATTGCAAAGGGTGTAGAGTAGGGGGAGAAGGTATGAAAGGTAAGAAGAATTGTGTAAGCAATGAAAGGAGGAAAATAAATATGGAAGTATTAAATAATCATACCAAGTTGTTGAATGATTTTCAACATCAGATAGAGAATAAAATCAATCGACTAAAGGATATTCCGAGCTTTCCTAAAAAAGGAGAAGGGCTAAGTGATGAGATGCTGGACGATTATCTTTTCGAATATCAGGCAGCTTTAGACAGTAAAGGCTCCGAACGTACCCAATATACGATAGCCGGTTTTTTAATGGTAGTTCCTATCTTGATTATATCGGCCATTCCCGATAAAAATCTTCCTTTTGGGAATGTTTTGGATATCGTTTTGGCGATAGTTATAGGCTTAATGTTGTTTGGTATTTATAAGGTTTTGTCTGCTATTATGGTAAGGAACAAGATACGTAAGATTAATAATGAGTATCCTGTTGCGAAGAACTATGTAGATAAGGTAAAGGCTTTTAAGGACTGATATTATTAATAAGAAAGGAGAAAAAAAATTATGTGGCAGTATTTTATTATTGCAATCATTCTTCTCATGGCAGTTAGTTATGCTGTGCAGAAAGTAATAGAAACGCTAAAGGCAGCTAACGACCCATGTGGAGGATGCGCAGGTTGTGCCATTCACGATAAGCTGAAGCAACAACAAAAGTTGTCGATGGGTCGTAAGAAGCTGGTTTGTTACAGTACTAAAAAGGCTTGATGCATATTTCTTTGTTAAAAAAGAAGTGTAATATTTGGTTAGATGGATTAAAATAGCTATCTTTGCACTCGCAAAATCGTTAAGGTTTAAGTAATGATTACTCATGGTGCCTGGGCCGGTCGGTTAGGTAACGGTCTGCAAAACCGTGTAGGGCGGTTCGATTCCGCCAGGCACCTCATGAAAAGCTCTCCTAAAAGGAGAGCTTTTTTTGTGTCTTGTTTTGGGCTCGATAAAAGCTATATTTAGGAGAAATCCCATGAAAGAGCATTTGTTAAAGGGGGTGCTAACTATCTTTCATGGAATGGTTTATGCTACTTTGTTACAGTATTTTTGCTTAGCATCGGCGTGTTCTGTCGTGTGTTCTGCAATCTTCTATGGCAGAATGCTCAGTAAAAGGGCACAGATAGTGTAACAAAACATCATGTATATAAGGACAAAAGGCCATGTATTACAAAACTAAATATGCTGAATAGTGGAATGGAAGGTGAGCGAAACGAATGCAAAGGGCAAATAGAAAGCGGTTATCAGGGTAGGGATAGGCAAGTATTCCTATGCTTCCTGATAACCGCTTTTGGGTAAATATGTGTTTTCTCGGAAAACTGTTTTTCTGAAAAGTGGGGAGTTAGATAAAAAGAGTAAGCATCTAATCTTCTTTGGAAGTATTATCTATTTCCGTAAAATCGACATATTCCCCTTCATTATCCTTAATAACCTGCTTTGCCTTTTCTTCCGGGCTGCGATTGTCGATGATGGTATCTCCTTGCGAATAGTTCTGCTTCCGGTTGTCATAGCCATTAAAGCGGTGTGCGTTTTTTCTTACCTGACGATAAAAGCTGTAGGCTATCCATCCTAATATGACAAACATCAGGATAAACAGAATAAAGACTAATTTAAAGAAAGAAACCATGCTGTATAATAGTATTTAATTATCCAAAATCTTTTTATACCTTGGCCTTTGCATTCTCCTTCTTGGATGTTATCATCGACAGAAGTACATACCATGCGATGATGATGGCAAAAGCCGATACCCCGAAAATGAGCAATAAAGGAATACATGAAAGAATAAAGATGTATTTTATCTCGTTTCCTTTCCAGCTCCATTGTTTGAATTTAAGGCCAAACATGGGTATTTCGGCAACGAGAAGCCAAGAACTGATGAATACTCCGGCTATGATAAATATAGTGGCACTGGGATAGGCGGCCAATTTTTCTCCTGCTCCTACGAGTAAAGACCCCCAAAAGAGAGCATTGGCAGGGGTCGGCAAGCCGATAAAGCCTAAGGCTTGGCGCTCGTCCAGATTGAATTTAGCCAGTCGGAGAGCCGAGAATGCTGCCATTACGAAAGCTATGAAGGGAAGATAGCTGCGGAGCGATTCCATGAAAACGGGATAGTCCATGATACCCAGTTGATAGAATATCATAGTGGAAGGGGCTACCCCAAAGGTAATATCATCTGCCAGAGAATCGAGTTCCTTTCCTATCGGAGAACTGACATGTAACAATCTGGCAGCCATACCATCGAAGAAATCGAAAACAGCACCTACAATAATCCATAAAAGTGCCATTTCCAAATTTCCGGCGAGGGCAAATGTGGTTGCAATACAACCTGAAATAAGGTTGCAGCATGTAATGGTATTAGGTATATGTTTCTTCATCTTTATGTTTCCTTCTTTACATTAAGTCTTGCAATAACGGTCTTATCGCCGGTAGTACTTTGCCCCATCTTTACAGATATCTCGGAATCTACAGGGAGGAAGAGATCGACACGACTTCCCAGTTTGATAAATCCTAAGTGCTCATCGATGTAACATTCTTCACCCTCATTGGCGTATGTGCGTACTCGTCGAGCCATTGCACCTGCAATTTGGCGAACGAGAATGTCCTGTCCGTCAGGCGTAGTGATAATAGTATCGGTATGTTCGTTCTCCTCACTGGCCTTGGGTAACCATGCTTTATGGAAGTTGCCATTGAAGTGGCGTACATATTTTACAGTTCCTTCTACGGGAAACCAATTGGCATGAACATTGAATAGGCTCATGAAGATGGATACCATTATGCGTTTTTCATGAAAGTATTTATTCTCTTCTACCTCCTCGATTACAACAATATGTCCATCGGCCGGTGCAACAACGAGTCCTTCCACATCCTCACTACCGTAATAACGGATAGGACAACGATAGAAGTTGAGTACGATTCCATAAGCAGTGCCGAATACGATTACAAATATCCAGAAAGGAATCTTAGTAGGAATGGCAAACCAAAGAACCAATGCAATAAGAATAAGTGCTATGGCACTATAAAGAAGAGTATTAGTTCCTTCGTGATGGATTCGGATTTTTTTTATTTTCTTTCTTATATTACCCATTTGTAGAACAAAAGTTTTTATAGTTGCAAAGGTAAACGTTTTTTGTTATATGCACAAATATTTAATATTTTAGTTTTGGCTGTTTATAGTTTTCATTGTAACTTTGAATGCTCAAAATTAGGGATTAGAATGGAAGATTTTATACATCTGCATGTACATACCAATTACTCTATTTTGGATGGACAGTCGAAAGTAAATAAACTTGTAGATAAGGCCGTAGCCAATGGAATGAAAGGTATGGCGATAACCGATCATGGTGTCATGTTCGGTATCAAGGAGTTTGCCGACTATTGTGCCGGTATCAATAAAAAACGGAAGGCGGAAGGGTTGGATCCCTTCAAGCCTATTTATGGCTGCGAGATGTATGTTGCAAGGAGAACGATGCACGACAAGGTGAAGGAAATGCACGATAATTCGGGCTATCACCTTATTGTTCTTGCCAAGAACTATAATGGATATAAGAATCTTATTAAGTTGGTTTCAGATGCTTGGGTGGATGGTTATTACTACAGGCCGCGTACGGATAGAGAACATTTGGAGAAATATCATGAAGACCTGATTATCTGTACGGCATGTCTGGCCGGAGAAGTTCCGGTAAAGATACGGAAAGGTGATATTGAAGGGGCACGGGAAACGGCTTTGTGGTACAAGAACTTGTTCGGTGACGACTATTATTTGGAGTTGCAGCGACACGAAGTTACCGACCCGAACATCATGGCCAACAGAGAAGCTTTTCCGCTTCAGCAGGAGGTTAATAAACACTTGATACAGTTTTCGAAAGAACTTGGCATTAAACTGGTTTGTACAAATGATGTACACTTTGAGGACAAGGAAACTGCCGAGGCGCATGACCACTTGTTGTGTTTATCGACCAACGAAGATTTAGATGACCCGAAGCGTATGCGCTACTCTAAACAGGAGTGGTTTAAAACGCGGGAAGAGATGAATGCTATTTTCTCTGATGTCCCGGAAGCGTTGTCGAATACGCTTGAGATATTGGATAAGGTAGAGATGTATAGCATCGACCATGGTCCGATTATGCCTTTCTTCCCCATTCCTGAAGACTTCGGAACAGAAGAAGAGTGGGAGAAAAAGTTTTCTGAAGAAGACCTGTATAAAGAGTTTACATCTGATGAAAATGGAGAAAATCAACTTTCGCCGGAGGAGGGACAGAAAGTAATCGAGCGGCTTGGTGGGTATGAAAAGATGTACAGAATAAAGTTCGAGGCCGATTATCTGGCTAAATTGGCTTACGAAGGTGCAGAGAAACTTTATCCTAATCCGCTGTCGGATGAAGTGAAGAGCCATATAAATTTTGAGCTTCATGTAATGAAAACGATGGGCTTCCCCGGTTATTTCCTTATCGTTCAGGACTTTATCAATGCTGCCGAAAAGGAACTTGGCGTTATGGTTGGTCCCGGTCGTGGCTCGGCAGCAGGCTCGGTGGTAGCCTATTGCTTGGGAATAACGAAGATAGATCCCTTGAAGTATGATTTGCTGTTTGAGCGTTTCCTTAACCCGGACCGTGTTAATCTTCCTGATATCGACACCGACTTTGACGATGATGGGCGTGGCCGTGTGTTGCAGTGGGTAATGGATAAGTATGGGCATGAGAACTGCGCGCATATTATTACCTACTCGACAATGGCAACAAAGAACTCTATCAAGGATGTTGCCCGTGTAGAAAGATTGCCACTGGAACGTTCGAATGCTTTGTGCAAGGCTATTCCCGACCGTCTTCCCGATGGCTTGAAGATGAATTTAAAGAATGCTATTTCATGCACTCCGATGCTGCAAGAGGCAGAAGTCAGCGAAGATCTACGAGAGCGCAACACGATAAAGTATGCGAAAATGCTGGAGGGAACAGTGCGTGGAACGGGTATTCATGCCTGTGGTTTTATCATCTGTCGTGATCCTATCGACCATTGGGTGCCTGTATCTACTGCCACCGATCCGGACTTTCCAGAACGAAAAGTTCCTGTTACCCAATATGATGGCCACGTTATCGAGACGACGGGATTGATAAAGATGGACTTTCTGGGGCTGAAAACACTGTCGGAGCTGAAGGAAGCCTGCAAGGTTATCAAGCAGACGACGGGAGATGTTATCGATTTGGACAATATTCCGATAGATGATGAACTTACCTACAAGCTATATCAAGAAGGAAGAACGGTGGGAACGTTCCAGTTTGAATCTGCCGGTATGCAGAAGTATCTGCGTGAACTACACCCAACAGTGTTTGAAGACCTTATCGCTATGAATGCTCTGTATCGTCCCGGTCCGATGGATTATATCCCTGATTTCATTAAGCGCAAGCATAACCCTTCGTTGGTTACCTACGATATTCCTTGCATGGAAAAGTATCTGAAGGATACGTATGGCATCACGGTATATCAGGAGCAGGTGATGTTGCTGAGCCGACAGCTTGCCAATTTTACCCGTGGCGAGAGCGATGCGCTCCGTAAAGCTATGGGTAAGAAGAAGAAAACCATTGTAGATCAGATGAAGCCTAAGTTCATCAAGCAGGGACAAGAGAATGGGCATGACCCGAAAATCCTTGAAAAAATATGGTCGGATTGGGAAAAATTTGCCAGTTATGCGTTCAATAAGTCCCATGCAACGTGCTACTCTTGGGTAGCTTATCAGACAGCTTATCTGAAAGCTCACTATCCTGCGGAGTATATGGCCGCCCTGATGACGAGGCGATTTAGCCAGATTACCGAGATAACCAAACTTATGGAAGAGTGTAAGGCAATGGAAATTGCCACGCTTGGTCCGGATGTAAATGAAAGTCAGATCGGGTTTGGTGTAAACAAACAAGGGGAAATCCGCTTTGGCCTGTCGGCTATTAAGGGTATAGGTGCAAGTGCTGCAGAATCGATAGTGAAAGAGCGTGAGACCAATGGTCCCTATACGGATATCTTTAATTTTGCGGAACGTGTCGATCTGACAAGCGTAAATAGAAAGACTTTCGAAAGTTTAGCTTACAGTGGTGGCTTTGACAGCTTGGGACAAGGTAAAGCCAGAGAGGATTATTTTGGCGTGAATGCCAAAGGAGAAGTATTCTTGGATACGCTGATTCGGTACGGCCAGCTCTACCAGCAGGCTAAAGCGGAGGCGCAGACGTCGTTATTTGGCGGTTTCGACAGCATTCCTGTTACACGCCCCACCATTCCATCGGGTGAGAAATGGGCTGTGGTGGAAAAACTGAATAAGGAGAGAGAACTGGTGGGTATTTATCTTTCGGCTCATCCTCTCGACGAATTCAGTGTTGTCTTAAACCATATGTGCAATACCCGATGTGATCAGCTGAACAGAGATCAGGCCAATCTGGAAGAATTGGCAAAGCTGGAGGAAGTTACAGTGGGGGGCATCGTAACATCTGTCAGCGAGCGCTTCTCAAGCAAAACGAACAAACCTTTTGGTATTGTTACTTTGGAAGACTTCCATGGAGTGGGTGAACTGGCTTTGTTCGGAGATGATTGGGCACGATGGAATGGCATGCTGAAGGAGAATTATACCGTGTTTATTACGGCAAAATGTCAGGCGCGGTTCCGTAATAATCCGGGCAATTTATCATTGAGCATTACAAATATAGAACAGTTGTACGATGTAAAGAAGAATAAGCTGGATAAGATAACCTTATCTATTCCGACGGCTTCTGTCAGTGAAGAGAAGCTGGTGGAATTATCAACCGTACTTACCGATTATCCCGGCGAAACACAGTTATTTATTCAATTAAAGACTCCGGATAATGCAGATATCCTTCTGCATAGCAGCATGGAGGGGGTAAATGTGAATGCGGCCTTGTTGAATTACTTGGATGCAGAGGAGAATATAAGCTACAGAATAAATTAGTTTTAACAAAAAATATATATAATGGCATACTCTTTGATGTGTCTATAGATATATTGTGAGAAATCAATAAATTATTAATTATCAACAAAGAATAAAGATGGAAGTAGAAATTACATCACAGAATTTAGAGCAGTATAAGAGTGGGGAATTACCACTGGTAGTAGATTTATGGGCAACATGGTGTGGTCCTTGTAAGATGGTTGGCCCGATTATTTCGGAGTTGGCTGAAGAGTACGATGGTAAGATAGTAGTAGGTAAGTGCGATGTAGAGGAGAACGATGATGTTGCCATCGACTTCGGAGTACGTAATATCCCAACTATTCTATTTTTTAAGAATGGTGAGCTTGTAGATAAGTTTGTAGGTGCAGCATCGAAAGATGTATTGAACGAGAAGTTCAAGGCACTTCTATAATTAAGGTAGAATATAAATTTATTATTGGAGTTATGGGGCGATATGAATTATTCGTATCGCCCCATAGTCGCTTTGTATAATCGGAGACTTCCGGAAAAGTTTCTGTATAGGGAGCTACAGCAGTATAGTAAAAGGGAAATGTTATGGTGTGGTGAAAGAATACATTCTGTGTTATTGCAGAACACATTTGGTGTTATTGCAGAACACATTTGGTGTTGTCGCAGAACACATATCATGTTGTAAGAGAATATGTATTGTTTCAAGAAAGTGCATGCATAGCTTAAAGCTTTATTTTTATGTTTTTGTTCGGGCGTGTTATCCCGGAGTGGTGAATATTGTTATGAAAAAAGAGCAGCGCGTAACATTCTTTTCGCCATCAGCCCATAAAGTAAGGCAATAATATTATATAATTACCTGATTTTTATTACCTTTGCAGATACAATATTAATCTTATAAAAGTAAAAAGAAATGAAGGCATTTGTATTCCCGGGCCAAGGCTCACAATTTGTGGGTATGGGTAAAGAGCTCTATGAAAATAATGAGTTGGCAAAACAGTTGTTTGACAAAGCTGACGAAATTTTAGGATTTAAGATTACCGATATTATGTTTGCCGGTACGGACGACCAGTTGAAGGAAACCAAGGTTACACAGCCGGCGGTGTTCCTGCACAGCGTAATTTCGGCCTTGTGCCAAGGCGAGGCTTTTAATCCGGATATGGTAGCGGGCCATTCTTTAGGCGAGTTTTCGGCTTTGGTAGCATCCGGTGCCTTGAGTTTCGAGGATGGTTTGAAGCTGGTTGCCGCACGTGCAAATGCCATGCAGAAGGCTTGTGAGCAGAATCCCGGTACAATGGCAGCTATTATCGGCTTGCCTGATGAGAAAGTGGTTGAGATTTGCGAGCAGGTTTCCAAGGAAGGAGATATTGTTGTTGCTGCAAACTTTAACTGTCCGGGTCAGTTGGTTATTTCCGGATCTATGGAGGGAATCAATAAGGCCTGCGAGTTACTGAAGGGGGCCGGTGCCAAGCGCGCCTTGCCTTTGAAGGTTGGCGGGGCCTTCCATTCGCCATTAATGCAGCCCGCCAAGGATGAGCTTCAGGCAGCCATCGAGGCAACATCTTTCAATGCTCCTAAGTGTCCGGTATATCAGAATGTAGATGCCAAGGCGCATACCGATGCAGAGGAGATTAAGCAGAACTTAATTGCTCAGCTCACTTCAAGTGTCCGCTGGACGGAAAGTGCTCAGAATATGATTGCTGCCGGTGCCGACGAATTTGTAGAATGTGGTCCGGGCAAGGCTTTGCAAGGTATGCTGGGGCGTATCAATAAGGATGTAAATGCTCATGGCTTGGACTAATACAGGTTCCGAATCAAGTAGCAATTAACGAATAATTTACTATCCCGATAATCTTTCCTTGGGAAAGGTTTTCGGGATTTTTTAAAGCTATGCAAGAAAAAAAGGTTATCTATCAGGTTTTTACTCGTACATTCGGGAATAGAAATACTACCAAGAAACCATGGGGTTCACTTCAGGAAAATGGGGTGGGCAAGATGGCAGACTTTACTCCCGGAGTTTTGAAACAGATTAAATCCATGGGATGTACGGACATCTGGTACACCGGAGTCATTCGCCATGCAACAACGACGGACTATAGTCGGTATGGTATTCCAAAACAGCATGCCCAAGTGGTGAAGGGTAAAGCCGGCTCGCCCTATGCCATAACCGACTATTATGACATTGACCCGGGTATTGCCGTGGATGTGAATAATAGAATGGGGGAGTTTCTGTCCTTGATAAAAAGAACGCATGCGGCAGGCCTGAAGGTAATCATAGACTTTGTTCCCAACCATGTGGCAAGGGAGTATAAGAGTATTATGAAGCCTGAAGGAGTGCGTGATTTAGGCGAAGATGACGATGTTTCGAAGCATTTTGACTCGCAAAATAACTTCTATTATTGTCCCAGTACAGCTTTGGATTTGACTGATGTTCTTTGCAGCGCTCAACAATCAGTACAAGATTCAGCGGCGGCAGACTATCGGGAATATCCTGCTAAATGCACAGGTAACGACCACTTCGATGCCAAGCCGGGTGTGAATGATTGGTATGAGACGGTAAAGTTGAACTATGGCATCGATTATTGTGATTTGGGAGGGCGTAGCGAGCATTTCGATCCCATACCTTCTACATGGCTGAGAATGACGGAGATACTGCTTTATTGGGCTTCAAAGGGGGTGGATGGCTTTCGGTGTGATATGGCCGAGATGGTTCCCACAGCTTTCTGGAATTACGCGATTGGTTGTGTTAAGGAAAAAATCCCTTGCATTTCTTTCATAGGAGAGGTGTATAACCTATCGCTTTATCGCCATTATATAGCTGCAGGATTTGATTATCTGTATGATAAATGCGGAATGTACGATTGCCTTCGTAATGTAATTGCAAATGGCGGTTGGGCTAATGATATTACAAATCAGTGGCAGCAAGTAGATGATATTAGGGAATATATGCTTTATTTCTTGGAAAATCATGATGAGCAACGTATTGCATCCGACTTCTTTGCTCATGATGGGAAGAAAGCTATTCCCGCTCTTGTGGTGATGACTCTGCTGGGAAATAATCCTATTATGATTTATGCCGGGCAGGAGTTTGGTGAAAGGGGAATGGATGCTGAAGGATTTTCGGGAAAAGATGGCCGTTCTACCATCTTCGATTATTGGAGTGTAGATGCTGTACGCACAGGTTTCTTTTCGAAAAAGGAATTATCGATAGAGCAGAAAACCTTGGCAGGCATATATAATAAGGTGTTAGGAATATGCAATACGGAAGCGGCAATTCGTGAGGGTGTAATGTTCGATTTGATGTATGCCAACCAGCACAAAGCAGACTTTCATCCACAACGACACTATGCCTTTATAAGGAAACATGGTCATGAAGTAATAATTGTAATTGCCAACTTCGGCGATAAGGATGAGAATATAAGCGTAACCATTCCTCGTCATGCCTTTGAGTATTTACACTTAGAGGAGCAGGAGGCAACAGGTATCGACTTACTTACCTCTCGTCAGCAAGCTGTCTCATTGAAGATTGATGGTGAAATTCCTTTCTTTGTGAAAGGGTATAATGCGGTTGTGTTAAAAATGAATGTACTATGATAGATTATGAGTTTAACGAACATAATAAGGAGGAGTTTCCTCCCGCCCATACGGTGGAGCACCTTCTTAACCAGTTAATGTTTCGTGTGTATGGTTGTGAGCGGAGTAGAAACGCCCATATAGAACGGAAAAAGAGTAAGATGACCTTTATTCTGGATCATAAGCCCGATAGAAAAGAGGAAAGGTTTATAGAACAGGAGATGAACAGACTTATAGCGGCTGATCTTCCCGTTACCTTTGAGCTCGTCGATCGTGAGCATATTCCCGATGGTGTGGTATTGGACAGGCTTCCGGAAAATGCTTCGGAGAAGATAAGATTGGTGAGAATAGGAGATTATGATGTTTGCCCTTGCATAGGCAAACATGTGCGTTCTACGGCGCAGATAGGACGGTTTGAGCTGTTAGGAACGAATTGGGATGAGGAGAAGAAGGCTTTCAGGGTAAGGTTTAAAGTAATAGCGGGATAAAAAAACAGAGGGTTATATCGCATAGATATAACCCTCTGTTTTCATGTTTAGCAAATAGTCTCTTCTTTTCTGTATCATGTATAAGAAAGAGAGATTGCCTATTTACTTTTGTCTTTATCTTCCTTCATATCAATGAACTGACCCTCTGTGTCATAGAATTCATATTGCAGAAACGCTAATTTCTGTGAAGGAATAATGTGAACTCCCAATCCATACTTCATCTGCCATTTGCGTTTTAAAGAGATAAATCCCTTGCTGATATAGGCATACACGTATGGATGGATGTGCAAATAAAATTTATGGATACCAATCTTATTGACAAGTTGGTCAATTTTTCTCTCTAACTGATCTGTAAACAAAATACTCGACCTGACCTTTCCTGTACCGAAGCATGTGGGACATGTTTCATCTACATCTACATCCATGGCCGGTCTTACTCTTTGTCGAGTAATCTGCATCAGTCCAAACTTACTCAGGGGTAAGATATTATGGCGGGCACGGTCTTGCTGCATGTTCTTGCTCATTCGCTCATAAAGCATCTGTCGATCTTCTGCAAGGTGCATATCAATAAAATCGACAACAATGATTCCTCCCATATCGCGCAAGCGAAGTTGGCGAGCAAGTTCATCGGCAGCCCCAAGGTTCGTGTCAAGCGCATTCTGCTCTTGTCCTTTTTCCTTGGCCCTGTTACCACTGTTTACGTCAACGACGTGCATCGCTTCAGTATGTTCAATGATAAGGTAACAGCCATGTCCATAATTAATCGTTTTACCAAAGCTCGATTTGATTTGTTTTGTTACGTCGAAGTTATCAAAAATAGGTAACTTCCCAGTGTACAGTTTCACGATATTTGCCTTGTCCGGAGCAATCATCGTAATGTAATGTTTTACAGCTGTACAAATTTCTTCATCGTTCACATAGATATTCTCGTAGGTAGGATTGAATAAATCGCGTATCATGGCGACAGCTCTTCCTGTTTCCTCGAAAACCAATTGTGGACGTTCTTGTGTCTTTTGAACTTTGGTAATAACATCATTCCAGCGTTTAAGCAGGATTTGCATTTCAGCATCTAATTCTGCTACTCGCTTTCCCTCGGCAACGGTGCGTACGATTACACCGAAATTTTTTGGAGTAATGCTTCTGATAAGTTGTTTTAAACGAGCTCTCTCTTCTCCGCTTCTGATCTTTGAGGAAACACTGATTTTGTTTCCGAAAGGCAGAAGGACAAGATAACGGCCTGCAAATGAGATTTCACCTGTCAGGCGTGGTCCTTTGGTAGAGATAGGCTCTTTAACAACTTGAACTAAAACTTCTTGTCCTACCTGTACAGCATCTTTTATCGTGCTATCTTTCTCGATGTCTGGCTGGACGCTGGCTTTACTGATAGGATATAGACGTTTTCGGTCGCTCTGTACCTGTTTAAGGTACTTTGCGTAAGAGTTAAATTGACTTCCTAAGTCAAGATAGTGAAGAAAGGCATCTCGCTCATAGCCTACATTTACAAAGCAGGCATTAAGTCCCGGCATTAGTTTTTTAACCTTTGCCACATAGATGTTGCCAACAGAAAAGTTTGCTTCCCTTGGTTCCCGTTGGTATTCAACGAGCTTTTTGTCTTCTAACAAGGCAATTGAAATTTCTTTTGGCTGTGCATCAATAATGATTTCACTTGTCATCACTTCTCATTTTAGACCTGTAGTAGTTGTAATTCCTTATGAATTTTATCAATCGTCAAGACTGTTATAATAGTTATCTTTCTATAATTTGGTCTTATTAGGATAAAATAGATGGAATGACATCTGACCACATTTTTAATAAAAAAGCGGAACGTGTCGTCGCATTCTTTGGAAAGAATATGTCGCGAAGACATGCCCCGTTTTGTGTTGAAAGTCTTTGGATATAATCGCTTTCTTTCCTTGGGGGAAATTACTTGCTCTTATGTCTGTTCTTTCTCAAACGCTTTTTACGCTTGTGAGTAGCCATCTTGTGGCCCTTTTTCTTCTTACCGTTTGGCATAGCTTTAAATGTTTTAATTTATTATTTTTATTGTGTTGTTTACTTCTTCATTTCCTCAATAAAAGTCTTTGCAGGCTTAAAGCTTGGGATTTTATGTGCAGGAATGGTGATAGTGGTATTCTTTGAAATATTACGGGCTGTCTTTTCTGCGCGATGCTTAACGATAAAGCTACCGAAGCCACGTAGATATACATTATCCTCTTTATCCAGCAAAGTCTTTTTAATCGACTCCATAAATGATTCTACAACGGCTGAAACATCCTTTTTCGAGATGCCAGTTTCCTCTGCAATCTCGTTAATAATCTCTGCTTTAGTCATTTTTCTTAATATTAATTTAATTAATCGTTTACTTTTATTATTGGACTGCAAAGGTATTCATTTTCAGCTAAATATGGAAATCTTTTTGGTCTTTTTTTGAGAAAAGGAGGCAGAATAGAATTAAAATATTAAGTTTTTAGTACCTTTGCAAAATTTGAATGCAAGAATTATATTAATTTTCTATGAGTATATCAATAGGTGTCGATGTGGGTATATCTACCACTAAAATAGTGGGTATTATCGATGGAAAAGTGGTAAAGCCGCTTCGGATAAAAGCTACCGATCCTATCACTTCGCTTTATGGAGCGTTCGGCAAGTATCTTTATGATAATAAAATAGAACTTTCTGATATTCAGAAGGTGATGATAACCGGAGTGGGGGCTGCGTATATCAATAAGCCGGTATATGGCCTCCCTACGTATAAGGCCGATGAATTTCTGGCCGATGGACTTGGCGCGCAATATGAGTCTAATCTGAATAAGATGATAGTTGTGTCCATGGGAACCGGTACATCATTGGTAGAATGTAATGGAACGGATATAAAACACATCGGCGGTATCGGTATCGGAGGTGGAACGCTGAGCGGGTTATCCCGTCTTTTATTGCAGACAGATGATTTCGATGAGCTTGTTTCTTTGGCTAAAGGAGGGAATATCTCTAATATCAATCTTCAGATTAAAGATATTTCTACCAAGCCTTTACCGGGCCTTCCTATGGATGCAACAGCATCGCTGTTTGCCAATGCGCAGGCTACAGCCAGTCGTGCAGATATAGCTTTAGGCTTAATAGGGATGGTTTTGCAGGCAATAGGCTCTGCGACGATTCTCAGTTCCTTGAATACGGATATAAAAGACTTTGTATTGATTGGTAATTTAACCCTGTTACCGCAATGCAAGCAACTGTTTCCTGTGATGGAGAAAATTTACGGAGTTCATTTTATCATCCCGCAATATTCTGAATTCTGCACAACGATAGGTGCCGCATTGCAGGCCAAGATGGTTGAGGAGAACGATGAGAGTCGTATTCTGTAGTACAGCTCCGGCTTTTGTTGTTCGTCTTGTTTTCTTTGAAGACTATTATAAAAGGTGTCCTGAAGAGTAAAAACAATAAGATATTCCGAAGAGTAAGAGGATTAAGGAGAGGGGGAGTATGTAAAAGGAGTTTCGATAGTTTTTGCAATATAGCTATCGAAACTCCTTTATTTCGTTTTCGGATTTAGAATCCCTTCTCTTCTAAATTTGGTGCAGAAACCTTATTTCTTGCTTAGTCCGAGCCATCTTAATGGCTTTTTGATAAGCGCCTTAAAGCCTGACTCCCGCTTCTTTGTATTGGGCAATTCCTCACGAATATCATATTTGGTACTGCGCCTTACCTTTTCTTCTTTCGTGTTTCTTGCACCGGCGTTACGCTTCTTGTTGTTTTTGTTAG
This sequence comes from Prevotella sp., assembly GCA_041855505.1. GTDB lineage: Bacteria > Bacteroidota > Bacteroidia > Bacteroidales > Bacteroidaceae > Prevotella. The sequence continues at coordinate 85,534 of JBHAEI010000017.1, forward strand.
GACGCTTTTTGTTCTGTTTGTTCTCCGTATTGCCGGAGCGTTGTTCCTGTTCCTTGCTGTTTGCTTTGCTGTTAGCGGTAGAGTTTGTCTCTTGACTTTGTCGGCGTGCACTCCTTTTTCTGTTGCCGGATTCCTTTTTGTCAGTGTTAGGATGGGTGTTCTTTTGGGAATCTTTTGTTTCTTCCTTCGCCTCCGGATCAGCATAGTCTTTTCTGTTTCTGGGCTGCTTATTGTTCCTTTGTCTGTTAGAATTGTTGGAAGACAGTTCTTTTTCTTTGTCTTTTGCAGCCTCTTTTTTGTCTTTCGCAGCTTCTTTTCCCTGTTCGGAACGCCGCTCTTGGGCTTGGGAAGTCTGCCTGCGGTTTTTGCTCTTGTTGTCTTTATGTGCCTGTCTGTTGCGATCGTATGTTCTTCTTTTTTTGGCAGTTCTTCCTTTGGAAGGCTTTCCTGCCTGCTTGTATTCCGGCCCTTCGCCCAGTTCTTCGGGAAGAGGAGTCTTCTCTATGGTCTTGTCGAGGAAAGATTCTATTTGTTGGAAATAATAGATATCTTCCTGATTGACAAATGTAATGGCGGCTCCATCTCTGTCGGCACGTGCCGTACGACCTATTCTGTGTACATAATCTTCTACATCGTGCGGAACATCATAGTTGATGACCATCGTAATATCGTCGATGTCGATACCACGCGCTACAATGTCTGTTGCAACAAGAACATCTAATTGTCCGCTCTTGAACTTGAACATCATTTCATCTCGCTGTGCCTGATCGAGGTCGGAGTGCATTTCTCCGCAGTTGATATGCTTTCTGTTCAACGAGGAAGCTATCTGTTTTACTTTCTGCTTCGAGCCGGAGAAAATGATGACACGTTTCAGGTCGCCTGCCTTAAAGATGTCCTTGATGATGCCAATCTTCTGCGTTTCATAGCATACATAAGCACTTTGGTGAATTTTCTCGGCCGGCTTGCTTACGGCCAGCTTAACTTCGACCGGATTTTTAAGTAATGTCTTGGTTAAATCCTCAATCTTTTTGGGCATGGTTGCCGAGAACATGATGGTCTGGCAGGTTGGGGGAAGTTTCTGGGCAATCGTCTTGATGTCATCCACAAATCCCATGTCGAGCATTCGGTCGGCCTCATCGAGGATAAAGAAACTGACTTTTGATAAATCTACATTCCCTAATGAGAGATGAGAGATAAATCGGCCCGGTGTGGCAATGATTACATCGGCACCCAGTGAGAGGCTTTTAAGCTCTTGGTCGTAGCGGTTGCCATCGTTGCCGCCATACACGGACACGCTCGAAATACCTTGAAGATAGTAGGCAAATCCCTGCAGACTTTGGTCTATCTGTTGTGCCAATTCGCGGGTAGGCGACATGATAATACAGTTGATGGCATCTTCAGGATAGCCTCCATCGGCCAGCTTTGAGAGGACAGGCAACAGATAAGCTGCCGTTTTTCCCGTACCCGTCTGGGCTACGGCCAATATATCCCTGCCTTCCAGTATATGTGGAATGCACTGTTCCTGTACGGGTGTACATTCGTCGAAGTGCATATCGTATAGTGCGTCGAGCACATTGTCATTTAAATTTAATTCGTCAAAATACATATTATTACTTTTAGCTCATCTGCTTTTGGCATGAATGAGTGTTTATAATTTGGTTTATTTTTATCTAAAGTCCTCAAGGCCTTTTCTAAAGGTTCCTAAGGTTTCTTCAAAAAGCTCTTAAGCATTTTCCTGAAAGCTCTTAAGCTTTTCCTAAAAAGCTCCTAAACTTTTTGAAAAAAGCTCTTAAGCTTTTCGCGAACAGTTTTAGTTCGGTGCGTGTCGATAAACAAAGTAGGCGATGGCAGCAAAGATAAAGTTGGGTATCCATGCGGCCAGCATTGCGGGCATATTGGCCTGAATGGCAAATGTGGCAGAGACCGTCTGCAGCATGATATATCCGAAACTCAGTCCGAGTCCGATACCCAGATATAAGCCCATGCCGCCTTTCCGCTTTCTGGCAGACAGCGACAAACCGATGATTGTCAATATGAATGCCGAGAAGGACATCGCTATTCTTTTATGAAACTCTACCTCGTACTGTACCACATTGCCCGATCCTCTGCTCGTCTGCTTGGAGATGTAGCGCAACAGTTCCGGCGAGGTGAATGTTTCCTGCTGACCTTTTGAATATACCAAGTCGGCCGGCTCCATCAAGAGCATGGTGTCTTTCTCTGTTCCCGACACGATGTGTTCCTTTAAACCGCGCAACGTCCTGATTTTATAGTTGCTGGCACGCCAATGATACTTACTGTCGGAAACGGTGTCGTACTGTATTTCCATGGCCGTCATCTGGCTGACAATCTTTTTGTTTTCAAAGGTGGTCAGCGAAAAGCCATATCCGCGTTTGTATTGGTCGTCGTAATGCTGAATGTATGCCACCGTGTTCTTCGAGACATACAGCTGAACATTTTCGGCCGAATTGTTCTTTTTATTGCGTCTGTACGTATTCTCGAAATTCTGCCGGATAACCGTTCCGTGAGGGATTACAAAGCTGTTCAGGTAGAAAGTAAAGCCTGAAATCAGGATACATGACAGCATGTAAGGGCGTAACAAACGGTTGAACGACACGCCGGCTGCCAGCATGGAGATAATTTCCGAGTTACTTGCCAGCTTGGAAGTAAAGAAGATTACTGCGATGAAGACAAACAAAGGTGAAAACAGGTTGGAATAATACGGAATGAAGTTGGCGTAATAGTCGAATACTATCGCCCTCCATGGCGCATGATTCTGTGTGAACTTAGAGAGATTTTCATTAAAGTCGAACACTATGGCAATCGAAATAATCAATGCGATGGAGAAGATGTAAGTTCCGATGAACTTCTTTATGATGTACCAGTCCAGCTTGCCTATCCAGCGGGTTAGGTACAGTTTTCCTGCCAAAGCGCCTGACTTTCTGAAAATCCCTTCCACTTTATGGAGAAACGGCAACCGCCTGAAAGTTTTCTCTTTCAAGTTCCGTAGCCATGCGGCCGTCATGTTTATTATCGCCTTTAGTTTCTGCATCATCGATAATTCTTCTAAATTCTTCTCCCTAACTGCTCAATTACAGATGCTTTCCATTGTACGAAATCACCTTTCTCTATGTGTTCCCTCGCATCCGTTACCAATCGAAGGTAGAAAGCCAGATTATGAATACTGGCTATCTGCATGGCCAACAGCTCTCCTGCCTTGAACAAATGATGCAGATAGGCCTTGGAAGTAAGGAAGTCTATGTCGCATCCTTCGTGATCGAGAGGCGAGAAGTCGTTCTCCCATTTCTTGTTTTTCATGTTCATGGTACCCTCGTAGGTAAAGAGCATTGCGTTTCTGCCATTACGGGTAGGCATGACACAATCGAACATATCCACTCCCCGCTCGATGGCTTCAAGAATGTTTTGAGGGGTACCCACCCCCATCAGATAGCGTGGCTTGTCCTTAGGGAGAATGTCGTTCACTACCTCTATCATCTCGTACATCACCTCGGTAGGCTCACCGACAGCCAGTCCGCCGATGGCATTGCCATCGGCACCTTTATCGGCCACATACTTGGCAGCTTCTTGGCGCAAATCCTTGTAGGTACACCCCTGTACAATAGGGAATAAACTCTGGTTATATCCGTAGAGCGGCTCCGTTTCATTGAAGCGTTTTATGCAGCGATCCAACCATCGTTGGGTAAGCCCCAAACTGTTTTTGGCATATTCGTAGGAACTCTGTCCGGGCGGACATTCATCGAAAGCCATCATGATGTCTGCTCCTATAATGCGCTCCGTGTCCATTACATTCTCAGGCGTGAAGAAGTGTTTGGAGCCATCGATATGACTTCTGAATTCGCATCCCTCTTCTTTTAGTTTCCTGATACCCGTTAAAGAAAACACCTGAAAGCCACCCGAATCGGTCAGAATAGGGCGATCCCATCCATTAAACTTGTGCAGACCGCCTGCAACTTTCAGAATATCAAGTCCCGGACGAAGGTAAAGATGGTAGGTGTTGCCCAGTATAATCTGTGCTTTCACCTGCTTCTTCAGCTCTTCAAAATGCACGCCCTTTACCGATCCTACCGTACCCACAGGCATAAAGATAGGCGTCTTTATCTGTCCGTGGTCTGTGGTGATGATCCCTGTGCGTGCATTACTTGCGTTGTCTGTATGTTGAAGTTCGAATTTCATTACTTACCTTCTGCTTTATCCGTCTCAATAGTAAAGTCTATTGCGTTATCAACCTTCTCGTCAGTTAGCGCAAAGTCCCACACTTGCTGTACATTTTCCACATAATGGAAAGTTACCCCCTTGCGATACACCTCAGGAATCTCCTGAATATCTTTCTCGTTGAGATTGCACATTACAATATCAGTAATACCGGCCCGTTTGGCAGCCAGAATTTTTTCTTTAATGCCACCTACGGGTAAAACCTTCCCACGAAGGGTTATCTCGCCGGTCATCGCCGTATTCTTTCGCACCTTTCTTTGTGTAAGGGCAGAAGCAATACTGGTTGCAATGGTGATACCTGCCGACGGGCCATCCTTCGGAGTAGCTCCTTCCGGCACGTGGATGTGGATGTTCCACTGCTCCAGCACCCGATAATCGATGCCTAATTGGTTGATATGTGCCTTGACATATTCCAATGCAATAACGGCCGACTCCTTCATCACATCTCCAAGATTGCCTGTAAGGGTGAGTTTCCCGGTCTTGCCTTTCGATAAGGATGTTTCCACAAAGAGAATCTCTCCTCCCACACTGGTCCATGCCAATCCGGTAACAACTCCGGCATAACCATTACCTTGATATACGTCTCTCGAGAAAGGAGCCTTGCCCAATAAAGCCTCCAAATTGTCGGGAGCAATCTTAGCGTACTCAAAGCTGCCATTCATGGCCTTTTGGAAAGCCAACTTGCGAAAGGCTTTATTGATTTGTTTCTCTAACTGGCGTACGCCGCTCTCACGCGTATATTTCTCTATAATCGTTTCAAGTGCAGCCTTTGTAAACTTGGGCTGTTCTGCGAGTGTATCCAATCCGGTATTCTTTATCTCCTTGGGAATCAGATGGCGTTTGGCTATCTCTATCTTTTCCTCCGTGATATAGCCGGAAACATTGATAACCTCCATGCGATCCAACAGCGGACCGGGTATGGTGTTCAGGTCGTTGGCCGTTGCAATGAACAGCACTTTCGACAAGTCGTAATCCAAGTCCAGATAATTATCATGGAAAGCATTGTTCTGTTCCGGATCAAGTACTTCGAGGAGTGCCGAAGAAGGGTCTCCCTGAATGGTGTTCTGTGTAACCTTATCAATCTCGTCGAGGATGAATACCGGATTAGAAGATCCGGCTTTCTGCAGGCTTTTGATAATTCTGCCAGGCATGGCGCCGATATAGGTTTTTCTGTGTCCGCGTATCTCCGACTCATCGTGAACACCGCCAAGCGATATTCTCATGTACTTGCGTTTTAAGGCCGATGCCACACTTTTTCCCAGCGAGGTTTTACCTACTCCGGGAGGACCGTATAAGCATAGAATAGGAGATTTCAGATCACCTTTCAGCTGAAGCACCGCAATGTACTCTAAAATGCGTTCCTTCACCTTTTCCATACCATAGTGATCTTTGTCGAGAACACGCTTGGCACGCTTCAAATCGAGGTCGTCTTTCGTTTCTTCTCCCCATGGCAACGAAACAATGGTCTGTAGATAATTTATCTGAACACTGTAGTCCGGTGTCTGTGGATTAAGCGTGTCAAGTTTGTCCAGCTCCTTGGCAAAGACATTGGCTACATGTTCCGGCCATTTTTTGTTTTTGGCTTTTTCGCGCAATTCCTTCTTCTCCGGCGAGCCGTCACCATCGCCCAACTCTTCCTTTATATTCTTTATTTGCTGATGAAGGAAGTATTCTCGCTGCTGTTCGTCAAGGTCTTCACGCGTTTTTATCCTGATTTCCTGCTGAATATGCTGAAATTGTATTTCCTTGTTCAAGAGCTTCATCAGGTTGAACAGGCGCTTGCGAATGGAACTTTCTTCCAACAATTTTATCTTGTCGGAAATCTCTAAGGGGAAATTTGAGCAGACGTAATTAACTACTGCTATAGGGTTGGTTATGCCGTCAATGGCATACGAAGTGTCGTCAGGTAGCTCATCACTCCCCTGAACATATTCTTTAGCAACGTGTTTAAGGCTCTCAACGGCTGCAAGATATTCTTTTTCTTCCGATTTCTCCAGGGTCTGCTGTTCCGGCAATGGGGTAGTGAGGGCTGTCATAAACGTCCCTTCTTCGTCGATATGCTCAATCTTACATCTTCCCAATCCTTGTAAGATGGCTGTCCGGGTATTGTTTTCTATGTTGCCCGGCATGTCGAACGACCTTATGAAGCGTGCATATATGGCAGTTTTATACAAGTCTTCTTTGGAAGGCTCGTTTACGTTAGGATCTTTCTGGCTGACGACCGCGATAACGCTGTCCGGATGTTCTTCCAAATATTTAATCAATTCCAATGTAGGCTTTCTTCCTACTAAGATGGGAGAGATAATACCGGGAAACATTACAAGGTTACGCGTGATGAACAAAGGGATGTTACCTTCTATCTTAACATCGAAATTTGGCTGTTCACCCTCATAATCAGTAAACATTTGTATTGAACTATTTCGTTTCATAAAGTTTTTAATGCAAAAATATTTGCAAAGATACGAAATAAAACCGATAGTTTGGAATATTTTATTTCTTATTAATTAAGGTTATCTGATGTAGAAATCTTTTGTCAGCCTGCTGTACCAATTCGACCTGCTATGGTCTTCGTTCGACAAGATAACGGAATCTTCTTCTTTTGGGCAATCAGCTTCTTTCGTAAAGACAAGCATGCAACGTTTCGGTTTTGGGGCTCTCGGAGTGGTGTAAATGTAAAGGATCTTCTTAACTTTTAGCTGATAAATATATCCTTCCGATTCCATGATTTCTTTATTCTCGGTAGGAATGATGATGGACAATGTTCCTTCTTCGGAAAGCAGACCGGCAGCACTGCGCATTAACTCTGTGTGCGATAACTTGTCTGTATGTCTGGCAGTCGTTCTTGATTTTGAGGGATTCTTTAGTGAATTAATGAAATAGGGTGGGTTACAGACTATTGAATCGTATTTCTTTTCTTTTCTTTCTTCTTTGCAAAAGGCTTGTAACGAGGTGTTATGTAGTGTTATTTTTAATGAAAATGGCGACTTGGTTATGTTCTCTTTCGCATCGATACATGCCTCTTTATCCACTTCTATCGCATCGATTTCGGCCGTCGGAAAGCGCTGAGCCATCATGAGTGCTATCAGACCTGTGCCTGTTCCTATATCTAAAATCTTTTTACCACCTTTTGCCCATGCACCAAGCAGCACCCCGTCGGTACCCACCTTCATGGCAGTATGCTCTTGCTCTATATGAAATTGCTTAAAAGTAAATCCCATTTTTACAATTTCAACTTTTCTATCAATGTCTTGTAAATGCCTTGTGTTTTCTGGGTTTGCTTATGAAGCTCTTCTTTCAGTTGTCCAAAACTGGCGAAGATTTCCGATAAGGCATTCTGGGCCATGTTGGGCGTATTTCCTGTTTGCCCGCTTATCGTTGGGACAACGATGTTAATACCTTTGGGAACAATGCTTATATCTACATCGGCCTCATCCTCAATAGGGTCGCCATCGTAGTGTATGATACCGGGTTTCTGTCGGTGAATATGAATGTGCTTTGTGCGGAAAGTCTTAACCTTCAGGTTTTTATCAAGTGTTTTGTTAAACATCTCGATGGCCACTTGAGCGGCATCCAATACCCCGAAAGGTTCAATAATGGTAATATCCAATAGCCCATCGTGCATGCTGGCCTGTGGGGCGATATAAGCATTGTTGCCGTATTGAGAGGCATTTGCTGCAGAGATGAGAAAGGCTTTTATGTGTTCTGTCTTTTCATCCTGTTCGATATCATATACTTCAGGTTTGTAGTTTAGTCCAGTCTCCAGTACTTTCTGCACATAAGTAATCATGCCTCGTTTCCCGGCTTTGGCAAATTGCATGGAAATGAAGGCATCAAACCCCATTCCGCAGGTGCAAAAGAAAGGATGGTTATTGATTACCCCATAGTCGAGTGCTTTTATTTCACACTCATTAATGACATCGATACATTTTTTCGCGTTGATAGGCAGCTGTAAATGTCTGGCGAGTCCATTGCCGGATCCGCATGGAATAATGGCCATTGCCGTTTGGGTATTAATCAGCGATCTACCTATTTCGTTGATAGTTCCGTCGCCACCTACTGCCACAACTATATCAACTCCCCTTTCTGCTGCCCCTTTTGCTATGACAGAAGCATGACCCGCATACTTGGTTTGGACACATTCGTAGTCGAACATACCCTTGTCGAGCCGTTGTTCAACCAGTACTGGTACCTTGGCTTTATTTACAGTACCGGAAATCGGATTGATAATAAAAATTATTTTCTTCTTCATTTAGCAATTAATATGCTAACATTTATACGTTGGCGCAAAAGTAAGGAATTTTATAAAATATCTTATTTTTCGACCCATCTAAAAAACATTAAAATACACTTTTCTCAATATTTAGCATATTTTCTCATACTAATTTATTACCTTTGCAGCCTACATAAAACAAGTTAGGTAGCGAGGGCTACACATTATTATTAAATATATAATGGGACAATTACAAGAAAGATACAAGAGTTATACACAACCTCAGCAGTATATGAAGGCTGGTGTATATCCTTATTTCCGTGAAATTACCAGTAAGCAAGGAACAGAAGTTACCGATATTGATGGTAACCATATTTTAATGTTTGGATCGAATGCTTATACCGGTTTACCTAATGACCCAAGAGTTATTCAAGCCGGTATCGATGCCTTGAATAAATATGGAACGGGCTGTGCCGGTAGTCGTTTTCTGAATGGCACACTTGACTTACATGTTCAGTTGGAAAAAGAACTTGCTGAATTCGAAGGTAAGGACGAAGCCTTGGTTTTTTCTACAGGTTTTTCGGTTAATGCAGGCGTATTGGCTGTTGTAGCCGGACGTGGAGACTATATTATTTCCGATGACAGAGATCATGCAAGTATCGTAGATGGGCGTCGTTTGAGCTTTGCTACACAGCTCCGTTATAAGCACAATGATATGGAAGACCTTGAGCGTATTCTTCAGAAACTACCTCATGAGGCCTTGAAGCTGATAGTTGTCGATGGCGTTTTCTCTATGGAAGGCGACTTGGCCAATCTCCCTAAGATTGTAGAGTTGAAGAAAAAGTACAACTGTTCCATCATGGTGGATGAAGCACATGGGCTTGGCGTCTTCGGCAGACAAGGACGTGGTGTATGCGATCACTTTGGTCTGACGGATGAGGTGGATCTCATTATGGGTACATTCTCTAAAAGTCTCGCATCTATCGGCGGTTTCATTACAGGCGACAAGGATACTATCAACTTCCTTCGTCATAACTGTCGCACTTATATTTTCTCGGCATCCAATACTCCTTCTGCCACAGCTGCAGCATTAGAGGCGTTGCATATTATTCAGAAAGAGCCGGAGCGTTTGGAGAATCTTTGGAAAGTAACCAACTATGCTTTGAAGCGTTTCCGTGAGGAAGGTTTTGAAATAGGTGAGACGGAGAGCCCTATTATCCCGCTATATGTTCGTGATATAGAAAAAACATTCCTTGTTACCAAGTTGGCTTACGAGGCAGGAGTATTCATTAACCCTGTTATTCCGCCTGCATGTGCTCCTCAGGATACATTGGTACGCTTTGCCTTGATGGCAACACATACCGAGGAACAGGTAGAACGTGGTGTTCAGGCGCTGCTGAAAATATTTAAGGAACAGGGCATTATCTAAATCTTAATTGATAATCAAAACAGGCTTACTCATAGAAAGGGGCTTCACATTTACAATGTGGAGCCCCTTTTGTTTTTAGTCTGTTTCCGCTTGCTGGGAACCTTTAATAACGTGGAGCCCTGTTTGGGAAAGTGTTCGAAATATGTTTACAGCTTGCTCTGAACTATTTTCGTAGTACTTGTGGTAGTAACCTATTCTTGCATACTGATAGGTAAGTAGTTATGAAGAGAGCGGGAAAAGATGGCTGTTTGCAGAAGAAAAGGTACCCTTTATAACTGTAAAAAGCCATCTTTTGCATGATAATCTACGGCATATAGTCCTGTGATCTGCCGTAATCTGATTTCTGAAGTATGAAAGATTTGAAAATAAATTACAGCTTAGCCTTTTATTTTTGCATGCTTCTATACCTTTCCTTAATTTCGTTTTCGATCTCCTCTAATGTTCTATTGCCGGAGAAGCGGGCTTTGATAAGTCGGTAGATGAGCCAAAGTACCACCGTTCCGAGCATGGAAAGGATATACTTCAGGGCTACATGAAGTTGGAAAGTACCGATGTAGTTTTCGAAAATCAGAAAACCTCCTATCATAAGAAGATAGTCGATGAAGTTCCAACCGGTGTAACCTCTCTTTATTTGTTGGTATTCATCATTGTGCAGCAGGATGTTTTCGCGTTTCTCTTGCCATAGTTTCTCAAATTCTGTATCTGTCATGTCTGTTGTTGGTTTATGGTGTTGTTTATGCTTTTATCAGCTCTACCATGATGGCATCGCTTACATATAATCCTTTTCTACTAATGTAAAAATTATTCCCATTCTTCCTTATCTGCCCATTTTCGAGGAAAAGCTTTGCATGTTTCAGAAAATATTGTTGATATTCCGATGGAAAATCGGATATATTCAGTCCTTTTTTAGTGCGTAAAGCAGTAACGATGGCATCGTTATAATGCTTATCGACATCGATATATTCCACCTCGTAAGGCTGCAGATTTTGCTCGATAGCTTCGGTATATTCCTTTATATTGGCTACGTTCCACCGCCTTGTTTTAATGTTATATGAGTGGGCAGAAGCACCAATGCCTATGTAAGGTATGTTTTCCCAATAGGAACTGTTATGCTTCGATTCATAGCCGGGCTTGGCAAAGTTACTGATTTCGTAATGGTTATATCCGGCTTTTTCCAGCTCATCAATAAGGTATTCATACATGGTTCGATAAAGTTCTTCATCAATCTGCTTAATTTTTCTGTTTTTCAGTAGTTTATATAGTGGAGTATTCTCCTCGTACATCAGGCTGTAGGAAGAAATATGCTCTACATTAAGGGCGATGGCTCTCTTTACATCACTTTGCCACTCTTCTATGGTTTCATCGGGGAAACCAAACATTAAGTCGATAGATAAGTTATCTATTCCGATGGTTCTGAGCCGTTCGATGGCAGCATATACTTCCTTCGCATGGTGCCTTCTGTGCAGAAAGGCCAGTCTTTCGTCAGAGAAAGTCTGTACTCCCATGGAAATTCTGTTGATGGGTAGGTTTTTAATACCCTCACAAAACTCCTCTGTAACATCGTCGGGATTACATTCAAGCGTTATTTCCGAAGGCCATTTATTTTGTTGGGACAGTTGAAAATGCTCGTCGATGGTTGTAAATATCTTTCCTAATTCTTCAGGAGTTAGTTGGGAAGGAGTGCCACCACCGAAGTAGATGGTGGAAAGACGGGTCTTGTATTGTCTGATTTCTTTGCACATCGCATCGATGTAACGGCTTCTAAGCGACCGGGCAGATGATGTTTGTCGGGGTACCGTAGAGTAAAATCCACAATAAATACATCTGCTTGCGCAAAAAGGGATGTGTATATAAAGGCCTGTTGCCATCGTATTGTCGTTTCCAAAGAAAGGCATTTTTTCTTATTATATTATGTGTATAAACCGATTTGAATTGCAAATATACGATTTTGTATTAAGAATTTGTTAATTCTTATTCTTTTCTTTTGGTGGTATAAAAAGATTTATTTAATTTAGGCGCATCAATCTATTGGCAGGATGGAGACGACTCTCTTGAAAGATTTTCGACTCTTTTCCTTGCTTGAATTATTATTACTAACAATATAAATCAATCTGTTATGCGGGTATATCAAACTAACGAGATTAAAAACATTGCCCTTGTTGGCAGTGCGGGTAGCGGCAAGACCACTCTTGCCGAGAGTATGTTATACGAAGCAGGTGTTATTAAGCGCCGTGGAACTGTGGAGGGAAAGAATACTGTTTGCGACTATTTTCCGGTGGAGCAGGAGTATGGTTATTCGGTATTTCCTACTGTGTTACATGTAGAGTGGAATAATAAAAAGCTTAATATCATTGATTGTCCGGGTAGTGATGACTTCGTAGGAGGTGCTATAACAGCCCTGAATGTTACCGATGAAGCCGTTATTTTAATCAACGGACAGTATGGTCCTGAAGTCGGAACACAGAACATTTTCCGATATACAGAGAAGCTGAAGAAGCCCGTTATCTTCTTGATTAACCAGTTGGATTCCGATAAATGCAACTATGAAGGTATTATTAATACCATGCAGGACATTTATGGCTCGAAGTGTATTCAGATACAATATCCTATCGAAACAGGTCCGGGCTTTAACAGTTTGATAGATGTCCTTCTGATGAAAAAATACACTTGGAAGGCCGAAGGCGGTGTTCCTATGATAGAAGAGATTCCGGACAGTGAATTGGATAAGGCGCAGGAGCTGCACAAGAAACTGGTAGAGGCAGCTGCCGAGAACGATGAAGGACTTATGGAGAAGTTCTTCGAGGAAGAACAACTGTCGGAGGATGATTTGAGAACAGGTATTCGTAAGGGCTTGGTTACTCGCAGTATGTTTCCGATATTCTGCGTTTGCGCAGGAAAGGACATGGGTGTTCGCCGCTTGATGGAGTTCCTTGGGAATGTAGTTCCGTTTGTCGATGAAATGGATAAAATCCATAATACACGTGGTGAGGAAGTTCAGCCCGACAGCAGTCTGCCGGCATCTATCTATTTCTTCAAGACCGGTGTGGAGCCGCATATTGGTGAGGTGTCTTACTTTAAGGTGATGAGCGGTAGTGTGAAGACGGGAGATGATTTGACGAATGCCAATCGAGGCTCGAAAGAACGATTGGGGCAGATTTATGTATGTGCAGGAGGTACGCGTATTCCTGTCGATCAACTGAATGCGGGAGATATAGGATGTACCGTGAAACTGAAGGATGTAAAAACTGGAAACACGCTGAACGGAAAGGGTAGTGAGCATCACTTTGACTTCATCAAGTACCCTAATTACAAGTATTCTCGTGCCATCGTTCCCAAGAATTCGCAAGAAACGGAGAAGCTGATGGCAGCCTTGCTCAAGATGCATCAGGAAGATCCTACATGGGAAATAGAGCAAAGCAAGGAGTTAAGGCAGACACTTGTACACGGACAGGGTGAGTTCCATCTGCGTACTTTGAAGTGGCGACTTGAGAATAATGAGAAGATGCAGGTAGAGTTTAAAGAGCCTCGCATCCCTTACCGTGAAACGATTACGAAGCAAGCGAAGGCAGAGTACAGGCATAAGAAGCAGAGTGGTGGTGCCGGTCAGTTTGGCGAAGTGCACCTGATTATCGAGCCTTATGCAGAAGGCATGCCGGAGCCGGCAGGTTATAAGTTCGATGGTCAGGAGTACAGGTTGAATGTAAAGAGCCGGGAAGAAAAGACCTTGCCATGGGGTGGTAAGCTTGTTTTCATCAATTCCGTTGTAGGTGGTGCCATCGATACCCGTTTCATGCCGGCTATCCTGAAAGGTATCATGGAGTGTATGGAACGTGGCCCATTAACGGGCAGCTATGCACGGGATGTTCGTGTGGTAGTGTATGATGGCAAGATGCACCCTGTGGATTCTAACGAATTGAGCTTTACCCTTGCTGCGAAGCATGCCTTCTCGGATGCCTTCAAGATGGCAGGACCGAAGATTTTGGAGCCTATCAATGACCTTGAGGTATTTGTTCCGGATGATTATTTGGGCGACGTGATGAGTGATCTACAAGGTCGCCGTGCGCTCATTATGGGTATGGACTCTGAAGCTGGTTACCAAAAGCTACAGGCAAAGATTCCTCTTAAAGAGCTTTCATCTTATAGTACCACCTTGAGTTCGATAACAGGTGGACGCGCAAGTTTCATAACTAAGTTTGCAAGTTATGAACTGGTACCTAACGAATTGCAGGATAAGCTGATTGCTAAGCATGAAGAGGAAATGAAAGAAGACTAAATATCTGTTAAGGGTAGGAGTTTGGTTGCTTGAATAGAAGGAGTAGCCGGCTCCTTTCTTTCGTAATAATAAAAGAGCACTTACAAGGCTGCAAACAGCTTGTGAGTGCTCTTTTATCCTATAGTGCAGTGTCTATTCTTGAAAATTTCCCGCTTTGTTTATCAATAAAGCATCCAAGAGGGTGATGGCCGCCATCGCCTCAACGATTGGTACAGCACGTGGAAGCACGCAAGGGTCGTGGCGTCCCTGTACCTTCATGTGGGTGGCTTCTCCTTGTTTATTCACAGTCTGCTGGTCGATCAGGATTGTAGAAACAGGCTTAAAAGCCACTCTGAAAAAGATATCCTGCCCATTGCTGATGCCCCCTTGAATACCTCCGCTGTGGTTGGTGCGTGTGGTAATACTGTCGAGCACATGCTTGCTGCCGGCTGTCTGTGCAGTATCTGTTCCCTCTTTGGGGATAAATACGTCGTTCTGCTGGCTGCCTCTCCATGAGCAACCAGAGAAACCTTCACCATATTCAAAACCTTTCACCGCATTGATACTTAGCATGGCATGCCCCAAGCAGGCGTGAAGTTTATCGAATTCAGGCTCTCCCAAACCTATCGGGCACCCTTTTATCACGCAACTTATTACACCGCCAATGGTATCGCCTGCTTTCTTTACTTGAGCAATCAGTTGTTCCATCAAGGGCGCTTTTTCTGTATCAGGGCATCTTACGGGATTTTTCTCAATATTCGAAAAATCGTATTGCTGATAGTCTTTGCTTATCTCTATATCGCCAACCTGCGAGGTGTAGGCATTGATGCTGATACCATATCGGCGTAACACCAACTTGGCCAAAGCTCCTGCCACCACTCTGGAAATAGTAATGCGTGCCGAAGTTCTGCCTCCTCCCCGATGATCCCGGTTTCCATATTTATAAGTATAGGTGAAATCGGCATGCGAGGGACGGAACATATTTCGGATATTGTCGTAGTCTTTCGAGTGCTGATTGGTATTCCTGACGATAAAACCGATAGGTGCACCGGTTGATTTCCCTTCGAATATACCGCTGAGAAATTCTATTTTATCCTGTTCCTTGCGATCCGTCGTAATCTTGCTTTGACCGGGACGACGTCTGGCCAATTCGCTCTGAATAAACTCTATGTCGATAGGAATACCTGCAGGCATACCATCTACTATACCTCCCACTGCTTCTCCGTGGCTCTCGCCAAAGGTGGTTATCGTGTAAAGATTGCCGAATGTATTGCGCATAAACAATTTGTTTTATAGTATGTTAATGGCAGTTTCCACAACAACCGCCTTCTTTCTCTTCGCCGCCGTGGCATCCGCAGTTATCACCTCCACAGCTTCCGCCACCGCAACTACCACCGCAACCGCCACTGCAGCTGTGCTGATTCATTTGATTGAAGAAATCATCGACTTCTGCCTGTGCAGCTTCACGGTTCATAATGACATGTCCTTTGAAGTGCAAATCCTTACCGGCCAACGGATGATTCAAATCGATGGTTACATTGCTCTCGCCAATCTCTAACACTTTTCCCATAAAACGTTGTCCGTTCTCGTTCTGTAAGGGTAGTACCGTATCAACCTGAACATGCTCGTCATCAAATTTTCCATCGCGTTCAAACATGGCTTTGTCAAGTTTCAGGACGGCATCTTGGTCGTGCTCTCCATAGGCTTGTTCCTTGGTAAGGGTAAATTCAAAGTCGGCATCGGTCCCGTATTTCACAATCTCTTCTTCGAAAGAGGGAATTGACATCTCACAATTTGTGTAGATCGTCATGGGACGTTCCGGCTCCGTTTTCTCAATAAATGTTTCTGTACCATTCTCGATGGTGTATAATTCGTATGATGTTACGACAAGCCTGTGCTCTTTATTTTCCATTTTAATTTGGTTATATTATTAATGTATATATTAATTTCTACGCTTTTCGGTCATTGCTATGACCTGATTGCAAAGATACAACAATAAATCGATATATGAAGATGAGGACTTGCTGATTTATATCAAAGCGATTGATGTATGTCATTAAATACATAGTTTTTGAAAGAAAAGTAATAAAATATAAGATATTATGCGGAAAAACTTATTATCTTTGCAAACGTAAACGATATAATAAATTTAGAATAAAGGATAACATGTTCCGCTTTGGGACATATAGAAGAAAGGATTTAAAGATGAAAAAGATTGTTTTAGCAGTAGTAGCATTAATGAGTGTAACATCAGTATTTGCAGCCGATGAGAAAGAAAATACTACAACCAACATTAATGCATATAAGATGAATATCAACACTTACTCATTGAGCCGTGCTTTGCGTCTTACTTCAGACCAGTACGATATGGTAGAGGATATCAACCGTACCTTTGAGGCAGAGATGATGAACGCAGCTGTAGCCGATCCATCTGAGCGTGAAGCCAAGAAATCGGCAGCTATCAAGAAGGATCTTTCATACATGCGCTATGTGTTGAACGACAAGCAGTATCGCAATTATGTTCAGCTCTTAAACGTAACAATGAACAATCGTGGTTTGAATAAGTAATCAGAGATTTATAATTGATAAATGTTAGTAAAAGCAACGAAATCATCCGATGATTTCGTTGCTTTATTATTATAAATGGGGAGGTAATACCTATTTATTTGATGTTTTTGATGTTTTAAGTACTAAAAACCACTATTTTTAGGTATTGCCATCTTTGGTTTTTCATTATATCTTTGCATTGTAAAAATAAAGGAGATAAGAAAATGAAAAAAACAATTGTAGTTTATGGTTCCTCAACAGGTGTTTGTGAATCAATCGCTAATACTATTGCGGGCAAATTGGGTGTAGAAGCTATCGAAGTAACCAATTTCTCGGCCGGTACGATCGCAGATAATGATAATTTAATTTTGGGTACTTCAACATGGGGTGCCGGTGAGTTGCAGGACGATTGGTATGATGGCGTGGAAACATTGAAGTCAAGCGACTTGAGTGGAAAGACAATCGCTCTCTTCGGTTGTGGTGATTCCGAATCGTATAGTGATACCTTTTGTGGCGGTATGAAAGAAATTTACGATGCTTGTGAGGGTGCCAACATTCTGGAAGGTGTCTCTACCGATGGCTATACTTTCGATGACAGTGAGGCTGTCGTTGATGGTAAATTTGTAGGTTTGGCTCTTGATGATGTAAACGAAGATGATAAAACCGAAAGTCGTATCGATGCATGGCTTGAGCAGATTAAGCCGGCACTGTAAACAAACAATAATCATATAGGGAGCAGACACTTTTGCAGGTATAAATGATATAAGACTTCAACCGGGCTTATGGAAGGAATGCTTACAGCCGACATGAAAGTTCTGATGAATCATATTTATGAGTTTCAGAAGGGTGTTAGACAAATGGTTTTATATACATTCAATAAAAAGAATGAGGCCTTTGTCAGGGCACGGCTGGAACATCGGAATATCCCTTATATCATACAACCTGTGGCTTCCGACAATATGAACTTGTTCTTTGGGCGAAAGGAGTGTCTTGATGCCATCCGACTGATGGTAAACAAGCCTTTGACCAAACTGACTCCGGAAGAGGATTTCATCCTTGGCGCCATGTTAGGCTATGATATTCGTGTACAATGCGAAAGGTATTGTGAGCGAAAATGTCGTGGATGCGTCCACGTTACATAAAGGAGTCATCCCGTACAGTTATTAAATGAAAATCTTGTTCGCGAAATAAATTATTTCATAATGTTTTTGTATTGAAAAAGGGAAGCTGTGAAGTTTCCCTTTTTTCTTGTATAAAGGACCTTTGATAAGTCTCTTCCTACTTATCCCATCTGAAGTCTAAATCTTATGGTTGGACTGATGTTTTTACATTTGGGTGCATATAATAATTTTGAGAGTAAAAAACTCATAAATGAAGAAGCATCAAATGATTTATCACTTGGTGTTATCGTTTCGTTTTGCCAAATAAATCAGCGTGTGTTCCTGTATTCAGCATGAGTAAAGTCAGCTCTGTATCGTTCTGCTCCCATATAAGCAACCAGTCTGGTTGTATATGGCATTCCCATTGTCCATTCCTGTTGCCATGCAATAGGTGGGGCTTGAAATAGGCAGAAACTTTGCCAGTGGCTACTAATTCTTTGATAATTTCTTTGAGTTTATCCATTAGTAGCCCACGCTTCTTGCATCGTTTGAGGTCTTTTTCAAACTGGTGCGTAGTCAAGAGCTTATATGCCATCAGATTCCCAATTTTTCAAACAGTTCATCTGCGTTGGCATACTCGTTAATGCGCCCTTGCTCCTTGTCATCAAGTGCTTGCTCGTAGGCAGTGCGCTTCGTTGTAGTTTTATGTACCGTCCAGCCCATGCGCTTTACGAGCGATTTCAGTAATGATATATCTGTCTTGGGTATCTCCAAAGAGAATGTATCTGTCATTGTGCTATTTGTATTCATATCCTGTCCTCCTATTAACTGGTTCACATTGCAAATATAACTCTTTGTTTTGAGAATTACAAGAAAAAGAAATAAAAAAGCACCAAATGATTGCTCATAATGGCGCTTAAAGGCGTTATTCGGTATGGGTAGATACCCATTTGTCATTGATGATATAGATGCCCTCTTTGTTTAGTAGTTCGTAGAAATGATTTAGATAGTATAAGTCTGCATCATATTCTCTTGGAGCAGATGAATCATCTTTATAAAACCTTACATGAATTCTATCCGTATCTCCTTTAATATCTGTGATGCTAAAAGGAAGATGTTTCTCGATGCCAGAGATATTCTTGCCCCATATATCTACCTGAACACATATAGGCTTGTTATGTTTATTTTCATTAAGCCACGCATTTATCTCATCAATTATATTATCATTATTCATATGCAATATTGTTTTATTGTTATGGAATCAAACGATTTTCGCTTCTTCTCATAATTTGTAAGAGGATAAAAGCACCAAATGATTGCTCAAGTGATGCTTTACCATTTATCTCAAGCCAGCATACATAGAATGCCGATAATTATTAGGATAACAAAGAATGTTATTAAGCATCCTTTGTCACTATTTGATTGTTGATCATCGTTATAGACCATGGCTATCATTATAATAGCCAAAATAACACCAATAACAAAAGCTATAATTCTCCCAATAGGATTATGTGAGAAAAACCTGAGTTCGGTATAAGCTTTATGCAATGAGTCTGCTTTTGTCTATGATTTCAATATTCATCGTAGGCTTTTTTGGCATCAGTTGATAGGCAATCAGTGCTGCGATAAGGTTTGTAAAGAAGTTCTCTATACTTCTGT
>JBHAEI010000018.1:0-210245 GCA_041855505.1 Prevotella sp.
ATCTGCCCTTGCGCTCATCCTTGTAGCCCTCGCCGCCCTGACAATTGATTTCTTCTCGAAGGAGCGTGGCGTGATTTATCAGCAAGAGTTGGACACCGTGAAGATAGAAAATGTAGGATGATAGTCATTATCTGCGAAAAAGTTTCCCCCAAAAACACGTTTTGGGAGAGATGTAAAAAACGCAAGTGCTTTGTTATCAAGCACTTGCGTTTTTGTGTATCTCAAAAATCCGAAAATTATTCACATTCGAGAGCGCCCTGCGCCGCCGCTAACCTTGCTATCGGCACTCTGAATGGTGAACAGCTCACGTAATTGAGACCTACACGATGGCAGAACTTCACCGAAGAAGGCTCACCTCCGTGCTCACCACAGATACCGCACTTCAAGTCTTTGCGGGTGTTACGACCTTTTTCTACAGCCATCTTGATGAGCTGCCCCACACCTTTCTGATCGAGAACTTGGAACGGATCAACATCAAGAATCTTCTTTTCCAAATAGCTTGGCAAGAAGCTGGCAATGTCGTCGCGGCTATAACCGAATGTCATCTGTGTCAGGTCGTTTGTACCGAAACTGAAGTATTCTGCCTTTTGGGCAATCAAGTCGGCTGTAAGCGCCGCACGAGGAATCTCAATCATCGTACCTACCTTGAACGGAATCTCGACGCCTTCTTCCTTGAACAACGTTTCTGCAGTCTTACGAATCAGGTGTTCCTGATTGTCAAGCTCGTTTACGATACCTACGAGTGGTACCATAATTTCCGGCATTGGGTTGAAACCTTCCTTCTTTAGCTGGATAGCAGCCCCAAGAATAGCCTTCGTTTGCATGGCTGTAATCTCCGGGAAAGTGTTTCCGAGTCGGCATCCACGAAGTCCGAGCATAGGATTAGCCTCTGAAAGCGAGTTTACACGATCCTGAATAAACTTCACGCTGACACCCATTTCCTCAGCCATAGTTTCCTGACCCTTTAGGTCGTGAGGTACGAACTCATGCAAAGGAGGATCCAACAGACGGATGTTTACAGGTTTGCCGTCCATACATTTCAAGATTCCATAGAAGTCTTGCTTTTGGTATGGTAAGAGTTTGTTGAGCGCTTTCTCACGACCTTCTGTCGTATCGGCCAGAATCATCTCGCGCATTGCCTTGATTTTCTCGTTTTCGAAGAACATATGTTCGGTACGGCACAGACCGATACCAACAGCGCCAAAGTTGCTTGCTACCTCTGCATCGTGTGGAGTATCGGCATTTGTACGAACTACAAGTTTGGTGTATTTGTTACACAAGTCCATCAGTTCGGCAAAGTCGCCGGTAACCTCGGCCGGTTTCGTCTTCACCTCGCCGGCATAAACCTCACCGGTAGAGCCGTTCAAGGAAATGTAATCACCTTCGCGCAGCACCTTACCATCAATCTCCACTGTGCGATTCTTATAATCTACAAGGATGGCACCGGCACCACTCACGCAACATTTACCCATACCTCGAGCCACAACAGCAGCGTGCGAGGTCATACCGCCACGAGCGGTTAGAATACCTTCGGCAGCCGACATACCAGCCAAGTCTTCAGGAGAAGTCTCAATACGTACCATGATTACCTGATGGCCTTCATCGTGCCATCTGGTTGCATCGTCGGCAAAGAAAACAATCTGACCGCATGCAGCACCCGGAGATGCGGGCAAACCACGTGTCAATACCTTGGCCTGTGTTAGCGCACTCTTATCGAAAACTGGGTGCAGAAGCTCATCCAGCTTGTTGGGCTCGCAGCGGTTCAGGGCTGTCTTCTCATCTATTTCGCCCTCATGAAGCAAGTCCATGGCAATCTTTACCATCGCCGTACCGGTACGCTTGCCGTTACGCGTCTGCAAGAACCACAGCTTGCCCTCCTGAACGGTGAACTCCATGTCCTGCATATCGTGGTAATGCTTCTCTAATTTATCTTTCAGTGCAGTCAGCTCTGCGTAAATTTCAGGCATGTTCTCCTCCATGGAAGGATACTGGGTGCGACGTGTTTCCTCGTCGATTTCCTGTTGCTTAGCCCAGCGCAGTGAGCCTTCCTTGGTAATCTGCTGTGGGGTACGAATACCGGCCACAACGTCCTCGCCCTGTGCATTTACCAAGTATTCGCCGTTAAAGATGTTTTCGCCTGTGGCAGCATCGCGCGAGAAGCATACGCCTGTAGCCGATGTGTTGCCCATATTACCGAATACCATTGCCATGACGGATACGGCTGTACCCCATTCCTGAGGTATTCCCTCCATCTTACGATAAAGGATGGCACGCTCGTTCATCCATGAATCGAACACGGCACAGATAGCTCCCCAGAGCTGTTCCATAGGGTCGGTCGGGAAGTCCTGCCCCGTCTGCTCTTTAATAGCTTCTTTAAACAAGGTAACGAGCTGCTTCAGTTCCTCGACGGTCATCTCGTTATCCAGCTTCACGCCACGCTGTGCCTTCACCTTTTCGATGATGGCTTCGAATGGGTCGATGTCCTCTTTGTTTACCGGTTTCATACCAAGTACAACATCACCATACATCTGTACAAAGCGGCAATAGCTGTCGTATGCAAAGCGTTCGTTACCTGTTTTCTTGGCAAGGCCGGCCACAACGGTGTCGTTCAAGCCTAAGTTCAGGATGGTATCCATCATACCCGGCATGGATGCACGTGCTCCCGAACGAACACTGACAAGCAGAGGATTGGTTGGGTCGCCGAATTTGGAATTCATTAAGGTTTCAATGTGCTTGACGCTGGCCTCTACTTCGGCTTTCAGAAGTCCGACTACGGTTTCTTTTCCTACCTCATAATATTCGTTGCATACATCTGTAGTAATGGTAAAACCCGGAGGAACAGGTACGCCGATAAGATTCATTTCGGCAAGGTTGGCACCTTTTCCACCAAGAAGATTTCTCATGTCCGCTCTACCCTCGGCCTTACCATTTCCGAAAGTATAAACTCTTTTGTCGCTCATAGTCGTCTATTAGTTATTTTGTTGTGTTATTTCTTTCTTTTGCAAATATATTAATTTCGCTATTATTTAACAAAGGTTTTAGGTAAAAAATGCAATGCTGACATGACATTTTTAATTGTTTACGAACACAGCAGCCAACTATCATTTTCCAACGCCTATGGAACGAGAAAAAAATAGTAACTTTGCAGCGAAATACAAGAAAACGTTATGAGTAGAAAAAAGAAACCGTTACCGATTTTAGAGAATGTTACCATTGAGGCTGTGGCTGCCGAAGGAAAGTGTGTTGCGCATGTCAATGATAGGGTAGTATTCGTTCCTTTTGTGGTACCCGGCGACGTGGTCGATCTTCAGGTGCGCAAGAAGCGTCGCAGCTATAGCGAGGCAACGGTTATAAGGTTTGTAAAATACAGCGAGATACGCGAGAAACCCATGTGCGAACACTTTGGCATCTGTGGTGGATGTAAGTGGCAAAATCTTCCTTATGCCGAGCAATTGAAGGCAAAGCAGCAGCAGGTTTTCGACCAGCTTACCCGTATCGGCAAGGTGGAACTCCCGGAATTCCGCCCCATTATGGGCTCTGTCCACACCAAGGAGTATCGTAACAAGCTGGAGTTTGGCTGTGCCAACAAACGTTGGTACACTGCCGAGGAACTGAAGGAACTGCCGGAGGATGCCGGCTTGGCAGGTGGAGCCATCGGTTTCCACATTACCGGTGCCTTCGATAAGATTTATCCTATCGAGAAATGCTGGCTGATGAACGACCTTTGCAATGCTATTCGTAACGATATTCGCGACTATGCGCTTGAAACAGGAATGACTTTCTATGATATTCGGCAGCAGCATGGCTTGCTGCGCGATATTATGGTGCGCAATTCCAACACCGGCGAATGGATGGTCTTGGTACAGTTCCATTACGATGAGGAGGGCGACGAGCAGCGGGCTTTGGCATTGATGGCGCACATCGCCGAGCGTTTTCCGCAGATTACATCGCTGCTTTATGTCGATAACCAAAAGGGGAACGATACCTTTAATGACTTAAACCTGACCTTATATAAAGGGAACGACCACATATTCGAGCTGATGGAAGACCTGAAGTTTAAGGTAGGACCCAAGAGTTTCTATCAAACCAATACCGAGCAGGCGTATCATTTGTACTCTGTAGCGCGTGATTTTGCCGACTTACATGGCGAAGAACTGGTGTACGATCTTTATACGGGTACGGGAACGATAGCCAACTTCGTGGCGAAACGTGCCAAGAAAGTAATTGGCATAGAATATGTGCCGGAAGCTATCGAGGATGCAAAGGTAAATTCGGCTATCAATCATATAGAGAACACCCTCTTCTATGCCGGCGATATGAAAGATATTCTTACCGAGAGTTTCGTGAAGGAGCATGGCCGTCCCGATGTTATCATAACCGACCCGCCACGTGCCGGTATGCACCCGGATGTAATTCATGTAATCCTTGGTGCACATCCCAAGCGTATTGTGTATGTGAGTTGCAACCCGGCTACCCAAGCCCGCGACCTTTCTTTGCTCGATGAAGACTATAAGGTGCTGGCCGTTCAGCCTGTGGATATGTTCCCTCACACCCCGCATGTCGAGAATGTGGTGCTTCTTGAAGCACGTGTGTAAGGTTTCTTCCTTGTAGAAATATATTTACATATTATTCTTTCCGTATGGTTTTGGTACGGTTTTACAGAGCAATTCGGGAGGGATAACATAGCAAAAGGGCGTCGATTAGGATGTAATCGACGCCCTTTTACTATATAAAACATGCTCTTTTCTGCCACTAAAAAGCATGTTTTAAAAGATGTTTTAAATCGGTTGATAGACAGAGTGTTATAAAAACAATCCTATGTCTTGACTTAAGTTGGCTCCTACCAATTAATTTATACTGCAAGAATCAAAAAATATTACACTTAAGATAACCCTTTATTGGTTATCGTCCATTGGGAATAATCCGAACAAGCGGTCATCAATCATGTCTGTAATGCGTTTAAAGTCTTGTGGATTATCTTGGAAATCGGTGGTGTCGCCATCCACGATAATGAGATGCCCCTTGTAGGTTTTAATCCAATCCTCATAGCGCTGGTTCAGCCCGCGAAGATAGTCAATGCGCATCGTTTGCTCGTAATCGCGTCCTCTTTGCTGTATATGGTCGATCAGATGAGGGATGGAGGCACGGATGTAGATGAGCAAATCGGGCAGTTTCACGAGCGACATCATCAGGTCGAAGAGGTCGGTGTAGTTGTCAAAATCACGGTCGCTCATCAGTCCCATGTCGTGAAGATTGGGCGCAAAGATGCGTGCATCCTCAAAGATGGTACGGTCCTGAACGATGGTATCGTCTGATTTGGATATCTCCACAACGTCGCGGAAACGCTTGTTGAGGAAATAAATCTGCAGATTAAAAGCCCATCTGTCCATGTCTTCATAATAATCTGCCAAGTAAGGATTGTTATCTACCGGCTCAAAATGAGCTTTCCATCCGTAACGTTTTGCGAGCATCTTGGTGAGGGTTGTCTTTCCTGCGCCAATATTTCCTGCTATGGCTATGTGCATTATCTTAGTTTTTTATGATTATCTTTTGTTGAGGAATAGGGCAAGGCTGCCCTTTGTTAGAATGATTAGAACAGTCCGAACAGTTCACGGTCTATCTTATCGGTGATATATCCAAAGTCTTTCGGATTATGCTGATAGTCGAGCTTATCCACTTCTATGGTCAGCACACGCCCTTTATAGTGCTTTGTGATAAAGTCTTCGTATCTGCTGTTAAGGTTTTCGAGGTAGGCAAGGGGCATTTTCTGTTCGTAGTCGCGCCCTCTTTTCTCGATGTTCTCCACCAAGTGGCTTACCGATGAACGTAGGTATATCATCAGGTCGGGGAGCTTCACGACATCGGTCAAATCCTCGAACAGCTCCATATAAGCCTCGTAATCGCGCTTATCGAGGTTGCCCATCGCGTAGTTGTTGGCCGTGAAGACATACACTCCCTCATAGATAGAGCGATCCTGAACGACGGGCTTATTGCTCTTGGCTATTTCGAGCAAGTCCTTGAAGCGTTCTTTCAGGAAGAAAACCTCCATAGGGAACGACCATCGCTTAATGTCCTTGTAATAATCATCGAGGTAGGGATTGTAATCTACCGACTCGAATCGTGGCATCCAGTCGTACCGTTTGGCGAGCATCTTGGTGAGCGTCGTCTTTCCACTGCCGATGTTTCCTGCTATTGCTATGTGCATTGCGTGTGTATAGATGTTGTCTTTTATTTTATTTGTTGTGGCTTCCCTATGCAACCGTTGGGTGCCTGAATATGCAGCATGGCACAGATGGTAGGCGCAATATCTACGATATGCACTTCCTTTGTGTTCTCGCCGGTGGGAATGTTCCAACCATAGAGCACAAATGGGATGTGCGTGTCGTAGTTAAACGGCTGTCCGTGCGAAGTTCCGGCATAGGTAGGCGTGTCCTTCTGCCCGAAGAACTGTGGTAGGGTAACGAAGCCAACTTCCCCGGAGCGGTTGCGGAAGTAGCCGTTTGTAAGACGTTCTTTCAGCCATTGGGGCATGGTGGTTTCGGAAAGTTTGTTGTAATCGAAGGCATAAAGAATGAGCGAATCTTTCTGAAGCCAGTCTATAGCCTCGTCGATTACCTCCTGTTTCTTTATTCCTGCCTTGTTAATGGCGGCATCGTCGAAGAAGAACTGATAGTTGTCTTCGCCCAACACAGGTGCTATGCCGAACTTGCTTTGCAGGTGTTGATTCATTCCTTGGGTGGCTTTCTCCCAGTCCCATCCGCCTGCCGGTATCTTATGGTTGCGCAGATAGTTGAAGTTATGGGCCGCGCCATGGTCGGCGGTGAGGAAAACGAGGTAGTTGCCCTTGCCGACTTTTGCGTCAAGAGTATTGAGAAAATCGGCCAAATCCTTGTCGAGCTGCATATAAACAGCCTTGTTTTCCTTGCCACGTGTGGAATATTTATGGCCGATGGCATCGGTCGAAGAGATGCTGACAGCCAGCATATCGGTTGTACCTTGCTGTCCTAATTGCTCGTTTTCGAGGAGCGCCTTGGCCATTTCAAAGGTTTTTGTAACGCCTTCTGTACTTGTTTTGATATTAAATCCGGGTTTTGTACGATTCTTTTTATTGAAATCCTCTACCCAATCAGGCAGTTGCTGCATGTAATAGGTGGAAGAAACGAAGTGTCCTGCCGATGTATCCCACCAGTAGGCAGCATTGGCAGAGTGTCCGGCAGGGAGAATAGCGGCTCTATCTTTGAGGGCTACGCCAAATACACGTGAGGCAAAGTCGGTAGAAATACGCAGTTGGTCGCCGATGGTAGAGGTAAGCATGAGGTGTGGACTCATCTGTCCTTCCTTGCTGTTGCTGCCAACACTCTTCACACCCTTGTCCTCGCAGCAGTAAGTTCCTTTATCATTCAGCCAGAAATAGTTGCCTGCAATGCCGTGGATAGCAGGAACAGAGCCCGTATATACCGAGCTATGACCAATCGCGGTAACGGTAGGAGCATAGTTTATTTGTGTGTTGGCAAAGCTGTAGCCGCCATCTATCAGTCGGCGCAAGCCGTTTTCGCTGTAATCCTGATAGTAGTAATAAAGGTAATCCCAGCGCATCTGATCAACAACGATGCCTACAACAAGTTTTGGTCTGGCCACATTGGCAGCTTGGTTGCAGAGTACCGCCAGTAGCGTGATAAGGAATAAAAAGAGTCTTTTCATAAGTTTGTTTACGTTTTATTCTGCAAACTTACTATTTTTTTTCGATATTATGGAGGCTTGTCTGTATGTTTAACCATGAAAAGCGGAGAAAATATTTAGGCAAAGAAGGTAGAAGCTTTTTAATAGAGTTGGAGTAGAGTTGCAATATTTCCTCCCAATACTTTATGTAATACTTCGTTGTTATTGCATACTCGTTCTACCATTTTTTTCATAAGCCACATATCCCCATAGGGATAATCTACGCCAAAGAAGGTCTTGTCAGGCAATTCATTAATGATTATTTTTAATGCCATGGAAGAGAAACTTGCCGAAATATCCAGATAGATATTCGTATTTCTCTTTACGATATCAATGGTTTCTAACCAATAACTTCCTCCTGCATGTCCGATAATGACTGGAACAGTGGGATAGTTTTTGGCTAATTTTTCTATTTCTATAATATCTTTTAAAGTAAGAGGGTTGAATCCATGTATCCATATTGGTAGGTTGTTGGCTTGCGAAGAGGCTTTAAAGATATTCTCCATCTTAGGTATAGTTCCACTCGACAGGGTGAATTCGCCTAATCCTAATATGTGATATTTATCTATTTGGGTTTTTATACTGGCTATCATTTCAGATATTTCCATATCCAGAGAGACTATACCGAAACAATAAAATCTGTCAGGATATTTCTGCACGGTGTTAAATAACTCGCTGTTGGCAGTAGAACTATATTGTTTTATAATATTAGAATCCCCCGAAATCAGCTTCATTAACTTTCCCATTTCTTTTTTAATACCAGTCTCATCATTGCTTAATTCAGGATGGACATTCGTTCTAAAAAGGATTGTTTTATCAATTCCAGCTTCATTCATAAGTTCGATATGTTTTTCTATAGGGATTGTTACATGAGAATGATTATCTATTATTAAGTTCTTCATACTATCGTTTTTTGTTAATACTATTTCGTTTTTGCAAAAATACATATTATCTTTGTGTTTTACAATAAGTTACCTATAGGTTAGTAACACCATTAAAAGGTAAGTAATACAAGAAATCAGAAACTTATGAATGAAGATTTAACAAAAATAAAGCCTTGTGATGCACCGTGTCCCTTTAGGAAAGTGATGGATAGATTAGGCGACAGATGGTCAGTTGTAATTATATTGATATTATGGGAGAAGGGAATATTGCGTTTTGGTGAGTTACATAAACGTATGGATGGTGTGTCGGAGAAAGTGCTTACTTCTAATTTAAGAGCCTTGGAGAAAGATAAACTGATAGTTCGAAAGGTATATCCGGAAGTGCCTCCAAGGGTTGAATATAGCTTAACCGATGCAGGACGTGATATAGTTCCTCTGATTCAGCAACTGTCAGAGTGGTCGCATAAGAATCTTGTATAAATTCAAAAGTGCCTTTTGTGATACAATATCCCCCCTACTTGGGGCAGGCGTATTATGATAAGGTGTTTATTTTGTAGTGGAGTTAGTAAAATACACGGGTCGTGTAGTTGATTGGCACCACAGGTGTTGGGCACCAACACTTGTTTAAAACAGATATCAAGGTTTTTCCCTTATTTATATTTGTGACTGCAGAACTATCGATGGCTGTAGAACTTATGTAACCTTATTCTATGAGAGATGTGGAAGCAGCAGACGAAAGACTGCTGTCATTCCACTGTTAAAATAGGTTTATAATCTGCTGAATAACAGAATGTTCTGGCCAATGAAGGTTTGAAACCAAAAATAAAAAAAGTGTTTGGATAGTTCTTTATGTTCTGCTATACTTAGAAAGGTAATCCTATTGCTAAGTGGAAAGCCTGCGAATCTCTGAAACTTTTAATATTGTAGAAGCCGGATTTTCCTGTGTCGTAAGGTACGTGAAGCCCTACTCCCCAGTCGAGTCGCACCATGAAATAACCGATATCATAGCGCAATCCGACACCTGTACCTAATGCCATTTCCTTGAATAGATTCTTCATTTTAAACTGACTTTGAGGGCGTGTGGCATCTACATGCATCGTCCATACATTACCGGCATCGAGGAAGACCGCACCATACAGCGACCCTATGAGATGTGGACGATACTCAAGGTTGGCCTGAAACTTAATGTCTCCTGTTTGTTCTACGTACGAATAGGCACGAGAAGCCGACTTATACCGACCCGGCCCTATCTCCCTTACTTGGAAAGCACGGACACTATTGGCACCGCCTACATAAAACTGCTCGGTGTAAGGCGCCGCACTGCTGTTGCCATACGTCCATAGTACACCTGCATTCAAGTGGGCTGCAATGGAGCTTTTCGAGGCAATGCTCCATGTTTTCGTGAAGTTCGTTTCTATTTTTAAGAACTGCGCGTAGGGGTTTTTAAATAAAGTCTTATTCTTTTTGCTCCATTTCTCTCCGGCAATCATATACCCTAACGAGAGAATATTGGCTGCTTCGCTAACGGTTGTCCACCATGTAATGGGGTGATGATAGTTAGCCGGACTCATATAGGTATATTGGAAGGATGCTTTGGGGATAAACTGATCGGCCATCGAGACCAGAAGATAAGGCATGGCATGTGCCAGACTATCGTAAGTATGTGTGGTACGCTGCATGTATTCATAGCTTACCGAGAGGGGAGTGAACGAAAACGAATTGCGTTCGTTCGGTTGCCACTGGTAGGTTATGTCGCCGGAAACAACATGACGCTTGAAATATTCTGCTCTGTTTAGCACGCTGAAAGACGTTCTGAGCGTTGTAGAAGGCGTACTGAAGAATGTTTTTCTCGGCTTGGGAGTGAATTCCTCGCCCCGTGCTAAAGCTTTTTCGCGTTGTTTCTCACGTCTGGCTCTGCGGATTTTTCTCGGCAGTCGGAACGGATTAAGGATGCGTGGGAACTGTAAAGAGGTTTCCAAGCCATATTCATAGTTGTTCAGTCCGAACTTACTACCGCCCAAACTCCTGCTTGCCGACCATTCATAAGCCCCGTTTAGCTTGATGTTGAGGAGCTCGGCACCACGAAAGGCGTTGCGTTTGGTAAGACCAATGATAAGCTCCGGACCGTAACGCCCACTTGTTTTCCCTTTTCCATAGGCCTCAACATAGAAGTCGTAGGGCTTATCGAATACGGCATTGATATTCAAATCGAGCACATCGCAAGTGTCGGTAGAGTCTCTTGGCGTGAAGGTAAAGTTCGTTGCCGAGAAAATTCCCGTAGCATTCAGTTTGTTAGCGCTCGCTTGATACTTCTCTAAGTTATAGTATTCGCCGGGTTTCAAAGTCAGTTCATTGTTAAGAACTCTGGTACGGAGCGGCTGTTTAGAGCCATTGTAATGTACGATAAAGTTTCTTGTCTTATGTGTATTCTTGAGCGTATCGAAGAATTCTCGCCGAAAATTGATGTTGATATCGCCAATCTTCCATCTTCTTAAAGACCTGCTGCCGACGGAATCGGCCAGCTGTAAGCGCAAGAAAGCCTTACCACGTGTCTGCAAGGTGTCGGCAAGATAGCTTGCGTCATTGCTCTGATAATAGTAATAACCGTTGTCTTTAAAGAGGTTGGTGATGCGAACTCGCTCGTTCTCCAGACCGGCTATGTCGAAGGCATCTCCTTTCTTGATTACAGCATTCGGCAGGTTCAGTTGGATAAGCGAGTCCATAGGTGCCGGGAAGTTCGTGTAACGAAGACTGTCAATCGTCCACAGATGTCCCATGTTTACGGTATATTGAAGTTTTATCTTCTTCTTATTGCGTTGTGAAATGGTGTCGTAGAGTATCTTGCCATTGAAATATCCGCGTTTGTTCAGTAGATTTTCTCCTACTTTTACACGCAAATCGGGGGTTACAGAGGCAAGGGTTACGGGCTGTGATCCAAATGCACGGGTCATCCAACGGGCAAAGTGGGTGGTATCGTTGGCAAAAGAATTCCATACCCATAGGCCGATAGGGAAGGGCCAGCGCTTGGAAGAACTGCCCAGAAAAGAGGCGTTTGGCTTTGAAGCCAGTACCACATCCAGCTCCTCTTTTACCGTATTGAAGTGTGTGTTACGTTCGTAATTGCTGTATTTTGTATCAAGCATACCGGTATAGAGCTGCTCTCCTTCACGGAGACCGGAGGTAGTGCTACAGCCTATTAATACCAAAAAGGTAAGAATAGGGAGGGTGCTTAGAGCAATGCTTGTCGCTCTTTTCGATATTTTATTTTCCATCATTCACAAAGTTTACTAACGTATCTTTCTTCTGTTCGGTCTTGGGGACGGGAGTAGGTACTGCATCTTTCTTAAAGCGGAATATGTCTTTAAAGTGGCGAAGTTTTCTTCTCCACATGAAACCAACGCCGAATTCGCTCAAATCTCCCTCCAGCCAATCGTATGCTTCACGCTCATAATAGAGCTTTAAATATTTTGTTTCATTCTGGTTGAGGCGATATTCCAGTGAGAAATTATCGAAGAACGCGCCATTGTCTCGTGATAGATTAGAGCCCGTAGAGACACGCCCTCCCATAATAATACGCAGTCGATTGTTCCACAAACGCTTGGCAAACTTGAAGGTATAGTCGGTATGCAGACTACCGTTTACATCGGCAGCAGTCTCCATATTGGCCGAAATATCGAGTCCCATAGAGCTTAAAGCCCTTCCCGTAATCGTGTTAATCTGTGTTTGCAAGAAGCCAGCCAAAGCCCCATTCATGGCTGTATTGGCCGACGACATGTTGTCGCCATCCAAGTAAAGTCCTGATGCTAACATCGTAACAGCGAGTTTAGAACGTTCCTCTACCGACTTGGTGTTAAGAGCATTCTGTATCTCCTGGTCTTCCGGAGCCGAGATAATAAACTCGACGCTGGGCTTGGGGAACTGTTTGGTGAGTTTTACGCCGCATTTGAAATCGACTAATCGCCCGCTTCCGGAGCCGTTGGAAACACTTGCCCTTATATCCTCTGTGGCCGTGATGTTGAGGATGGGAGCCATCGGATCGCCCGTAAACTCAAGGTAACTGCCATTCTGTATGGTGAAGGTGCGTAACGGGATAACCTGCATCGAGTACTTCATCTCACCATCATTCAGCGTGTATTTGCCTCTTATCCGTGTGCCATTCAGGGCATCATAGTAAAGGGTTAGGTTGCCACCTCCTATCAGGTCGATGTAGTTTGTCTTGTTAGCATCGAGCGCACAGAGGATGTGTGCTTGCTCGTCAATGTTCACCAGCAGGCCCATCTCAAAGCCGGTGAAGTCGGAACGACGCTCTATCTTATCCTCGGTACTGTCGTTAAAGTCGGTAAACTGTACCAGATCCTTGAGGCTGGTGTCGGAAGCCAGTGTGGCATCCTGTACCACATAGGTCATGTTCGTAGCCCCCAGAACATCTAATCGGCCACCCAACCTAAGGTGATCGAGGCTACCCCTTATCCTGCCGACGAAGTCGATATATGCCTTTCCGTAGGCTTCTGCCCGTGGATTCTCCCGCGCATTGATGAGCAAGAAGTTCTTTGTATTAAGACTTGCGTCCAATAGCATCCTATCGGTATTGGTGAAATCGAAGTAACCACTGATATGTAAAGGAGTGTTCTTCTCGTCGAATACCTTATAGTCGTTGAAGCTGATTTTGCTGTGATCGACGATTAAAGGCTCTTTTCCGAAGTGCATATCGATGCCATAGAGGTTACTGATTACCGAGCCGTTCTCGGCCGAAACCTTTCCATTAATATCCAGTTTGTTAAGCGGGCCTTTAACGGTTAATTCGCCGTTACCCGTTCCTTTCAGTCCTATGACGCCATTCGGTATCATGGTATTGACAACGTTCAGCGGGAAGTTATCCATATTGAAAGTAGCATCGAGATTGCCTTCTCCCACGCTGGAGTAAGTTCCCACGAGGCTGCCCACCTGTACTTCGTCCTTGCCGAAAATGACATCGACATAATGTTCGTATTCTCCCTTCGGCATATATACTCCCTGCAGATTGACATTCCCCAATCTGTTGTTTTCATAAACAAAGTTCTGCACAGCCATATCGGTTGATACGCTGAGGTTCGTATCCGTTTGTAGGAGGTGATAGTCGCCATTCAGAATGCCTGACATCCTTGGTACAAAGGGCAACAATGTGAACAGATTGCCCAGTTCAAACCGGTGAACGGAGAAAGTAAGATTCTGCAGTGAAGTGGTATCTTCGTTCTCCGAACGTATCTGAATACCTGTCTTGTCTGCTGCGATAAGCTCCAGATTGGCACGAATACGTCGGTCTCGGCCCATATAAACATAGTTGGAGTCGTTCACCGAGAATTCCTTATAACCCAGTATTGATTTGGGAGAAGTGATGGAAAAACGCAGTCCTTCCCCCTGCATAGCCCCTTGTAAAGCCATGTCGATGCCTTTTTTCCCCTTATTATCGATAACAGATAGGTGAGTGTTTAAGCCATGCTCGTACACTTCGCCTTGTAGATAAGCCTTGTAAGGGTAGCTGTTTGTAGGCTCGTTCTCTATCGAAGCCTGATAGCTCAGTGTGCCATTTGCGCTGGTCAGATTTATAAGTACCTTGTCGAGTTGTACCTTATTATATAATAGCGTGTCGAGCTTAATGACCCCGTCTAACCCCTTATCGGGTGACGACATCAGGTCGATATCGGCTTTAGAGAAAGAATATCCCTTTTGTTCGAGCAACTTACTGAAGAAATTGGAGCCCCCTGACTTCAGCTGGAAATGCCCTCTGGGTAGCAGTTTTACGATAGCCGGTTGGTCGATACGCTTGTTGGCGATCTGTTTTTTGATAGTTGCCCCGATGTTGGTAAAGGTTTTTTCGAGCCGATTAACACTGCCTTCCAAAGCAGTGTTCAGGTGGAAATCGCCCGCATCGACAACCGCTCTGGTAGAATATTTCGTTCCTTCAATATCGATTTTCACATCGCCCGGGGTATAACGTCTGTTGTTCTCATCCACGACAACATTGCCCAATAGGCCCTTCAGGCGCAGCTCGTCGTCGCCATTGGTGGCAAAATCCACATTCAGGTGGCCTTGTGTACTCATAGGATTATCGACAATACCCAGCTGGTAGAGATTGGCTTTGACAAGGTTTCCCTGTAAATGTCCGCCCGTCTGCCGGCCTTTCATGGTAACATCTACATCGAAATTGCCCTGAACAAGCGGAGTAACCGACTTGGCATGATGCTCGGCAAGGGTAAAGTTATCTACCTTTCCACTTACAAGATATTGATCTTTAAAGTTGGATGCAAATAAAATATCGGCGTTAGTCCCCATGTAATAGTTCTTGTCGATTACGTCAAGTGCCCGCAGGTTGGCATCGTCTATTCTGCCTTTGATAAACGAAGTAACCGAACTCCCGGCCACACTTGCCTTTACCTTTACATCTCCTTTGGCCAAAAGCGTGCTCCCGCGCTTCCCCTCTAAGGTAAGCCTGAAATTCTTTAGCGGGCCGTTGAAGGAGTGCTTGTTGTCCATATTCGTGCGAACATCCGCATCCGTCCATGCCGAAACGACATAAGGCTCGGTCATTACCCCCAGTGCTTTCAGGTCGATTCGTGATAGGTTTCCTCGCAAATGTCCGTCTATTAAATTCTCTTTGAAAATGCCTTTATACGTAAAATTGCCCCCCACCATTCTGTTGGAGCTTCTTATGGCAGCCGACATCTGCTCGCCGTGCTTACTGATTTTTCCCGTTATGCCATCAAGAACATAGCTCCGATACCGGAACTTCCGAATATCTGCCGTCAGGTTAAGCGAAGATTTCCCGCTCATAATATCGGTTCCCTTGCCATGCGCTGTGATAGAGCCGCTAAAAGGATGCAGTCCCTGATTGGGCAAGAACTTCTGTAAAGCCAGATTTACGGCCGATACATTCACCTTATAAATGTCGGAAACTGGGCTGTAGGCAAAGTTTACATTAGCTTTCCCCCTGTTTTCGGTGAGGAGTATCTTGCCGCCGTAAAAGTCTTTCCGGAGGTCGAAATGCCCTTTTATCCCTATTCCATTCGGGAAATTCAGCGTGTTTCGTATGTCGGCAGGCAGCATAGCCTTTGCAAATTGCAGGTTTTCGGCCCTTCCGGTGAGGTTGAAATTGCTTTTGAAAGGCGCTTTCCCAACGATATTTTCCACCCTTCCCGTCCCTGTAAAATTGAAATAGCCGGGCATGGAAAGGTGTAAATTCCTGAAAGAAGCCCTTTGCAGGTTTCCTTGCAGTTGTCCGCTTAATGCTATTCTCTTGTCGGGCAGGGCACGATAAATATGCTTCGGCATGGCAGACAGGAAAGGCTGTATATCTGCTTTCGCTATATAGCCCTTCAAAGTAGCGTTAAGCCGTCCGGGAAAGTGGTCGGAAAAGGTATTCAAGCTCATCGAAAAACTACCGTCCAGCAGTGTATTCGGTGCTTTCAGATGAACTTTGGAAAGCGAGAGAGTTTTGTCGTCCATGAAGAAAGGTCCCGAGAACTCCTCAATGGTAAGTCCGCTTTGCTCCTTCATGTTGGCAGCCCGCACGCTCAGACTTATTTTCGGCTGTGCGTATAAGAAGCTGTCGATACCCAAATGAATATCGCTGAATGCCATGTGATTGCTGTCGAAGCCCTCTTTACTGCGTGGCTCATAGGGCCGGTCGTAGTGAAGGGTACCCCCATTCCAGTCGAGTCCACCTACTTTGTAGATGTTGTCGTGCAGAAGAAGGTGGGCATCATGAGCCGTAGCCTGCTTGAACTGTGCCGCTACGGCCATCGAGTCGCCCGGCAGATGAAGTGCAAAGTGGGTATTGCTTAAGTTCAGCTTGTCTATATTAATCTTCCAAAGCGTCTTTTCTTTGGTAGAGTCTTGTTTGGTGGTATCGCCCAGCGCTATGTCAATCCACCCGCCACGGATGTCGGCAATATTGATTTTTACGGAATCGCCCGCAATATCTATGTTATGACTCACAAGGTGAAGTCGTTCCAAATTTCCCTTTATTCTCAGGTCGCCTATAAAGTCGGCGGTGTTAGTTTTCAGATGGTCGAAGGTAAGCTCATCCACTTCTACCTTTCTGTGGAGGAGCGGCAGTAGCTGAACACTGGCCACCATGCGTTTTACATCGGCTACGGTATCTATTTTATCGCAGATGGAATCGTTCTGCTGTAATGCCATGACGCCTTCTATTTGCAGGTCGAGAGGAAAAGAAAGGCCAACCTTTTCTACCGAAATTTTCATTCCCGTAGCCATCGAAGCGTGTGCAGCAACCTTTCTTACCGCCCAGTTCTGCACAGGAGGTAAGTATAGTAGAACTACAAACAAGAGGAATAGCGCTATAGGCACTAACACGATAGCTACTAACCACTTTAATGTTTTCTTCATGCTGATATGCTTAGTTTTTTCGGTTGCATTTCTGTAATGAATTTACAAATATACGAACATTTAGCGATTGCACAACATATTATGCTTGAAAATACATTTAATATATGGTGATAAATATTGATGTGTTTATAAAATGTTGTGATATGGTGGCCAATGACAGAGGCGTGCGCAGTGGGGGTGTTGGGTATCTGCACGGCATGTGTCGGATACCAACACAGCGCGTGTAGGGCATCGACACAGCGTGTGTCAGGCGCCGGCTCCAATTGTTAATGCCTGTTGTCGGGTAAGAAAGGTCGTGCTTTTTCCAGTAATATTTCCATTAATCGGGGGATGGCATAGTAGCTTAACTTATCGGTTTTAATCCAAATATAATCTTCAGGGAGGGAAGGCCTATGGGAAACTATCCATAAATAAAGGTCGGCGTGAATAATTTGATGTGTTAAAACGTGTTTTATGTCCCGGCAAATTTCGGTAAAGCCCTCCGGGAAAGGCGCCATTGTCGTGGCTTCCTCGCCTTTTTCGTTGTGCTTACGGGCGTCGGAATAGGGCTGTTTGGGCGTTGTTTGGTCATTTGTAGATTTTGCATGACCAAGAAAAGCGTCCGTGTTCAATGCTTTGATGGTCGCTAAATCGGGTAATTCCCATAACCCCTGCCATATATCTCCGCCACCTCTTTGGTGAATGGCAATCTCATCCTCGTGCAGAATACAGACGTAGTGAAAGTGTCTTTCGGTTTGCTTTATCTTCTTCGCCTTTACGGGCAGCAGGGCAATGGTTTGCTGTTGGTAGGCCCTGCAGGTATCAATAAGCGGGCATTGGTGGCACAGCGGATTGGCAGGTGTACACAGAATGGCTCCAAAATCCATGATGGCCTGATTATAGCCGGAAGGGTCTTGGGTATAAAGAAGCTCTTGGGCAAGGGCTGCAAACTCCTTTTTCCCCTGTGTGGTATCGATAGGTGTGTCTATGCCGAAGTATCGTGAGAGCACCCTATACACATTGCCATCTACTACGGCTACAGGCTCTCCGAAGGCAATGGATGCGATGGCTGCCGCCGTATAGTCGCCAACTCCCTTCAGTTGCCTGATGGCCTTGTAGGTTATGGGGAACCCTCCGAGGGCAACCAGTTGCTGTGCTGCTGCATGAAGGTTTCTGGCTCTGGAGTAATATCCCAGTCCCTGCCATGCCTTTAGCACTTCGTCCTCGGACGCGCCTGCCAGACTTTCGTAGGTAGGCCACGTCGTAATGAATTT
The DNA here is from genome assembly GCA_041855505.1 of Prevotella sp. Lineage (GTDB taxonomy): Bacteria > Bacteroidota > Bacteroidia > Bacteroidales > Bacteroidaceae > Prevotella. The sequence goes on from JBHAEI010000018.1 coordinate 18,242, forward strand.
TTCCCAATACGCTCTTCCTTGCGCGATACGGGTCTGTTGGAGGATTACCTCGCTTAGCCAGATGGCATAAGGGTCTTTCGTTTCCCTCCAAGGAAGCGGTCTTCGGTTGTCTTTAAACCAGTTTACGATGCTTGTTGTAAAATCCATAGATGCAAAGGTAGTTAAAAAGTGGAAAAGAAAAGGAAATGATTTCGGGTATAGTTGCGTACTTCCATTTTGTTTTTTATTTTTGCCAACCGATGAAAGAGAGGTTGTTTATAATAAAATTAAAGGAAAAAGAGAGTTATGAAGAAACAAAACAGAAAAGTAGCGATGCTGGGGTTGGTGTTTGCAATGAGCCTGTTTACAATGACATCCTGCTCGACGAGCAGTTCGGCTTTGAACGATTTGCAGAACTTCTCGAACGAGTTGCGCGATAACAGTCAGAACTATGACGCGAAGGACTGGAGCAAGGCCGTGAACAAGTTCGGTAAGATACGCAAGAAAATCTCCAAGCATGATTATACAGTGGCAGAACGACAGCGCATAGGAAAGCTGGAAGGCGACTGTGCCAAGTATATGGTAAAGGGGGCTAAGGAGGGTGTCATGGACGGTATTCTTGGTTTGGGAAGCGAAATTCAAGGTGTTCTGGATGCTATAGGAACAAAGAAATAAGTAGCTTTGCTATCTGTTACTTATGCCATAGGGTTATAGTTTTACTTGGAGACGGGTGGAGCTATAACCCTTTTGGATGCAGAAAGCAGGAAAAGAGATTTTCCGAATAAACTATATTCTTAACATTAATTGTTGGTATAGGCAAGGCTTTTTTGTATTTATATTGCAAAAAAGTGATGGGGATTTATTAACTTTGCACCTAAAATCCAAAAAGAGTTTTACAATGTCTGGAACGAAGCAAATCAAGACTGCACTCATCTCTGTTTTTCATAAGGATGGACTTGAGGACTTATTGGCAAAGTTACACGAAGAAGGTGTAAGGTTTTTAAGCACGGGAGGTACCAGAACCTTCATTGAATCATTAGGTTATGAATGCGATAAGGTGGAGGATATAACTACTTATCCTTCCATTCTCGGCGGTAGAGTGAAGACGCTTCATCCTAAAATATTCGGAGGTATTCTGGCGCGTCGTGATAATGAGGGCGATCAGGAACAGCTGAAGGAGTATGAGATTCCGGAAATAGACTTGGTTATCGTTGATCTTTATCCGTTCGAACAGACTGTGGCAAGCGGCGCTTCCGAGCAGGATATTATCGAGAAAATCGACATTGGCGGTATTTCTTTGATTCGAGCAGGAGCCAAGAACTACAAGGACATAGTCATTGTTCCGAGCAAGGCAGAGTATCCGGTATTGCTGCAATTACTGAATACCAATGGTGCCCGAACCGAACTGGAGGATAGAAAGATGTTCGCAGAACGTGCTTTCGGAGTTTCAAGTCATTACGATACAGCCATTCACGAATGGTTTTCGAAGTAGGCAGAAGGGGAATTTCCCCTGCCGTTAGTTTGAACAGAAGCGTATGATATCAGGAGAATGCTGCAGAAAGGATTTTTTGTAGCCATTTGGAGTAATCAGAAAAGATTTTATTCACGAAATAAATAACAAACAAATATTTAATGGGACTATTTTCATTTATCCAAGAGATTGCAATGGACTTGGGAACAGCCAACACCATTATTATCAGCGATGATAAGATAGTTGTTGATGAGCCGTCTGTTGTAGCACTCGACCGACGTACAGATAAGATGATTGCCGTGGGCGGTGATGCTAAGATGATGTACGAGAAAGAACATCCGAACATTCGTACAATCCGCCCTCTGAGAGATGGTGTTATCGCCGACTTCTCGGCATGTGAGAAGATGATGCGTGGCCTTATCAAGATGGTACACAGCGGTAACCGTTTCTTTTCTCCCTCTCTGAGAATGGTAATCGGCGTTCCTTCCGGCTCAACGGAAGTGGAGTTGCGTGCTGTTCGCGATTCAGCCGAGCGTGCCGATGGGCGCGATGTATATTTGATTTTCGAGCCTATGGCGGCAGCGCTGGGCATGGGGCTTGATGTTGAGGCGCCGGAGGGCAATATGATTGTCGATATAGGCGGCGGCTCTACGGAAATTGCGGTCATTTCTTTGGGAGGTATTGTTTGTAACAATTCCATCCGTGTAGCGGGCGATGAGCTTACAGCCGATATTCAGGAGTACATGAACCGCCAGCACAATGTGAAGGTTTCGGAGCGTATGGCAGAGCGTATCAAGCTGCATGTAGGCTCGGCACTTACAGATTTAGGCGAGGAAGCTCCGGAAGACTATATTGTTCATGGCCCTAACAGAATTACGGCTTTGCCTATGGAGGTGCCTGTATGCTATCAGGAAATTGCCCATTGCCTCGATAAGACGGTTGCCAAGATAGAGAATGCCGTGCTTTCGGCCTTGGAAGGAACTCCTCCCGAACTGTATGCCGATATTGTGAAGAACGGTATTTACCTAAGTGGTGGTGGCGCTCTGCTTCGTGGTATTGATAAGCGACTGACCGATAAGATTAATATTCCTTTCCATATTGCGGAAGATCCATTGCACAGTGTGGCTAAGGGTGCCGGTATCGCATTGAAGAACGTAGATCGTTTCTCATTCCTTATGAGATAATATAGGCATAGGATGCACAATCTTACAGAATTTCTATCAAAGTATAAGCATTGGTTTCTGTTTGTCGTTTTCGAAGTTTTGAGTCTGGTTCTGCTGTTCCGTTTCAACGATTATCAAGGAAGCGTTTGGTTTACAACAGCTAACTATCTCGGTGGAGTGCTTTATGATGGCAGCTCAAAGCTGACGACTTTCCTCAGCTTGGGAAAGGAAAATGAGAAACTTACCTTCCGGAATATCGAACTGGAAAGAGAGAATAAGGAGCTTTATGCCAAACTTTACGATAAAACAAAAGATACGACTTATTTAAAGAGGGGGCAGTTTCGCTTCCTCTCTAATTATCGTATCATGCCGGCTAAGGTGGTGGAAAATTCTGTAAACAGGCGCAATAACTTTATTACGATAGATAAAGGAACAGCCGACGGGGTGCATGCGGATATGGGAGTTGCGTGCGGTAATGGTGTCGTGGGGGTTGTTTATCTGGCCGGCAACCATTATTCTGTGGTTATTCCAATATTGAATTCCAAGTCGAATATCAGTTGTTCCATTCAGGGCCGCGACTACTTTGGTTACTTACATTGGAATGGTGGCCCCAGCGATGTGGCGTATCTCGATGATATTCCCCGCCACGCAAAGTTCAAGATAGGCGACAGGGTGCTTACAAGCGGCTACTCTTCCATGTTTCCCGCAGGCGTGCTGGTAGGCAAGGTGCAGCACGTTTATAATTCGGAAGATGGCTTGTCTTACCGTTTGGCTGTGAAACTATCGACCGATTTTGGTAACTTACGGGATGTATGCTTGATAGATGACGCATCTATTCGTGAAAAGCAAGCTGTGATGAAGGATGCTCAGGATTCGATACGCCTATTGGACGAGCAGGGTAGCGATAAAAATAAATAGAAGGATTTATAGGCTTTACGCATGGATTTAGATTTCTTAAAGAAATTGGCATGGTTTGTCGTTTTAATTCTTTTGCAGGTGTTTGTGCTGAACCACGTACACTTGTTCGGTATTGCTACACCTTTATTGTATATATATTTTATCAGTCAGTTTAGTAAAAAATATCCTCAATGGGGGGCCATGACATGGGCTTTCTTAATGGGCTTGCTCATCGATACCTTGTCGAATACTCCGGGTGTATCGGCTTTTTCACTTACATTTCTGAGCGCTTTACAACCGTTTGTGCTGAAATTATTCCTCTCGAGGGAAAACACGGAGGATGTACAGCCCGGTCTTGATACGCTTAGCTTCGGCCAATATTTTTGGTATATAGCCTTATTGACTTTGCTGTACTGTATGGTTTTCTTCACGTTGGATATGTTCTCTTTCTTTAATATATTGGAATGGGGTACTTATGTTTTAAGCAGTTCGCTGCTTACAATAGTATTAATTCTTGTGGTAGAGAATGTCAGAAGGCGATAAGTGATGAAGAATTATGATTTGGAAAAGCGGCGTTTGGTATTGAGTGCAGTAGCAATAGGTACTGTGCTTATTTATCTTATTCGTTTGTTTGCTCTCCAAATTGCCAGCGACGACTATAGAAAGAGTGCCGACTCGAATGCCTTTCTGAAAAAGATAGAGTTCCCCTCTCGAGGTATTATTACCGACAGAAAAGGGAAATTGCTCGTTTACAACCAGCCAGCCTACGATATTATGGTGGTAATGAACGAGGAAAAGGGGCACTTGGATACCTTGGAATTTTGTAAAGCGCTGAATATTACGAAGGAATTCTTTATTAAAAGAATGAACGATATTAAGGATCGCAGCAAGAATCCGGGTTATTCTCGTTTCACGCAACAACTGTTTTTAGGGCAGGTAAAAGATAAGGAATTCAGTGTCTTTCATGAAAAACTCTACCGTTTTCCCGGCTTTTACATTCAGAAACGCAGTATTCGAAAGTACCAGCAGCCGATAGGCGCGCATGTGTTGGGTGATGTAGCCGAGGTAAATCAGGCCGATGTCGAGAAGGATGACTACTACCAGCCGGGCGACTATATAGGGAAGATGGGCGTAGAGCGTGAGTATGAGAAAGACTTACGCGGAGTGAAAGGTGTACAGATATTGCTGCGTGATGCCCATGGACAGATACAGGGCAGGTATAAAGATGGGGAATATGATCAGCGACCCCGGCCGGGACGCGATATCCAATTAGGCCTCGATGCCGATATGCAAGCTTTGGGAGAGCGGCTGATGGAAGGAAAACTGGGCGCTATTGTAGCGATAGAGCCTAAGACGGGACAGATTCTTGCAATGGTTTCGTCGCCTACATTCAATCCGCAGGATATGATTGGTAAGCTGAGGGCAAAGACACAACATGACCTAATGCTCGATCCGGCCACGCCATTGCTGAACCGTGCCATTATGGGACAATACCCTCCGGGCTCAACGTTCAAGACGGGGCAGGCTGTAACCTACTTTACAGAAGGAATTATTTCCGATTCTACCCGATATGTCTGCCACCATGGATTTTATTTCAAAGGCCTGCATGTAGGCTGTCATGCGCATGCTTCTCCTTTATCTTTGGAGCCGGCCTTGGCTACCTCTTGCAATGCCTATTTCTGCTGGGGACTTTATCACATGCTCTCAAACAGGAGAAAATATAAAACGATAGAGGAGGCCATGACCACTTGGCGCGATTACATGGTGTCGATGGGATTTGGCTATAAACTGGGTATCGATCTGCCGGGCGAGAAACGTGGAATGATTCCAAATGCCCAATTTTACGACCATGCGTTTGGAAGATGGAATGCGTTATCGGTAATTTCCATTTCCATTGGGCAGGGAGAGGTAAACCTAACGCCTTTGCAGATAGCTAATCTTGGGGCAACGATAGCCAATAGGGGATATTACATTACTCCGCATGTCGTTAGAAAAATTCAGGGAAAGCAACTTGATAAGAAATATTTCATAAAGCATCATACCAAAGGCAGTGTACAGGCTTATCACAGGGTAGTGAATGGTATGGTGGCTTCTGTGCGGGGTGGAACGTGTGCCCACGCCTTTCATCCGGGCTATACCTTGGCAGGTAAAACGGGTACTGCGCAGAACAGAGGAAAAGACCACTCTGTATTTATGGGCTTTGCGCCTGTGGAAAACCCGAAAGTCGCCATTGCCGTATATGTGGAAAACGGTGGTTTCGGCGCCGATTATGGCGTGCCGATAGGCTCATTAATGATAGAGCAGTATGTAAATGGCAAACTGACGGAGAATGATGCCCGACAGGCTGATGCCATTCAGCACAGACATATCTCTTATTCTTTCAAACGTCCTCTGACAAAATCCGACTCTATTCGACTGGATTCGATTAAGCGAGTAAACCAGATAAAGGATTCCTTGAAGATGGTTAAAGAGAAGCAAATGATGGAAGAACTTCAGAAAGAGAAGGAAGCCAAGGAGAAGAAGGCGACAGAAGAGAAGGAGAAGAAGCAGCAACCGCAGAATAATCCGGCCATACTGCAGGAAAAAGAGGATTTGCTTCCTAAGCCGAAGAAGGATGACGACGACCCTGATAAAAAGAATCGGGATAGGAAACTGAAGAATACTTCTGATGGAACACGATCGGAGAAGTCGGAAAGAACGGGTAAAGCCGGGAAATCGGACAAATCAAAACAGCCCCAAAAGGGATAGGAACTTCAATACTCCGCAACAGAAAATAATAGGAAACCGTGCCAAATAATTATTCAGCAGACAGACAGCCCGGCATATTAGCCTCATTGGATTGGTGGACGATAGGTATCTATATAGCCCTCCTTATTTTCGGATGGGTTAGTGTTTGTGGCGCCAGCTATACTTATGGTGATACTGAGATTTTCTCATTATCATCTCGTTCAGGTATGCAGATTATCTGGATAGGTACCTCTATCTGTTTGGGTTTTGTCATCTTAATGATGGATGACCGTTTCTTCGATACCTTTGCCTATGTGGTATATGCGGTTTTGGTGTTGCTGCTTTTCCTGACAATTTTTAATCCTCACAGTATTAAAGGCTCCCGATCGTGGCTGGTGTTAGGTCCGCTTCGTTTGCAGCCGGCCGAATTTGCCAAGTTTGCCACGGCATTGGCAATAGCCAAGTTCATGTCGATTTATGGGTTTACGATGGATAACCGCAAGCACTTTTTGGCGGCCTGCGGCTTGGTGTTTTTGCCGATGATTTGCATTATCGGGCAGCGCGAAACCGGCTCGGCGCTGGTGTATCTGTCTTTCTTCCTGATGTTCTATCGGGAAGGTATGCCCGGCTCTTTCCTCTTTACAGGGGTTGCGATGGTGATATATTTTGTTGTCGGTATCAAGTATGAAAATGTAATGCTGCTGGATACGCCCACGTCCGTGGGGAAATTCACCGTCCTGCTCCTCGTACAACTGTTTTCGGCAGGCATGGTATGGGTGTATCTTGGCGACAAGCAAAAGGTATATAAAATGGTAGTCTATACCGTAGGCATCACCTTGCTGGCCTTCCTTTTTTCCGAGTTCGTCATTCCTTTCGATATCGTCTGGGTGCAGCTTATCCTTTCGGCATGTATCATAGGCTACCTTGTGTATAATGGATTGAACTCCAGATTTCAGCATTACTTCTACATAGCCTTGTTTGCTTTGGGCTCAATCAGCTTCTTTTATTCAGCCGACTATGTTCTGAATGAGGTGATGGAGCCGCATCAGCGTGTCCGTATCAATGTACTTTTAGGGTTGGACAACGACCTTGCCGGCGCCGGATATAATGTACACCAAAGTGAAATCGCGATAGGCTCGGGAGGACTGAGGGGGAAGGGTTTCCTGAATGGGACTCAAACAAAATTAAAATTCGTTCCGGAGCAGGACACGGACTTCATTTTCTGTACCGTGGGAGAGGAAGAAGGCTTCCTTGGCTCGGCAACGGTATTGGTTTTGTTCCTTTGTCTTATTCTGCGCCTGATGCATATTGCGGAGCGACAACCTTTTAAGTTCGGGCGTGTTTATGGCTATTGCGTGGCAGGAATTTTCTTCTTCCACGTGTTTATCAACGTGGGAATGGTACTGGGATTAACGCCGGTAATCGGTATTCCGCTGCCCTTCTTCAGTTATGGCGGCTCGTCTTTGTGGGGATTTACCATCCTGTTATTCATCTTCCTGCGCATAGATGCGGGACGAGGACTTATCCGTCAATAATGGATAGAAGCATCCAAAGCGTATAATCGAAACCCTAAAAGCGCATAATCGATGCCGGGAAAGAACATAGTATAGACCGGGAAAGCGCATAATGGAGACCCTAAAAGCGCATAATGTACACCAAAGTGAAATCGCGATGGGCTCGGGAGGACATAATGGAAATATTACATTATTATAAATTTTGCATGTAATAATTTTGAGGAAAGCAAAAAAATACTTACTTTTGCACCCGTGATTTCCTGTATAAGGGACTTTATTGTATAAATTAGTGCACTAAAGATTACAGGACAGATAATGTAAGTAGTTGGAAATGAAACGAAAATTCTTAGGAATGCTTGTAAAAAAGGGGGAGAAATCATACACTTGTTCCACAAATATTATTCCCTCTCTTATTGCAGATGTATTTTCTAATCGCTTTTTAGCTTTCCCTTACACGCACGGAGCGTGGCGTGTTTCCCATAAAAGAGAGGCTCAAACGAGTTTGCTTTTTATGCCCTTGCGTAAAGTTCTTTATTCGCCTTTAAGAAGATGATTGCTACTATAAAAACGAAGCATGATATACTTGTTTTGAAATAGGAAGTTACGGGCATGACTACCGGAACAGGCTCGGTTTTGCATGACAGCCGCAACAAACCGGGACTGCATAACGGCAAGCTTTTGTCATATAAGGCAGATCTTTAGAAATCGAAGTGCAGAGATTGACATATCGAGATACAGACATTGACATATCGAGATACAGACATTGACATATCGAGATACAGACATTGACATATCGAGATACAGATATTGAAATATTGATGAATATTCATATATAGTTAAATAACAGTTTATTATGCAAATAAGAAATTTGACTTCGCAGGCCGACGGACAGCCCGTTGCTCCTGCAACCGCAAAAAAGCGAATTTATTTTAGCCCTGAAATCGTGATTATGGAGATGGAAGCAGTAAGCCATTTGATGGACACTTCTGTTACCGGCCAGCACAACCCCGCAACCCCGGGGCAGGGACCCGCTCCCCGTACCCGTGCCGGCATCCACTTTGTGGAAGAAGGAAATGGCCTCTTCGAATATCGGGAGAATGACTAAGTACTACAACAACAATTCATGAACATTAAAGATTATCCACAAAATGATGAAAACAAAATTCTTATCGACCATTGCGGCAGCAGCCCTTGCTTTCTTCTTGAGCGCTTGCTCCGCTGATGATATGGCTCAAGGCGGGCAGACTGTCCCCACCGCTCCTACCGAGGAGATTACCTTCGAGGCTACCCCCGCCGTTCCTACCCGTACCACAATGACCAATACCGGCGTATTCAAGTGGGAGGCCGGCGACAAGATATGGGTAAAGGACGACACCAACACATGGCGCCAGAGCAGCAACGCTCCTGAAAGCGAGACCGCAGCCTTCAAGTTCAAGGTACCGGGCAGCTTCACCGCAGGCCATTCTTATACGGTGTTCTACCCCGGCAAGAACGGTAACCAAGACAAGGTAACCATTGCCGACAGCCAGACTCAATCGGAGCCGAACACCCCCGCCAACATAGGCGAAACAGGCGACTGTGGCTGGGGTACGGCCACATCGTCGGTAGGCACGAAGCAATTCAACTTTACCTTGGACCACAAGGCCACTTTCTTGGTCTTCTCGCCCTATTGCGACAACAACCCCGTGCTTAACGGCGATGGCGTAAAGCTGACCAAGGTAGAGGTGCGTTCCGATAACGACCTCGCAGGCACGTTCACCATCGACCCTGCCAATGCTGCCAATCCCCTCACAGGCGCAGGCAATGGTAAGATAATCAACCTTACCATCGGTGGCGGCGCAAACCCCGACGGTTTCCCCATCCCTGCCACCCGCAAGCCGTCGGCCAATGCGTGTTATGTGCTCATCAAGCCGGGCAGGCACACCCTGAGAGTCCGCTTCTGGATAAAGAGTTCTACGGACAATGTAGAGGGTACCATTACCAAGGAATACCCCGCCTTTACCTACGCGCCCAATGTATATTACACGATGGAATCGGGTTTCAAGGTCAGGGATTACTCCGACTGGCTGTATTATCAGTGGGACGCCATGAAGCCTTACTGGTATGGCCACGAATGGAACAAGCACAATTACATCCTCGGCGTCGATCAGCCTACTGTCAAAGACCAAATCGGCTCCGCTTATCCTAAGTCCAGCGAAACAGCCACCCGCTATTACAATAATAGCACTCTTACAGGCCCCAGAGAGGCAAGCCACAACCGGGAAGTATTCGGTAAAGTGCCCAATGGCAACGAGTTGTCGTGGTACGTTGTGAAGGGCGATCCACGCTGGGACGGCGAGGGACTATGGACTACGCTGGGACATTTGTACAAGGCCGGAATTTGGTTTAAGAAGAAGGCAAGGATAGCTACCGACAATCACATGAGCGTCGGGCAGCTGAGAACCCAGCCGGCTCATTTCGAAGGTTACCTGAGCCACCTGAAACGTGCCGCAAGCGACATCGTCAGCAACCCTATCAGCCCCGCCGATAAGGACGACTACTTCTACCTGCCGGCTTTGGGCAACTACGAAGGTCCTACCGTTGCGGGCAGTCCGGGTACTCCGGGCAAGATGGGCGATGTAGGTGTCGTCGGTCGCTATTGGTCATCGACAGGCGACCCGGGTCTCGCGAAGTTCTCGTATAACCTTGGCTTCGACCATGGACTTGTATATGTGGGCAGTATTACGGGCGACAGAGGCTTTATCGCCAAGCCGTTCGAATAGGCCACGCAGCCTCTGAGCATAGAAAGGAAAAGAATATCAATAAGATAAAGAGAAGCCATTCTCTTTATCTTATTTTTTCGTTTTTGAAGATCCTATTTTTTTTGTCTTTGAAAAAATGGGGCAGAAAGCTTGCATTCTAAGCGGAAAATATATAAATTTGTCAGGCCGAATAAGTGTGGCGGTAAGGTACTGTCCTTCCCCCCTTCACTCCGAAGGAAAGCAGACGTGGCATGGGGCTGAAGCATCAAAGCGGAAGGCACTGGCCGACCCTCGATCTAAGACCGAGATAGTCTAAGGTAGGGACCGAGGTAGCCTAAGGTAGGGACCGAGGTAGCCTAAGGTAGGAAACGAGATAGCCTGAAGCCGGGACTTATTTTACCGGACAGGTAAACGATTTATACATATTAATACTAACCATCTTAAAATTATCGGCTTATGGCATTTTTTAAGAAAAGTCAGAAGAAGATTACGGGTTTATGGTATCCACAGGCCATAACAGTGGGAAAGCCCGTAACGACGGACGAGGTGGCGGATCGCTTGGCTGAAATTTCAACCGTCAGCCGGGGCGATACCTACGCCGTGTTGAAGAACTTGAGCAGCGTGCTGGGCGACTTTATGGCGCAGGGCCGCACGGTGAAGCTCAATGGTGTGGGAACGTTCTATTACACAATCAATTCGGACAAGGGCGTCGATAAGCCTGAAAAGGTTACGGCTGCCATGGTGAAGGCCGTTCGGGTAACGTTTATTCCCGAGGCGAGCCGCACGTCGAGCAACAAGGTTGCCACACGCTCGATGGTGTCGGACAGGGTGTTCTGGGAGGAATGGAAGGGCAATACTTCTGCTCAGAGCGCTGCTCCGACTCCTCCGCCTACACCGGGTGGCGGTGGTGGTGGCGGGCTTGAGCCTGATATTTAACGGCGCGATGAAGCTTGTGGAGGCATGATGATATGCCTTGTCGGCATACTGTGATGTTCTCTGTTTTATCATGATGCGGCGCAGGTCTTACCGAAAGGGTAGGGCCTGCGCCTTTTCGTGCGGCATTGCCAAAGGTGGTTAGCGGTCAATGCGGGTGAGGCGGATGCCGATGCCCATCACGCCGGTCAGGGCGTCCTTGCTCATGATGTGATTGACGGTGATGTATATCGAGTCGTTCGTCTGCAAGTCGAGCGCACGAATGTGGCTTCGTTGCATGTTCTTGCTGATGCCATCCTGTCCTAAAACGTTGCCATTGTTGTCGATAACTTGGCATTGAATGGTATCTACATACAGCTGTTCGACCTTTTTCCGGTGCTGATGGCTGATCCTTTTCCGATTGACAATGAGGCTGATTCCCCGATATGGATATTTCTTGGTTGTAACAATACCGATGTCGAGCATGTACCTGCCTTTCCATTGGCGTGGAATACTGTACTTGAGCGTGTCGTTCCTGTCCCATTCCAGAGCCGATACGGCCTGATACCTGTCGTAGGTCCTGTCGTCGCTGCATGACGACAGACCTGCAGTCAGGCCGATAAACAGTATCAGTATAGTGCCCCAAAAGGATGTTTTCATCGCTGCTTTTATTTTGGAAATATTATGAGTAGATGGCTCCGACTGCTCCCGGTACATCAATTTCCGTACCGATAGCTGTTACTTAGGGCTGCTCTGCAGGCTTGTTGTTTTTATTATTTCCGTGCTGATAACGTCGCTCTCCTCTTGGTCTTTGTGAACGTTGCTGAGCCATTTTGGAAGGCTGCGATGAATGATGGTTATCCATTTGAGCTTTTTCACGGGGTGCTCCCTGTCTGTTGTTATTGCGCTTGCTTCCGTTCTTCTTTTTCTTTGTCTTGTCGAAGCGACTGATATCGGCACCTGCAAGGAGGTCGGCCGACGGCTTTTTAGGCTTGGCCTTGCCATCTTCCATTAGCGATAACGGCTTTTCCCCACGCTTGTTCATCTCAATAATCTCCTTGGCACGGTCGGCAGTGATGGTTTCCAAGTTTGCCGCCATGCGCTTGTCGGTCGAGTAGGTGCATAGGCCGTTCAGGATATCCGTCTTGAAGAGGTGGAAGTCGGCGTCCATCGTTTGGAGGATTACTTCGTTGCTTGGCATCTTTCTTGCTGCCTCCATGTAGCTGTCCACCTCGTAGTTAAGGCAGCATTTCAGCTTGGCACACATGCCCGCCAGCTTGGTTGGGTTGAGTGAAATGTCCTGAAATCGTGCGGCTGTTGTGGATACTGACGAGAAATTCTTCATCCAAGTAGCACAGCAGAGTTCACGGCCACAGGGGCCTGTACCGCCAATTCGTCCGGCTTCTTGACGTGCACCTATCTGCTTCATTTCGATACGGACATGGAAAGCGGCTGCCAAGTCTTTGATGAGTTGGCGGAAATCGACACGCTCGTCGGCAATATAATAGAAGATAGCCTTATTGCCGTCGCCCTGATATTCGACGTCTCCTATTTTCATTTTCAGGCCCAGTCCTTTTGCTATTTGGCGGCTTTCTATCATGGTAGCATGCTCACGTGCCTTGGCTTCTCGGTATTTTTCCATATCAACCTCCTTGGCCAAGCGGTAAACACGCTTTATATCGTCCGGCGACTTGATGCCGGAATTTTTCATTAGCTGTAGTTTTACCAGTCGGCCGGTTAGGGAAACAACGCCGATATCATGTCCGGGATTGGCTTCAACGGCCACAATATCGCCTTTTTTCAGGTCAAGCTTATTGCTGTTGTGGTAGTAGCCTTTGCGGGTATTCTTGAACTGTACTTCTACGAGGTCGGTGGTATTGTTGTTTTCCGGCACATCCGCAAGCCAGTCGTAAGTATTCAGCTGGCTGTTTGAACGGCCACATCCCTTGCATGAGAGACCATGATCGGTGCCTTGCCAAATCTTAAATTTCATATTATGATAGTCCATTGTGTATCTTACCTATTATTAATTCGTTCTATTTTTTATGAGAATATAATCTATTTCTTGATGAGAAGTACAATCATTTTCAGTGCAAGATCGTAAAAAACAATCTTGGCATTTGCATTTTGATGTATGTCTCTGTTAGCTAATTCCAGTAATTCATTGATTTCAATGATGTTTGCCTCGTTGATGAAGCGTGCAAAGTTTTTCGCAAACTGCTCCTCCTCGAAGGTCATATAGGTGAGCTCGGTATTGCGAAAGTTGTATATGAAGTTTTCTCGTATTTGCTGCATGAAGTAGGTCAGCATGCGTCTTTGCTTCTCCCGACCGTATGCGCTTACCTTCTCCGACCATGTCTTCAGCTCCTTTACGTTTCTGGTGTAGCACAGGCGCATGAGTGTCTGGAACTGCAAGAGGAATTCTTTATTTTCATTATCGGCGTCCAGTATCTCCAGTGCTTTCAGCCAATTTCCGTTGGCTATGCGTGCTACTCGGTGTGCGGTATCCTCCTCGATGCCCCGCTCCGATATGAGATTCTCTTCGATGGCAGCGGCATCTATTTTCTTGATATCTATTCGTTGCGTTCTGCTTCTGATGGTTTCCAACAGGGAGTCGGGATCCTCGCTTACAAGGATAAAGACAGTTCGAGCGGGTGGCTCTTCTAAAAGTTTCAGAAACTTGTTGGCCGCAGCCAAGTTCATGCGCTCCGGTCGCCAAATAATGGAAACTTTATAACCACCCTGACTCGACTTCAGCGATAGCTTTTTCGACAGTTCATCACTCTCGGCTGCTGTTATAATGGCCTGTTGGGTAGTGGCTCTCATAGCCTTCATCCATTGCTGCAGGGTGAAATAAGGTCCTTCCAAGATCAGCTCGTTCCATTCCTTGGCAAAGTCGGTGCTGATAGGTTGGTGGTCGCTTCCCATCGAAGCTGTCTTGATAGTAGGATAAGTGAAAAGCAAGTCGGGATGTTCCCATTTGCGGAGCATCGCTTCATCGCGGGAATAATCGGGCGTATCGAACATGCTGGTCTCGTTGGCGGGCTTGCCTACTGTGAGCAGATAACCGGCAAAATACATGGCAAGCGCCATTTTCCCCGCACCTTCAGGTCCGCAGAAAAGCAGGGCATGAGGAACTCTGTCCTCTGCCACCAGCTGTTGTAACCGCTCTATAATGTCTTCCTGTCCTATAACCTTAACCAAACTCATCGTGCCATTATAAGATTCTGCTAACTACTTCCTGCACACTTTGTACGGCCGAAACCGTATAAAAATGAACGTTCATAAAACCATGATCGTATAAATCCTCTACCTGCTTAATCGTCCATTCCACCCCTAAGTTCTTTGCCTCTTCATCCGTCTTGCATAGCAAAGCCTTGTTGGCCAGTTCTTCCGGAATATCACAATGGAACGTCTTGGGAACGACGGTTAATTGTGAAAGTTTTGCAAAAGGCTTGATGCCGGGGATGATAGGAATGGTAATTCCCATCTCGCGGGCACGTTCTACAAACCTGTAGAACTTTGTATTATCGTAAAAAAGCTGACTGATGGCAAACTTTGCACCCAAGTCTTGCTTTTGTTTAAGATACAGAAGGTCTAACTCCATATTGGGGGCTTCCTCATGTTTTTCGGGATAGCAGGCCACGGCATAATCGAAAGCGTTGCCGGGATGTTTCATTTCCGAGCCATCGATAAACACTCCGTTGTTGAAGTTCTTTACCTGTTCTATCAGCTCGGTAGTATGTGCATACCCTTCTTTTACCGGTGTAAAATGCTTGTCTTCCTTAGCCTTGTCGCCACGAAGCAGCATGAGCGTATTGATACCTAAGAACTGAAGGTCGAGCAACTCATATTCTATATCGCTTTTTGTGGCCCCTGAACAAATGACGTGTGGCATTACCGGGATATTATACTTCTGCTGAATGGCAGCTGCAATAGCTACGGTACCGGGTCGGCGACGAATCCGCTGGCGCTCTATTAAGCCATCTTCCCGCTCCTTATACACATACTCGCTATCATGAGTAGTTATGTTGATAAACAGCGGGTTATAAGGTATTAGCTTATCGATGGTCCGAAAAAGGGCATCTGTCCCATTACCTTTCAAAGGGGGTAATAGTTCAAAAGAGAAATGACGTCCGTCTTTGTTCTTATATAGAATCTCGTTAATGTTCATATATGTAGCTACATTTGGTTACAAAGATAGTAAAATAAAGTGAAGTACCCAAGCTCTCCGTACCCCATTATATGGTTAATGCAGTCATTTCTATATCAGATCTGCTTCTTACAGAAATCGATTGTTAATGAGAATTAAAGATGTTGTAACATTTCTCGTTCTTTTATGCGTATTGTTTTAAGATTATTTCTGAATTGGAACATCGTTCAAGCTATGTAAGATTGGAATAATTACATTAACTTTGCAGCCATTATAATTTGGCAGGTAAAACTGCAGTTCGTAAGGAAAGAATAATATTAATAAAGTAAACATTTATGGTTAATCAACTTAAATTTTTTGTAGATGGCATTCTAAACCTCAGTGCTTCTCTAAAAGGATTTGGTGTTCACCTTATTCGTGTGGCAATTTTTATTATCTTTGCATGGATAGGTGGCTTAAAGGTATGTAACTATGAGGCGGAGGGTATTGTGCCTTTTGTTGCCAATAGTCCGTTTATGAGTTTCTTTTATACTAAGGAAGCACCGGAATATAAGGACTATAAATTAAAAGAAGGTGAGTTTGATGCCAAGAAACATGAGTGGCACAAGGAAAATAATACCTACACCTTCTCTAAAGGACTAGGTGCCTTGATAGTTACGTTTGGCGTACTAACGCTATTAGGGATTTGGTTTCCTAAGATTGGTTTTATAGGTAGTGGTTTGGTTATATTGATGACTTTTGGCACATTGTCGTTTCTTATTACCACACCCGAATGTTGGGTTCCCGACTTAGGTAGTGGCGAACATGGCTTTCCTTTATTATCAGGAGCAGGCAGGCTTGTTATTAAAGATACCTGTATTCTTGCCGGAGCTGTTGTGGTTTTAGCCGATTGTGCCCAGCGTATTTTGAAAAAACGCAAAAGATTTTAAGATAAACCCCTTGATATTGTATGTGCAAAGAATAGAAAAGACAGACATATCCGGACTTAAATGCTTTGTATAAAAAACAAAAATTAAAGGGTTGTATTTGTAACATCTAAGTAGAAAAATATATAAAAGCCATATCGAAGCTTATTGGAAAGGCTGTTGATATGGCTCTTGTCGTGTAATTATTCTGCAGCTGTTCTTGTTTATTTTATTGCTTTCTTTAGTCTGAATCCGTTACTCCCAACACCTGATAGAGTTGGTTGGCTATAGCTTTGAAGGTGAAGTTACTAACATGATTATCTATTCCTTTAAGTATATCCTCCTGTTTTTGTTTGTCGGTGAGTAGCTGATATACCCCCTTTGCAAAGGCTCTTGCATCGCCAACAGGAACCAATATCCCCGCTTTACCATTGTTCAGAATTTCCTTTGGCCCCGTTGGACAGTCGGTTGATACCATCAGTTTTCGCAACATTAAGCCTTCAACGAGGACAGTTGGCAACCCTTCAAACTTTGCACTATGCACTAAGATTTTACACTTTTGCATCCAAGTATATGGGTTTGGCGTAAATCCCAGAAATATAACATGGTCGGAAATCTCAAGTTCTGCAGCCTTATTGCGTAACATTCCTTCCGATTTTCCTTTACCAATGATATACAATTTTTCTTCTATATGGTATTCTTTAAGAAGTATTGCGTAGGCTTCTAAAAGAGTTGTGATGTCTTTTTGGGATTCTACCAAACGCTCTACAGCTAAAATAAAAGGTTCATTAATGAGATTATCCGCCGGTAGATGTTGTGCTTTTTCAAGCAAACTATCTTGATCCTTGGGATTGTATATGACCTGCAGCTTTTCTTTTAGTTTTGGAAAACATTCTATAGCCTCTTCTTTCATGGCTTTAGAGATAGTTACAACATGATCGAAGGGCTCTAGTCCCTTGCCTAAACGTTTGATAGTCCTGCTGTATTTTCCCATTCTCTCCTTAAGACTGAAATGGATAAAGGCAATCTTTATTACCTTGATGCTACGTAGAAAGGTACAGAAACGACTGTCAAAATCGATAATTACATCGGCTTCTTTCGCAAGATTGTTGATTCCCTGTTGTATATAATACCTGCGAATAGTTCCTAAAACCATCTCATCCCATAGCTTCTTGGTAATAGAAACCTTACCAAGAGTTCGCTGTTTCTGTATCTTTGTTAGAGCTTCTGAATTACAGAAATAGATAAGTTCTACCCCATCAGGAATTTGTTCCTTAAAAACTTCCAGTGTTCCCATTCCTTTAGCGATAGCCAATGTAATCTTAAATTGTGCGTTGCCGGATAGGAATTTAAGGTATTCTAATAGCACAGTGTCGATACCTCCATCTAAAAGTCGCGACATTAAGAATACAATTTTATAGGTCTTTATAGGCTTTGAAGTACTAACGGTTTGATTCATTTGTATAGTATTATAAGGTGTTCGAAATAACGAAAAGCCATATCAAAGCTGTTATAGCTTTGATATGGCTTTCTTGTTTCTATATAATAAGTTTATTCCGAGTCAAGGAAGCTATACTAGATACTGACTTGAAATACTCTCGTTATTAATAACACGCTTGATAGTTTCGGCAAACATGTCGGCAACAGATATCTGTTTAACTTTCGAACAGCGATCTGTATAAGGGATAGAATCGGTGAAAACCATTTCTTCCAGTGCTGAAGCCTCTACGCGTTCTGTAGCCGGACCGGACATAACGCAGTGGGATGCTATGGCACGAACACTCTTGGCACCAGCCTCTTTCATAATATCGGCAGCCTTAGTAATAGTACCCGCAGTATCAACCATATCATCAACAATGACAACGTTTTTATCTTTTACATCGCCAATAATCTGCATTGTAGCCACTACATTCGCGCGAGCACGTGTCTTATTGCATAAAACGAGCGGACAACCAAGATACTTAGCATATGTATTTGCACGCTTAGAGCCGCCAACATCAGGACTTGCTATGACTAAATTCTCTAATTGAAGACTCTGAACGTATGGTAAAAGTACACCGCTTGCATATAAATGATCTACGGGAACATCGAAAAAGCCTTGAATTTGGTCTGCATGTAGATCCATAGTCATTAATCTATCGACTCCTGCTACACTCAAAAGATCGGCAACAAGTTTAGCTCCGATGCTTACACGTGGCTTGTCTTTTCTGTCTTGACGAGCCCAACCGAAATAAGGCATTACTGCTATTATCTGGCGAGCTGATGCACGTTTGGCAGCATCTATCATCAATAGTAACTCCATTAGGTTATCGGAATTAGGGAAAGTACTCTGTACTAGAAAGACATCCTTACCGCGAATGCTCTGCTCATAAGATACAACAAACTCGCCATCGCTAAAGCGTGTCATAACTAAGTTTCCCAAAGGGCACCCTAAGCTAGCACAGATTTTTTCTGCAAGGTATCTCGTCTTTGTCCCGGAGAATACCAGAAAAGAGTTGTTTTCACTCATTTTTTAAATAGTTCTTATAATTTAAACAGATATGTTCTTTTTCTCTATCTTTTAGTATAGTGCTAATTTGAACTGTTTAAAGTAATTTACAATTCCAGAATAGTCTATATCCTTATAATCACAAAACTTATCCCACAATCGATTTCTCAGAACAATACCTCCAAATCCAAGTTTTCTTATGATTGGAACATCCTCAATGCCAATGTCGCCCAAAGCGAAAACATTCTTTGTTATGAGTCCTTGCTCCTTAGCTTCATGTAATGCCGGTGTTAGAATTCCATTCTTTGCAATAAGAGAATCGCCATTGCCGTATACATTATTAAGGAATATATACAGCGCATCTTTCCTCGCTTCTCTTAGTTGGGTTACGTCATAGCAGGTACGACTAACGATACCGCGATATGCGAAAGGAGCTTTATCTGAGAGCGATTCTAAATGAATCCCCCTGACAGCAAACTCTTTTCTCATTTCGATATGCTGATGAATTGTGATTTTTCGACGGAATTCTTGTGGCATAAGGCTTAGAAATCTTTCTTGAAGAGCGGAAGAAGTGTCTGTCTTTGAGATATGAAGACTTTCGAGCCCTTCCTCAAAGAGTGTACTGATAATTCTATCTTCTTCCACAAAATATGTGGGTTTAGTCATTACGACTAGCTTCATGCCTTACTGTTTTATATTGCAAAGGTAGAGAATATTTCTATAATCAGCAAATTTTTAAGTACTTTTGCAGGCATGAAAACTAATCCAATTACATTCGATAATATTAACAAGCCTGTATATATTCTTGAAGAGGAAAGGTTGAGAAAGAATCTACTCCTTATCTCACATGTGGCATCGACTGCCAATGTCGAGGTTATCCTTGCTTTTAAGGCTTATGCTTTATGGAAAACATTCCCTATCTTTCGTGAGTATATCCATGCTACAACGGCATCGTCTTTGAGCGAGGCGCGTCTGGGGTTTGAGGAGTTCGGTGCACCTACACATACCTTCTCGCCTGCTTATACGGATTATGAAATCGATGAGATAGCCCGCTGTTCTTCTCATTTAACTTTCAATTCCCTGAACCAGTATGAGCGATACCGAGAAAGAGCAAGGCTGGTCAATAGCCGTTTGAGCTATGGTATTCGTGTAAATCCCGAATACTCCGAGGTAGAAACCTTGCTCTATAACCCTTGTGCTCCGGGTACTCGTTTTGGTGTTTCAGCTTCGAAACTGCCCGAACAGCTACCCGACGACGTGGAGGGTTTTCATGTACACTGCCATTGCGAAAGCGGAAGCGATGTGTTTGAAAGAACTTTACAGCATATAGAAGATAAATTTTCAAAATGGTTTCCACAGTTAAAATGGATTAATTTTGGCGGAGGCCATCTCATGACTCGTGCTGATTATGATGTGGATAGACTCATTGCTGTTTTGCAAAAATTCCATGAACGTTACCCTAACTTAAAGGTAATTTTAGAACCGGGTAGTGCTTTTGGTTGGCAAACAGGCCCCCTTGTCTCTCAGGTTGTTGATGTAGTGGAGGATAAGGGTATTCAAACAGCAATACTGAATGTGTCTTTTACCGCCCATATGCCCGACTGTTTGGAAATGCCTTATCATCCGACAGTGCGGGGAGCAATGCTCATTGAAACCGACGTTCCTATCACTCCCAACACCTATCGAATAGGGGGGAACAGCTGTTTAAGCGGTGATTGGATGGGGTGTTGGCAGTTCGACCATCCGCTTCAGATAGGAGAGAAGGTTATCTTTGAGGATATGCTTCATTATACCACTGTTAAAACGAATACATTTAATGGTATCTCTCATCCTTCTATTGCAATTCTTCACACAGATAATGAGTTGGAATATCTAAGAGAATATACCTATGAAGATTATAAGTCCAGAATGGATTAATGGCATATATTTTGCTTTTAGCAAAGTGAAGAATAAAAAATAAAACAGAGGCTATTATGGCATTCATAGACTATTATAAGATTTTAGGTGTTGATAAGAACATTCCGCAGAAGGATGTTCGCGCAGCATATCGAAAGAGAGCGAAACAGTTTCATCCGGATCTGCATCCCGATGATCCCAAGGCTAAGGCTAAGTTTCAGGCGCTAACTGAGGCATACGAGGTGATAGGCGACCCGGATAAGCGAGCGAAATACGATAAATACGGTGAGCAATGGCGTCAAGCCGATGGCTTTGGAGGTGCAGGAGCAGGTGACTTTGGCAGTGCCGGTGGTGGAAATCCATTTGCCGGATTCGACTTTGGAGGCTTTTCAGGAGGTGGTTTTAGCAGCTTCTTCCAAGATCTTTTTGGCGGAGGCGGTAAAGGAAATCCGTTTTCCGGCTTTTCAAGTGGAGCTAATCAGCAACCTGTTGATACCGGAAACATAGAGCAAGTAATCCGATTAAGCATTTATACAGCTCTTATGGGAGGTGAGATTCTTGTCAAATTGCCTAATGGAAAGAAAGCTAAACTAAAGGTAAAACCATCTACCCAGCCGGGCACAAAGGTTCGGTTGAGGGGAAAAGGAAGAGTAGGGAGCAATGGACAGACAGGCGATTTAATCCTAACTTATCAGATTCATTTGCCGGAAAAATTGAATGAAAAGCAAATAGAATTGCTCAATCAAATGAAGGAGGCTGGTGCGTAACACCCCCGTTAGCCTACTTTACCGATAAAGACATTGTTTTTTCACAGAGTATTTTATTGTTAGTGCTACAGTATTTTGATATCTGTACAGGAGTGTTCTTTCATAAAACACTCATTGGTTCGGTATAGTTAATATAGATGGAAGAAGTAGATATTAAAAAGTCGTAGGAATCCAAAGATGATTCCTACGACTTTTTATTTCTATCTAAATGTAAAAAAGGTTTATTGGTTAATAGTTTTTATTTCTCATTACTCAAGCTGTTTACCCATTCCTGTGCTTTATCTTTCCCTCTGACAACGTCATGTCCTGCCATTTCAAACTGTCCTATAATTTTTACTTTAGGATAAATTTTCTTGAGGTCGGTTATTGTTTTTCCAAGCCCACTCCCTTCATGTGTGGTAAAAATAGCCACATTTTTGCCTTGTAGGTCATATTTGTGTAAGAAGCTAAATACTACCTGTGGGAAAGTATCCCACCAAATAGGAGAGCCAATGATAACGGTATCATATTGTTTGAAGTTCTTTATCTTGCCTTTAAAAGCAGGGAGTTCGTTCTTATCCTGCTCCTTTTTGGCTATATCGCAAACTGTTTTATAGTCGTAGGCATACGATTTTACAGGCTGAATTTCGAAGGTATCAGCTCCGGTAACCTCCTGTAGGTAGCCTGCAAGTACTTTGGTGTTACCCACTTTTATGTTTCCTACATTGTAATTCTCGCCGGCATGTGAGAAGAAAACTATTAATGTTTTCCCCAATCCTGTGTTATTGGAGTTAGCGATGTCGTTGGAAGTTTGTGTTTTCTTTAAGCTACAGCTATTCAAGGCAGCCAATATTCCGAGTATGGATAAAAGGTATTTCAAAGTTTTCATAGGCAAAATTATCTGTTGTTTTTTCTTTTTCATAAATAAGACAGAGATAACTCTTCTCTTATTGCAAATGTAATATTTATAGTTGGGATATGTTATGTTTGAGCAGATTAAAAAAGATTTTTTAGCCAAATAATGTCTTTTATCTTTTCATTATTGTATTTGTTAAGATCTATATCGATGATAATCCTGCCTGTAAGATGTTTATTATGATTATCGCCTAAATTATTCTCGATTTTTTTAAGTAAGCTTTTTACTTCCTCTTGACTTAGATCAGTCTCGAATATAGCATATAGATTAAGGAATTTACCGGAACAAATGCCGATAGGGTTTGTCCAAAAATACTTAGAAAAAGTGATTCCCGGAAATTTATCAAGCAGTAACAGTTTTGCTTTTCGGATATTTTCTTCCGGATTTATGTTTGAACCGAGCGATATAACAACTTCCATATTATAATACAAGGAAATGCAAAGATAAGAAGAAGTTTTGATATGTTTGTGAGTTTTTAAGATATTTCCTTCTTTAAAATCCTCCTAATTCTTGTATATTTGCAATCGACAACGATAAAAATATTTTCATGAAAAGAATATTATTGATAGCTTTATCGCTTTCTCTAACCTTTTTTACAGCGTCGGCACAACGTTTAAAATGGAATCAAGCGTATCAAACTTATATCGATAGATATAAAGATATAGCAATTGAAGAGATGTTGCGCTATAATGTTCCTGCCAGCATTTCTTTGGCGCAAGGGCTTCTTGAGAGTGGGGCAGGACTAAGCGATTTGGCTATTCGAAGTAATAACCATTTCGGAATAAAATGTCATGGTTGGACAGGACGTGCTGTTTACCATGATGATGATGAAGCAGGAGAGTGTTTCCGTGCATATAACAGTGTATTGGAAAGTTATGAGGATCACAGTAATTTTCTAAACTCCAGACCAAGATATAGGAGCCTTTTCAGTTTGAAACGTACCGATTACCGTGGTTGGGCATACGGATTAAAGCGTGCCGGATATGCTACTAATCCAATTTATGCACAACAGCTGATTAATATTATTGAGCTTTATAAACTTTATCAGTATGATACAGCGACCGATTATGATCACTTTATAGCTAAGCATACGGGCGATGTACGCGAGAAGTTGGATAACATCTTCCGTCCGGATAAGACGGTTCCTCATTCTGCAACAGGCTCACATCTTATTCATAAATATAATGATAACTACTATATTGTAGTGCAGGCGGGCGATAATTTTAAATCTTTATCTAAGGAACTGGATATAAGTGCTCACAAACTATCTAAGTATAATGAGCGCAATAAGCACGATCAATTAACTCCGGGAGAGTTTATCTGGTTGAAGAAGAAAAAGAAAAAGGCGCCAAAGCAATTTAAGAATAAAACATACTATGTGCGTCGTTCGGAAAGTCTTTATGACATAGCGCAGAAGTATGGTATCCGCTTAAAGAGCTTGGTAGATAAGAATAAGAAGATAGCCGAACGTGGTTTGCGTTTGGGGGATGAAGTAAGACTTTATTAGAAAAATAAAAATGAGTCTCTCGATAAGTGTCGAGAGGCTCATTTTTTATAAGAGGGAGTAGAGATTTCTACATATCGGTTGTTCTGGAAATGCTGGTCGTTTCTGCATTATTAGTGTCTCGAAATCTATCAAGAGAATCCGGTTATTAGTCGGTTAAGCATTGGTCTAAAGCCTTAATGATGGCTTCTTTGTCGAGTCCTTTGCCAATGAATACCAGTTTTTGCATTCGGTCTCCGTAAGGTTCTTCCCATTCTTTAGCTATCTTCGGGTTGTTTTTTAATAGTTCTCGAAGTTCCATTTGGGGCATGGTAGCATACCACTGACCGGCATTTCTCAGCTGAACTTGTTTGCCTGCCTGCTCGAAAACATAGCATATATCGGGCTCTGTCTTAAAGTAGCACAAGCCTTTACAGCGGATAATTTCCTTTGGCCATTTGCGGGCAACGAAGTCATCGAAGAAGTTTATGTCGAGAGGGCGGCGGTTATAATATACGAATGTCTCAATGTTGTACTCCAACGCCTCGCCACTTTCCTCGTTCTCCAAGCCATGATGGTGGTGATGTCCTTCATGATGGTGTCCATGTTCGTCGTGCTCTTCATGTTCATCTTCCCCATTTTCTTCATGGCCACGGTGTCCATGGTTGTGGCTTTCCTCTCCTTCGATGGCTGCTATCCATGCAGGCGAAGTTGCTACTTTCTCGAAATCGAAAGCCTTTGTGTGGATGATCTTGGCCAAATCCACATCGCCATAGTTGCAATCTATAATCTCGATGTTAGGCTGCAAGGCATGAATAATATTCTTAACGAGTTTAAGCTCTTCCTGCGAAACCTCATCTACCTTGTTCAGCAACACCATATTGCAGAACTCAATCTGCTGGATAAGCAGGTTTTCGATATCGTCTTCCTCAAGGTCTTTCTTCATCAAGTCATTACCTGCCGAGAACTCATCGCACATACGTTTGGCATCGACAACGGTAACCACCGAGTCGAGTTTGGCTATTCCTTCCTTTGCAAGGTCCGGATACATCTGTGGATATACGCTAATCGTCTGTGCTATAGGAGCCGGCTCGCAGATGCCGCTTGCCTCGATTACAATATAATCGAACTTATGTTGTGAAACGATGTCGTTTAACTGCTGTACCAAATCCATCTTCAGTGTGCAGCAGATACAGCCATTCTGCAATGCTACAAGCGAATCGTCCTGTTGATCTACCACACCGCCTTTCTCTATAAGATTGGCATCTATATTCACTTCACCTATGTCATTAACGATTACGGCAAACTTAATACCTTTTTCATTTGCAAGGATTCTATTTACAAGGGTTGTCTTTCCGCTGCCAAGATAGCCGGTAAGCAGCAAGACAGGGGTTTCTTTCTGTGCCATTTTTATAAGTTTATTCTATGTTTTTTATAATTCTGTTTGTGGGAAGAGATTGCTTCCTTAGATGATAGTAGCTGTGCAAAGATTATGCCATAATAAAACTTTGTAAGTACTAATAAAAGCCAATTCTTTAAATAATACCGGTAAATACATTTTATTCTACTACCTTTGTGGAAGATTAGAGAACGATAGTAAATAATGAAATTATAGAAATAATATGAAGAAAACTTTTATGATGATAACATTGGCTGCAACAATTGGCTTGCAGACAATTGGTGCACAGAGTGTGAAGACTGTAGTTAGAGCAAAGAAAACAGCCAGTAGTATGACCAAGAAAACAAATAGTAAGAAATCTACTAAGGGAACTACTGCAACAGTAAAATCTACAACCACTGCAGTAACACCGTCGGAAAAGGAAACAAAATCGGCTTTAACTTCTAAGAGTTCGGGTAAGGTTTTGCAAACCGTTGGCGGAATAATAGGCTCGATAACAGGACTTGATAAAATGTCAGAAAGTGGTTTGATGGGTACATGGAATTATTATTCTCCCGCTGTTAGTTTCGAATCCAATAATCTTTTAGCCCAAGCTGGTGGCGAAGTTGCTGCATCTCAGATTAAATCGGAGCTTGAAACACAATACTCAAAGGTTGGTATTACAAACGGTAATACCTCTTTTAGCTTTAATGAAGATAAATCGTTCAAGGCTCAAATAGGTGGGAAACCATTTGTTGGCACATGGAGCTTGGATGAAAAAACACAGGTACTTTCACTAAAGAGCTTGTTATTTAGTATGAAAGGCTATGTCAGGAACACTACAAACGGAATGGAATTGACTTTCGAATCGAAGAAAATTCTAACCTTGTTCCAGACAATAGCCGCGCTTAGTGGTAATACAACCATCTCTGCGATAGGTGATTTGTCAAAGAATTACGAAGGAGTTCGTGTTGGATTCGATTTAACCAAATAATGGAATAGTTTGTTTTTAAGGAGGTGTTGAGTATCAACACTTGTAGAGTTAGGCAATTACTCAATCGGTGTTTCCTACCAGCGCCACCAAACGATATAATACATTCCGGCAAGTAATCAGCACTCAAAAAGTTGTTTCCAAGAAAAGGGGCATCCTTCTATAGTTTCCTCTTAATGAAGTTTGCTGTCATCCTGTCAGGGGAATAAGCGGCTTAAATGCTTGAAAAACAATAGTTAATGAGAAGTGTTAAAAATGACGGTAAAAATGTTTTTTTAATATTTTCTTCCAGAGTAGATAAAGGCCTGTACTTATTTTGATATAAATCTGTCGGTCTATTCGCTCTTTTGTTTATTCTTATCCCGAACAAAGGTGATAGAATGCAGACAAAAAAGAGGCACTAATCTTATTAATTAGTGCCTCTTTTTTCACTATTTGACGATTCCCTCTTTAAAGGTTAATCGTTCATAACCCCTTCAATATATAAGCGGGTCATCTCTGTTTTTCCATTGGTGCGTACTGTAATGGTCTTCTTAAACTTACCGGGAAAGCGGTCTTTACCATTGTACACGACTTCGATTACTCCTTTCTGACCGGGTGCAATAGGACGTTTGTCATACTTAGGAACCGTACATCCGCAACTTGCAACAACCTGATTGATAATTAATGGAGCCTTACCTACATTGGTAAACGTGAAAGTTGTTTTATGAACAGGGTCCTTTGAAGAGAAAGTACCGAAATCATTAGATAATTTATCGAATTTAATCTCTGCCTGATTGCCTTGAGCCATTGCTGTTGTTATGCCTAAAACAACAAAGGCTAACATTAAAACTAATTTTTTCATGTCGTTAATAAAATGTCTGTTATTAATATGTATATATCAAGTTTTCCTTCTGTTTTTTATAATTCTGATGCAAAAGTAACGAGAAAGTTTTATACAGAGGTAATTTTTTTACATTTATTATCAAGTTGGTAAGTCCCCTTTCCGGTGCGAAATTGGGGGCGAAGTGTCCTGAAATCGTACTTTCCGGGGATTATAGATAATTTAATATTTCACAGTTTTTATGAGAAAAGAAGGCCTAATTGAGCTACCATCCATGCTGTTATTTTTATTAATAATGCCAGTAGTAGTGCTATTAAAATGAGGAAAACAACAATGAAAATGGCACTTTGAAGCGCCTTTTTGTTTACTTCCCGAATAATGTTTTGGTCGCCGTTTACGAATCCTTGCACCAGCATCATGTTCTGCTTGTTCGCTTTATGAAAGAAGTCTATGATGTCGCCTATATAAAAAGGTATCATGCCGAGCACAACATCGCGCAAAGCATTATTGGCAATGGCCAGCGTTAGGGGAATGCTTTTCACCTTGGTAATGGCAAACCATGCATAAATGGCAGCAAATAATGCGGCGATAATATCGCCGATGCCATAGGGCAGCAAGCCCAATACCCCGTCGAGGTAATATTGATCCATTACCTTCTGAATACCGATAAGCCTGCGATAGAGCGGAGCTTCTTGAATAGTTTGGCGCTTTTCTTTCTTCATGTTACGACAATATCTTCTGTGTTATAGCTTTGTATGTTCTTTATTATGCCTTTAGATGGTGCAAAGATAATAAAAGTTTATAATTTGGCCTATTGCTGTTATTTTAATCGATATTGGCACATTATTAATTATGCCTAAAGCTATATATAACCCATATTTTTTGATTATCTTTGCAATCAGAAACAAATTAAACGCATAATGACAACAACAGAAAGCAATACAAACGAAGAAAAGCGTAGCTTGAGCTTCGTGGAACAGCTCGTAGAAGAAGATTTGGCAAAGGGTAAGAACGGTAAAAGAATTCAGACTCGTTTCCCTCCAGAGCCAAATGGATATCTTCATATTGGACATGCAAAAGCCATTTGCATGGACTTTGGTGTTGCCGAACATTACAACGGAGTATGTAATCTTCGTTTCGACGATACAAATCCTTCGAAAGAGAATAATGAATATGTAGAGAATATTCTGAACGATATTAGCTGGTTAGGCTTTAAATGGGGGAATATTTATTATGCCAGCGATTACTTTGAGAAGCTGTGGGACTTTGCGGTCTGGCTTATCAAAAAAGGATTGGCTTATATCGATGAGCAAACAGCCGAGCAAATTGCCGCTCAGAAGGGTACTCCCACCATCCCCGGTACCGATTCTCCTTACCGTAACCGTTCTGTAGAAGAGAATCTTGCACTCTTCAATAAGATGAATACGGCCGAGGCCGTAGAGGGCAGTATGGTGCTTCGTGCCAAGCTGGATATGGCCAATCCGAATATGCACTTCCGCGATCCTATCATCTATCGTATCATTCAGATACCTCATCACAGAACGGGAACAAAGTGGCATGCCTATCCTATGTACGACTTTGCGCACGGACAGAGCGACTATTTTGAGGGCGTTACGCACTCTATCTGTACCCTTGAATTCGTTCCCCATCGCCCATTGTACGATAAGTTTATAGATTTCCTGAAAGAAATGGATAGAACCGATCAGCCTTTGGATGATAACCGTCCTCGTCAGATAGAGTTTAACCGCCTGAACTTAACCTATACGGTAATGTCGAAGCGTAAGCTCCATACATTGGTCGATGAGCATTTTGTAAGTGGATGGGACGACCCTCGTATGCCTACCATCTGTGGTATGCGTCGCCGTGGCTATTCTCCTGAGAGCGTGCGTGGCTTCATCGACTCTATTGGCTATACCAAGTTCGATGCTCTTAACGACGTAGCTTTGCTTGAAGCATCGGTGCGTGAGGATCTGAACAAAAAGGCAACGCGTGTGAGCGCTGTCGTTAATCCGGTGAAATTGGTGATTACCAATTATCCCGACGGGCAGACAGAGGAAATGGAAGCCATCAACAATCCTGAGGATGAAAGCGCAGGCTCACATGCCATTACGTTTTCAAAAAACCTGTGGATAGAACGTGAGGACTTTATGGAAGATGCTCCGAAAAAGTTCTTTCGCATGACTCCGGGTAAGGAAGTACGCTTGAAGAATGCCTATATTGTTAAATGTACAGGCTGTACAAAGGACGCTGATGGAAATATTATCGAGATACAGGCCGAGTACGATCCTTTGAGTAAGAGCGGGTTGGAGGGAGCAAACCGTAAGGTGAAGGGAACCCTTCACTGGGTTAGTGCCGGACATTGCCTGAAAGCAGAGGTGCGTGAGTACGACCGTTTGTTCAACGTTGAGAATCCGTCTGCCGATGAACGCGACTTCCGTGAACTGTTAAATCCTAATAGTTTGAAGGTGGATAATAACTGTTATGTCGAGAATTTCTTGGCCGAAAAGAAGCCCGGCGACTACCTGCAGTTCCAGCGTATAGGCTATTTTATGCTTGATCCGGATACTACCCCCGACCATCTGGTGTTTAATAAGACGGTTGGTTTGAAGGATACTTGGGCTAAACAGGCCAAAGGATAAATCTTAAAACAGGATAGTTTGGATAAATACTATCAAACAGATGAGTTCCAAGCGCATCTTCATGCTTATGAAGAAATGCGGAAAGGTAATATCGGTGATTTCCTCGATTCCGAGGATCTTACCGATATTGCGGAATATTACCACCTTAAAGGGATGGAGAAGGAGCGGAACGAGGTGTTGGATTATGCCGTCGATCTGTATCCGGGCGCAGCTTCTCCGCTTATTTTTCAGGCGAGGATAGCGCTGCTGATGAAGCACGATGTCGATGCGGCCGAGCGGATAGCCGATGCTGTTGAGGACAAAGAGCATCTGGAATATATCTATTTTCAGATAGAACTGATGCTCAATCAGGGGAAGTATGAGGAGGCTAACCGCTATATGCACGAGCATATTAATGCTACGGAAGATGAGGAGGAACGGGAAGATTATATCCTTGATATGGCTTGCTTCTTCCTCGATTATGACGATGTGGATAGGGCAGAGGAGTGGTTGAAGTTGGTGAGCGACAAAACCTCCGACATGTATAAGGAACTTCGTGCCCGTAGCCTGAAGGCATTGGGCAGGTATGATGAAAGCGAGGGGCTGTATAATACACTGATAGATGGCGACCCTTATTCCGGGAAATACTGGAACCAGCTGGCTCAAAGCCAGATTCTCCACAAGGACTTCTTAGGAGCAATCAGCTCGAGCGAGTATGCCATTGCTATCGACCCTAATGATGAAGAAGCCGTATTGAATAAGGCAACGGCCCTCTTTGCCAATAATAATCCCGATGAAGCGCTGAAGTATTACCTGCGGTATAAGGAATTAAATCCGCAAACCGACACAAGTTTTGTCGATATAACAATAGGTCATATCCTCTTGGCAATGAATAAGGAAGACGAGGGGAGGACGTATTTTCAGCAGGGGTATGAGAGCGCGGAAGATAAACAACTGGCGATGCTGCATATTGCCATCTCGGCTTTTGAGAATGGATATATACAGTATGCGCATGATATATTCAAGGTTATCCTTGATAGTGGTGAACGTGTTTGGAGCTTTGGGTATGGGTATTTGGCACGTTGCTGCTATGAATTGAATCTACTTGATGAGTTTAATATATATCTTCGAATAGGAGTAGAGCGTTGTCCTAACGAATGCCAAGACCTTTTGAGCGACCTTTATCCGGAAAATACTGCTGTTGAAGATTATCCGAACATTCCACTGATGGATTTTTTAAGTAAGTAAATTATATTATATTTTTAATAAGAAAAAATAGATTATGGGTATTATCACCACTTTGTTATCGCATTTGAATTATGGGTACATTTTTCTTTTGATGGCACTTGAGAGCACGGTTATTCCTGTTCCATCTGAATTAGTTGTTGCTCCAGCAGCCTATCATGCAGCAAGCGGTAAACTGGATATATGGTTGGTTATCCTTTTTTCTACTCTTGGTGCTGCCACCGGTGCCAGTATTAATTATATTGCCGGCTATTATTTAGGCAGACCTATTATCTATAAGTTTGCTAATAGCAAGTGGGGTAAGATGTGCTTACTTAATCAAGAGAAAGTTGAAAAGAGTGAAAAGTATTTCGACAATCATGGTATGGTGGCTACAATTACAGGTCGTCTAATTCCCGGAATACGTCATTTGATCTCTATTCCTGCAGGTTTGGCAAAGATGAATTACTGGAAATTTTTGCTTTATACAGTTATTGGTGCCGGTGTATGGAACTTGATTTTAGCAGGATTAGGTTATTATCTACATACTTTTGTCCCAGAAAATCAATTGAACGATAAGATTAATGAATATGGGGAATATATCAAACTTATTATCTTAGCTCTTGTTATCATAGCTATTTTATACTTTGCTATCAAGTGGTTTTTCAAGAATAGAGCAGGAAAAAATAAGTAAGTTCATTTTTTATAGCAAATATTATTAGGAGGAAAATCTATGGCAGTTAATGAGAAATATCTCGAAGATATAGTAAAAGAGCTGAAACTCACGAATGAAGAAGAGCGAGATTTGGCAAACAAGATAAAGCTGGGCGATGCAAAAGCGCTTGAAAAACTGACAAAAGCGAATCTTACTTTTGTCGTAGCAATAGCTCATCAGTATAGAGGACATGGTCTGGGAGAAGACGATTTGGTGAGTGAGGGCAACATAGGTATGATGTATGCAGCTCAGAAGTATGATGGTTCTAAGGGTGTTCGCTTTGTAATTTTCGCAGCACCTTATATCCGTAAGGCAATGGAAGAGGCAATAAAGGAGCAGACTCAACTCTATAAAATTCCCAAAAGCGATAAAAGCAGGTTTGAGAAGAAGCGTGCAAAGGCAATCTCTATCGACCAGCCTGTACCGGTAGGAAGCACCAATAACTTCACTCTTCAGAATGTTGTGAAGAACAGTGAAGCCGATAATACTGACGATAAGGTAACGGCCAACGTGCTAAACTACGAGCTGAAGAAAGGAATGGATGTGCTCAACGAGCGCGAAAAGTACGTGATTACCCATCTCTATGGCTTGGAAGGTATGCAGTTTACAATGGCCGAGATAGGCAATGCGCTGGATTTGAAGCGAGAACGTATTCGCCAAATTAGGAATACTGCCCTGAGAAAAATGCACAGAAAACTGAAATAAAGTGCTACTTTGTGCTTAATTGTTTTAGATAATGATGGTAAAAAGCAAGTTTTTGGCAGCTATTGCCGCTATGGCAATGGCTTACAGCAGTGCTTATGGACAGGCTAAACAGCCTTCAACGGTAGAGTTTCCTAAGTTTTTGAAGAATGGAGGAGTAAATCGTTACTTATCTTCCCATGTACGCTACCCTAAAAAGGGACTGAAACTCTATTGGCAAGGTCAGAGTATTATCAAATTTCTTATAACTTCCACAGGCAAGGTTGATAGCGCATTTGTACAGAAAAGCAGTTTTCCTGAATTTGACACAGAGGCATTAAGAGTGGTGAACAGCATGCCTGATTGGAAACCTGTGATAGAGAACGGAAAACCGGTTAATTGTTGGTTTACATTGCCTGTTACGTTTAAATTCTCAAAGGCTCGGCTCGATTGTGTGGTTCAGGACATTCTTACAAATGAAATATTTGTTACCGATGGTACGGTTATCCCGGTAAATCCGAAGGATAAAGTGCTCGATCTTACCGTTACGGAACATGGAGGTAGGTATTCACAGCGCATGGAACAGTCTAAAGTCAAATACATACGGGTGGACAGTATGGAGCTAAAAGACTCTACCAACTTTGTTGCTTTAGATAATGGAGAGGATAAGTTCTATATTAAAAAAGATGACAACAGATATAGTTTGATTAAAGAAGGGCTATGTTATATAACCAGGAATCATTATGATGAATTCCTTGAAGCTATCTCTTATTTTCCTAAAAGTAGCCCCAATGATAAGACTACTTATTGCTCGTTGCCTTTCTTTCGGCAAGGGGATAAGTATTATTTTGCCGGAAAGCTATATAAAAAGGTAGATTAACTGTCAGTCAGGTAACTGTGTTGGTATGAAATAACAGGGAGAGGCGAATTGTTTTATCCACCCATCCATCCTCCTTATTTTCAATAAATAATGTAATGGACATTCTTCTTTCACGTGATTGCACAAAATCTTTTATATGAGTAAAAAGTAGATATTCTACACTTGATATATATCAATAAATAAGAATAAGCATAAATTTTCTTCCAAAATGCTTGCGTGTTATCAATAAAGTGCGTATTTTTGCAGCACAATCTCGAAATAAATCACTTTGGTGATAACTTGGAGTTACATAGTAAAATATGTTGAAAGCTCAAAGATTTCAGGGTTGTTCGACAAAGAAAAATTGTTTAGGTTAGTAATAGATTTAGGTTTTTAGTTATATTTTAGGTAAAGATTGTAGAAGATTAGCGTTGTGAAACGATGATTTTTCGGAGATAACGGTGGGACAGTTGTCCAGCCGTTTTTTCTTTTATAGGGGGGTAATCCCCTTTTTTATATCATAAGACAGCTGTTCATCCTACATGAATCCTCTATGTGCTATAAACTCTTAATATGACAGTAAGATGTTGAATAACTTTCTTTTAGTAGGTTTTGGTAGTTTCTTAGGTGGCGGATTGCGCTATCTGGTTGCGCAGTTTGTACGCTTTCCTATTCTGGGCTCTTTCCCTATAGGTACGTTTGTCGTGAATGTACTGGGATGTTTCCTGATAGGAATATTCTCCTCTTTGCCATCAGAAAATGGGGGAATAAGTTCTTCTACCCGTCTGTTGCTTACAACAGGTGTCTGTGGTGGGTTCACAACCTTCTCTACCTTTATGAAAGAAGCAATAGACCTACAATCGAATCATCTCAGCTATTTGTCTATCCTCTACCTCATGCTAAGTGTTGCTTGTGGAGCTGTAGCAGTCGTCGCAGGCAGACAATTAGTGTTATTTTTCCGCTAACAGATTCTTTTTCACTGCTGTTCCCGATCGCAGTGCAGCATAAATAAAGCCGCTATCCGGGTAATATCATTGTTCCCGGATAGCGGCTTTTTACGTGTAAGGGTACAACCTTTTCCTTTATTCTTCTTCGTTCTTCCTAATCGTTATGCCTGCTTACAATGAAACTATTGGCCTGATGAGTAGCGGTAACCAGTACCTCGGCTATCTGAACATGTTCGGGGGCGCTTGCTGTATAGAACACTATGTCGGCTATATCCTCTCCTGTAAGCGGAGTGATACCTGCATATACATTATCGGCCTTTTGCTTATCTCCATGAAAGCGGATGTTGGAGAAGTTCGTTTCCACCAGTCCCGGTTTCACATTGGTTACCCTTACCTTGGTATGAGCCACATCCATTCTCAAGCCATCACTCAGCGCTTTTACTGCGGCTTTCGTCGCACAATAGACGCTTCCACCGGGATAAGCGCTGTCGCCGGCAAGCGATCCGATGTTGATGACGTGCCCCTGATTGCGTTTTACCATGCCGGGTACAATAAGTTTTGTCATGTAAAAAAGTCCCTTGATATTGGTGTCAATCATCGTTTCCATCTCTTCGATGGGCAGGTCGTACTCTTTGTCGAGCGATAAGGCAAGCCCTGCATTGTTTACGAGAATATCAACATTACGCCATTCCGCGGGCATACTGTTGAAAGCCTTTAGTGCAGCATTACTGTCTCTTACGTCAAATTCTAAGCCAAGCACCTCGGCTCCTTCCTGTGATAGTCTTCTTCCAAGGTCTGTAACCTTGTTACGATTTCTGCCGGCAATGATTACACGGTATCCTTCCTTTGCAAAACGGCGCGCACAAGCCTCTCCTATACCACTTGTAGCACCGGTAACTAAAACAGTTTTCTTCATATCCTTCTTATATTTTAAATGATTCTTTTTTGTTTATTTGAACGACATTCTTTCTTCCCTCTCTCTTTACTCCTTTGTTTTCTATAAGTTCTTTGCGTTGTTCGCAATAAAAACCCCTAATAAAATCAGCGCACTTCCGATGCAGGCGATGACTGTAAGCGGCTCATCCAAGAAGATAGACCCTACAATAATGGTGGAGATAGGGTTGATGTATATATAGTTGGAAGCCCTCATGGCTCCCAGTTTTTCGATGACCACCGTCCATAGGTAAAAGCAGATGAAGGATGCCATAAAGCCAAGGAACAGGAGGTTTATCCATATCTTAGGCTGCAGCAACATGGAGAACGAGCATGTCCACGGCTCAAAAAAGAAAATGGGCAAAATCGTCAGTAACCCATAAAAAAATACCTTTCGTGTAATAAAGGTAGCAGAATATCGGTTTGCTATTTTCTTCATCAGCAGCGAATAAACAGCCCATGAAACAGAGGCAACCATGGCCAGAAAGTCGCCCAAGGGGTTAAGGTGCAGTATAAAATGCCCATTGAAGATAACAAAACCTATTCCCACAACCGACATGAGCGAGCCTATGATAAGCCTCCAGCTTGCCTTTACACTCTTTACAAAGGTGATGGCAAGCAGCATCGTAACCAGCGGGGCTGTACATACGATGAAACTTACATTGCTGACATAAGAAAGTCCCACCGCATAATTCTCGCTTAAAAAGTATAGTGAGCCGCCGGTAATGCCCAGAAGTACCATCTGCAGTTCATCTTTCCAAGTATCACACCAAAGTTTCTTGGGAGAGATAAAGAGAATGCATATATATCCTATCAGGAAACGAATAATGAAAATCTCATGAGGTGTAAGACCGGCATTGAAGAGTATTTTCGTGTTTACGAACGTTGTTCCCCATATACATACGATGACTATGCCCAGAATATGCCATCCCAGTGAACTACTTTTAGTCGGCAGATAGTTTTGTTGTTCCAAATTCATTAAAAATATTCAATCTCCTTCGGCTTTGCTTTTGTTAGGAATGGTTGATATGGAATAGCGAATTCTTCCTTCCTATCGGTCAAAGCTATCAATCGTTTATGCCCGTATCTTTCATGCCTACAAATTTACATATATATTGCGACATGTGCAAAATGTGGGAATATTCATTTTTAGTCGCTTTCGTTTTATTCTGTAAAAGTGATACTATTTTCTGTAATTTCAGTAAGTAAAATTTACAGTGAAAGATGTAACTTTGCATCAATCTTAATTAAAATACATTTTCTTCAATTTTTAAATAGGCATGATGAGTGTCTATCCAGTGAGGGATGATCACTCTTTTATTCACAAAATTAAAATTCATAAGTGCTATGTTATTAGATAATATTAATAGTCCGAAGGATGTAAAGGCGTTAAAGCCCGAACAGCTTCCAGCTTTAGCCGAAGAAGTTCGTGCAGCAGTTTTAAACCGTGTAAGCATTCATGGAGGCCATGTAGGCCCCAACCTTGGATTTACCGAGGCTACAGTGGCATTGCATTATGTATTCAATGCGCCGGAGGATAAGATAGTATTCGATATTTCACATCAGACTTACCCGCATAAGGTCCTGACAGGTCGTAAGGAAGGTTTCCTCGATGAAGCCCAGTTCGATGCTGTTTCAGGCTTCTCTTCTCCGTTAGAGAGTCCGGAATATGACAACTTCGAGATAGGTCATACCTCTGTTGCCGTCTCGCTTGCATCGGGAATGATGAAGGCACGCGACCTCCTTGGTGGTAAGGAAAATGTCGTTGCCGTAATTGGTGATGGCTCGATGAGTGGCGGCGAGGCGTTCGAAGGACTTGATACAGTGGCCGAAATCGGTACCAATATGATTATCGTGTTCAACGACAACGAGATGAGTATCGCCGAAAATCATGGTGGAATTTATCGCGGTTTCCGTGAACTGCGCGAAACGAAGGGACAGTCTGAGCACAATCTTTTCAAGGCAATCGGCCTCGACTACCTGTATGTAGAGGAAGGAAATGATGTACAGAAGCTGGTGGAGGTATTCCAAAAAGTGAAGGATATCGACCATCCTATCGTGCTGCATATCCATACCGAGAAGGGACATGGCTACCATCCGGCTGTGGCAAACAAGGAAGCTTTCCATTTTCAGATGCCTTTTAATTTGAAAGATGGCAGCCCTCTTCGCCAAGGAGGTGCTACCGATGTATCCGGAGAGTTGGGAAAATGGCTTAAGGCACAGACCATAAAGGATCCTAATTTGCTGATAGTTACGGCAGGTGTGCCTATGGCTTTGGGATATGGGCCCGAAGATAGGAAAGAAATGGGTAAGCAATTTGTAGATGTGGGCATTGCCGAAGAGCAAGGAATTGCCATGGTTTCGGGTGCAGCCAAGCGTGGTGCACGTCCAGTGTTCTATACTTATGCTACCTTCTTACAGCGTACTTACGATCAGCTTACACAGGACCTTGCCGTAAACGGTAATCCTGCGGTTATCAACGTATTGGGCTCGTCAGTGTTTGGCATGAACGATTACACCCACATCTGCTTCTTCGACATTCCTATGTTAAGCCATATTCCTAACTTGGTGTATCTGGCTCCGACCACTGTCGAGGAAACCATCGCCATGGAAAAGTGGGCTATCGAGCAGACACAGTACTCGGTTGCCATCCGCGTTCCGGCTTATGGCTTCGAGCATGCAGAAGGTACAGTCGATACCGATTACTCGATATTGAACAAGAATAAGGTAGAGAAGCAGGGTAAGAAGGTAGCTGTCTTCGGTGTAGGCGACTTCTTCGGCAAGGCAAAGAATGTTGTAAAGGCTTTGGCAGAGAAAGGAATCGGCGCGACACTGGTTAATCCCCGCTTCCTGTCGGGTGTCGATGAGGAACTGTTGGAGCGCCTGAAGGCCGACCATGAGGTTGTGGCAACCATTGAGGATGGCTCGCTTCATGGTGGTTATGGCGAAACAGTGGCTCGCTTCTATGGCCCGTCCGACATGAAAGTGCTTAACTTTGGTGTAAGGAAACAACTCTATGATCGTTACGATGTGAACGAACTGCTGAAGGAAAACCATCTTACCGATGAACAAATAGTAGAGGATATCCTTGCTATAGTAAAGTAAATTAACTGGTTACATTATCTATATATGAAAAGAAAGCCGGCTCCCTTGTGGTAAGGGATGCCGGCTTTTGTGTTTGGATAGGGGCTGTTATGCGTTGTGGATATGTATAATTTTTATTTACATTCCGAACTCTTTGCTTGCCATCTGCCGTCATTTCCCGTGTTATTGGGCATGGATTGGCTGGAAAAATGGCATGAATTACCATACAAAAGAGCCCCTTTAGCAGTGCTAAAGGGGCTCTTTTGTATGAGGTTTGTAGTTGTTTGATATTCAGATAGTTATAAATTATCTCTTAGGTAAGTATGAAAGCTCTGCTGAAAGATGGTATATTGGAAAATATTTTACAGCTCTTCGTGTGGGGCAATGGCTTGCCAGAGGTTGTCGTTCGGAAGGGGCGACACTACCTTTATGGTTTCCTTTGATACGGGATGAACGAACTCCACCTTGTGGCTCAGCAAACTAATGCTGCCATCGGGGTTGCTTCTTGGGGCGCCATACTTTAAGTCGCCTTTAATAGGGCAGCCCATATTGGCCAGCTGACACCTTATTTGGTGGTGTCGGCCCGTCATGAGGTTTACCTCTAACAGAGTATATCTGTCGGACGCATTGATGGTTTTGTAATGCAGAACAGACTTCTTGCTTGTAGGCACCTGCCTGTTATAGGCATAGCTTTTGTTCTGCTTGGTGTTGCGCACAAGATAGTCGGTAAGGGTTGCCTCCGCCTCAATGGGAGGACGTTGTACGATAGCCCAGTAGGTTTTGTGGATGCTTCCTTCACGAAACATATTGTTCAGGCGTGTTAAGGCCTTGGAGGTACGGGCAAAGATAACGAGCCCCGCCACGGGTCTGTCTAATCGGTGCACCACTCCGAGGAATACGTTTCCGGGCTTTTGGTACTTCTCCTTTATCCATTGCTTCACGGTTTCCGAGAGCGGCTCGTCGCCGGTTTTGTCGGCTTGCACGATTTCTCCCGCTTCCTTATAGACGATGATGAGGTGATTATCCTCATACACAACTTGCATAATGTTTCTTCCTCCAGTAATGAGTTTAGCTTAAAAAAGAAGGTGATACCCGGTTATTTCGGCCTGTTAAGGCACGAGTAACTTGGTATCACCTGATATCGTTGGGTGGAACAATTACATGTTCATGCCGCCATCCACCTGAATAACCTGACCTGAAACATAGCTCGAAAGGTCGGATGCCAGATAGATGGCAGTGTTGGCGATGTCCTCTACCGTTCCGCCACGGCGCAATGGAATCTTTGAAGTCCATTCCTTGCGTACATCATCGGGCAGTGCCTGTGTCATGGCTGTATCGATGAAGCCCGGCGCAATGGCGTTGGCACGGATACCCTTAGGACCCATTTCCTGTGCAACACTCTTGGCAAGTGCTATCAGTCCGGCCTTGGAAGCGGCATAGTTTGCCTGACCGGCATTGCCGTGTACACCTACTACGCTGGCCATATTGATGATAGAGCCGCCACGCTGACGCATCATTACCGGCACACATGCGTGAATAAAGTTGAAGGCACTCTTTAGGTTTACGGCGATAACTGCGTCCCACTGCTGTTCTGTCATGCGGAGCATCAGGCCATCCTTGGTGATGCCGGCATTGTTAATCAGTACATCGATAGAGCCGAACTCCTCCTTTACCTTCGTAACAACCAGCTCGCTCTCTTCGAAGTTGGCAGCGTTGCTGGCATATCCCTTGGCCTTTACGCCAAGAGCTTGTATCTCACGTTCTGTCTGAAGACCACCGTGTTCCTCGTCGATGAACAAATCGGTGAATGCAATGTTGGCACCTTCCTGTGCGAACTTCAGCGCAATGGCCTTGCCAATGCCACGTGCAGCACCTGTAATAAGGGCTGTTTTACCTGTTAATAATCCCATTTTTTCTCTATTAATTTGATTGTTTATAATTTTATAGTTTATTGTTTCCTGACTTACCAAGCGCGCCATAGACAACCTTTGCCACCATCGGCTTACTGGTTTCCTCGGTGAGGCCATGCCCCAAACGACCGTAGATAAACGGAACTTCCAGTCCTTTAATACAATAATGTGTAATGTCGGCCACCAGTTCTATGTTATCAATGTCGAATTCTCCATCCGCTTTCGCCTCGGCATACACCTTTTTAAAAAGCTCAATCTCGTCCTCATCGAATTTTCGGCGCACCTTTTCCACCATCCAAATATTTCGGAAGAACTCGGC
Organism: Prevotella sp.; assembly: GCA_041855505.1. Classification (GTDB taxonomy): domain Bacteria; phylum Bacteroidota; class Bacteroidia; order Bacteroidales; family Bacteroidaceae; genus Prevotella. The sequence continues at coordinate 58,715 of JBHAEI010000018.1, forward strand.
GCGCAGGTTGCCGTTGCGTATAACGGTTTCCTTTATCATGCTGAGATGGGTGTAGATGAGTTCGATGATTTTATCCTGAGGACTGATGTTCTTGGCTGCAACCTCGTCGAGTTTATCGGAAAGTCGTTCCAACTCCGACTCGATGACAGCAAAATACACATCCTCTTTGCTCTTAAAGTAGGTGTATAGAGTTCGCCGCCCTTTACCCGATGCTTTTGCTATATTGTTCATAGTAGTGTTGGCAATGCCATTCTTGGCAAAGAGCTGGCGTGCAACATCTACCAATGTTTGTCTTGTTTTAGATATTGACATAATCTAATTACTCCTTATTATTAGTTTGCACAAGGCAAATAAGTTGTGCAAAAATAGGAAATATATTGTAAATAAGCAAATTATAAGGAAGTTTTATAAGTTTTTTTGTATAAGAAAAGGGATTAAGCAATATGTCTTAATCCCATGAAATGCTTTCGATAGCCTTATTATATATCAATGTTTATTTTTAATCCGTCGTAGGCAAAGTGCATGTTTGGCGGCAGTTTCTTCTGCGATTCGTTATGCAGTCCGGCACGGTCGGTCAGGTGAATAAGGTAAGTTTCCTCGGCTTTCATCTGCCAAGCAAAGTCTATTGCCTCCGGAATTAACTGGTGAGAGTGGTGCGGACGATCCCATCGAAGCCCGTTCACCACAAGGGTTTTGATGCCTTTTAAGTGGGCAACGGCCTCCTCGCTGATTGCCTTCATGTCGGTGATGTATGCCAGCGAGCCCAGCCGGTAACCGAGAATAGGCAGTGTGCCGTGCATCACTTCAATGGGCATAACCTCTAATTCGCCGATAGGAAAAGCCTTATAAGGATCTATGGGGTGGAGGTTAAGCCGTGGCACTCCGGGATAAAGTGTTTCAGTAAAGCAGTAGGGTAGGTTGTGCATCAGTCCCTTGCAGGTGTCGCTATTGGCATAGATGTTTATATCGCCAAGTGCACAATAGGGGCGGAGATCGTCGATTCCACCTACATGATCGTAATGAATATGTGTTAGCAGAACACCGTGTATTTTTCTGAAAGGTTGTTGAAGGATTTGTTGGCGGAAGTCGGGTCCACAGTCAATGAGTATTCTTGTATCGGCGGTTTCTATGAGGGCTGAGGTACGTAGGCGCTTGTCGTGAGGGTCGTTGCTGCGGCACACCTCGCAATTACAGCCGATAACAGGTACACCATTCGATGTTCCCGTACCTAAAAACGTTAATGTTACTCGCTTACTCATGCTTGCTCCTCCTTTCTAAAGTGTTATTTTACATTCACCTCCGGATGTATTTCTATGCCAAATTTGTTTTTTACATCCTGTTGAATGGTCTGGTACAACTGTACAATTTCGCTGCCGGTAGCCCCTCCGAGGTTTACCAAAACAAGTGCCTGCTTGTCATATACCCCGGCTCTCCCCAAGGCTTTACCCTTCCATCCGCACTGGTCGATCATCCATCCTGCGGGTATCTTCTCGTGCGTTGCATCTATATTATAATGTGGAATATTGCCAAACTGCTCTGTCAGTTCCCGGTATTTTTCTTTGCTTACAATAGGATTCATAAAGAAACTTCCCGCATTGCCGATGCGTTCCGGGTCGGGGAGCTTGGCATTCCGTATGTCGATAATCGTATTTCGAAGCTCAGCTGCCGTGGGATGTTCCATACCTTTTTGTGCAAGTGCCGAACGAATGTTTCCATAATCGAGTTTTGGCTCGTAGTTCCGGCTTAGTTTATAGGTAACGGAAAGGACGAGATACTTATCTTTCCACTCGTTCTTGAACTTGCTTTGGCGATAGGCATACTCACATTCCTCATTGGTAAATATCAGAATATTGCCCGTTGCAATCTCAACTACTTCCACTTTCTCTATCAGATCCTTGGCTTCAGTTCCATAGGCACCTATATTCTGCACGGCGCTGGCACCGACCTCTCCGGGAATAAGGGATAGATTTTCGGCTCCATAGAGCTGATGTGCGACACAGAAAGCTACGAAGTCGTCCCACACATAGCCCGATCCACATTGTACGTGCTCCTCATCGAGCTGCTTGATGTAGTTTATTCCCGAATGGATAACGGTGCCTTCGTAGTTCTTTGTGAGCAGAAGATTGCTGCCTTTTCCTAAGATGAGCAGCGGATAATCGTCCTGTTGAAGCGAGCTGACAAGTGTCTGTGCCTCTTCGGGACTGCTATATTCAACAAACCTTCGGCATTGAACGTCAATACCGAAGGTGTTATGATGTAGTAAACTGTAATTGCTTAAATCTTTCATACAGCTGTGTCTATATGGATAAGAGAGTTATCAGATTAGAAAGCGTTGATTTTATCCAGCTTCCAGCTACTGCCGTTTTTCCTGAATACAAGCTCTGTCTCAACCCCATTCGATAGTCCTCGGAAAGTGATGATACGCATGTTTGTATCGGAATACTTCTGTCCATAGAGGATATTGTATATTTTGCTTTGTGGAACTTCGGGCAGGAAAGAGCTCCATTCCTCGCCGGGAACAGTAGTATTGATGGTTGCTGTTTCCTCTCCATTAGGGTCAGGACCGGTGTAAGCCAGTTGGTTGGGAACAAATCCTTTGCCATTCGATGCAAAGAAAGTTGCAAGGAACTTATAGAAAGAAGCGTTATAGCTGTCCTTGAAAGTGATGCGCCGAATTTTATTCAGTTTCCAATAGCCATCCTGATGGTCGAAAATATATTGCTTGATTCTATTTTCTTGTAACCTGATACTTTCTACAATAACAGTGTCGAGGTCGGTAGCCTGTGCAAGCTTCACCTGTTTCTCATCATCGAAGATAAGGGTGTAATAGCCTTGTGGACGAAAGAAACGCTGCATCTTCCACTCATTCTTTGTAATCATCTTGGTTTTTCCGGCTTCTGTTTCGGGAAGTGGGAACTTGATGCGGCTGTATTGGATTTTCGGATTGGCAATGAAATTAAAGAAAAAGTCGTCGAAAAGTTGGTCGGCAGCCTTTGGCATAGGTGTTTCTGCTATGATTTTTGCAGCAGAATCAATCTCTTCCGTAGAATCCGCTGTGGCTACTGAGTCGGTCTTGACACTGTCTTTTCCTTGTTCCGGTTTTTTGTTTGTACATCCGGTTGTGGTACAAATCATTGCAGTGGCGATTGCTACTACAAATAAAACAATCTTTCTCATAACTTAATTTACTGTCTTGATAAGGGAACTATATTTCTCATTATATTTAAAAAGGTGTACTTTGGTGCAAAAGTACTTATTTGCCCGCAAATAAACGAAGAATAATCAGAGTAATAATATGAAAGAAATTTGAAACCATGTTTTTATGTCCTTTGTATAGGATGAATTCTTCATTTTCATATAAACTTAGTACCTTTGCATGGAACAAGGTGTCCTTAGCAGCAAAAAGGTTTTTTTTATCTTCTTCGTGTATGGGTACTTTTGTAGAAAAGAGTAGAATTTTTAAAAGATAATATTATGTATCGTACGAAAACTTGTGGCGAGCTTCGTCTTGCCGATGCAGGTAAAGAAGTTACACTTGCAGGATGGGTTCAGCGTGTGAGGAAGATGGGTGGCATGACATTCATTGATCTTCGTGATCGTTATGGTATTACCCAGCTTGTGTTTAACGAGGCCGACGACGCAGCCCTGTGTGGCGAAGCAAATAAGTTGGGACGTGAGTTCTGTATTCAGGTACAGGGTGTTGTGAACGAGCGTCAGAGCAAAAACGACAAGATAACGACCGGTGATATAGAGATTATTGTAAAGGAACTGACGGTGTTAAGTACTTCTTTAACCCCGCCTTTCACGATAGAGGATAACACAGACGGTGGCGACGACCTGAGGATGAAGTACCGTTATCTGGATCTTCGTAGGCAGGCTGTTCGTAAAAACTTGGAGCTGCGCCATAGAATGACCATTCTTATCCGTAACTTCTTGGACTCACAGAACTTCATGGAGGTGGAAACGCCTATCCTGATTGGCTCTACTCCGGAAGGAGCCCGCGACTTTGTGGTGCCTTCACGCATGAATCCGGGGCAGTTCTATGCACTGCCTCAAAGTCCGCAGACCTTGAAACAGTTACTCATGGTAGCAGGTTTTGACAGATATTTCCAAATAGCCAAGTGTTTCCGCGATGAGGATTTACGTGCCGATCGTCAGCCGGAGTTCACACAGATAGACTGTGAAATGTCGTTTGTCGATCAGGATGATGTAATCGATTTGTTCGAAGAAATGGCTCGCCATCTGTTCAAGGAGATACGTGGAGTGGAGCTTCCGAAACTGCAACAGATGACATGGCATGAGGCAATGAAGCGCTTTGGATCTGATAAACCGGACTTGCGCTTCGGCATGGAGTTCGTGGAACTGATGGACGATCTGAAGAGAACGGGTGAGTTCTCTGTATTTAATGAGGCTGAATATATAGGCGGTATCGTTGTGCCGGGCTGTGCAAACTACAGTCGTAAACAACTGAATGAGCTGACAGATTTTGTAAAGCGTCCGCAGGTGGGGGCACAAGGACTGGTCTTCATTAAGTATAATGAGGATGGAACAGTTAAGAGTTCTATTGACAAATTCTATACTCCGGAGCAACTTAAGAAGGTAAAGGCGACTACAGGGGCAAAAGATGGCGATTTAGTCTTGATACTTTCCGGTACTAAGCCAAACAAGGTGCGCGTGCAGCTATGCTCACTTCGTTTGGAAATGGGCAACCGTCTGGGACTTCGTGATAAGAATGTATTCAAGTGCTTGTGGATTATCGATTTCCCATTGTTCGAATGGAGCGATGAGGAACAGCGCTTAATGGCTACGCACCATCCGTTTACAATGCCTAATCCTGATGATATTCCGTTGCTGGATGAGCATCCGGAAAAGGTTCGTGCCAAGGCATACGACTTTGTATGTAATGGTATTGAGGTGGGTGGAGGCTCTCTTCGTATTCATGATACCAGCCTGCAGGAGAAGATGTTCGAGGTGCTGGGCTTTACACCAGAACGTGCCGAGGAACAGTTTGGCTTCTTGATGAACGCCTTTAAGTACGGTGCTCCACCTCATGCCGGACTGGCTTTTGGCTTGGATCGCTTTGTAAGTATCCTCGCAGGTCTTGATAGTATCCGCGACTGTATCGCTTTTCCAAAGAACAATAATGGCCGTGATGTGATGTTGGACGCACCGTCTGCCATCGATCAGAAGCAGTTGGATGAATTGGAAATAAAACTGGATTTAAAGAGTTAATATAAGTTGATTTATATCAAGAAATAAGGTTTGTGAGGTTACTGTGATTAAATAATGACATTATTTTCGTGGAAACATGCTATTAATTCATTCTTTAAGTGTAATTTTGTCTTGTAAATCAGATTGTTATTCTTTATATTAGATTTTTTAGATTATGACAGAAACAAAGGCAACAAAGACAGTTAAAAAAACAACTAAGGCCGCTTCTAAAGCAACAAAGAAGCCTGTAGTATTTTTAAATGCAGAAAATGCAGGTTTCAAAGCCGGTGATGTGTATCAGGTATTAGCGTCAGAAGGTCGCGCTTTGGAAGTAAAGGAGATTGCAGCTCTTGCTAAGATTAGCGTTGAAGATGCATACTTAGGCATTGGATGGCTCTTCAAAGAATTTAAGATTGTAGGTGTTGATGATAATAAAGTAGCACTTGCATAATCTGGAAGATTGATACTCTAAAGAGAGTTCGTATAAGTTGGCTTGTATGAACTCTCTTTTGTTTTCTTATATGTACGACAAGGATATTCTATATGTATTAATGGAGGCAGGCAGCGCAGGGCTACCTGTAAAGAAGATTGCACGCCATGTTCATAATGCAAAGAATACTTTGTTCTATCCCGTTCCTTTCGATGATGTATATAAATATGTGCAAAAGTATGTTCAGGCGAATGTAAAAGGGAGCGATTCTATCCTCGAGAAGGTTGGGAAAGGGCGTTACCGGATTAATGAAAGAGGAAATGACACGCAGCAACTTTTATTGGATTTTAAGGATGATAAGTTGCAGGAACAGGTTATACCATTGGGAAACAGGAAGCAAATCCGGCTTCAATTCGAGGAATAGTTATATACTATATATTTACAAGTTATTGTTATTCCCATGAGAAAAAATATAAAAATATCTTTGCTTTCATTTTTAACAGTTCTTGTAAAATGTTGTTTTACAGTATTTTGTCGTATCTCTTTCCATGATAGGATGACAGTAAATTTTGGTAGATACAAGTCGGAAAAGAGTGCTATACTTTCTTGATAGCGGATTATTGATAGACTAAGACAGCCCAACATCGGCCGATTGTTTACAGTAAAATATAAGATGATTGGTTGGAGTTGGCATGATACACGGGGTGAGTAATGGGCATACACCACTCGTGTTTGTATCCAACACCTTATTAAACTCAAATGCTAAAGTGCGTTTGGCAATGTTTTGTGTCGGCAAAGATATTGATACTTAAATAGATTCCGACAACCAATTATCTTTCCATGAGAAAGGCGTTTGAGAGGAGCTTACTGTCATACCACTGTTAATCTCGCTTTGTGATTCATTGTATATAAAAGAATTACATAACTGTGAACGCATGACGGAAACAAAAGGAAACTTCCCTGTGTAATAAAATGCTCAATAAGCACAGGGCATAACCGCTTTAAGGCGGTTGTCTAAATCAATCGGTCTTTTTGCTAAAAAACAGCCATTTTTTGCCGGTCTTATTGGCTTTATAACAGATTTCTGCACATATTTTTATTAAAAATCTAAGAATAATCCCTTATGTATGAGGGCGACTCGCCTTTTTCTTTGTATATTTGCATTTATAAATAATAATCATTAAAATAGCTATATGGGTCGAATAAACAATCATTTAGTCATAATGGCAGGTGGAGTAGGCAGCCGTTTTTGGCCTATGAGCACTTCAGAGCGTCCAAAACAGTTTATAGATGTTCTTGGTGTAGGAAAGTCATTATTACAGCTTACATTGGATAGGTTCGAGGGAGTTGTACCGATAGAGAATGTATGGGTAGTAACCAATGAACGTTATGTAGCCCTTGTTCGGGAGCAGTTGCCGGCCGTTTTAGCGTCGCATATTCTTAGCGAGCCATGTAGGCGCAATACAGCACCATGTATAGCTTATGTAAGTTGGAGGATAAAAAAAGAAAATCCGAAAGCAAATGTAGTTGTTTCGCCCAGCGACCATATCGTAACAAACGAAGAAGAGTTCAGACGGGTGATAAGAAACTGCCTTAGCTTTACGGCCGACTCGGATGCCATTGTTACACTGGGCATGAAGCCTACACGTCCAGAAACGGGCTATGGATATATACAGGCCGACCTTAGCGCATGCTCTGCACGCAATAAGGAGGTGTTCAGAGTAGATCAGTTTAAGGAGAAACCAGATGTTACTACTGCAGAGAGATATATTCTGCTGAATAATTTCTTCTGGAATGCAGGTATCTTTATATGGAGCGCAAAGACGATCGTAAATGCCTTTAGAATATATGAGCCCAGTATCGCACGTGTATTTGAGCGTATCATAGATGATCTTGGGACTGCCAAAGAGCAGGAAGTTATCAATGAGGCGTATCCACAATGTGAGAATATCTCGGTGGATTATGCTATTATGGAGAAAGCAGAAGAGATATTTGTACATCCTGCCGACTTCGGATGGAGCGATTTAGGAACATGGGGCTCTCTTTTAATGCAGACACAGCATGACCTTTATGGGAATACATTGGTAGGTAAGGATGTGAAGGTTTTCGATACAAAGAATTGTATTATTCATACTACGGACGAGAAGAAAGTGGTAATACAGGGCTTGGATGGATATATAGTAGCCGAAAAAGACGATACATTGTTAATCTGCCGCTTGAAGGATGAACAGCGTATCAAGCAATTTTCCGGGCAAGATTAATACGGGTTTCTGGTACATAATTGTATTTTTTTCGTTCTAAGATAAATAGCTGTCTGCTATTTGAAGGTAAATTCTTGTAGTATTCTGCCGGAGATATTTTAGCAAAGGCATAGCTTTATATAATGAATGGTTGATATATGGTGAATATAATTTTGGCAGATAATCAAGATATAACACGTGCCGGAATGCTGTATGTTCTTGGCAAAATGTCGGATGTTACCTGTAAAATAGCTACTGATAAAATAGAGTTGTTATATCAGTTGAATGAAAATCCATTATCCATCGTCATCGTCGATTATACACTTTTCGACTTTTCCGGACAGCAAGACCTACAGATTATAGGGCAGCGTTTTCCCCATGCTTTCTGTATTTTATGGAGTGAAGATTTAAGTGTTGAGTTTGTAAAGCAGGCTATCAATACAAATTCTCGGGTCAGTGTATTGTTAAAAGATTCGCGTATGAGTGAGATAAGAGATTGTATAGCCTACGCGAAGCAAGCTCACAGATTTATCTGTCAGCATATGACAGAAATGCTTCTGACACCTGCTTCCCCCATTAATATGGAACAAGTAAAACTTACAAAGACGGAAAGGGAAATACTTATCGACATAGCCTGCGGCATGACCACAAAGGAAATTGCCGAGAAACGTATCTCCTCATTCCATACCGTAAATACTCATCGCAAAAATATCTTCCGTAAATTGGGGGTTAATAATGTGCATGAGGCAACGATGTATGCCATTCGATCAGGAATGATAGATACAGCCGAATACTATATTTAACGGGAGTATCTGTTCCATTAAGTTATCCTATTGCTAAAAGTTATGGTAGGAAATCTATCAATACTTTTCATTTCTATATGACAGTTAATAACCGTTATGTAATTAACCGGAAGGCTTAACATCGATAAAAATGTAGCCCTTAGTATCAAAACATGTTAAGATTTTTGATAATTTCGGCAAATTCCTTTGACGACTTTCTGTAAAAAATATATCTTTGCGACTGAAATTAGAGAACAAACAGGGTGTTTCATCCTTATTGTTTAGAGAGAATAAATCATATAGATAGAGGTAAAATAAAATTAGAGAGTTAATGTAGGTATCAATTCATTTTGATAACTTTAGTTTATATCAGTAAAATATAGTAATTATGAAGAAATTTTTTATGGCCGCAGCTATGATGATTACATCAGTTGCAGCATTTGCACAGCATTCAGTAGGTTCATTTAATATTCAGCCAAAGATTGGTATGAATGTTGCAAACTTAACAGATAACAATGGCTCAGATGCACGAATAGGTTTGGCAGCCGGTATAGAAGGCGAGTATCAGGCTACTGATCTTCTTTCACTTAGTGTTGGTGCCATTTATTCACAGCAGGGTGCTAAGTACGATATAGGTAATGATAGTTTTACACAGAAACTGGACTATATCAATGTGCCTGTTATGGCGAATGTTTACGTTACAAAGGGCCTTGCAGTAAAATTAGGTGTACAACCGGGTTTTAAAGTAAACGATGACTGGGGTAATAGTAATGCGCCTGCAGCTTTTAAGGCAAAGTCAGTAGATTTCTCAATCCCGGTTGGTATCTCTTATGAGTTCTCAAATGTACAGTTAGATGCTCGTTACAACTGGGGTTTGACAAAGGTTTACGATGGCGATAAGTCTAAAAACAGCGTATTCCAGATTACTTTAGGTTATAAGTTCGATTTATAAGCAATTTTATTTTAATAAGTATTAAAGGCTATCGGCATGTATAACAACGTGCGGGTAGCCTTTTTTATATGTGAAAGAATCACATACACTTCTTTAGGAAGTAATACATAGAAAGGAAAGCCCTTTTTATTGTATATTTAATCAGAAACATGTATATTTGCAAAGTATAATGATAAGAAGTTATGGGATGGTTATTATTAGAAATAAACAACCCTTCTTTTCTACTTTATGTAAAATAATCTATGACATACTAACGGCTCATGATATGGCAGAACATAACGCATTAGGTGCTTGGGGCGAGAAGATAGCTGCAGAATATCTTATCGGAAAAGGCTATACCATTCTGTTTCGTGATTGGAAATACCAGCATCGCGATTTGGATATCATTGCCACCGAAGGGGATGTTCTGGTCATTGTAGAGGTAAAGACACGTCGTAATGAACTTTTTACCGATGCTGATTTGGCTGTTGATGCCGGTAAGGTTAGGTCTATTTCCATTGCAGCCAACGCGTTTATCAAGCGCCATCCGACAGATTGTGATGTTAGATTCGACATTATAACCATTGTCGGGACTCCTCAGACAGGCCACATTATTCGCCATATAGAGGATGCTTTTTTGCCATTTATATAGCAGATTTATCCTTATTTTATCTTAGCAAGCATATAAGGTAGTCGTCTTGATGTAGCTTAAATAGTGCCTCTAATATAGAAAAATAAATAATTATTGTACCTTTGTAGGGAATTATACATAAGATTATATTATATGAAATCGTTAAGAAAAAATGTTTCAGGCACATTTATCGTGTCTCTTTTTATGCTTTCTTTTATCTCCTGTGTTCGTGATGAGGCTTTAAATACTGAGGCCGACATTACCTCTATCAGTGTGGAAGGAGTGGAAACCATCGGGAAACCACAAATCAATAACGACGAAATCACTTTCTTTGTGAATGCTTGGGATGATGTAACGCATTTGGCACCTGTCTTTACGATTACCGAAGGAGCTACTGTAGAGCCCGCAAGTGGTACCGTTCGCGACTTTACTACTCCGCAGACTTATACGCTGACGTCGCAGGATGGTGTGTGGAAAAAGACCTATAAGGTTTCTTTTATATCGGATGACATTGCCACCAAGTACAGTTTCGAGAACATGAAATTGCATGAGGAAGCGGGAGGATTTTTCTTGCCGAAAGTAGAATATCATGTTTTTTATGATATGGATACCGAAGGCTCAGAAATGGAATGGGGTAGTGGCAATGCCGGCGCAAAACTTACATTGAGCGGTAAAGTGGCCGGAGCTTATCCTACAAGTCAGTCGGAGGATGGCTATATCGGCAAATGTGTTAAGCTGCAGACTATCTCGACAGGCTCTTTGGGAGCGCTCGTTCAAATGCCGATAGCCGCGGGAAACCTTTTCATTGGTAATTTCGATTCATCCAAGGCACTGTCAAGTCCTTTAAAAGCTACGCAGTTTGGGCGTCCTTTCAGGAAAGTTCCGGAACGTCTGATAGGCTACTATAAATATAAAGCCGGTGATAAATTCACCAATGCTTCAGGTGCGACAGAGCCCGGCAAAAAGGATGATTTTGCTATTTATGCCGTCCTTTTCGATACTTCAAATGGCAATGACTATCTGGATGGCTCAAACTCTTTAACCAGTGATGCCATTGTCTTGAAGGCTGAGCTGCAGGACAGAAAGGAAACAAACGAGTGGACAAAGTTCTCTATTCCTTTCGAATATGTGAATGGAAGGGTGATAGATACCGATAAACTCGCTACAGGAAAGTATAAGTTGGCGATTGTTTTGTCCTCAAGTAAGGATGGTGCCAGTTTTGAAGGCGCCATAGGGAGTACCTTGTATGTTGATGAAATGGAACTTTTTTCAGAATAAATAAAGCTATAGAATGAATAGATTTTCTCGATTAATAATGGTGTGTCTTGCCTTTATGGGTAGTATTGCCATGGTAAAAGGGCAGGAAACGACATATCAGGCAACCGCTTCTCCCGAGACAAGGAGTTGGGAAGCTGAACTTAAATTAGGGGTAAACATCGGTGGCGCAGCCCCCTTGCCAATGCCACGTGAGGTGCGTAAAATAGAATTGTTCAATCCGAAATTCAATGGCTCTGTTGAAGGAACTTTTACAAAATGGCTTGGTAATAGCCGCCAATGGGGAGCATCCGTTGGTGTAAAACTTGAAAAGAAAGGTATGAAGACCGGAGCTACGGTGAAGAATTATCATACAGAGGTCATCCAAGGTACCGACCGTATAGCCGGCTTTTACACCGGTTATGTAAAAACAAATTACAGTGCTACCTTGCTGACGGTACCGGTTCTTGCCAATTATCGTATTTCCAATCGTTGGAAAGCACGTGCCGGAGTGTTTGGATCGATTAAGTTGGATGGTCAGTTTAATGGGCATGTCCGTGATGGCTACTTACGGGAAAACACCCCGACAGGTACTAAAATCATATTTGAAGGCGACTCTAAGGGACCCTATGATTTTACTTCCAATCTTAAGAAGTTTCAGTGGGGCGCTCAAATAGGAGGCTCATGGAGGGCCGATAAGCACGTTTCTCTCACCGCCGACCTCACTTGGGCCTTCTCTGATATATTCAAAAAGGATTTTAAAACGGTAACCTTTGACTTACATCCCATTTATTTAAATCTTGGCGTGAGTTATCGGTTATAGTCGGAACGGTGCAGAAATAGTCCCTCAGGAAAGTGGACAAAAGTGCTAATCCAACATTGATGCATCTGCACTTAATGATACTTTCACTATGTCGATTAATCTACCGTTGCCAAAAATGGTGAATACAAAAAGCCCTATCGGCAGTCTTAAAGGCTACTGATAGGGCTTTTTGTTATTATTTTAATGCGATTGGAATATTTTTATTGGGAGCCTTTATTTTTTCATAGATAGCCTATTCTCTTTGGTAGGTCATACTTTTGTGCATAAAGTTACCCATAGGAATTCCTATTCTTCTAATGCCTTTGGCTGCTCCTTCGCTGCCTCCAAGCTGGTTTGGGGCGCAAGAGCCTTAAAGGTTAATTCCTCTTTTTCAGGCTGTTTGTCTATCTCAATGGTATAGCCCGGCTTCAGATCACCCGATAGAATGAGCTCGCTGATGCCATCTTCTATATAGTTCTGGATAGCTCTCTTCAATGGACGGGCGCCAAACTGTACATCGTAACCCTTGGTAGCAACAAACTCTTTAGCCGTATCGCTTAGATTCATTTGATAGCCAAGCTCACTTACCCTATTGGATAAACCTACCAGCTCAATGTCGATAATCTTCTTGATGGCAGCCAGATCGAGCTGATCGAAAGTGATAATCTCATCGAGGCGATTCAGAAATTCCGGTGCAAATTGCTTGCTCAAGCTCTTTTGGACAATTTGACGTGCACGTTCCTTGTCTCCCTCGCTCTGTGATAATCCATTCAGACTGGCTGCCTTGAAGCCTACTCCTTGCCCAAATTCCTTCAGTTGGCGTGTGCCGGCATTCGATGTCATGATAATTATCGTGTTACGGAAGTCGATTAATCTACCGTTACCATCGGTTAATCTGCCCTCATCGAGTACCTGTAGTAACATATTGAACACATTGCCATGTGCCTTTTCTATCTCGTCGAGCAATACGATAGAATATGGATGGCGACGAACACGCTCTGTAAGCTGTCCGCCTTCATCATAACCTACGTATCCCGGAGGTGCTCCTATGAGTCGTGAAGTATTGAAACTCTCGGTATATTCGCTCATATCAATGCGGATAAGGGCATCCTTCGAGCCGAACATCATCTCTGCAAGTCGCTTTGCAAGATATGTCTTACCGACACCGGTAGGACCTAAGAACATGAAGGCACCAATGGGATGATTAGGATCCTTTAGGCCGACACGGTTACGTTGAATGGCCTTTACCATCTTGTCAATGGCCTTATCCTGTGCAATAACCAGCTTTTTCAGCTCTACATCCATATTCTTCAGTCGGGCCCCTTCGTTCTCCTTCATTCTCTTTACGGGAACGCCGGTCATCATGGCTACGACATCGGCAACATCGTCCTCGCCGACATCGGTCTTGTCCTCAATATCACCACGTTGCCATTGATCCTGCTTCTCCTTCAGATCACGTTCCAGTTCCGTTTGTTTATCACGAAAACTGGCTGCCAGTTCAAAGTTCTGATTCTTTACCGCTAATTGCTTTTTCTGCTGTGTTGCCTCTATATCCTTCTGCAAATCCAAAATCTCCTGTGGAACTTTTACATTGCGAAGGTGAATTCGTGAGCCAACTTCGTCCATGGCATCAATGGCTTTGTCGGGAAAAGCACGGTCGGTAACATATCTGTCGGTGAGCCTTACACAAGCCTCAATAGCTTCCTTGGTGTAGTTTACATGGTGATGTATTTCGTAACGTTCCTTGATGTTCTCAAGGATTTGTAAGGTTTCCTCCTTTGTGGTAGGCTCTACGAGCACCTTCTGGAAACGACGTTCCAAGGCGCCATCTTTCTCTATCGACTTGCGATACTCCTCCAACGTTGTGGCACCAATGCACTGAATGGTACCTCTGGCTAAGGCCGGTTTCAGGATATTGGCCGCATCCATTGAGCCGGGAGTTGAGCCTGCTCCTATTAAGGTATGAATTTCGTCGATGAAGACGATGACATTTGGATTCTGTTCAATCTCTTTAATGAGTGCACGTATCCTTTCTTCGAACTGTCCTCTGTACTTTGTCCCGGCTACGATAGCCGTCATATCTAACGAAACGACACGCTTATCGAAGAGGATAGGAGAGGTAAGATGCTTCACGATAAGCTGTGCCAGTCCTTCTACGATAGCACTCTTACCTACACCCGGCTCACCAATCAGGATAGGGTTGTTCTTCTTTCTTCTGCCTAAGATTTCACAAACACGTAGTATCTCATTGTTTCTGCCCACGACTGGGTCGAGCTTTCCTGCAGTAGCTGCAGCGGTCAAGTCGGTACCAAAGCCGTCTAACACTGGTGTTTTCGACTTTGTATTGGGCTTCTGTCCTGTTTCTGTTCTGGTTTTATTACCTGATTCATTGGGCGAGAACATGTCTTCATCCTCGTCGTCGTCGGCCATGCCAAAGCTGTTCTTAGGCGTATTTGCCTTTAGCTGCATGGCATTCAAGGCCTCATTGTAATTGATATTGTTTTCTTCCAACACTTCTTTAGCTCCATTTTTAGTAACATCGTGTAAGATAGCTAAGAACAGGTGTGGAATATCGACGGTTTCTGAATGTTGAAGTCGTGCTTCCAACACAGCCAAACGCAGAATATTGCTTGCCTGCTCATTTAATAAAATATCCGATGTTATTGCTATCCTGTCCTTACTCTCTTTGCGTAAACGGTTCTCCAGTTCTGTTTTAATATTATTAAGGTCTATATCCGATTTCTTTAAAAGATCCCATACAGGCCCTTCATGTTCGCGTAGTATAGCCAGCAACAAATGTTCCGGGGCTATAGCCATACTGGATAATCTTTCAGCTTCTTCCTTACTGAAAGAAAGAACCTCTGATACTTTTGGTGAAAATTGATTCATCATTGTATATAGTTTTCCTTTCTTTTCTAAAATGTTCTCTAATCTATGTCTTTATCTAATAAACAAACCTCGTGCCAAACCTATTTATTCTGTTTGTAGGCTACCCCTTTTTATGTATAGAACCTGTTAATAACCATGGTCAGATTCTGTTTAAAAATAAAAATCGTCATACTCATATAGTATAACGATTTTTATATATTTATTCCTTTCTTTCTGTGTCTTTTTTCAGGAAAGGCTTCCCTTTCAAGCATCCCGATTATAAGGCCTCATCCTCCGGTTTGCTGATGTTTGCCCTCCTAACGCTTTTTATCTTTCGCCTTTTCTTCAGCCATTCGGCTTTGCGTTGTTCGTATTCTTCTCTATGTTTTTCCAGAAAATTATCTGCCATTGAACTTACTATAGATTACAGACAGTTTCAATCCATCCCCCAATCCCGTTCCGCTTAGCAGTTTTGTGCTTGATAGTCCCATGAGATTGGAAATCTTGGTTACGACAGTTCTCTTCTGCCCATTCTCCGTAACGGTAGATGTCTGTACCTCGACGGGAACAAGTACCACCTTTCCCCAATTCGCATTAGATCCTGCCTGTGCCTTGTTTTTGACAAACAAGCTCACGATGCCGGAGATGTTGTTGAAGATATAGGCATTCTTGGTACTGTTATAAGTCGCCATATAGGAGGTTTTATTATCGGTCAGCTTGTTATTGGCAAAGAAGCTCAGTAGGCTGTCGGCCGGTAACATGATAACATTCTGCGGGATGCTGAAGTTATAAGGTGAAGTCGTACTGTTGTTGATACGCTGCACTTCTATCTTTGCCGAGTTGATGGAATCTTTGTCATGTCCTGCCAAGATGTCAGTAATCGGAAGGCTTAATTGGGTTAGCAAGCCCGCTGGAGTCTTTAAATAAGTATGCCCTGTTTCGCTTGCAAGGCTGTTTAACAGTGCAGTATTATTGCTGAAGTTCGTAAGTTGCAACACCTCTTCCGTCCCCACAAGCTTAGTAAAGGTAGCCTTTTGTGAAGAGCCATTCTTTACCCGGTAATAAATGTTGAGCTGTGCATTGTCGATACGAGCCATCGAGCCGATACTGTTATCGTCTATTTTGAAATAAAAGCCCGGACAAATCTCGTGTAGGAAACGGTATGAGTTTCTGAAAGCAGTGGAGTCTTCTTGAAACTTTCTCAAGATATACGTACCGAAATTATTGTAAGTTACACCGTTCTTGTCTGTATAAGGATCATTCAGGCGGATATTGATATTCTTGCTATAATCTGACGAGTTACGAAGACTGTCAGACTCTGTAAGGTCGGCTAAAGTATAGCTTCTGTTTTTGGCAATGCCGTTCGAGGTACGGATATAGCCCTGTGCCAGGGGGTCGAAATTACTGTCATAACTTGTTCCTTCCTCTACCGGCTTCTGCATTTCGTATGCTGTGAGTTTCATTTGGGCGAGTGAATCACCATAATAGCTGGTATAGAACAAACGTATTCCGCACGAATCGGCTATAATCTTATTGCTTGCATCTTTGCTGGTGATGCTGTCGATTTTCCCAATCCGGTAGTTGTCGAGTACATGAAACTGCGACATGAAGTTAGCCGACACCGAAGTATTCGTTTCTGCATCCGTCATTCTTCCAAGGTATCCGATAGAAGAACGTGCAAAAACTGCTCCTGTCAGAATAGTTTTCGATGTAACATCGAAGGTGTCTGTGCTTACAGAGAGTTTGTCGCCATTGTCTATGATTGAGCCACCAATGTTATCTGTCGTGTCATCGCATGCTGTAAAGAGCAAGGATGCTGCAACAGCAAGGAAGGTAAATATTTTCTTCATCCGTATAATGAGTTGATTTTTATTGGCAAATATAGGAATAAACTTCCTGTCGTCGGGCAGGATTCTCACTATTTAACGCTTGTAATAAGGTTTATTCACCAATAAGTTTCTTGTAAAACTCGTCGTATTTTTCTTTCAGATTCTCTACGCTTCCGTCATCTTCCAACATCTCTTTTGAAGAGGCTTTGGCATAGTCTAAAAGATTTTTATCCACTTTGTCGCCTATGCTTACGATGGCATCGGAATAGTCCATAGCTAATTTACCAAGCTCCAGCGCATCGAAAGTGTCGGCATACTTCTGCAAGTGTTCGGCTGTGGCATCCTGATAGGGTAGGCATGCCTTGAAGTTTTCATCGAGAGCACCTGCGGGTTGCTGGTCGAAGAGCGATGTAACCACCTTTGCGTTGGCAAATTCCGGCTCATCCTTGTAGGCCGTCTTAATATAGAAAGGCAGCACAGAGGTCATCCAGCCTTGGCAATGAATGATGTCCGGAGCCCAATGTAGTTTCTTTACGGTTTCCAAAACACCGCGTGCAAAGAAGATGGCTCTTTCGCCATTGTCTTTGTATTCCGCCCCGTTCTCATCCACAGTCATGGTAGAACGCTTCTGAAAATAGTCTTCATTATCAGTGAAATATACCTGAATTCTGGTTTGTGGAAAGGTAGCTACCTTAATATATAGAAGATGGTCGGTATCATCGATGGTTAAGTTCATCCTCGATAAGCGGTAAACCTCATGCAACTGGCCACGGCGTTCGTTAATACCGCCCCATTTAGGCATAAAAGTTCTGATTTCGTAACCGGCTTCCAGCATTAGATTTGGGAGGTTGGAGCCATAGTTTGAAAGTTCCGTTTCTGGTACGTAAGGTGTAATCTCCTGATTTATAAATAAGATTTTCTTTCCCATTCCTTAGTAATTAATATTTTTGCAAAGGTACGACTTTTTATTTTATTAGGTGTATTTTTTATCTGAAATTGCCCTAAATCCATGATGTTATGGTATATTTTATGCTATATTCTTGCCATTGTAAGTATTTCTTTGTTACTTTGCATGAACGAAAAAGAAAAGCTATTTAGAGAAAAAATATATTTCGGATGAAAGTAATTAACACGATTGTAGAACTTCAGAACGAACTTTTCGAGCTCCGCAAAGAAGGAAAATCCGTAGGACTTGTGCCTACCATGGGCGCACTTCACAAGGGACACGCCTCATTGGTGGAACGTAGCGTGAAGGAAAATGGAGTAACTGTAGTCTCGGTTTTCTTGAATCCAACCCAGTTTAATGACCCTAAAGACTTGGAACGTTACCCACGTACGCTTGAGGCCGACTGTGCCTTACTGGAGAAGTGTGGCGCTTCGATAGTCTTTGCGCCTTCGATAAGCGAAGTTTATCCTACTGAAGACACCCGCAAATACGAATTCCCACCGCAGTCGGTTGTGATGGAAGGGGCCAAGCGTCCCGGTCATTTCAACGGCGTTTGCCAGATTGTTAGCAAGTTGTTCTATATGGTGAAGCCAGACCGTGCCTACTTTGGGGAGAAAGACTGGCAGCAGATAGCGGTTATCAAGCGTTTGGTAGATTACATCGGGATGGACATCCGGATAGTGGAATGCCCTATTGTACGAGAAGAGGACGGGCTGGCTATGAGTTCCCGCAACACTTTGCTGACGGCAGAAGAGCGTGCCATTGCGCCAGCCATTTACAAGGCTTTGCGAGAGAGTGTGGACTATGGCAAGGAGTATTCCCTACCTCAAACACGCCAATATGTTATAGAAGAAGTGAACAAAGTGGATGGTCTGGAGGTGGAATATTTTCAGATAGTGGATGGGAACACACTGTTGGATGTAGAAAACTGGGAGGACTCTCTTTATATTGTAGGGTGTATTACGGTATATTGCGGAGATACGCCTATACGATTAATCGACCATATAAAGTATAAAGGTTAGAAATGTTGATAGAAGTATTAAAGAGTAAACTTCATTGTGTTACTGTAACCGAGGCTAATCTTCATTACATGGGCAGCATAACCATTGACGAGGACTTGATGGATGCGGCCAATATGATAGCCGGAGAGAAAGTTCAGATTGTGAATAATAATAATGGAGAACGCATAGAAACCTATATTATAAAGGGTGAACGAGGCTCCGGCTGTATCTGTCTGAATGGAGCAGCGGCACGTAAGGCCGTGGTGGGCGACACTGTCATTATCATTTCTTACGCGCAGATGGACTTTGAGGAAGCCAAAACCTTTAAGCCTGCAGTGGTGTTCCCTAAAGAGGGCAATAAACTTTAGGAGGGATAAGCCGGATACTGAACGATGTTTGGCGAATGGTTTAGCAACCTTGTAGATATCGAAAACATAGTAAAGATATTTCGTTGATGTTCTGTTGTAAGGTATTCCGGCAACAGTAAAATATCGGTCTTATATCTTTTTGATAATCAGATGTTTAGAATGAATAAAACAAAGGGCATCTTTTTTACATGAAAAGATGCCCTTTTGCTTTCCTATAGACGTCCTTTTTTACTGTTATACATGGCAGATAAGAACATTATTGATGCTCGCTTACTTTTGCGTTTGCTATCTGTAAATATTTTTCCGTATAGATAGAATATGCCTTTTGTGCATTGTGGCCAATAATAAAGCCCTTGCTTTCGAGAAGCAAGGGCTTTTATGTATGATTAGGAACGGGCGCTGTTTACTCGATAACAATCAGTGGGTCGTCCTCAAGGACAGCCTGTCCCACCTTTACAACGATGGCTGTAACCTTGCCATCCTTCTCGGCTTCGATGGCATTCTGCATCTTCATAGCCTCAAGTACGACAACGGTATCACCCGCTTTTACCTCCTGACCTACAGTTACCTCTACCGAAGTAATGGTACCGGGCAGTGGAGCCTTAACGGCATTGGCCGCGTTTACCGGAGCCGAAGCAGTGTCTCCGGTCTCCTCTGCGCTTGCAGCAGGCTTGCCCAACTCTACCTTTTTCTTTTCCGGAGCAGCTTCCTTCTCCATCTGCACCCTGTATTGTTCACCGTTTACAGTAACTTCTGCAACGTTTTCGCTATCTATTTCGCCGATTTCCACTTTATATTCCTTACCGGCAATTGTATATTTAAACTCTTTCATGTAAGTTTGCTTATTTATGGTTTCTTGGTCATAATCTCGAACTTGGCATCCCACATTGTCTGTTTCGGACGAATGGTGATAATGCCCGGCTCGTTGTCGTGAATATTGTTTCCGGCATATTCGTAGAGAGCCATTGCTATGGCAGCGAATACATTCTTATCCATTGCTTTGTCCTCCCTTCATTACATTGGCATACATCCGTGTTTCTTGGCCGGTAGTTCCTGCTTCTTGTGGGCAAGTTGTGCCAGACCGCGGCAAATGCGGAAACGTGTATTGCGTGGCTCTATGACATCGTCGATATAACCATACTGGGCAGCCTGATAAGGATTGGCAAACATCTCAGAGTATTCCTCCTCCTTTTCGGCCAAGAACTGCTTAACATCGCCCCCTTGTTCCTTAACGGCCTTTGCTTCTTTTCCATACAGAACGGCTACGGCACCCGAAGCTCCCATTACGGCAATTTCGGAACTTGGCCATGCAAAGTTAAGGTCTGAACGAAGCTGCTTGCAGCCCATTACGATGTGAGAGCCTCCATAGCTCTTGCGAAGCGTAATGGTTATCTTTGGCACAGTGGCCTCGCCATAAGCGTAAAGCAGCTGAGCGCCATGCTGAATAACGGCATTGTACTCCTGACCGGTACCCGGAAGGAAGCCCGGAACATCTACCAACGATACGATTGGGATGTTGAAAGCATCGCAGAAGCGAACAAAGCGAGCACCCTTACGGCTTGCATTTACATCGAGTACACCTGCGTATGCCGATGGCTGGTTGGCTACTACACCTACGCTCTGACCATTGAAACGGGCAAAACCAGTGATGATGTTCTTGGCGAACTTGGGCTGTACCTCGAAGAACTCGCCATTATCGGTAACGGCCTGAATAACTTTATACATATCGTAAGCCTGATTCGGATCGTCAGGAATAATCTCATTCAGCAGGTCTTCCTTGCGATCGATAGGGTCGGTGCACTCAACACGCGGTGCTTCCTCGCGATTGTTGGAAGGAATATACGACAAAAGTTTCTTGATAAGGTCGAGAGCCTCTTCCTCGGTCTTTGCCGTAAAGCTGGTAACACCGCTCTTTGAGGCATGTACACTGGCTCCACCAAGGTGCTCGGCATCGATATCCTCTCCGGTAACGGTCTTTACTACCTTCGGTCCGGTAAGGAACATGTATGATGTTTGCTCCTTCATGATGATGAAGTCGGTCAGAGCCGGCGAATAAACGGCGCCACCTGCACATGGTCCTAAGATGCTTGAGATTTGTGGAATGACACCGGAAGCAAGGATGTTACGTTCAAAAATCTCGCCGTAACCGGCCAAAGCAGAGATACCTTCCTGAATGCGGGCGCCGCCGGAGTCGTTCATACAGATGACAGGGGCACCGTTCGTCATGGCCATATCCATTACCTTGCAGATTTTCTGAGCCATGGTTTCCGACAAAGAGCCACCATTTACGGTGAAGTCCTGCGCATATAGATAAACCAAACGACCATCGATGGTAGCAGAACCTGCTACAACACCATCGCCAAGGTATTGCTTCTTTTCCATTCCGAAGTTATGGCAACGGTGAAGTTTGAACATGTCGTATTCCTCAAAGCTGCCTGCATCAACAAGCATTTCGATACGTTCGCGGGCAGTATATTTGCCACGTTCGTGCTGCTTATCAATCGCTTTCTGGCCACCACCTAAGCGTGCTTGCTCACGCTTTTCCACGAGTGCCTTGATCTTTTCTGTTTGCTTACTCATAAAATGATTTATTATTTTGTGTAATTACTTCTGTTTTTATTCGACTATAAAGATGAGTCTAATGTGATGCAAATTTACAAAAAAAGGATGATATAGAAATCAGCATGTCTTTAATTATTGTTAAGTGAAGGAGGGGGAGGAGGCGGATGCGGTTGATAGTGGAGTGGTGATGAAATGCTGTTGATACTGAAGAAGATAAATATTTTTACCAAAGAGGTAGGAAATTGGAATCGTAGAAGAAATGTTTTTGTTGTTCCTAAGGGTGATACAAAGGGTAGGGACAACAAAAAAAGCAGTGACCTTCACAGGCGACTGCTTCAATTTCAAATAGGTATTAGTTTTTGTAAGGTAAAAAGATTGTTTTCAGGATAACGCTACAAAGATAGATATTCTATTTTTAACTGCCAAAACTATTTTGATGTTTTTTAGTGTTTTGTAGGAAAGAGAGGTGAATAATATTACAAAAAGAGTATTTTTATCCTTATATATGGTATGATAATCTAAAAAAAAATAACAAGTTGCTCGGCGCAAGATAGTGCATGAAGCAACTTGTTATCTTATATTCTGGAATAGATATGCAGAATGTATCTGTATCATTTATTTCTTGATTCGGGTTTGATTCTTTTGTGCAAAGTCTTTCCACGAGCTGTAATGTTTGGCCGCAGTTACGGGTCTTGACATCTGCAGAAAGTGGCAGTAGGCTGCGGCAACGGCATCGGTAGCGTCCATGAAATGGGGTATTTGGTCATCTCTTAGATGTAAAAGCTTTTTAAGCATGGTGGCTACCTGCTCTTTAGAGGCCGATCCATTGCCTGTAATGGCCATCTTTATTTTCAACGGGGCATATTCATGAATAGGCACATCACGCTGGATAGCCGCGGCAATGGCTACACCTTGTGCCCGTCCCAGCTTTAACATGGACTGTACATTCTTGCCAAAAAAAGGAGCTTCTATGGCCAACTCATCAGGAAGATATTCTTCAATGATGCCTGTTACGCGTTCAAAAATCTTGCCGAGTCTGATATACGCATCCCTTTCTTTGCGCATATCGATAACCCCCATTACGATAAGTTCGGGCTTATTGCCTATAACTCGTAGTAAGCCATAGCCCATAACGTTGGTGCCGGGGTCTATTCCCATCAGAATTTTCTCGGTAGATGCTTCCTTCGCAGTCATTCTTTTATCGATCCATATAAGGATTATGTGCCACTTCATAGCCAATGGTACTGTTCTCGCCATGCCCTGCATAGATGCGGGTTGAGTCGGGAAGTTGTGCCAACAGGCGCAGGGAACTTACCATCTGGAACATGCTTCCGCCGGGAAAGTCCGTCCGTCCGATGCTGCCTTTGAACAGGGTGTCGCCGGTAAAGAGGATGTTCTCTTCTTGGTTATAAAAGCAAACCGAGCCTTTAGAGTGCCCCGGCGTGGCAATAACTCTCAGTGTAGTGTTGCCAAAGGTGAGCTTGTCGCCATTGTTTAGGCTGTATTGAGGGGAGGGCAACTCATAGTTCAGTTGCATGCCGAACATGGATGCTGCTATTTCTTGTGGCTTTTCCATAAAGTCGGCATCGCCCTTATGGACGATGGGGCGCAACTGGAATTCCTCAAAAACAGTATTATCGCCAAAATGATGGTCAAGATGCCCGTGGGTACCCAGCAGCAACACCGGCTTTAAATGGTGTTGCCTTATATATTCGATAATGGCTGTACGCTCATTGTTGTCGTATGCGCCACAGTCGATGATGGCACATTCCTTTGTTTCATCGCTGATAACATAACAGTTTTCTGCCAGCATGTTACAGCAAAAACGTTCTATCTGTATCATAAATACTATTGAGTTTTTATGTGATAATCTTTGAAAAAAGAATGACTTTATCCGGGAAGATAGAGTAGATATTTTTCCTTAAACCATTCCTCCTCAAACCATTGGCTAAGCTCTACCTGCTCGATAATCTTACGATAAGGCTTTATTTCTTCAGTAAGATTCCCGCCCTTTAGTGCGATAACACCATTGGCAAGCGCATTATGCTGGTCTTTTGCAATGTTTTTCTTCACGATTTTCATAAGGTCGGGCAAAGGCATAACAGCGCGCGATACGATGAAATCG
This sequence comes from Prevotella sp., assembly GCA_041855505.1. GTDB lineage: Bacteria > Bacteroidota > Bacteroidia > Bacteroidales > Bacteroidaceae > Prevotella. The sequence goes on from JBHAEI010000018.1 coordinate 82,695, forward strand.
AATTTACCTTTTTCTTCTTCACCACGAAGATGCATCGGAAGGATGTTGTTCAGACCTATTGCTTGTCCTACTTCAGAGGCTACTTTAATTTTTTTTCCTGTGCCATCAATCATCTTGAAGTTGGCTTCCGGAAACATTATTGCCAGAGGAATGCCGGGAAATCCACCTCCTGTACCAAAGTCGAGTATGTTTGTCCCCTCACGGAAAGTAATCATTTTGGCTATGGCAAGAGAATGAAGTACATGGTGTTCGAAAAGATTATCGATGTCTTTTCTGGAGATAACGTTAATCTTTGCGTTCCAATCATGATAAAGTTCGTAGAGTTTCCCAAATTGGTTGATTTGCTTCTCGCTTAATGAAGGGAAATATTTTATGATGATATCAGGATACATGTCGCCTATATTTGCTTTGTTGATAATCTATATTGTTGTGCTTATAATCGGTGGTAGCTCCTTATTTTTCTATTCCGACACGGACTGATGTTGTGCTGATTTCGCCCGGATTATAGATGAATAGGATAGAATCGTCGGTTATTTCATAATTATCTGCCGGATAAAGGTCGATACCTTGGAACAATCCTTTTTGTTGTAACCCTTTCATATCGTCGTCTTCCAGTGCGTAACGATCGGTTAAACCCTCCATAATAGCCTTGTTGGCCTTTTCCTCATAATCATCGCCTAATCTGTCTTTAAGGGTGATTACTTTCCCTGTGTTAGGGTCGAAGTTTCGGATAATAACGTATTTGGTTTCGTCGCCATTCCCTCCATTAACAGCAATATAAGAGGTTGCTATCACGTTATTGTCCTCACCGGCCGTTAAAACAGTCTTGATGGATAAAGCGCCTTTCGTCTGAGCAGCTTTCTTTTCCTTGATTCTTAGTTGGCGGGCAATGTCCAGATACTCCTTTGCATATCGGCGAACAAATTCCGGTATGGCTTTTTGTGGGGAGAGTTGGTCGTACCGAATAGAGAAATAATCGGGTTGCAGGAGCCCCATCTTTAGGAGGGAATCATTGGCAACCTTGTATTTTTCGCCTTTCAGATACATAAAATCGACATGAATTGTGCACTGCATCTCATCCGATAGCCGGGCAGTTGTATCGACAACCACCTTGGCGGTAGGTAGAGATAATGCCTTGGGCTGCTTGCTTTTATGCCCACAGCTGCCTAAAAGTATGAATGATAACAATAATAAAGTGCTGAGTATAAATGATTTCTTTGTCATATATGTCGGCAAAGTTACAAAAAGATTTTTGTAACTTTGCATTACAACAATAAACATTTACACAGGATAAGATTAAAGAAAATGAAGGCTTGCTTATTTGATTTGGACGGTGTTGTGTTTGACACCGAATCCCTTTATACCTTGTTCTGGCGACAGATATGCAGTGAATATCGCCCGGATATACCCGGTTTGGAGACGAAAATAAAAGGGCAAACACTGGTAGAGGTCTATGATACTTACTTTTCGGGCGATAAAGCGTTACAAGATACGATTACGGAAAGATTGAATAATTATGAGAAGGAAATGGAATATTCTTATGTATTAGGCTTCGAAGACTTTATAAAAGAAGTGAGAAATAGAGGAATTAAGACAGCTGTTGTTACAAGCTCGAACAGGGAAAAGATGGAGCAGGTGTATGAACAGCACCCGGAATTCAAAGATATGTTTGACAAAATACTGACCTCGGAGGATTTTGAGGAGAGCAAACCCTCGCCCGATTGCTACCTGAAGGCTGCCGTTTGCTTCGATGCAGATCCCAAAGAGTGTTTTGTTTTCGAGGACAGTTTCAATGGATTGAAGTCGGGCAAGGCTTCTGGAGCACGTGTGATAGGACTTTCCACCACCAATTCTGCCGCAGAAATAGAGCCGTATTGCGAAGTGGTAATTAGCAATTATTTAGACTTTACTTTGCCTATTAGCTAAAAAGCAGTAACTTTGCACCGCTTTTTGAAGAAGTAAAGAACAAGATATATAATTAATATATTACACGTTTAGGGTTTTATTTATAAAGGAATGGGTTATTTATCAACCGATAAAAAGAAGGTAACTTCTAAAACAATTCTTGCCATGAAGGCTGCCGGTGAGAAGTTTGCACAGCTGACAGCTTATGATTATACCACAGCCGGCATACTCGACGAGGCCGGAATTGACAGTATTCTTGTAGGCGATTCCGCCTCGAATGTAATGGCCGGCAATTCCGATACTTTGCCAATTACAGTGGATGAGATGATTTATCATGCCCGTGCGGTGGCCAAAGCATGCCGACGTGCTCTTGTTGTTTGTGATATGCCATTCGGATCTTATCAGGTAAGTAAGGAGGAAGGTGTTCGCAATGCTATCCGTATTATGAAGGAAACGGGTGTCGATGCCTTGAAAATAGAAGGTGGAGCAGAGATTGCAGAGACTGTAAAAGGCATTGTAGATGCCGGTATTCCCGTAGTAGGGCATCTTGGATTAACTCCGCAGAGTGTGAACATCTTCGGTGGTTACGGCTTGCGCGCCAAGGACGAAGCCGAAGCCGAGAAGCTGATGTCGGATGCAAAGGCACTTGATAAGGCCGGAGTCTTTGCCATAACATTGGAGAAAGTACCGGCCAAACTGGCTGCAGAGGTAACCAAAAGTGTAAAGGCCGCTACCATAGGGATAGGTGCGGGGAACGGCACGGATGGTCAGGTACTCGTATATGCGGATGCTTTGGGAATGACACAGGCTTTCAAACCAAAGTTCTTACGCCAGTTTGCAGACGTAAGAAAGTGCATGAGCGATGGTGTGCAGGAGTATATTAAATGTGTAAAAGAATCATCTTTCCCGTCTATAGATGAATCTTATTAATACGGTTGGGGCTGTTCTTTCTTGGCAGTAGGCCATGAAAGGGTCGCTAATCGTACATTAACCTTATTTATATCATTATGGATACTCAGAATACTCCGGTTCATATCCGACTCTGGAACAGGCATTTTTGGAGATTGGCCATCGCTAACTTGTTCTTGGCGATGTCGGCCTATATGCTTATTCCGACAATTCCTTCCATGATGCAAGAGCATGGATATTCACAGATGCAGATTGGTATTATTATGCTGTGCTTCTGTATGGGTATCCTTGTCTTTGGCGGTTTTTCGGGCTACTTGGTGCAGAAGTTCCGCAGAAACAAAGTGTGTATCTTGTCGATTTTGGGTATGGGATGTATAACAGGACTGTTATATTATCTTTATACATTGAAGAGTTCGCCTTCCGATTTTTACATCTTGCTGGGATTAAGAACACTGCAAGGAGCTTTTTATGGTATGGCGCAGATGGTAATGCTTAGCACGCTGGTGATAGATACGGTAGAGGCAGAATACCGCACCGAGGCGAATTACAGCGTAACTTGGTTTGGTCGCTTTGCCTTGGCGATAGGGCCGTTGGTGGCTTTGTTCGTGAATGGGAAGTTTAACGAGGGGATGGTATTCTTGGTTTCATGCGGATGTGCCCTTGCGTCGATGCTGCTTGTACAGTCTGTAAACTTTCCTTTCAGGGCACCGGAAGATTCGGTGAAGGTTTATTCGGCCGACCGTTTCATACTGAAACAAGGCAGTTGGCTGTCATTGGTACTCATTTTAAGTGCTATTCAGATAGGAATAATATTAGGTATAGTGGACAATATACAGTTCTATGCCCTGTTTTTTGTAGGACTGGTTGTAGCCGTTTTGTCGGAACGCTTTGCTTTTGTCGATGCCGATTTGCGTAGTGAAGCCGTTGTAGGACTGCTCTCCATTGGTATCGCATTACTCTTGTTGCTTACCCGAACACAGCATATCATTTATTATATAGTTCCGATTCTACTTGGTTTTGGCATCGGTGTGATAGCAAGCCGATTTCTGTTGTTCTTTATAAAGCTGTCGAAACATTGCCAGCGTGGAACGAGCCAAAGTACCTATATACTCTCTTGGGAAATCGGGTTAGGCATAGGTATCTTCTTGGATTACAGTGTTTTTAATCAGGATATAAAACTAATTCTTCAGTTTGGGTTAGGGTTGGTAATAGCTACTTTCCTGCTTTATAGATTTTATGTGCATGGTTGGTATGTGAAACACAAGAACAGATAGGCGGAAAAGCAACCGATGTAATACGAAAACAGCGATTATCTCGTAAGAGGGATAATCGCTGTTTTCGTTTTGGTTGCTATGGTATCGGCATGCTGTACCCTTGCTTCGTTACCTTGCTGGGGCTTCTCCGTAGGTGTAACAGGCTGTGAATATAGAGATAACGAGCTGTAAATAAGGAATATAACTGGCCGCGAGCATGGGTTATAATTGGCAAGAATAAACGAACATATCCTTGAATCTCTCATTGATATTTCCGGGACTTTCACGGAAAATACCGAAGATAGTGCTTCCGCTTCCCGACATCTGTGCATATAATGCCCCTGCCTCGTAAAGCTGTTCCTTTATCCTTTTCAGTTCCGGGTGTCTTAGAAAAACAGGCTCTTCAAAGTCGTTGGTAAGCTCATTTTTCCATGTCTCAATCGGCTGTTTTACGATATCCTTGCAGCATTTGGCAGGCTGCTTGGGGTGAATATTGGCAAAAGCCTCGGCTGTAGAGATGGGAATATCCGGTTTTACGAGTACGAGATGGTAGCCTTTCAGCGATCCTTCCTCATTATCGGCCGGCGAAAGCTGGTCGCCAATGCCAGTGGCAAAGGCCGTTTCTGCGGTAATGAAGAAGGCGCAATCGGCACCTAACTTGGCCGCATAACGCTCCATTTCGGCGTTGCCGATGTTCAGATGGAACTTCTTATCCAGTAACCGAATCATAAAAGCCGCATCCGAAGAGCCGCCACCCAGCCCTGCCTGCGAGGGAATGCGCTTATAAAGATGGGCGTGGACTCTGGACATGGCAAAATCTTTCGCCAACAGGTTATAGGCTTTGATGATGAGATTATCTTGCTCGTCGCATGCTATGGCATTGCCGGTAACCTTCAGATCGCAGTCGGTTGCCGATGGAAAGCTGTCGTCCATCTTCCTGATTTCCAATACATCTGTCAGTGGTACGGGGTAAAAGATGGTCTCTAAATCGTGATAACCATCTTCACGCTTGCGAACAATGTTCAATCCGAGATTAATTTTACAACATGGATATGCAATCATCTTATTCAACTTAAATTTGCCAATATGTTAAGACAGATAAGCAATACCTTCATAACAATGTTTTATTCTTGTTGCCAAAGACATTTTTTATCTATCACAAAGTTAAGAAAAGTCTGATTAATAAATATGTGATTTCATAGTTTTTTTGTAATTTTGCCTCTGTATATGGCAGACAATAAAACATCCAAAACAGTCAGGAAGCGCCCCGGTGCTCCTATCGACACCGGCTTTGGGCATTTACAGCCGCAAGCAATAGATATAGAACGTGTTGTTATCGGTGCTCTTTTAATCGATAAGGACGCTTTCACAGTGGTTTCCGAACTGATACGTCCGGAGACATTCTACGATCCCAGACATCAGAAAATCTATCAGGCTATTCAGGGACTGAACTTGTCGGAGAAGCCTGTCGATCTCGTTACAGTTCAGGAAGAGTTGCGACGTTTAGGAACATTGAATGAGGTGGGAGGAATCGACTATATCATCGAGATCAGCTCTCAGGTGGGCTCTTCTGCCAATATAGAGTACCATGCACGCATTCTTGCACATAAATTCTTGGCGCGACAGTTAATTCAGTTTGCCTCGATGGTGCAGACCGATGCTTTCGATGAGACGGTGAATATCGATGATTTGATGCAGAAGGCGGAAGCAAGTCTTTTCGAATTGTCGCAAAAGAACATGGCTACCGACTATACACAGATAGACCCTGTGATAGAAGAAGCGCATAAGCTCCTCATGAAAGCGGCCGAAAACAAGGGTGGTATAACAGGTGTTCCCAGTGGTTTTACCGACTTGGATAATATTACCGCCGGCTGGCAGGCATCCGATTTGGTGATTATTGCAGGACGTCCGGCCATGGGTAAAACGTCGTTTGCCCTGAGTATTGCCAAGAACATCGCTGTAGATCACCGTATTCCGATTGCTTTCTTCTCTCTTGAAATGAATAATGTGCAGCTGACCAACCGTCTGTTGTCGAACGTTTGTTCGATAGAGGGTAGCAAATTCATGAGTGGAAGGCTGGATCCTGACGACTGGAAACGCTTCGATGAGCGATTGCGATTGATACAGGGAGCGCCTATTTTCTTGGACGATACGCCGGGACTGTCTATCTTTGAGCTTAGAACAAAGGCCCGCCGATTGGTTCGTGAAAAGGGAATAAAGGTGATCATGATCGACTATTTGCAGCTGATGAATGCCAATGGCGCGCGGTTTAGCAGCCGTCAGGAGGAGGTTTCCACCATCAGCCGCTCGCTGAAGGGATTGGCAAAGGAGCTGAATATTCCGATTATAGCCCTGTCGCAGTTGAACCGTTCGGTTGAGCAGCGGGGCTCTTTGGAATCGGGTATAGACGGGAAACGCCCACAGCTATCCGACCTTCGTGAGTCGGGTGCTATCGAGCAGGATGCCGATATGGTGCTTTTCGTGCATCGTCCGGAGTATTATCATATCTATCAGGATGAGAAAGGGCAGGATTTAAGGGGAATGGCTCAAATCATCATAGCCAAGCATCGTAAGGGTGCAGTAGGCGATGTGCTGCTTAACTTTAGAGGGAAATTTACCCGATTCGAGAATAAGGATGAGGCATATAACGACCTTTCCGAAATCTCTAATTCTGATTTTGGTGGTGAGGTAATCGGCAGTAGGATGAATGACGACCCCTTCGGGCCCCTTCCTCCCACACAAGAAGTAAGTCCTTTTTAGGAATATAGTTCCGGAAATTATCTTACTTTTGATACTAAGAGGTTATGTATTACGAAGTAAAAGGCCATGTATTGCAAAGTAAAAGAGCATGTTTTACTGTGTAAAAGGCCATATATTGCAGAGTAAAAGGGCACATATTACTAAGAATTATTTTTTATTTCTTGCTCTCACTTTTACCAATTCGTATAAATACCTATAGGATAAGCCTTTATAATGACAATATGGCTGACGGGATGATGGTAACCGCTTATCATCCTATTGTCGCTTTTCCGTCATGGCATTTCCTATCCTTGCCGTCATACTGTTGTTAAAACTCTGGCTGTATTTGCCTTGTATGCAGGCAATTATCCGAAGTGTTAAAAGTGAAGGCAAATATGAATAATTTTGAATGAGTATATAATATGAAATACCCCGGCTTGGAATTCTTATCTCGAGCCGGGGTATTTTATAATTTGTATAAGACGTGTTTCTCCTGCTACAACAATGCTTATCCTCTGATCATGGTTATCATCATCTTGAATTTTTGTCCGGCATGTACTGAATGATGGGCTCCTTGTGGGATGATGAAGGCAGAGCCTGCGGGAATAATATGTTTCGTACCCTCCACGGTTAGTTCCATTTCACCGTCCAATACCTGAATAAGCGCATCGAAGGGAGCCGAGTGTTCCGATAATCCCTGACCCGCATCAAAACTGAATAAGGTTACGCTGCCTGCATTATTGTGGATGAACTCCTTACTTACTACGCCTCCATCGGCATAATCTACCATCTCTTTTGCGTTGAAAATACTGTTTTTCTGTAATTGTGCCATAGTTTTTCTTCTTTTATTATGAATAGTTAATGTCTTTCATAAGCTATGGAACAATCCCTATGCCAAGAGCGGATAGTATCACAAATGTTACCTATTTATATTGTCGCAAGGCACCAATGAGCTCAGAATTTTCGCTCTTCGATCCAATGGTAATGCGCAGGCAGTTTTCGCAAAGCGTTACTCTTGTACGGTTTCTTACGATAATTCCTCTCTCTACAAGGTAGTCATATACACGTTGCGCATCCTCCACCTTAGTTAAGAAGAAGTTGGCATCAGAAGGGTAAATAGCCTTGCAATAAGGCAGTTCGCTGAAAGCCTTTATCATTCTGGTGCGTTCCTGCAACAGTATTCTTACCCATTCATCTACATCGAAGCGATGCTTTAAGATGGTAAGTGCTTCCTCTTGGGTGAGCAAATTCACGTTGTAGGGGTATTTCACCTTGTTGAAAAGGTCGATAATGGCTTTTTGAGCAAAGGCCATCCCCAGTCGGATTCCTGCACATCCCCATGCTTTCGAGAAAGTGTTCAGCACAATGATGTTGGGAAATTGCTCCAAACGCTCACGGAAAGTCTGCTGTTTCGAGAAATCGGAATAGGCCTCATCCACAACGACAATACCCTCGAAGGAGCGAATAAGTCGCTCTACTTCAGCCATTTCAAGATTGTTTCCCGTAGGATTATTCGGTGAGCACAACCAGATGAGTTTGGTATTCTCGTCGGTGGCAGCCAACAGTTTGTCCGCCTGTAGCTGAAATCTATCATTTAAAAGAACAGGGCGATATGCCACATTATTAATATCTGCGCACACCTTATACATTCCGTAGGTTGGCTCGATGGCTACGACATTGTCCTCGCCGGGATTACAAAACACCCGATAACATAGGTCGATAGCCTCGTCGGAGCCGTTGCCAAGGAATATTTGCTCGGCCTTTACTTGCTTTATCTCGGCTATTTTAGCCTTCACCTCCAACTGTAAAGGGTCGGGATAGCGGTTATAGGGCTTGTTGTAAGGATTCTCATTGGCATCGAGGAATACATGGGCAGCATGCCCGGAATACTCGTTTCGTGCACTGGAGTAGGGAGCCAGTTCCCATATATTCGGTCTGACAAGTTCTTGTAAGTCTTTCATAGAATACAGTTTTGGAAATTATTTTTTCAAATTCTTTATTCTAACGGTCATGGCATGCTTGTGTGCATCGAGCTGCTCATTGGCAGCCATTACCTCGACGGCACGTCCTATCGATTCTATTCCCTCCTCGGTTAAGTGCTGGAAAGTAATTTTCCGGTTGTATGAATCGAGGTTTACCCCACTGTAAGCAAGGGCATATCCATGGGTAGGAAGGGTGTGGTTGGTGCCTGAAGCATAGTCGCCCGCGCTCTCGCAAGCATAGGAGCCGAGGAATACGCTGCCCGCATTGACCACTTTCTCGGATAATTCCTCATAATTATCCGTTGCTATGATTAAGTGCTCCGGAGCATAGGTATTGCTTAGTTCCATCGCTTCGTCCAAAGAATCGACAAGGATTAACTTGGAATTTTCAAGTGTCAGCTTGGCAATTTCCTTTCTTGGGAGCAGCTCTACTTGTTTGTTTACCTCTGCTTCAACCTCTTCCAACTTCTGTTTCGAGTCGGTTATTAATACAGCCTGTGAATCGGTACCATGTTCGGCTTGGCTCAAAAGGTCGGCAGCCACGAACTCTGTGTTGCTGTTTTTATCGGCAATGATGCAAACTTCCGAGGGGCCTGCAGGCATATCGATGGCCACATCGTGCAAGCTAACCTGTTGTTTGGCGGCCATTACATACTGATTGCCCGGCCCAAATATCTTATATACCTTGGGAACAGACTCTGTTCCATAGGCCATTGCGCCAATAGCCTGTACGCCTCCGATCTTGAAAATTTTGCTGACACCCGCAATTTTTGCGGCAACAAGGATGGCCGGGTGTACCTTTCCTTCGCCATTGGGAGGAGTGCAAAGAACGATCTCCGAGCAACCGGCTAACTTTGCCGGAGTGGCAAGCATAAGAACGGTAGAGAAAAGTGGGGCTGTTCCGCCGGGAATATACAGACCGACCTTCTCGATGGGAACGCTCTTTTGCCAGCAGGTAACGCCCTTTGCCGTTTCTATCTTCTTCCCTTCGAACTGCTGCGAGGCATGGAACTTCTCTATGTTCCGGTGGGCTAAAACCAGAGATACGTATAGTTCTTTGTCAATAGACAGGAGGGCTTCCTCCATTTCTTCGGCTGTTACGGCCAAGTCGGACAGTGTTGCATGATCGAAAGCCAGCTCATATTTCTTTACGGCAGCATCGCCATTCTGTCGGATGTCCTGCAGAATAGTGGCCACTTTATCATTAAGCTGACTTACATCCAAGTGAGGACGTTCTACAATCGTATTCCATTCACTGCGGTCGGGCTTCTGTATTATTTTCATATTTACTCTTGCTCCTATAATGAAGGTAGGTTTCCTCGTAGGAATTATGCGCCAACCTCCGTATTAGTTATTATTAGTTTTTAGAGAATCATCTTCTCGATAGGGGTAACAAGGATGCCCTGTGCTCCTAATTCTTTCAGCTTATTGATGATTTCCCAGAAGCGCTTCTCGTCGAGTACAGTATGGATAGAGCACCAGTTGCTGTCGGCCAGTGGAATAACCGTGGGGCTCTTGATACCCGGCAGCACCTTGGTAATAGCCTCAACCTGTGCTTTAGGCGCATTCATCATGACATATTTCTTGTCCTGTGCAGAGCGAACGGCCTCGAAACGGAAGAGTATTTCATTCAGATGCTGTACCTTTTCCTCGTCCAAGTTGTTGTTGGCAATGAGCAAAGCCTCGCTCTGTATAACGACTTCTACTTCCTTCAGATTATTGTGTACCAGTGTGCTTCCTGAACTTACGATGTCGAAGATGGCATCTGCAAGACCGATACCCGGGCTAATCTCCACACTTCCGGTAATGACATGGATATCTGCGTTGATACCTTTCTCCTGCATGAACTTGCGCAGAATGTTGGGATAGGAAGTGGCAATGGTGCGATTGTTAAACCATTCCAGTCCGTTATATTCTTCGACTTTAGGAATGGCAAGGCTCAAACGGCACTTGCTGAAGCCCAGTCTGGAAACTATTCTTGCATCCTCCTGACGCTCCAGATATTCATTTTCGCCCACAATACCGAGGTCGGCCACACCATTTGCCACACTCTGTGGTATATCGTCGTCGCGGAGATACAGAACTTCGAGTGGGAAGTTGGGCGACTGTACCAGCAAAGTACGCTTGCTCGATGGTATTTTGATATCTGCTTCTTTCAATAAATCGATTGTATCCTCGAACAATCTTCCTTTTGATTGAATAGCTATTCTCAACATATATTTTCCTGTTTTGTTATTATTATTGCTAAATTATAAAGTACCTTTGGTCGAAGGTAACTCGTAATGGTAGATGTCTCGTTTAACGGCCATCTTCAAGGCACGAGCCAGTGCTTTGAAGATTCCTTCTATCTTATGATGCTCATTGGTTCCTTCTGCCTTGATGTTAAGATTCATCTTTGCAGCATCACTCAGACTTTTAAAGAAATGAAGAAACATTTCGGTAGGCATTTCTCCCACTTTCTCACGATGGAACTCCGCATCCCATACGAGCCAAGGCCGTCCGCCAAAGTCTAAGGCTACCTGACACAGACAGTCGTCCATGGGCAGACTGTAGCCATAACGCTCTATACCTCGCTTGTCGCCCAGTGCTTTTAGCAAGCATTCGCCCAATGCGAGTGCGGTATCTTCTATGGTATGGTGCTCATCTACGTGCAGGTCGCCTTTGGTGTTAATCTCCAAATCCATCATTCCATGTTTTCCTATTTGTTCCAGCATGTGGTCGAAAAATCCCAACCCCGTATGAATATTGCATTTACCCGAGCCATCTAAGTTCAGTAGAACATGAATGTCGGTTTCTTTTGTGGTACGTTTCACCTCGGCAATACGCTCTCCGGCAAAGAGAATTTCGGCTATTCTGTCCCATGTCATCCCATCTTTGCCTAAGATAAGCGACTTACATCCTATATTGTCTGCCAGTTGTCGGTCGGTATCTCTGTCGCCAATTACATAACTGTTCGCAAGGTCGTAGCGATCGGTATGCTTTAAATAATCGTCCTGTAGCATACCGGTGTTTGGTTTACGCATAGGAGAGTTGTCTTCCGGGAAATGGTTGTCTATTTTCTGATCGTCGAAAACGATTCCTTCACCTTTCAGCGTTTGCAGAATAAAATTATGTACAGGCCAGAAGTCCTTTTCGGGAAAACTGTTTGTTCCCAAGCCATCCTGATTACTTACCAATACCAACTTAAAATCCAATTTCTGGCAGATAAAGCCAAGATTTCTGAATACCCCTTCCTTAAACTTTAATTTCTCGAAAGCGTCTATCTGCTCATCCTCGGGCTCCTCTATCAGTGTTCCATCTCTATCGATGAACAATATTTTCTGTAGTTTACTCATTTTTGGTATTCTTTCCTTTTTTCTGCTCCTTACAATCCTATTGTGTTCTCCGTTTTAGAAGCCCCGTCTTCTTCTGAATTCTGCACATACTATCGAGGTGGCTATCGCCACATTCAGCGAGTCGGCCGTTTCTCTATTCTTAGGGAAGCTCGGTATAAGGAGCTTTGTATTAATTTTATTTCGTAGTTCTTGTGTAATCCCCTTCCCCTCATTGCCCATTACAATGATGCCGTTGGGCGTAAGCTTCTGTTCATATATGTTTTTCCCATCTAAGAGTGTTGCATAGATTGGATAGCCTTTAGGTAGCGCATCTATAAACTCATACAAGTTAAGGTAGTGCAGCCTTACCCTTGCTATGCTCCCCATTGTTGCCTGTACCACTTTCGGACTCCAGCAATCGACGGTTTCTTTTGAGCAATAAATATGCTCTATCCCAAACCAGTCGGCTAACCGTATGATGGTGCCTAAGTTGCCGGGATCCTGTATTCCATCCAAAGCAAGGGACAGCTTGTCCTGCTCAAAGCCCGACATGACATCCTGTAAGGTGGTCTCTTCATTATTTTTTAAACGGAAAGTGGCCAATTTTTGCTGTGGGTGCTGGAGAAAGGATACCTTCTTTATATCTTCCATATCATCGAAAACATCCTCTGCCATATATCCCGCAGCCAGCAAGTCATTCACAATCTTCGGCCCCTCTGCCACAAACAGATGAGCCTTCTCCCGACCTTTCTTGGTGTCGAGAGAGCGAATCAGCTTTATTTTATTCTTTGATATCACATCGCAAATATACAAAAAACTCTACAGATACGCCGAAAACGTCTTATCTTTTTATTACCTTTGCCCAAACTTTATAAGAATGTAAATGGTTTTTGTAAGTAAATTAGGATATTATCGGTTTTTACTCATAATGTTATCAGGAATATTATTGTCTGGTTGTTCACAGGATAAATTTGTACTGGACAATGAATATTTGTTGGATAAGATAGAACTGAAATCGGATGTAAAGAAGTTTGACGCATCGCAGCTAAGTCGGTATGTAAGGCAGAAGGGTAATTCAAAATGGTTCTCGATGTTTAAGATTCCATTGAATACCTACTCTTTGGCCGGCAGAGATTCTACCAAATGGATTAACCGTACCTTACAGAAAATGGGTGAGAAGCCCGTTCTGTACGATTCTGTTCAGGCTCGTCTGTCCTGCGAAGATCTGCAAAGGGCGATGCAGAACATGGGGTATATGAATGCTACGGTAGAGGTAAATAAGCAGGTAAGTGGCAAGAAAATGAAGATTATTTATAACCTTCATCCGGGTGAGCCTTACATCATCAATAATTTTCATTATGATATTCAGGACTCATTGGTGGAAAAGGTGTTGGCTTCTCACCTTAATGCAGGGGAAAAATACAAGGAACATCCTATGCAGTTTACTGTATCTTCGCTGGATGAAGAGCGTAAGCGCCTGACCAAGATACTTCAGGATTCCGGTTATTACCACTTTCATAAAGATTATATCTACTATACAGCCGACTCTACCAATGGCCCTAAGAATGTAGATATCACGCTGCATTTGATGAAGTCGGTAGATAATAGTACGAAAGAAGTATCCAATCATCCACGGTATATTATCAACAATATCAATATTATTTCGGAAGATTCTTCCAAATTGCGCCTAAGAAGGTCGGTGATTGATGATAACATAGCCTTTGAAAAGGGCAAATATTTCTCGGCAACAGATTTGCAAAAAACCTACAATAACTTTGCCCGACTGGGTGCTGTGCGCTACACTGCTATCAACTTTCATGAACGCCCGGTGATTGATAGTCTGGTTATCGGTAGGCAGTTCTCTTATAAAACTTCAACCAATCATTACTTAGATGCTGATGTAGAGATACTTCATAATAAGACTAATACTATATCCTTTCAGCCTGAAGGTACGAACACTGCCGGTAATTTAGGGGCTGCCGGTACCTTATCGTACCAGAACAGAAATCTTTTTCGTGGCAGTGAAAACCTTAGTATAGAGCTTCGTGCAGCCTTTGAAGCTATTACAGGTTTGGAAGGCTATAAAGATAAAGATTATGTAGAGTACAGCGTACGTGGCAGACTGCAGTTTCCTCGTTTGTTAGCTCCTTTCGTTAGTAAGGAGGTTCGTCGTAGGAGTTCGGCAACTTCAGAGTTGGCTGTGAGTTGGGATTTGCAGAATCGCCCGGAATTTCACCGAAGAGTGTTTTCTGCGGGATGGAAATATGCGTGGTCGAATCCTATTAAACATCTTTCGTATAGTTATAATTTACTCGATTTGAGCTATGTATATATGCCTTGGATAAGCAGTACCTTCAAGCATGACTATATCGATAATACTTCTAATCGTAATGCGATTCTGAAATATAATTATGAAGACTTGTTCATTATGAGCATGGGATTTGGAGTGAGTTATAAAACACCCACCGAATCGTTTCATGCAAGAATTGAGTCGGCGGGTAATATCTTGAATGCAGTGAGCAAACCTTTTCATTTCAAAAAAAATGACGACGGACAAAAGAAATTCATAAAGATTGCTTATGCGCAATACATGAAGTTCGATATGGACTATACCCATATCTTCCGATTTGATAAGAACAATTCCCTTGCTTTGCATACCGATTTCGGCATTGCTTATCCTTATGGTAACAGTACCGTCTTGCCTTTTGAGAAACGTTATTTTGCCGGTGGAGCTAATTCTGTGCGTGGATGGAGCGTTCGTGAACTGGGGCCGGGTAAGTTCAAAGGGCAGGATGGGCGCATAGATTTTATTAATCAGACCGGCGATATGAAGCTGGATATTAATGCCGAGTACCGTACCCACCTGTTTTGGAAGTTTGATGGAGCTGTTTTTATTGACGCCGGTAACGTGTGGACCCTTCGAAAATACGATGAACAGCCGGGCGGGCAGTTTAAGTTTAAGAATTTTTTCAAGGAACTGGCGGTAGCTTACGGGCTTGGCTTACGTCTTAATTTTGATTACTTCATTCTTCGTTTCGATGGAGGTATGAAAGCTATCAATCCTGCCTATAGCTCAGTTGCAGAGCATTATGCGCTCCTGCATCCTGATTTCCATCGCGATTTCACCTTTCATTTTGCCGTAGGCCTTCCTTTTTAAGAGAGATATATTATATACTTCTGTTCGGGAGCAGGATTCCCGAATGGAAGTCTATAATACGATAATATACCAAATAAAAAAACTTTTTCTTGCTGTCATCTTTTAACACTTACGTTAAATTGCAGTGAATAAGGTAGTTATACCTGCGTTTTAAATGATGATATGACAGCAAAAATGCAAACTGTCATGGTGAGAAGGTGATGGATGCTGATAAAAAGTTGCTGTCATTCCACCATTTGTACCTTTATTGTAAGGTGCTGTTTAATAGAAGTTTATGAGAAATGTTAAAGCTGACGGCAAAAAACAAAAAATAAATTCTTAGTAATATATATGCTTTTCTACTGCTATACATGCTCTTTTCCAGAGCAATCTGCACCTGTTTACGCTGCGATTTAGGCCCTTTTACTCTGCTAAACATGCTCTTTTATGCTTAGTAAGAACTTCTTTATAATATTTCTCTTATCGAATAAGAGTAATTACGGGCATGCAACCCTCGGCCTATGACAGTTTAATTACATATAAAAACCAGCACTATGCGGAGTCAGGTTTTGCGTATTTGTGATAATTTTATTATCTTCGCAATAAATTTTACAGGGGAATGCTTAAATTTATATCTTTGGGTAGCGGGAGTAGCGGTAATTGTTATTTACTTTATGCCGATAATGATTGTATTATGATAGATTGCGGAGTAGGTGTTCGCTCTCTCAAGAAGTTTATCAGGCAGTACGACTTATCGCTACAAAAAGTCAAGAATATCATTTTAACACACGATCATGCCGACCATGTAAAGGCGGTAGGCTCTATCAGTAAGGATTACGGTATTCCGGTATATGCCACCGAGTTGGTCCATAAAGGAGTGCAGGAGAATTGGGCTGTTCATAAAAAGATTGAGCCGTCGTTGGTCCATTTTATAGAAAAACACAAACAAATCAGGCTTGGCGAATTTCTTATTACTCCTTTCGATGTCCCCCATGATAGCTTGGATTGCGTGGGATACCTGATAGAATACGGTACTGTTAAATTTGTTTTGGTAACCGACTGCGGACATATAACCGACGAGATTTTGTCTTATATTTCACAAGCCGACTATCTTGTGCTCGAGGCCAACCATGAGCCCGAGAAGCTAATGGCAGGTCCTTACCCTGCACACCTGAAGAAACGAATCATGGGCGATAATGGACATTTGAGCAATGAGTCGTGTGCCAATGCGATTATAACGGGAGCTACTCCTAAATTAAAGCATGTATGGCTGTGCCATTTAAGTGATGAGAACAACCATCCGGAGCTTGCCCGTAAAACCATAGAGTCGATTCTTCGTGGCAGTGGCATTATTCCCGGTGCCGATTTCAAGATGGATATTTTAAAGAGAAAGACACCAAGCGGACTGTATGAATTATAAAAACTTCCATTTCTAAAGGGATATCGAAGCTCCTTAAACGGTTGGTTTGAGGAGTTCTTCATATCTGTTCATTAGTATCATATTTCATTTCAATAACCGAAATGGTTTATTATACTTCATAATAATTAATTATATAATCGTTTCTTGTTACCGATGGAAGGAGTTGGCAGGATTGCAACATATGAAAATAATCTTGTGATGGCTTATTTTTTAAGCAGGCTCTTCCCTGTGGGATACTTGTTTTAATAATGGGCATAGAATCAAATGGTTATAGGTATATTAGCCAAATTTGGCCATAGTTTTGGTATCGTGGTCAGGAGGATGAACTTTCTGTTTGTTGAACGAATGTAAAAAACTATTCATACCTGTTTAATTGGCGTTAAGTGTTAAATTAAAAATGTTAAAATCGGACAAAAAAGAGCACCATTGTATTGTACTTACAGTTTTTGCTTATACATTTGCAACGTCAAATGATTTGAAAGAAGATTCTTATTATTGATACAACAATACAAGATTGAATATAAATATTAAAAGCATATACAAGATGAAGAACGTATCTAAAATCCTTTTTGGTGCTACATGTGTAGCAGCACTTGGCCTTTCTGCAGGAGCTTTTGTAAAGACTTATGCCGCTCCAACTCCGGCAGCTGTAGCCGGTCAGCCAGTAGATTTAACTTATGCTGCCGAGAAAGCTCTTCCTGCAGTTGTTCATGTTAAGTTTGTCCAGAACTCGAAAACGAAGACGGTTACCGTAGAGGACGATCCATTTGGCGGCTTCTTCGATCCATTTGGTTTCTTTGGACAGCCTGATGGGCAGGGTGGTTCTCGCCGTCAGCAGATTCAAACTCCTAAAAGAGAGGCTACAGGTTCCGGAGTTATCATCTCATCAGATGGCTATATTGTAACCAATAATCACGTCGTTGAAGGTGCCGATGAACTGACTATTACCTTAAATGATAACAGGGAGTTCTCAGCAAAGATAGTTGGAACGGATAAGCAGACCGACTTGGCCTTGCTAAAAGTGAATGCAAGCAATCTGCCGACTTTGCCAATAGGTAACTCCGATAAGCTGAAAGTAGGCGAATGGGTTGTCGCTGTGGGTAATCCTTATAACCTAAGTTCTACGGTAACGGCAGGTATTGTCAGTGCAAAGGCACGTGGCTTAGGCGCCTCTCAGGGAGGCATCGAGAGTTTTATCCAAACCGATGCTGCTATTAATCCGGGTAACTCCGGCGGTGCTTTGGTCAATACATCGGGAGAGTTGGTAGGTATCAATGCTATGCTCTATTCTCAGACGGGTTCTTACAGCGGTTATGGTTTTGCCATTCCAACTACCATTATGAATAAGGTAGTGGAGGATATCAAGAAGTATGGTAGCGTACAGCGTGTGATGTTAGGTATTCAGGGAGGTGATGTACTGAACTATATCAATGCCCAGAAGGACGAAGGCAAGTCGGTAGATTTGGGAACTAATGCCGGTGTTTATGTCGATAAGGTTTCGGAAGAAGGCAATGGCGCAACACTTGGTCTTCAGAAGGGTGATGTCATAACCAGTTTCGATGGTACCAAAGTAAGTAAGATGTCGGAGCTTCAGCAGGCGCTGAATGCAAAGCGTCCGGGCGATAAGGCCACCGTTACTTATTTACGCAATAAGAAAGCCATTACAAAGACTATTGTTTTGAAGAATGCTCAAGGTACTACAAAACTGATAGAACAGGCAGACATCGATGTTTTGGGTGGTCAGTTCCGTCCTGTAAGCAATGCGCTGAAGCAGCAATTAGGTATCAGTTATGGCTTGGAAGTTCTGAAGGTAAACAGCGGGGCCTTCAAGGAAGCAGGTATTAATCGAGGGTATATTATCCAGAATATTAATGACACTCCAATCAGAAGCATTGATGATCTGCAGGCAATAGTGAAGAAATCTTCTACCAGCAGGGATCCTGTTCTGTACATTCAGGGTGTTTATCCTACGGGAAAAAAGGCCTACTTTGCCGTACCTTTGGATAATAATTAATCAATTAGTTTGACAGAAAAATTACAATAGATTACAAGCTAAGGCTACATAAATGAGTGTGGCCTTAGCTTTTTTATGACATGAAAGTTATTTAAATAATCTATTTTTCAGGAGTATTTTTTGTTCGATTGGTTGGTTTTATGTAAATTTGCGAACAATAGCCTAAAAAATCGCAGAGATATGAGACAACTAAAAATCACCAGATCGATTACGAATCGAGAGATAATGTCTCTTGATAAGTATTTACAAGAAATAGGGAACGAGGAGCTTCTTTCTCCTGATGAGGAGGTAGAGCTGGCTCAAAGAATACGTCATGGCGACCGCAAGGCGCTGGAACGTCTAACAAGAGCCAATCTTCGCTTCGTTGTTTCTGTGGCAAAACAGTATCAGTCGCAGGGGATAGGATTGCCGGACTTAATCAATGAAGGCAACTTAGGGCTTTTGAAAGCGGCAGAACGTTTTGATGAGACGAGGGGATTCAAGTTTATTTCGTATGCGGTTTGGTGGATAAGGCAAAGCATCTTGCAGGCTATTACTTCTCAAGGAAGGCTTATTCGATTGCCGGCCAACCAGTTAGGAACGGTCAATAAAATTGCTCGAATCTTTACGAAGTTCGAGCAAGAGCACGAAAGAGTTCCCAGCGTCTCTGAGATAGCCAAAGAAACCGGTCTCTCTGAAGAACATATAGAAGAAGCTCTGGATGTTTCTACAAGGCATGTATCGATGGATTCTACTTATAAGAATGAAGATGGAACCACACTCTTGGACGTGTTGCCAGCCACCAATACTCCTTCGTCCGATAAGCTGCTGATGGATGAAAGTCTGCGCGACGAGATACAAAGAGCATTAAAGGAGCTTCCGGACAGGGAACAAGAGGTTTTGAAAGCCTATTTTGGTATCAATCAGCGTGAGCATACCTTGGAAGAGATAGGGGATATCTACGGACTTAGCAGGGAGCGTGTCAGGCAAATAAAAGAGAAGGGTATCCGTCATCTTCGCCTTACGGCTCATAGCAGGTCTCTTCGGTCATATCTGGGCTAATGTGCTTTAATGATAAAAACAAATAAGTTAAACGATTCTATGAATTTTTTTAAAGTTATACTTTTAACGGTATTATTGGCAGGCTATGCTTTTACATCCAATGCTAAGGGTTATAAGGCAGCGAAGGTTTATATGTTTGGTTTTGCCGCTTCGTTCAATGATTCTACAGTGTATTTCACCGATGTGCAGCAGGTTGCTGTTAATCTTATAGATGACAGAACGCGTTTCCTTGCCAATCGCAATGAATATTCCAATCAGTTACGCCAGTATTTGAAAAGTTCCGGTAAGCAGGAGCATCCGACAGCCGTTGTACTTTATGCGGAAGACAGGCGACAGATAGATAAGAAACTAACGGAGTTAAAAGAAAAATATACGACGAAGGCTAAGAGCAAATTCTTTGTTGAGACATTATCTGCCGGCCAGTTTACATTTTCTCCGGTAGAGGCTGCGCAAGATGTGGAAATGCAGCGGACTACCTATCGGAGTACCCCTGCTAAACCAAAGGAATAATAAAAGGGGATAATCAGTTAAATATCATAGCTTTATTCTATACCGAATGATAACATACCACTTCAAGATAGCCGACCTTGTAGTAAGAATTTCCTTTGAAGAGTCTAAGGAAAACGGTCTCTTCCTGATACCTTCGTTAGAGCCTTTCCGACTGGAAAACTTTGAGGGAGAGCCTTTTCTCGATTTACTTGTGAAAGATGAGCTAACCCCTTTACCTGCAGAGCGTATAAAACGTATCAGGGCTTTCGATACGGGAAATGGCGATACAATCGTCGATTTGATAGATACCCAAGGTTATCAATATATTATTGAGAATATCCAGAAGAAGCAATGCTGCCTGTTGCAGACCGACAAGAGTTTTCGAAAGTGTGTCTGTGCCTTGAACGGTGATGGCTGTATGCGTACTTTTGGCCTGAACAATGCTTTGATGTTGGTATATGCCTTTGCCGCGGCTACGGAGAATACCCTCCTCATTCATGCTTCATTGGTGCGGAAAGATGAGCGGGGATATGCCTTTATTGCGAAAAGCGGTACAGGAAAATCTACTCAGGTGAGCATGTGGTTGAGGCATATTCCGGGGTGCGACTTAATGAATGACGATAATCCTATCGTTCGTATCATCGACGATGAGGTATGGATTTATGGCAGTCCGTGGAGTGGCAAGACCCCCTGCTATCGTAATATTCGGGCAAGATTGGGAGCTATTACCCGTATAGAGCGCGATACTAAAAACTGGATAGAGAAGCTCCATCCCGTTCAGGCCTTTGCCTCTTTCTTACCTTCGTGCTCCTCTATGAAATGGGATATCGACACTTATAATGCTATTTGCAATACAATTACAAAGGTAGTCGAAAAAAGTGGGCTATACACCTTGCATTGTTTGCCTGACGAAGAGGCTGCCCAAGTGTGTTATAAAGCAGTTTCAGCTAAATAAATCTTAACGATTATGACAATGCAAAGGGGTGATATTCAGTTTGCTAATTCCGAATTTCTGCCGGAGGTTATTAAACTTCTCAATGCAGGGCACACTGTTGTTATTCGGTTGAAAGGCTTTTCTATGCGTCCTTTTCTGGAGGATGGCAGGGATAAAGCCCTTTTGCGCAAGCCTGCTACGATAGCTGTTGGCGACCCTGTTCTTTGTGAAATAGAGCAAGGCTGCTTTGTGTTACATCGAATAATAGACATAAAGGACGACGATATTACGTTGCGTGGCGATGGCAATTTGGCTACCGAACATTGTAAACGTAAGAATGTTGTAGGCGCAGTGGTAGGCTTTTATCGGAAAGGCAGGCAACGACTTGATCGTGTAGAAGGAAAAAAGTGGAAGGTGTATAGTTATTTGTGGATGACGCTTTTTCCTATTCGCCGTTATCTTCTCGGCATCTATCGCCGACTATGGATTCCTGTGTTCGGCCCAATTTAACCTATTGTAGAATACTAAAACAACGAAAGCGAGAAATATATGAAAGTAAAGAAAGGTTTCAATCTGCGTAATGTCTGTGGTGAGGACATTATCGTTGCAGAAGGCGAAGAGAATATCGACTTCAGCAATATTATCTCAATGAATGAGAGTTCTGCCAAACTATGGCGCGAAGCGCAGGCAGAGGACGATTTTACCGTACAGAGCCTTACAGACTATCTGTGTTCTGTTTATGAGGTGGAGCGAGAGGTTGCCCGCAAGGATGTAGAGACACTTGTGGCACAATGGGCTGTGGCAGGTATTATCGAAGGTGATGATTTACCTGATGTCAGCAATGTGGAGGTAAAGAAAGTAGAGTCTGCTTCAAATCCTGTGCCCGAGAGTTCGCAGGCAACCCAACAAGAAGCAAAGTCTAAAAAGAAAGGCTTCTTTGCCCGGTTGTTTGGCAAATGAGTACGCAGAGTAGCCCGATTACAGAGTTGTTCGGCATTATTTTGCAAGGAATAAACGGTTATTGGCGGTTAAAAAATGGTCTTTTATCGAAGTATTCTACCTGTCGAAATACTTCGATACAGATAGTCGAATACTGAAGTATAACCGACCCAAATACCCTGTGAGGGTAAATGATTAAACGCAAAGGGGATGTATCTATTTTGACACATCCTCTTTGCGATAGAAAAGAACTATAGAAACTTTTCTTTATTTATTCTCTTTATCCTGAAGATAATTGACAAACCATTCTGTAATCTGGCGGAGAAGGTGGGTACGTGTATTTCCTCCCCGAATGCCATGGTTGCGGTTGGTGTAGATATTCTCCTTAAAGTCCTTATTGTGTTGTACGAGCGCTTCAGAGTATTCAAAAGCATTCTGAGGGTGTACATTGTCGTCGGCTAACCCATGGCAGATAAGCAAATTACTGTTCATCTTATCAGCTCTATGAATAGGATTAATGTCATATCCAGTGGGATTTTCCTGTGGGGTACGCATGTAACGCTCAGTGTAAACAGTGTCGTAGAAGCGCCAATCGGTGGGAGGAGCTACTGCTACGCCAGCCTTGAAGACACCATCTTCCTGACTAATGCTCATCAAAGTGTTAAAACCTCCGAAGCTCCAGCCCCATAATCCTATGCGGTTGCCATCAACATAAGGTAGTTTAGCAAGCCATTTGGCTGCTTCCAACTGGTCTTTTGATTCCAGTTCGCCGAGCTTTAGGTAGGTACATTTTTCGAATTCGGCACCTCTGGCACCCGTCCCTCTGCCATCGACACATACAATGATGAATCCTTTTTGTGCAAGATAGTAATCAAAGAAACCGCCATTGCCCATAGAGCCAACGCTCCAACTGTCGGTAACCTGCTGACTTCCCGGCCCGCTGTATTGGAACATAATAACAGGATATTTTTTGTTGGGATTAAAATCGTTGGGCTTTATCATCCATCCATTCAGCTTTACACCTTCGGATGTAGTAACTTCAATGAACTCCTTCGGTTTATTGTCGAATATTGCCAACCGTTCTGTAAGTTCATCGTTATTGAGTACTTCACGGATTTTCTTACCTTTCTGGTCGTAGATAGTAAAAACATACGGGTGATTACGATCGCTCCAGTTGTTTAGGAAATACTTATAGTCGCCGGAGAAGTTGGCAGTATTCCATCCTGCCTGTGGAGTAAGACATGTGATTTTACCCCTTTTATCGGCTACATAGATGTTCCTCTGCATAGGACTTTGCATAGCAGCCTGATAGTAAGTGTTGCCGGTAGCCTCGTCGTAGCCGTAGATAGCGGTTACATCGTAGTTCCCTTTCTCAATCTGACGGATAAGTTTACCGTCCTTGCTATATAAATAAAGGTGCATGTACCCATCTCTGTCGGAAGGAACAAGAATGTAGTTCTTCATGATACTGATGCCTTCCATAGCCTCTTCCTTTATGTATTTAGGTACACTTTCCTTGATAAGTAGTTTGCACTTACCGGTTGTAGGGCTGGCTGCGAAGAGGTTTAGCTCGTCCTGATGGCGGTTCATTGTATAAATAATGATGCGATCTGCCTCAGCAGTTGTCTTGATGCGAGGTATATATCCGTCGGTATCTACGGGAACGTTGTATTGTAAGGTAGTTTGTTTTTCGAGAGAATAAGCCCACACCGACACAATGGAGTTGTCTTCTCCAGCCTTAGGATATTTATAACTGTAGAGTCCCGGATAGGTTTTATATTGTTCCATCGTAGGATTAGCACCTTGAAAGAGCTGTAACGAACATGTCTTTACCTTACTTTCATCGTAGCGTATCCAACTGAGTGTCTTGCTGTCGGCACTCCATGCAAGGGCATTGTTGAAACCGAATTCCTCTTCGTTCACCCAATCAGGCAAACCATTGATTACTTTATTAAACTCGCCATCTGTCGTTATTTGTTGCTCATGGTTACCGTTGGTAATGAAGATGTTGTTGTTTCTAACAAATGCAATATACCGACTATTTGGTGAGAAAGTAGGGATTTGCTGATCACCTTGCTTGGAAAGTTCCTTCAATACCTTTGTTTTCACATCGTACAAATAAAATTTGGCAGTGAAAGAGCGGCGGTAAATAGCATGTGTATTGGTTTGGATTAGTAGCCGTGTTCCATCTTCAGAAATCTCATAATTGTCGAATTCTTCGATTTTATCACCGGAAGTGACATCTACATCGAAAATAATGCCGGTTTGCTCGCCTGTTTTGAAAGAATATTTTATAATTTTTTTATTGTCTGATGATATTTGGGCGTATTCCGATGTCCCCTTTAGTGGATTGACCCCATAGATGCTCTTGGGCAAATAACCCCTGCCGGTTACATCCCTTAGGGTGATAGGAGTTCCGGCAAAACTTGTCAGTGCTGTAAGAATAGTTGCGCACATAAGTATTAATTTCTTCATAATGAATGATAGTTTATTGATTTACAAAAATACAAAATATTATTAACATCATCTTCAAGCCAGTGTATTTATTTGCCATGAATGTGTATTACATGCAGTGAATATATTAAAAGGTGTATTATAACTTGCTCAATCTCGATAATAGCTGTAATTTTGTTCTTCCAATGAATGAATAAAGTGGATAACAATGAATTTTGATAAAGTAGAGGAAGATAGCAGAAAAGAGGAATTAATCAGAGTGATAGAACATTCGGTTGAGCAGTTGTCGCTTGGGCAGTTGGAAGCATTGTACTATGATTTGGTAGCAAAGGATTATATCAAGCATTAGAAAAGGAACGGATTGATATGGTAAAAGTGAGCAACAAGGAAATCCTTCAACTTGCCATTCCGTCGATCATCAGTAATATAACGGTTCCATTATTGGGGTTGATAGATCTTACAATAGTGGGGCACATAGGTAATGAGGATTATATAAGTGCCATTGCCGTGGGGACGATGGTGTTCAATGTGATATATTGGTTGCTTGGATTCCTGAGAATGGGGACAAGTGGATTAACCTCGCAGGCGTATGGAAGAGAAGACAGATCCGAATATATTGGTATACTGCTGCGTACCCTGACGTTAGGAATAGCAGTGGGACTATGCTTTATCGTATTACAAAAGCCGATGGGATGGCTGCTTTTCCGATTGATAGATACGCCACCCACATCGCTGTCTTTAGTACAGCAATACTTCTCTATAGTGATCTTCGGTGCTCCGGCCATGCTCGGTTTGTATGGATTAACGGGCTGGTTTATCGGTATGCAGGATACCCGAGCACCGATGATGATAGCCATTGCGCAGAATATAGTTAATATTATCGGCTCATTAGGGTTTGTTTATGGACTGCATTGGGATATTGACGGTGTGGCTTCCGGTACGTTATTGGCACAATGGTGTGGCTTTGTAATGGCTGCTTTGATAGCTTATTATAAGTTATTGAAAACCAAGAGTAATAGAAATAAATGTTCAATAGATGGTGGAAATTCAGTTTTGCGTCTTGCAGAGCGAAACCATTTGCAGGTTTATGTATCGGCTCTGCGGGTTATGCCAGCTTGGAAGAGCTTTTTTGTCTTGAATCGTGATATCTTCTTTCGCACCCTTTGTCTCGTAGTAGTAAACTTCTTTTTTACAAAAGCAGGGGGGGGACAGGGATCTATGATACTGGCAGTGAATACACTATTGATGACCCTCTTTACTTTGTTTTCTTATTTCATGGATGGCTTTGCCTATGCAGGAGAGGCACTTAGTGGGAAATATTATGGAGCGGGTGAACGAGCAGCATTGCGAGAAGTAATACGAAAGTTATTTTATTTTGGTTTCATCGTGGTTGTAGTATTTACATGTTTGTATGCTTGGGGAGGGCAGAACTTCCTGCATTTGCTTACGAGCGATGAGCGGGTTGTGGCAGCTTCGATACCTTATTTGCCATGGGCTTGTCTGATACCTATTGCAGGAGTTTCGGCTTTTATCATGGATGGAATCTTTATAGGATTGACAGAAACGCGCGGAATGTTATTGTCGGGTTTTATAGCGGGCGGAGTATTCTTCCTTGTATATTTTATATTTAATCGCTATGCAGAAAATACTGTGTTATGGATAGCGTTCCTATTATTTCTTTTTGTGAGAGGAATTGTTGAGTTATTATGGGCTAATATGTTGATAAATAAGTACTTTTAATAGTTGAAACAATATAAGAATGAAAGCTATGAATGTTGTGATGATACTGATAATACTGGGAATTTTGTTGCTGGGGTGTTGCTATGCCTTTTGGCATGTATGGCATATAGTCCCTTTGCCAGTATGGGGCAAAGGGTGCGTTGTTGCAATATTGGCAGCTATTGTGAGTTTAATTTTTGTAAATGGATCAGGTATTACCGATAAATTGCCGATGCGAATGTCCATAGCTGTATATGAAATAGGGTGGTCGTCGCTTTTAATCCTGTTATATGCTGTAATGTTATTTATTGTATATGATCTCCTTTGTTTGGTCAAGGTGCTACCTTCAGCATTCCTCCATAACAGTTGGACGGGTACATTACTGACTCTGTGTATCTTGGTATGTATCTTCGTGTATGGATATTTTCACTATATGGATAAGAAGGCAGTATATCTTGATATGCCTACGAAGAAGGAGATGAAGGCTGAGCATAAGGTGCTGATGGTGTCCGACCTGCATATAGGCTATCATAACAGAGCAGATGAAGTACGTCGATGGGTAGATATGATTAACGCTGAGAAGCCAGAAATAGTGCTGATTGCAGGAGATGTCGTCGATGGGAGTATGCGTGCTGTAAACGACTTAGGATTTATAAAGGAATTGAGGCGTATTAAAGCACCTGTTTATGCCTGCTTAGGTAACCATGAATACTATGGAGGTGAGGCAAAAGCAGAGACTTTTGATCAGGCAGCCGGTATTACCTTATTGATAGATAAGGCTGTTAAGGTGCCACTTTTAGGCGGAGATAGTATTGTTATTATTGGGCGGGATGATAGGACAAACAGGCATCGTTCTTCAATAAAAACTTTAATGCCTGCAGTATCGCAAGGTTATTATACCATTTTGCTGGATCACCAACCTTATAACCTCTCGGAAGCAGAAAAGCAAGGTGTCGATTTTCAGCTGTCGGGTCATACCCATTATGGTCAGGTGTGGCCAATTGGTTGGATAGAAGATGCCATCTATGAGAATGCCTATGGCCCCTTGCAAAAAGGGAATACTCAATATTATGTATCCTCGGGTATAGGTATTTGGGGCGGTAAGTTCCGTATCGGTAGCCAGTCGGAGTATGTTGTAGGTAAGATAAAAGGGCTGAAATAGGCAAAGAGAGTTTGGGCTTTGCTATGGTCTGAGCCTTTTTAATATATAAAAAGCAGCGGAAGATTTCCTAAATTTCCCGCTGCTTTTTTCATATTCTCTTTTCGTTTAGTTCGGAATACTGTTCAATATATCCAGTTTACTATCTTTTACCAGCTTCACGATTAATTCGCCAAAAAGAGTGTTTTGCCATGCAAACCAAGGGCGGGTAAAGTTGGTTGCATCATCTTTATAAAAAGACTCGTGAATAAATCCGGTGCCAGCGTCGGTATTCAACAGCATCGTTATGCACTGCTTTATTTCCTCATCGCTGGTAGAAGTGAAAGCTCGCATCATGATAGACATAGGCCATATCATGTCGTTTCCTATATGAGGACCTCCAATACCTTCCCCCGCCTTGCCTCGATGAAAGTAGGGATTGTCCTCGCTCCATACCATTTTGCGGGTGTTTTGATAGATAGGATCAGAAACATCGACATCACCCAGATAGGGCATGGCCAGCAGGCTGGGTACGTTGGCATCATCCATTAGCATGTGGTTACCGAATCCATCGACCTCATAGGCATATACCTTTCCGTATTTGGGATGCTCGTAAACAGCGTATTCCATCAGGGCTTTGTGTACTTCTGTGGCTAAATCGGTACATTGCTTGGCTAAATCTGTTTCGTTAGGAAGGATCGATGTAAGGATTTCTGCAGCTTTGTTCAAAGAGGTTACTGCCATGAAATTCGAAGGTACCAAGAATAAAAAAGTGGTCGCGTCATCGGAAGGACGGAATGCGGAGGCAATTAATCCTACCGGTTTCACGGGCGCTCCCCAACCGGCATTGCTCAAAGTATCGAAGGCGCGGTCGGTAATTCGCAGAAAAGAATACTTTCCTCTGTTCTTTTTTCGTTGTTGGTCATGAAACACATCAAGGATGTTTCGGATAGCTTTTTTCCAGTTTTCATCGAAGATACTGGTGTCTCCTGTTACTTTCCAATATTCGTATGCTAAGCGGATAGGGTAACATAGGGAGTCGATTTCGTATTTTCGCTCATGAAGTTCGGGCTTCATTTGGGCATCATCGCTCATCCATCTACCGTTGGGGTCGGGTGTTCTGTTGAAACCATTGGCGTACGGGTCGAAGTTAATGCATTTTATTTGTCGGCGGATAACGCCTTTAATCATGTCCTTTAGTTGCCCGTCTTTATTGGCAAATTGCAGATAAGGCCATACCTGCGCAGCAGAATCGCGTAGCCACATGGCAGGAATATCGCCTGTATAAACGAAAGTATCAGGTAATCCCTGCTCATCTTTGCCAAAATATACCGTTGTATCGAGCGTGTTGGGGAAGCAGTTGGCAAACATCCATGCCAGCTTATGGTTTTTCAGCAGCTTACAGATACGGATGATTTCTTTTTCTATTACAGCAGATTTAAATAAGCGCTTAGCCACTTCCGGGCGATTATTTTTATAGCTGACAGCATCTTTTTTACAGATATTAGGCTGCAAAGGTAATGGGAGAAAGGTGTTGTTTGCCTGTATAACTCCACTTTGCGTGATATAAACCAATAAGGTGGTTGCAATAAGTTTTTTATTCATTCTGATTTGTTATAGGGTTTTCAATGAAAAGATCGTAGATTGCAAAGATACTAAACAATTTCCAAATTATATTTTAAAAAAGAATTTTTGTAATGGAATATTTCTATCTTTGTAAGTGAAAAAAGAATGATAGCATAATACATTACACGTTATTGATAGGAAAATATGAAAAATAAAATATTATATTTTGGCTGTTTAGCCTTTTTGTTTTTTGTAAAACCAACCGAAGTAAAGGCACAATGCCATATAAAGGATGTGATTATGGGCACTGTTCCGGAGGATAAAAATCCTGATGATGAGCGTTACTTCTGGACACGTCCGGTAGAAAAACCGGCGAAAACGGCCTTTAAGCGTGATACGGTGGAGTATGCGCCACATACATTGATTATCTTATATGAAAATAAGAAAAGCAAGAAAGGCATTTTAAAGGCTATCAGAAAAAAGAGGTGCAGCATATTATATGATTATAAAATTATTAATGGTATTGCGATAAAGACTCCTGAAGCGTGGAATATTAATGACGCTCTTCATCACTTTGAGAAGGTGAAAGGCGTAATAGCGGTTAATAGAGATAGGATAAATCACATACTTTAAGATTGTTATACAAGCTGATTAATGAAACTCCTTAATAAGATAAAGAATACAGCAAGGCTCCTCCAAAGACAACTTCAAGGTTTGTCTTTCCGTACAGGTGTAATCGTTTTGGGGCTTTGTATTCCCTTTTATGTCATATCGTTTGCCCAGGCTTTATTACCTATTTCAGTGGGGGCAAAAGGCATCTTATGGACGATATTCTTTGGATTGGCCAAGGCTTTTCAATGGAGCGGTATAACAATATTGGGTGTTGATGGACTAAAGCGGGTAAAAGCCTATTTTAAACGAAATGGGAAAGGGAGTTCTGATATAGCGAATACAGTAAGGCTTATTATCTTAGATTTTGATGGAACAATAGGTGATTCACAGAAGTTAATCGTCGATACGCTTCAGAACACTCTTAAGAAAATGGGACTTCCGGAAAGGAGTCGCGAACAATGTGCGGCGACAATAGGGTTACCGCTTGCCAAATGCTTTAGCACTTTGGTAGATATAGACGATGAAATGGCCGAAAAATGTGCCGATACTTACCGGGAAATCTTTGCTTCTCTGAATGTGAAAGGGGCTGTAACACCATTTGAAGGGGTCGTTGAAACGGTGAAAGAATTGCACAATAAAGGCTATATTTTGTCAATAGCCAGCAGCCGGGATAGATCCTCTTTAAAACGATACATCGATGACTTTGGATTGAATAAGTCGATAGCTCTGATTTTAGGGATGAACGATACAGAACGACATAAGCCGGAACCCGACCCTGTTTTACACACTTTAGCTCATTTCAATGTCCCTGCCGGTGAGGCTGTAGTGGTGGGCGACACCGAGTTTGATATCCAAATGGGTAATCGTGCCGGGGTGAAAACAATTGGAGTTGATTATGGAAATGGTACGAGAAGAGAGTTGGAAGCAGCTAAGGCAGACTATATAATCAGCTCTTTTTCGGCTATTAAAGATATAATAAGCGCATAAATAGATAAGTAATGTGAGAATTTGATAATTATTATTCGTCTATTATGTGAAAGTAAAACGTGGCCTTTTATATAGGAAAAGGCCACCTATTACCTAAGTAAAGGCCATGAATAGTCGGGCTAAAGATGGCATATACAGAGACAAAACGACATAATCTTATGATACACCAAATTAAATTATTCCGTAGATTAACACTTGCATGCATGCTGCTCGGCGGTATGTTGCTATCCGGTTATGCAAATCCTCTTTTGGAAAATGCGGCAAAGGAAGATGCGATTACAACGGCATCCATAGCCACCGGGCAGAAGAAAGCTCCGCTATATTGGACGGTTTACGAATATGGATGGGAAGCAGAACAACAGGATAGAGACCGTGATATGTCGCTACATGACTTCCAACAGAATATAGATTGGGTGTCAAGAAATCTGCGAAGTTATGGGTATGACATGATTTGCACCGATGGATTTATGACCATGGGGGGGGATTTAAAGGAGTGTCCCGCAGGTTATATGACGCATTATTCTAAGATAGCATTGAAGGATTTGGTGAGGATGTGTAGTGAAAAGGGATTGAAATTAGGTGTTTATGACAATCCTTTATGGATACATGCTCCCTTATCGACTGTTATCGAAGGTACAGATAAAACCTTTAAGGATCTTGTTTATAATCCCAAAACAGATAAAGTACTGAAGCCGGAATCGACCGATTTATTTACTTGGGTAGTTCCCAGCCATGAGGGAGCACGCGAATATATCGATGGTTTCTTTAAGTATTATAAGTCGCTGGGGGTTGATTTCATCCGAATGGATTTTATGTGCCTGTTTGAAAACGCAGAAGGAGCAGGAGGAATGCCCGGGCGCGGGTATGGAAGCGAGGAATATAAGTTGGCCATGAAATATATAAAAGCATCGGCAGAGAAGTATGGAGTGTTCACATCTATCGTAATGCCCAATATGTTCAATGATGCAGAAGCCGAGAAAAGCAATGGTAACATGGTGCGTATCGTTGCCGATACGTTCGATGGCGGTTGGGATCATGTGTCGGAAAGGAAGCGTGGGGAAGTATTCAATGGCTGGCCTACTTGTCATAATGAGTTCGATGGTTTCGTGCATTGGTCGCATATAACAGGAAGAGGCAAAATTATTCCTGATGGTGATTTTATCCGTCTGAACAAGTTTGATAGCGCTAATGAGAAACAATTTGTTATCTCCTTGCAATTGGTAGCGGGCGGCCCTGTTGCGGTTGCCGACCAATATAACTCGATAAAGGCGGGTGATTTGCAATATTATCAGAACAGGGAATTGCTGGAACTTAATAAGGATAAGTTTATAGGTAAGCCTCTTTCGGATGATACCGATAATCCGTTGAGCCAGATATGGTGGGGACAGCTGACAAATGGCGACTATATCGTAGGCCTGTTTAATCGTGAAGACACTCCTCAAATCCGTAGCATTGAATTTTCAAAGATAGGTATTCACGGAAGTATGAAGGTGAGGGATTTGTGGAAACACAAAGAAGAAGGACGGCGGAGTGCTCTTTCTGTAAGATTAGCGCCCCACAGTTGTAAGATTATCCGATTAAGAAAGTAAAGTACCTCTGTGATGCAATGACTTAGGAATGATAATTTGGTTGTTTGCTCGAATTATGGTATCTTTGCATCAAATTATCTGATTATGAAACTATTTGGACTATTCGGTAAGGATAAAAAGGAAACGTTAGATAAAGGATTGGAGAAAACTAAGCAAAATGTTTTCTCCAAGTTAGCGCGTGCAGTCGCAGGAAAATCAACGGTCGATGATGATGTTCTTGACAATCTTGAAGAAATATTGGTTACTTCTGATGTGGGAGTTGATACGACCATCAAGATTATTCATCGGATAGAAGAGCGTGTTGCACGCGATAAGTACGTATCTACCGGTGAATTGAATGATATTCTTCGCAGCGAGATTTCCGGTCTTTTGGCAGAAAATAACACAGAAAGTCTTGGAAGTTGGGAGCTGCCCGAGGATAAAAAACCATATGTTATCCTTGTTGTAGGCGTGAATGGTGTGGGGAAAACCACTACCATCGGTAAATTAGCTTATCAGTTTAAACAAGCCGGGAAGAAGGTGTATCTTGGCGCAGCCGACACCTTTAGGGCAGCCGCTGTCGAACAAATATCTATTTGGGGCGACCGTGTAGGCGTACCGGTGGTAAAGCAACAAATGGGAGCCGACCCTGCCAGTGTTGCTTTCGATACTCTTCAGAGTGCTCAGGCGAACGATGCGGATGTAGTGTTGATTGATACCGCCGGTCGTTTGCATAATAAAGTAAACCTCATGAATGAGCTGAAAAAAATCAAGGAAGTAATGAAGAAAGTTGTTCCTGATGCTCCTCATGAGGTCATGTTGGTTCTTGATGGCAGTACAGGGCAGAACGCTTTTGAGCAGGCTAAGCAGTTTGCAGCCGTTACTCAGATTACTTCTCTTGCTATTACCAAACTTGATGGAACGGCCAAAGGTGGTGTCGTGATTGGTATTAGCGACCAGCTGAAAGTTCCGGTAAAGTATATCGGCTTAGGAGAAGGAATGGAAGATTTGCGGTTATTCGACAAAGATGAATTTGTAGATAGCTTGTTTAAACAGGATGAAGAAGGATAACAATTTCTTTTCGGCAACTTGTATAATAGAACGATGAAGAAAAACCAAATAGACATAGTAACCATGGGCTGCTCTAAAAACCTTGTGGACTCCGAATTGTTAATGAAACAATTCGAGGCAAATGGGTATCAGTGTACCCATGATGCGAAACGTCCGCAGGGTGAGATAGCCGTTATCAATACTTGTGGTTTTATAGAAACGGCAAAGGAAGAAAGTATAAATACGATATTGGAATTTATCAACAGAAAGGAGAATGGCCAACTGAACAAACTATATGTAATGGGTTGTTTGTCTCAACGTTATAAGGATGATTTGGAAAAGGAATTACCTGAGGTCGATAAGTTCTATGGCAAGTTTAATTATAAAGCATTGTTACAGGATTTGGGGAAAGCCGATATTCCAGCCTGTAACGGCAAACGCCACCTGACTACACCCCGACATTATGCCTATGTGAAGATTGCTGAAGGCTGTGATCGGCATTGTGCCTATTGTGCCATTCCCCTGATTACAGGTAAACACCGCTCACGTCCGATGGAAGATATTTTAAAAGAAGTGGAAGAACTTGTGGCTAACGGAGTAAAAGAGTTCCAGATTATAGAGCAGGAGCTGACCTATTATGGTGTAGATTTAGATGGTAAGCACCATATTACAGAGTTAATCTCGAAGATGGCTGATATTAAAGGTGTGGAATGGATACGCTTACATTATGCTTACCCTAATCAATTCCCACTTGATCTGCTCGATGTCATTGCCCGGAAACCTAATGTATGCAAGTATCTTGATATAGCCTTTCAGCATATCTCCGACCATATGTTGGATAGAATGCATCGCCATGTAACGAAAAAGGAAACTATCGATCTTATTAAGGAAATACGTAAGCGAGTTCCTGATATCCATCTAAGAACAACGCTGTTGGTAGGTTTTCCCGGTGAAACCAATGAGGATTTTGAAGAGTTAAAAGACTTTGTTCGTGAGATGAAATTCGATAGAATGGGGGCTTTTTCGTATTCGGAAGAAGAAGGAACCTACAGTGCACTTCACTACGAAGATGATGTTCCGGAGGAGATTAAGC
The DNA here is from genome assembly GCA_041855505.1 of Prevotella sp. GTDB lineage: Bacteria > Bacteroidota > Bacteroidia > Bacteroidales > Bacteroidaceae > Prevotella. The sequence continues at coordinate 116,957 of JBHAEI010000018.1, forward strand.
GACGTCGCTTGGATGAGCTTATGGCCATTCAACAGGAAATTTCTACAGAATTGGAGGCGAAAAAAATAGGAAGAACGATAAAAGTCATTATTGATAGAAAAGAAGGAGATTACTATATAGGCAGGACGGAATTTAGTTCTCCGGAAGTAGATCCGGAAGTCTTAATTAAGGCTGAGCCAAGTAAGTTACGTGTAGGAAACTTCTATCAAGTTCTTGTTACGGACTCAGATGAATTTGATCTCTACGGAGAGGTAAGATAAAGTAGAAGAAATGAACAACAAAGAATTCATTGCAAAATTATCGTCTAAGGCTGGCTTTACACAGGAGGAAAGCCAGAAGATGGTGAAGACTATGCTGGAAGCCATGGGTACATCGTTTGAACAAGGTGAGCCTATTCAGGTAATAGGCTTTGGAACATTTGATGTCAAGAAACGTATGGAACGTGTAATAGTGAATCCTGCAACGGGGTTACGCATGCTGGTGCCCCCAAAATTAGTCCTCAGTTTTAAGCCTACGAATACGATTAAGACGCATATAAAGAAAGGAGCTGGTGAATAATGGCAAAGAATTCTATACAAGTTTTAGCTGCTGCCATAGCTAAGAAGCATAAGATTACTGTTGCTCAGGCTGCTACTTTCGTAGAGGCAGTGTTCGATATTGTTACCGAAGAACTGAAAAATAACAATCAGGTTAAGATTAAGGGGCTTGGTACCTTTAAGGTATTAAGTGTAAAGCCTCGTGAGAGTGTCAATGTAAACACGGGCGAGCGAGTCTTAATCGAAGGGCATGATAAGATTTCTTTCACTCCGGATGCTGCGATGAAAGAACTTGTTAATAAGCCTTTTTCTCAGTTCGAGACGGTAGTTCTGCGGGATGATGTACACTTTAAGGATGAGGAGGACTTAGAGACTGACGATGAAGAAAACTCAGAAGAAGTGCCGGTTACTGAAGCAAAAATGTCAATTGGCAATATAGAAATTGAAAAGCAAGAGGAAGTTATTGCTGAAAATGCAAGCGAAACAGCTTCTAACATGGATAAGACTACTATCCAAGAAACTATAAAGGAGACCCCCCTCCAACCGGAAGAGCCCTCTAAGAAAGAAGGCGCTGTCAGTATTTCTACCCTTACAATGCAGCCGGAAAAGAAAGAAACTTCCTCAAATATAGAAGACCCTACGAGAGAAATTCTGATGCCGGCGAATACTGATGGCATTGATAAAATATCTCCATCAGCAGAGAAGGCTCAAGATAAAGTTGATAGAACTGAAGTAGAGATAGATGATGAAGATGAAGAATCTTCGGAAGATAGAACGCTTTGGATGATGCTCAAGATAGTGGGTGTTGTCATTTCGCTTATCATTATCTTTTTCATTGGCAGAACGATTACGAGGAATATGGGAGTGGAAAAGCAAGTGGAAAAGCAAAATGCAGAGCGACCTGCAGCCAAGACTGTGAGGAAAAAGAAAGTGGGAGCTTCTTTACCAACAACTTCTCCACAAACTCCACAGGCCAGTGTTGCAGATGAGCTTATAAATAATGATGCAAATAAATACTTGAGTTTAAGTAATGACCCACGTATCAGATATGGTGCTTATAATATTATAGGCATAGAAAAGGTCGTTGTTTTAAAGAAAGGCGAGACTATGGCCAGCTATAGTAAGAAGACGTTAGGATCGGGAATGGTAGGTTATTTTCAGGTATTGAATGGTAAAGACGAAATGGGTCCGGGCGATACGTTAAAGGTTCCCAAGGTAGAATATCGTCCACAGTATCAGAATAGATAACAAGCAGGGGATTAGATAAAATGTTTTAGTATATGAGAAGGTTTCTTAAAACGCAAGTTTTAGGAAACCTTTTTTAATATAATTTAGACGGCCTATAACATGCTAATAGCCTTATTTATTGTATTTTTGCCCAACATTAAAATAAGGAAATAACATAAGCATTATAAAATAATACCAATGGCAGAATCAATAGATATTCGAGAGTTGAATGCAATAATAGAGCAGCAAAGTTCGTTCATAACCAATCTTACAGTCGGAATGAACCAAGTCATTGTTGGTCAGAAGCATTTGGTAGAGTCATTATTAATAGGCTTGTTGAGCGATGGGCATATTCTTTTGGAAGGTGTTCCGGGATTGGCTAAGACACTGGCTATAAAAACGTTGTCGCAATTAATCGATGCTCGATACAGCCGTATTCAGTTTACTCCCGACCTTTTGCCTGCCGATGTGATAGGTACTCAAATCTATTCGCAGAAGGAGGAAACCTTTCATGTGAAGAAAGGTCCTGTGTTTGCAAACTTTGTGCTGGCCGATGAGATAAATCGTGCCCCCGCAAAAGTACAAAGTGCACTGCTCGAGGCAATGCAGGAACATCAGGTTACTATCGGCGATAATACTTTCACTCTGCCTGATCCGTTCCTTGTGATGGCCACGCAAAACCCTGTCGAGCAGGAAGGTACCTATGCTTTGCCCGAAGCACAGGTAGATCGTTTCATGCTAAAGGTAATGATAGACTATCCGACTTTGGAAGAAGAGAAGTTGGTTGTACGTGAAAATCTGGCAGAAGCCATGCCGGAAGTTCATGCCGTTGTTTCCATTAACCAAATTCTTGAAGCACGGAATATCGTTAAGCAAGTTTACATCGACGATAAGATTATGCAATATGTTGCAGATATAGTGTTTGCAACCCGCTACCCTGAACGCTATGGCTTGGGCGAACTTAAGCAGATGATAACTTTCGGTGGAAGCCCTCGTGCAACAATCAATCTTGCCAAAGCAGCGCGTGCTTATGCGTTTATCAAGCATAGGGGCTATGTGGTTCCGGAAGATGTCCGTGCGGTAGCCTACGATGTTCTGCGGCATAGAATAGGACTCTCATACGAGGCAGAGGCCGCCAATATGACATCGGAGCAGATTATTACAGAAGTTCTTAACAAAGTTCAGGTTCCATAATCATAACAGCGTATAACGAGAGGTATTAGTCATGGATACTGCAGATTTACTAAAAAAGGTAAGGAAAATTGAGATAAAGACCCAAGGATTAAGTAAGAATATCTTTGCGGGGCAGTATCACTCTGCCTTTAAAGGTCGTGGAATGGCTTTCTCGGAAGTGCGTGAGTATCAGTATGGCGATGATGTAAGAGACATTGAATGGAACGTAACAGGTCGTTTTCATCACCCGTATGTCAAAGTTTTTGAAGAAGAGCGTGAGCTTACCGTTATGCTTTTGATAGATGTAAGCGGATCGTTGGATTTCGGAACTAAAGAGCAGATGAAGCGCGACAGGGTAACAGAGATTGCTGCAACGTTGGCCTTTTCTGCTATTCAGAACAACGATAAGGTGGGGGTTATACTCTTCTCTGATAGGATAGAGAAATATATTACACCCTCCAAAGGTCGTAAGCATATCCTATATTGCATCCGTGAAATGCTTACTTTCAAGCCGGAAAGCAAGAAGACGAATGTTACGCAGGCTATAGAATACCTTACAAAAGTAGTAAAGCATAGGTGTACAGCCTTTCTCATTAGCGATTTCTATACGAAGATGAACTTCGATAAGTCGCTCTTAATTGCCAATCGTAAACATGATGTAGTAGCTATTCAGGTATATGATGTACGTGCAAGGGAACTGCCCGATGTGGGATTAATGAAAGTAGTAGATGCTGAAACAGGGCATGAAATGTATATCGATACGCATGACAAACGGCTACGGATGGCACATAAAGCATATTGGGAAAATCGCAATGCAGCCCTTGATAACATCCTGACGCAGGCACATGTAGATAGTATTTCCATTGCAACGAATGACGATTATGTAAAGATGTTGATGTCTTTATTCTCAAAAAGAAATAAATGAAGCGTAGTATCGTATTATCATATATTTTACTTTTGTTTGCCACTGTCGTAATGGCACAAGCAAAGGTGAAAGCCGAATTGGATTCGGCTACTATCCTTATTGGTCAGCGGGCATATCTGAAAGTATCGGTAGGAGTGGGCAAGGATACGAAAGTAACTTTTCCCGACTATAAAGTTCAGCAGGAAATTGTACCCGGAGTCGAGGTACTGAATGTACGGAAAGATACAATTAATACAGGAAACGAACGCCAGATAGTTGCTACATATGTACTTACCGGTTGGGAACAACAGGATTATGAAATACCCTCCTTGCAGATTATCGTAGATGGAAAGAAAGTTTCTACAAAGAGTTTTATTCTAAAGGTAAAGGAGCAAAAAGTAGATAAGAAGCAAGGATCTCAAAAGCCTGCAGATGATATCATGGCGGTACCTTTCTCTTGGGCAGACTTGATACCTGCGTTCTGTTGGTTTATATTGGCAGTAATACTAATAGTGGTAGCTTGGCTGCTGAAGAAAAGGATACGGCATAACAAAGGCTTGGCACTTCCCCAGAAGAAGGTGAAAAATCTTACTCCGTATGAGGAAGCAATGGCAGAAATACAAAAATTGCAGACTGCGGAAAGTAAGGGCATGGAGCAAAAGGTATATTATACCCATGTAGCCGATGTGTTGCGTAAATACATCAATAAATGTTTTCATATCAATACATTGGAATCTACGTCAGAAGAAATACTGTTGCAGTTGAAAGACAAGGTTGGCAACGGGCAACTAACAGAATTAAAGAATTTGTTTGTAACGGCCGACTTGGTGAAATTTGCAAAGTATTCTACAACCGACAATGAAAGAGAGTACTATCTATCCAATGTGCTACACTTTGTCGAAGATACCAGAACAGTCAATCAAGTACAGGAAGAAGAAAGCCAACCTATACAAGAAGTTGCGCCAAGAAAAGTCAAAACCCATAAGGCAATGCAGTTGGTTGTAGCAGCTTTGGTAATTTTGGCAATCTGCTTGTTGGTATATGTTGTTTATGATGTATATCAGACTGTAGTGTAATTAAAAAGGGAAAAGAGAATGGAATTTGCGAATAGTGGATATTTGTTTTTGCTTCTCCTACTGATACCATACATTCTATGGTACCTGAAAAAGAGGAAAGGTAAAGAGCCTACGATGCGCATGAGCGATACCTTTGCCTATCGGCATGCGCCTCAAAGCATGCGTGTCCGCATGATTCATCTTCCTTTTTTGCTACGATGTATTACATATATCGCTGTTGTCATTGTTTTGGCTCGTCCCCAAACCGATACAGGATGGGGAGAAAAGGATAAGGAAGGAATAGATATCATGTTGGCAATGGATGTATCTGCCAGTATGCTGACCGAGGATGTTATTCCCAATAGACTCATAGTTGCGAAGGATGTAGCTGCGGATTTTATCAACAGTCGGCCGGATGATAATATCGGATTGACGATATTTGCCGGCGAGGCATTCACTCAATGTCCGCTGACAATCGACCATACCTCTTTACTGAATTTGTTGCAGAGTGTTCGTGGTGATTTGGTTCAGAATGGCTTGATACAAGATGGTACAGCCATAGGTATGGGTTTGGCCAATGCTGTAGGGCGTTTAAAGAATGCACAGGCAAAGAGTAAAGTTGTTATCCTACTTACCGATGGTAGCAATAATGTGGGAGCGATTTCCCCTTTGACAGCTGCTCAGATAGCCAAGAGCTTCGGTATTCGTGTTTATACAATCGGTCTGGGAACAGAACAGGGAGATGGTTATAGTGATATCGATTATAAAGCATTGCAGCAAATAGCGCTGACTACTAATGGAGAGTTCTATCGTGCAACGAGTCAGGAGGAGCTTTCACGTATCTATAAGGACATAGATAAACTGGAAAAAACAAAGTTTAAAAAGGCCATTTCCGGGCAGAAATTCGAAGCCTATTTGCCATTTGCAGCATTAGCTCTATTCTGCTTTGTATTAGAGATGTTATTACGAATAACTGTTTTCAGACGTCTTCCTTAACCTTAAGAGGATAATTAATGATTATATATTCATATGTTTAGATTTGAGAATCCTACACTTCTTTGGTTATTATTGCTGATACCTGTATTGGCAATAATCTACTACCGGTCGTTTCTTAAATCGAAGAAGCGCCTCAAGAAGTTTGGCGATACAGCTTTATTGAAACAACTTTCCCCTATGCTTTCGAATAAGCGTAGATTACTGAAGTTTGTTTTAATGCAAGCAACATTGGCTCTCTTTATTATTATGATAGCCCGTCCGCAGATAGGTAGTAAGATAGCTACAAAGAAAAAAGGTATGGGTATCGAAACGATTATAGCATTGGATATTAGTAACTCTATGCTGGCTCAAGATGTAGCACCTTCTCGATTGGATAAGAGCAAGCTGCTTATAGAAGATTTAATCAAGCACTTTGACAATGATAAAATAGGATTGATTGTCTTTGCAGGAGATGCTTATGTACAGCTACCCATTACAACCGACTATGTGTCTGCCAAGATGTTCCTAAACGATATTACTCCCTCTTTGATAGGAACACAAGGTACCGATATTGGGAAAGCGCTTAATCTCGCCATTCATAGTTTCAGTCAGAACGCTAAATCCGGAAAGGCTATCATTGTTATTACAGATGGAGAAGATAACGAAGGGGGTGCAGAAGCAATGGCCGCACAGGCGCAGAAGAAAGGCATAAATGTTTATATGCTGGGTATAGGCTCTGCAAATGGTGCGAAAATTCCACTTGAAAATGGAACTTATCTAAAGGATAAGGGAGGTAATGAAGTAATTACGCATCTTAATGAAAGCATGTGTAAGCAGATAGCAACCGCCGGAAAAGGAATGTATATACACGTAGATGATGATAATGATGCACAGGATATATTGGATGCAGAACTTGGTAAATTACAGAAGGGCGAAGTGAATAATGTCGTATATAGCGACTTTGATGAGCAATTTCAGGCTGTAGCCATTCTTGTCCTTCTCCTAATGATTTGTGAAGTGTGCATTTTGGAAAGAAAGCGGAAAGAATAAAATTCTGAATAATTTTGATATATGACGACCAAATTATATATATTGATCCTGTTAATAGCCTGTGCATCTATCGGTAGAGCACAGTCGGTTACGAAACTGATGCGAGAAGGTAATAAACTCTATCAGTCGAAGCTGTATGCAAAGGCAGAGGTAGCTTATAGAAAAGCACTTCAGAAAGATGGCAGGCGAGCTGATGCCGTATATAATTTAGGTAGAACATTACAGGCCGAAAAGAAGAACAAAGAAGCTATAGAGCAATACAAACAGTCAGCTTCTCTTGAGAATAACGCACAGAAGAGAGCCAGCTCCTATTATAATTCCGGCACAATATATCAGCAGCAAAAGGATTATAAGAAGGCTATCGCAGCCTATAAGGATGCTTTAAGGAATAATCCTAATCACTCGAAAGCCCGCTATAACTTGGAACTTTGCAAGCAGGAACAGAAAAGACAGCAGAACAGGGGGAATAGCGGCGATAATAATCAGAAAGATAAAAATAAGCAGCAACAAGATAAAAATAAGCAGAATAAACAGAAACAAAACAATAACCAACAGAATAAAGATAAGAAGCAGCAGGATAACGATATGAGCAAAGACAATGCCCAACGCCTGCTGGATGCGGCTATGCAGCAGGAAAAAGCTACACAAGACAGGCTATCGAAAGCAATGCATCAACCTTCTAACAAACAATTGGAAAAAAACTGGTAACTATATGAACATAAAGCGATATCTTAGCCTTATTATATTAGTGTTGTGCGTGAATCTGATATATGCACAGCATATTCGTGTTGTGGCTCCTAAACACGTAGCCGTGGGCGAGGAGTTTCAAGTGGAATATACTGTCTTTACACAGGATGTACACAACTTTAAGTTAGGACGATTATCAAATGGAATAGAGAAAGTTTTTGGGCCGGCTACTTCTTCACAGCGAAGTATTAGTATTGTGGATGGGCATACAAGTAGTTCCTCTTCTGTATCGTTTACTTACGTGTTTGTTGCAACACGAAAAGGCTCTCTTTCTATTGGGCCGGCACGTATCAATGTCGGCAATCAAGATTTGGCTTCTACTCCTGTCCGTATTGAGGTTTCTGGCAATGCCAGTGTTTCCAGAGTATCTTCTGGTGGTGGTTATTCCGATTATGGAGACGATATGGGAAGCTCTCAAAGTTCTTCTCCGACAACGATTACACCAAAAGATTTATTTATTAAGGTAAGCGCTAATAAGCATACGGTATATGAACAGGAACCTGTTTTATTAACCTATAAGGTATATACCACCAAGGACTTACGCAAACTTTTGGGGCAAATGCCTGATTTGGCAGGCTTCCATGTTCAGGAAGTCCAACTCCCTCAACAAAAAACTTTCCATAAAGAACGTCTGAATGGGAGAACTTATAACTGTGTAACATGGAGCGAATATGTTATGTACCCACAGATGACAGGTTCCTTGAAAATTCCGTCTATTACTTTTAAAGGACTTGTACATTTAGGTGAAGGGGAGTTCAATCCGTTCGAGGCCTTTGGCATCGATGACAGTGAAGATGTGCAGCGTAATATTGTTGCACCGGGCCTGACACTCAATGTAAAGCCACTGCCTGCTAAACCTGCTGGTTTTTCAGGTGGGGTAGGGCACTTTAATATTTCTGCACAGCTGAATAAAAAAGAAGTAAAAACAGGTGATCCTATTTCTGTTAGGGTCGTAGTTAGTGGAAGCGGTAATTTAAAGTTGATCAATCAGCCGACAATAGTGTATCCTCCCGGCTTTGAGAGCTACGATATTAAAGTTACCGATAAAACCCGCCTGACAACAAAAGGGGCAGAAGGAAATATGATATACGATCAGATTATTGTTCCCCGCAAAGAAGGAAAATATACTATAGCACCAATTAAGTTTGTGTATTTCGATGTAGCTCAGCATCGTTATGTTACAGCACAGACCGAGCCTTTGAGTGTTAATGTACTGAAAGGTAAGAATGAAACGACAGCTTCTGCAAGCGAAAATAATTTCCATGCCGGCAATGATATCCGCCCCATTAAGTCGAATACGGCTACAGTGGTAACGGTTAATGGCAGTTTCTTCAATTCTGCTTGGTATTGGCTCATCATAGTTTTTCTTGGAGGCTGTATTGCAGCAATAGCTTATTTCTTTAAAGATAGATTTAAGAACAGTTCGGTAGATTTCAGTTTAAGACGGGAAAAGAATGCCAATAAAAAGGCAACGTCGCGGCTTAATAAGGCATATTCTCTGATGCAATCAGGCGATAATATAGAGTTTTATGAGGAAATATCTCATGCCCTTTGGGGATATGTAGGCGACAAGCTCCACATTCCTGTAGGCGAATTATCACGCGATAACGTTAATGCACAGCTATCGAAACTTAATCTTTCCAACGGAGTAATTGATAAGTTTATATCAGCTTTGGATGAATGCGAATTTGAGCGTTATGCCCCGGGAGATGAACGTGGCAATATGAAACGTACTTACACAATGGCAATGGAAGCGATTTGTGCAGTAGAGGAGGCTACCAAACCTATTAAAAAGAGCCGACAGGCAAAGATGATGTTACTCTTTATAGGACTCTTGTTTGCTTTCAGTTCAACCGCAGGTATGGCACAGAATAAGGCAGATGTTGATAAACTGTACCAATTGGGTAACTATACAGAAGCAGCAAAGGAGTATAAGAAACTCCTTTCCAAAGGTGTTTCTGCCGATTTGTATTATAATTTAGGCAACACTTATTACAAACAGGACAGTATTGCCGCTGCTATTTTGTCGTATGAACGAGCATTGAAGCTGGCTCCGCTTGATGAAGATATCCGTTATAATTTGCAGTTTGCCATGTCGAAGACCATCGATAATATAGCTCCTGAATCGGAAATGTTTTTCGTTACATGGTATCGCTCTTTGGTAAATATATTCAGTATAGACGGATGGGCACTTCTCTCTATCTTATCTCTGCTTGCTATTATAGTTGGAATGATTACCTTTATAGGGGTAAAACGGTTAGGCTTCCGCCGTACTTTAACAAAGCTACTCGTTTTGCCAATATTGATATTTCTTGGCTCTATATTCTTTGCATGGCAGCAAAAGCAATTTCTTGTATCCAAATCATATGCCATTATTATGACTCCATCTGCCGTTATCAGGGCTACACCGGATGCCTCTGCCAAGAAGATGTATATCTTACATGAAGGTACGAAGGTGCGAATAATAGACAATTCCTTAAATGACTGGTGTCAGTTTGAACTTTCCGATGGTCGAACAGGCTGGATATTGAAGAGCTATATAGAGAATATTTAATTAAAACGGAATACCTATAATTTGCACCTCTGATGGCTTTTGAATTGATACAAAACATTGATAATTCTTTGATTGTCTCTTTGCATGGAGGCAATCACCTTTTTTTGGATAGTTTTGTAACAGTCATTACATCGGCCTATACGTGGATTCCCTTGTATATATCATTGCTGTTGCTCGTTATTAAGAACAATGAAAATGCACGAAAGGTATTCCTTATTCTCGTGTTTATCTTTGGAACATTGTTGATAAGCAATTTGGTGAATAATGTAATAGTAAAGCCATGGATAGCAAGAATACGGCCTTTGGAAAATCCTCTATTGTCGGCTTCCTTGCCCTTGATTAATGGATATACCGCAAAGAATTATAGCTTTTATTCTTCACATGCAAGTAATGCCTTTCTCATCTTCGCGTTCATAGCTTGCCTTGTGAGGGATAAAGTTCTTACAACAGGTCTTTTTGCATGGGCTGTTATCATTGGATGGACCCGACTTTATCTGGGTGTGCATTATCCCTCCGATGTATTTGTAGGCATGCTCATGGGCTGTATGTTTGGCCTTATGGGGTATATACTCTATTTTACGATATACAAGAAAATAAGTGATCACTTACATTTTATATCAGCTTCTTATACCCGCTCAGGCTATAGTTTTGCCGATATTGATGTCGTCCTGTTGATATTGGTAGCAACCTATATTTATGCGGCGTTCAGAGCCGTTATACAATTATAAAATATAATATTATTATGAAAGCAGATACAAAACACATTAGTATATCAGATTATAACTACCCTTTGCCCGATGAGCGTATAGCTAAGTTTCCTTTGGCGGAGCGTGATCAAAGCAAATTACTCCTTTACAGGCAGGGAGAAGTATCTGAGGATGTGTTTTATAACCTTCCCAAGTATCTACCCAAGGGAGCAATGATGGTATTCAATAATACAAAAGTTATTCAGGCTCGTATGCATTTCCGAAAAGAGACGGGTGCTTTGATAGAGATATTCCTGTTAGAACCGGGCTCTCCGACCGATTATGAGCTGATGTTCCAGACCAACCGAAGCTGTGCTTGGCTGTGTATGGTAGGAAATCTGAAAAAATGGAAGGATGGAGTCCTAAAGCGTAACTTTGAGGTTAATGGGAAACGTATTACCTTTACGGCCTCACTGAACAGAGAAAAAACAGGAAGTGTTGCGGGCGGAACGAATCATTGGATAGACTTTTCATGGGATAATGAAAATGTTTCATTTGCCGAAATTCTGGAAGTTATAGGCGAATTGCCTATTCCCCCCTATTTAAATCGCAAGACGGAGGAGGGCGATAAAGTAACTTATCAAACAGTTTATTCCAAGATAAAAGGGTCGGTGGCAGCTCCTACGGCAGGTCTTCATTTCACTCCTGAGGTGCTGAAGGCCATTGACGAAAGCGGTATAGAACGCGACGAACTGACACTTCATGTCGGGGCAGGTACCTTTAAGCCTGTTAAGAGCGAGGAGATTGAGGGGCATAACATGCACACAGAGTATGTTGTGGTGCACCGCCATACACTGGAAAGGCTTCTGAAACATGAATGTTCGGCTATCGCTGTAGGTACAACAAGTGTGCGAACATTAGAGAGTCTTTACTATATGGGGGTAAAGTTGGCGACAAATCCTGACGCAGCAGAGAGTGAATTACATGTAACTCAATGGGAGCCATACGACCTACCTCACAATGGTGAAGGACTTGTCGAGGTTAATGGCGAGGTTGTTACCGTGCAGAAGGCTATAGAAAATCTTTTGGACTACTTGAGGAAAGATAATCTGGAAGCACTACATTCCAGTACACAAATAATTATCGCTCCGGGCTATACTTACAAGATAGTAAAGGCATTGGTAACCAACTTTCATCAGCCACAATCTACATTGTTGCTTCTTGTAAGTGCTTTTGTGAAAGGTGATTGGCATAAAATATACGATTATGCGTTGGCCAACGATTTTCGTTTTTTAAGCTATGGCGATTCTTCACTGTTAATTCCGTAGGAAATATTTATAATGATAGATAGGAAAGGGAGATATAAAGATGAAAATAGGAGATAAAGTTCGCTTCCTAAGCGAGAGTGGTGGTGGTGTCATTGCCGGTTTTCAGGGCAATAAAATAGTTTTGGTAGAAGATGAAGACGGTTTCCAAATACCGACACCTATCACGGAGGTTGTCGTAATAGAAGATAATAATGTCGATGCAAAAGCTATAAGAAGTATCGAACAGCATGCACGGGAACAGGCATCGGAAGAATTGAGCAAGAGTGTGAAGCGGCGATTATCTGCCGATGATGAGGAATATTTTACGAATTGGCGCGACATTGATATTGTGGATGTAGCTCCAAGCGACGATCCTTCTGTAGGCTTCGAAGTACCTAAAGTAGAGCGGGCCGGTGGTAACAAACTGTCGATTTATTTAGCTTTTGTGCCGATTGATGAGGCTCAATTGGAGACAACCCGATTTGAGTCTTATTTCGTAAACGACTCCAATTACTCGGTGTATTTTACTTATCAGACACTCAATGAGACTGGAAAATGGCAATTAAGGGGTCGTGGGGAGGTGGCTCCTAATATGAAATTAAAGATAGAGGAGTTTAGTCGCGACGACTTGAATAGCATGTTGAAAGGCGACGTTCAGTTTCAGGCTTATAAACAGGACAAGGACTTTGAGCTGAAAAGCCCTTACGATGTGCAGGTAAAGCTGGATGCAGTGAAGTTCTTTAAGCTGAATGCCTTTCGTGAAAATCCTTTCTTCTCGGAGCGGTCTATTCTCTATACACTCGTGGAAAACGACCGGCTTGCCCATGGAACAAACGTTGCGGTAGAAGAGAGCTTGGTAGAACTGGAAGATAAGAAGGTAACGGAAAAAGCAAAGCCCTCCACTAAAGTTGCTCTCGACAACCAAGCCTTAACCGACTTAAAGAGCCATTTTTCGTCTCCAAGTCCGGTGAAAGTTGCTAATAAGGTCAAGCAGGTAATAAAGGAAGATAAGATAGTTATTGACTTGCATATCGATGAGCTGCTCGACACTACCGTAGGTATGTCATCTTCCGATATTCTGGAATATCAGTTGAACACATTCCGAAACATTCTTGAACAATACAAGAAGGACAAAGGGCAGAAACTTATTTTCATTCATGGCAAGGGAGAAGGAGTGTTGCGTAGGGCAATCATCCACGAGCTTAATTATAAGTATAAGGGATATTTCTATCAGGATGCTTCGTTCCGTGAATATGGGTACGGCGCTACTCAGGTAACCATTCAGTAAGTTTATCCCATTCAGTTTTAATACAGATACGATTATGAAGTATGGATTTATCAAAGTAGCTTCTGCCGTTCCGGCTGTAAAGGTGGCGGACACAAAATATAATCTGGATGAAATACAAAAACAGATAGTGCTTGCAGAGGGAAAGGGAGTAGAAGTTATAGCATTTCCGGAATTATCGATAACAGGCTATTCCTGTCAGGATTTATTTGGACAGAAGATATTGATTGATAATGCAGAGAACGCTATTATGCAACTCCTTGATTTCACCCGACAACTGGATATTATTTCCATCGTAGGTGCACCTGTCGGAGTTGGCGGTATTCTGCTTAATTGCGCAATAGTAGTTCAGAAAGGTAAAATATTGGGAATTGTGCCTAAAACATATCTCCCCAACTATTCCGAGTTCTACGAGAAGCGTTGGTTTGCTTCTTCGCAGGATTTACAGAGTCAGACAATCTTCTATTGTGGGCAAAAGATTAAGCTCTCATCCGATATCCAACTTTTTATCACTTTAGACGGAGTAAAGTTCGGTATCGAGATATGCGAAGATGTATGGGCGCCAATTCCTCCAAGTAATCAGCTGACATTGGCCGGAGCAGACCTCGTTTTCAACCTCTCTGCCAGCGATGAACTAATAGGCAAGCACACATACCTTAAGAGTCTGTTGTCTCAGCAGAGCGCACGAACAATGTGTGGTTATGTGTATAGCAGTTGTGGCTTTGGAGAAAGCACACAGGATGTTGTGTATGGTGGCAATGCCTTGATTTACGAAAATGGCAAGCTCTTAGCCGAAAATGAGCGCTTTAGCTTGAGCAGCCAGTTGATTATTTCTGAAATCGATATTGAGAAGCTACGTGCGGAACGTCGCAAGAACACTACGTTTGTAAATGCTCAACGACCCTCGGCCATGTATCATCTGCTTTCGAATACACGTTCCGTTAAGAGCATCGATATCGTAGAATGTGCTCCTACAGAGGTGGAACATTCTTTTGAACTTACCAGAACAATCCGGCAGCACCCGTTCATTCCGGCTCATGATGAGATGGAAACCAGCTGCGAAGAGATTTTTAATATTCAGGTTTGTGGACTTGCCAAGCGATTGGTGCATACAAATTGCAAAAATGTTATCATCGGTGTGAGTGGTGGGTTGGATTCTACTTTGGCCTTGCTTGTGGCTGTAAAAACGTACGATAAGCTGGGGTGGGATAGAAAAGGAGTACATGGAGTAACCATGCCCGGTTTTGGAACAACGGATAGAACCTATCATAATGCCATTACCTTGATGCAGCAATTGGGGATAAGCATTCGGGAAATAAACATTGCCGATGCTGTAAAGCAGCACTTCCACGACATTGGGCACGACATTAATAATCATGATGTTACGTATGAAAACTCACAGGCAAGAGAGCGTACCCAGATTCTTATGGATTTAAGCAACCAGCTAAATGGCATGGTTATAGGTACCGGCGACCTTAGCGAACTGGCGCTTGGCTGGTGTACTTATAATGGCGATCACATGAGCATGTATGCGGTGAATGTGAGTATTCCAAAGACACTCATCAAGTATCTTGTCCAATATGTTGCAAACAGCGGATTGGACGAAGCCTCGAAAGCAACCCTTGAGGACGTCATTGCTACTCCTATTTCTCCGGAGCTGACACCGGCCGACGAGCAAGGAAACATTGTTCAAAAAACGGAAGACCTTGTAGGTCCGTATGAGCTGCACGACTTCTTTTTGTACTATGTGCTTCGTTTCGGCTATACTCCCAAGAAAATCTATTGGCTGGCACAGCAGGCTTTCAGGGAGAAATATGCCGATGGCATTATCCTGCATTGGTTGCGCACTTTCTTCCGGCGTTTCTTCTCTCAGCAGTTCAAGCGCTCTTGTCTTCCGGATGGCCCGAAAGTAGGCAGTGTAAGTCTGTCTCCTCGTGGCGATTGGCGAATGCCCTCCGATGCTGTTTCTGCAGATTGGGCAAGTGATTTGGCCGATATAACTTGCTGATGCTATATGAAATAGTCGGTATTGGTATTTTAACAGAGCAATAGAAAGGGCTATCAGTTTTTCCCATTTACAGGAATTTTAAATTCTTTTTGTGTGCTGTCATTTTTAACAATTAGCATAAACATCTGTATGTGAGACTATTATAGTAAAATATTTAATAATGGAATCACAGTAAAACTATAAAATACCACAATGGGAAAGTGCAAGAGAATTATGGCAGTTGCTGTCATTCTGCCATCTGTATTGTCGCGGTAAAGTGTTATGTTCTAATGGTTTATGTAAATTGTTAAAAGTGATGGCAAAGAATAGAAAAATAAAATTCTTAATAATATGTAGTCTTTCATGTTGTAATACATGTCTTTTTACGGCGTAATATATGCCCTTTTATGTCATAATATGTGGCGTTTTATCACGCAATATATGCCCTTTTACCCATTCAACAGCAACTTCCCGCATCAAGATTGTAGCACAGGAAGTTGTTGAGAATGGAAAATACTTAGGGGAGTTTTAGGGGGGATAGAAATAATCTATGCCTGTGTGATAACCTGATAATCGGCATCGAAAGCACGGGGATGCCGACCTATCAAAACGATATTCAACAGGCAGTTGGCAAGAATTTCCTCTTCTGTAAGTTCCACCTGTGGCTCCCGTTTCAGTTCCTTGCCCAAAAGAACATCCCAAGGACCGGCGAAGTCGTGGTCGTCGGCACCGAAAAACATTTCGTTAGTATCGGGATCCTGCATCAGCGCATAACGAATTTGCTTTTTCGACATAACCGGCTTTATCTCCAAAAGCATGTTGTAAGCATGTTCAAACTGCTTGCGCTGGTGTCTGGCTTTCGGGAACATCAAACCGATGTGTGGATAGATTTCTCCAAATTCGTATGCTTGAAATAACTCTTTTACTTTCATCTTCTTGTGATTATAGGTGTGAATATAAAAGCAGACTTAAGGATATATTCCCCAAGTCTGCTGCAAAGTTAAATATAATTTCTTTATTTAGCCAATCCGTTCTTACAAAAAGGACAGCTTATTGCGCTAAAATTTTCTTAACATCTTTCTGTAGTTGTTCCTTTGTTGTAGTTTTCGTATCGTAGGTAATGGCTACATGCCTGCCATCGTTCGAGAAAGTAGCATCGTCGATAGCATCGATGGCAAGAAGATTTTCGGCTCTCTCGTCGCTTGCTTTGCCACGAGGAACAGGGAGATAGGCGTAGTCTATCCGTGCCGAAGTGTAGTAAGTGATGGGCGCGAAACCGACTTTCTTCAATGCTGTACGGAGTTCTGCTTCCTTAATTTTGTTTGCATCATATTTAACAAACAGCTTCTTTTGAGCCAAATCGGTTGCCAAGCTATCCACTCCGGTCAGTCCCTCTACTGCCTTCATAGCCTTGGATGCGTCGGCACTCGTTGCCATATCGAGCAGCTTAAAGCCCTTACCACGATAAATAACCTCGTCAGCACTGTATGGAGTAGGGGTGTAGCGTGTGCCGACCAATGGCTTTTGTACAGAGTCGGCATTCGTAATAGCTGCGTCATAAAATATGGTTGCAGTACGGCGTTCAAGGTCGAAAGTAATATCGTTTACACCCTTTATCTTCGTCAGTCGCTCGTAAATTTTATGGGCACAGTCATCGCAGCGCATACCTTTAATGCGTACTTGAATGCTATCATTTGACTCTGCAAAGGCAGATGCTGCTGCAACTAAACTTACTGCAACGGCTAAAAACAGTCTTCTCATTTTCTTTTAATTTGCTTGTTATTATGATTTTATTTGGAAATTAGGCACATTTCATTACAAGCGGGCGGGTAGTTGCGGATATAATCTTGCCCCCTTCCTCCTTATCCTCTCATGAATGGATGCGCTATTTATAACAGATATCTTGCTTGCAAAGTTACTCATTTGGGATAAAATATTCTCGTCTTCGTGTAACTTTTCTGATATTTAATTGTAATTTTGTATCTTTTACAATATAAATAATCGACAAAGAACGGCTGCCGGTTGATAAAGAACTATACAACAAGGCATTACGTCGTAGATAAATCTTCTTAATTAAGATATATGAAAGCTATCATCACACTGTTTCCGGTGTTCTTCATCATGGGGTTAGGCTGGTTATCGGGTAAGTTTAACATGATAACGCCCGAGCAAAGCAGTGGCGCAAAGCGAATAGTATTTGACGTTTTATTCCCGTTCCTCATCTATACGGTCTTGGTACAGTGTGATCTTGAGCCTCATTTCATTACTCAGATACTGTTTCTTGATGCTGCATGGATTGCCATTTACTTATTGGGAGCAACCTTTATCAAGTCGCAGCATTCCCGTTTTGGGCACATTATGCCTTTTTTATTGCTTACGTGTGAAGGGGGAAGTGTGGCACTGCCACTCTACATAACCTTGGCCGGGCAGGAGCATGCAGTGAACATTATAACGTTTGATGTGGCCGGTATTCTTATCAACTTTGGTCTGTTACCGGCTATTGTAACGAAGAAAGTTTCAGGAGAGGTAAGAATCCTTCCCCTTTTAAAGCGTATCTTCACAAGTCCTTTCATGATTGCCGTGATATTTGGAATTATCGCTAACCTGATGGGATTTCATCAATCGCTTTTGGCTACACCATGGGGAGAAGTGTTTAAAAGCACCTCTTTGGCAGTAAGCGCCCCCATCTCTACCATTATTCTGTTTACGTTGGGGTTTGAATTCAGGCTGAACAGGGTTATGATCAGTGCTATTACCCGACTCGCTTTTCTGCGATTACTGCTCTGCTCGCTCATTGTAGGATTGTTTTTCCTCATTTTTCCACAATTAATGGAGGATCATTTCTTCCTGATAGCCGTGCTGCTGTACTTTATATGTCCTACAGGGTTCCCCGTTCCTTTCCAGATAGAGCCCCTGTGCAAGAGTCAGGACGATGAGCATTTCATGTCGGCTTTCATCTCATTCTTTATCCTATTGGCTTTAATAGGATATACCCTGATAACAATATATTTGCTATGACCATTTAAATAGATACTTTAAATATAAAACAGTATAAATAAAAGAAAGGAATAATTTATGTCAGAAGAAGTTAAGAGTCCGTGGCCCGGCCCGGCGGGAATGATTCCTGTAAGCAGTGGAAAGGCCGAAGATGCCAATGTTATCAATCGTAATTACTTGGACAGAATCTTGGTGGAAATGCGTGTGATGGACGCCGTCGAGCCTTCGCTCACGACAACTATCTTCGGTAAGGAATACCCATCCCCGATTATGTTTCCGGCTTTCTCACACCTTAATAAGGTAGCGAAAGATGGAAGATTACCGATGCAGGAGAAAGCTGCTGCTGCCAAAGCGCTGGGCATTATCAACTGGGTTGGTATGGAACCCAATGATGAATTCAAGGATATTGCTGCAGTAGGAGCAGACACGGTGCGCATTATAAAGCCTTTTGCCGACCATAATACAATCATGGACGAGATTAGAGTAGCCGAAGAGGCAGGGGCTGTTGCTGTAGGAATAGACATTGACCATGTACCGGGCACAAATGGAAAGTATGACGTAGTGGATGGTATTTCTTTAGGACCGGTCTTCACGGAAGATTTAAAGAAATATGTCGCCACAACCAAATTACCTTTTGTAGCAAAGGGAGTATTGTCGGTTCATGATGCCTTACGGGCTAAGGAGGCTGGCTGTGCAGCAGTGGTTTTGAGTCATCATCATGGCAGAATACCTTTCGGAGTGCCCCCGACACTCGTTCTTCCTCAGATAAAAGAGGTGCTAAAGGATAGTGGTGTTGCAATATTCCTTGATGGATCGATAGAAAGCGGCTATGATGCATACAAGGCCTTAGCGCTTGGTGCAGATGCCGTTCTTACTGGCAGAACTATTTTAAAGCCATTGCTGAAAGAGGGAACCGATGCTGTTGTGCAGCGCGCCCGTAAACTCGATGAACAACTTTCAGAACTGATGATGTACACATGTATTAAGGACACCAAGAGTTTTGATGCCTCTGTACTGCATTATTGAAATTAGATAAAGATATGCAGCATAACAGAAGAGGGAGGATACTATAATATGCCCCCCTCTTCTTTATATATTAATTTCAACTAAACAACCTTAATCTTTCCATGCATAGTTACGATAAATGCTAGTTTGCTTGTATCGCTCCCACTGCCAGTCTTCAAGAATGTCCTCCATCTTATCATTGTATTTTTCCATTCTGTCTTCCCAATGTTCCCATTGTTTTTTCCGATAATCGCGCTGTTTTTCCCAGATTTTCTTTTGTTTCTCGCGCATTTTCTTATCCGCTTCCTTCTCATAACGTCCGAAAGGATAGTATCTGTTGTCATCATCATACCTATGACGCTCATCCCAAGAGTGGTCATTCCAGTCCTTTTGACGCTCGTATGTTCTCTTATCTCTTGCCCTGCGGAACAGATCTGCATACTGATAATTAAGTTGAAGTACTCTCTGATACTGCCAGTCTGATAGACGAAGCTGACGGTCAAGTTGCTTAGTTACTTGTTTCGGACTCATTGCTCCCGTTCCTCTTTGGGTCATGATGTCGATGAAATCGCCTATATCAAACCCGTTATCTGTACGGATAGTCGTACTTGCAGATGCTCCATGGACGGCTATTACGCCGCATACCAATAAACTAAATGCTAATCTTTTCATACTCTTTCTATCTAATATTATTACTACTAAAACCTATACCTATCGTTGCAGATACTGAAAAACTCTTTTTTCAGTATGGGTTTTTATTACTTCTTCACATGGGCAAAAGTACGCAATATGATTTATATGGAATAGGGGAGAATGCCTAGGCATGAAGAAGAAACCTATAATCATGATAGGACTTTCCCTATAAGACTGTCAGAGGAGCCGTATACTTAGCGGCGCAAAATATAAAGTTTTTTAGCTACAAGTAATAAGTTCATTCCGATTAGACAGTAAAGTTAGTTAATATAGATTCTTAAATCAGTTAGGTTAAACTCGAAAATCAGTTAGGTTAAACTCGAAAATCAGTTAGGTTAAACTCGAAAGTTAGTTAGGTTAAACTCGGAAATCAGTTAGGTTAAACTCGGAAATCAGTTAGGTTAGACTCGGAAATCAGTTAGATTAAACTCGGAAGTTAGTTAGATTAAATTCTAAAATTAGTTAGATTAGATTCGGAAGTTAGTCAGATCAGATAATAAGATTGATTTAAGAAAACATGTAGTTATTCTGTCTTACTTATCAGTACTTTCCCACCTATTATATATAATAGAAAAGAGAAATGCTCCTATATTAGAAACATATCTCTTCTTATGTGTATGAGAACTTATACCTCTTTAATCCCAAAAGGAATTATTCCTCCTCTTCGGCAGGCTTCATGTTGGTATAAACATTCTGTACATCGTCGAAGTCTTCCAAGCGTTCCACCATCTTGTCGATGGTCTCGCGAACTTCCGGAGTTACTTCCTTTAAGTCGTTAGGAATACGGGTAAACTCGGCAGAGGTAATCTCGAAACCATTTTCCTCGAGATGTTTCTGTATATCACCAAAGCTGGTCGGCTCACCGTAAATGGTGATTTCGTTCTCTTCCTCGTCTTCATCGAACTCGTCCTCAACACCATAGTCTATCAAATCAAGAATGAGTTCTTCCATATCCAGTCCCTCTTTCTTTTTGAAAGAGAATACTGCTTTCTGGTCGAAAAGGAAACTTAGAGAGCCTTGTGTGCCCAAAGTACCATTAAACTTATTGAACACAGAGCGTACATCGGCAACAGTACGTGTCGTGTTATCGGTCAAGGTATCGACGAATACGGCAATTCCATGAGGGCCATATCCTTCGTATGGCACTTCTTTGTAGTCGCTTGTGTCCTTACCCATAGCGTTTTTAATGGCACGCTGGATGTTATCCTTAGGCATGTTTTCGCGCTTACAGGTAGCAATGATGGCACGAAGGCGCGGGTTGTTTTCCGGCTCCGGACCACCGGCCTTTACAGCAATAGCTATTTCCTTACCTAATTTTGTGAATGTACGGGCCATGTGTCCCCATCTTTTAAGCTTTGTTGCTTTACGATATTCAAATGCTCTTCCCATAGGAATATAGTGTTATTATATAGTTATTATTTTCTGTTAGCGGAGTTCTGCTCCTAATTTTGTTGTCAAATTCTTGATAAGTTTCTGCATAATAGCATCAATCGCCTTGTCATTCAGCGTCTTGCTGTCGTCCTGCAGAATAAAGTTTACAGCGTAACTCTTCTTGCCTTCCGGAAGATTCTTGCCTTGATAAACATCGAACAGCTCCACCTTTTTGAGCAGTTTCTTCTCTGTTTGGCGGGCAATCTCCTCTATCTGAGCAAACTCTATGCGGTTATCAAGCAGCAGTGCAAGGTCGCGGCTGACAGCCGGATATTTTGAAAGTTCGTGGAATTCCACCTTATTCTTCCAGACAGCTTTCATCAGCGCAGTCCAGTCTATTTCTGCGTAGAACACTTTCTGGCTGATATCCATACGCTTCAGAAGTGTATGGTTCAAGATACCTAACTCTACTATGGTTTTCCCTGCACGTGTCTTAAGGGCCAATCCTTTATCGAAGATATTGTTATCCGACAGCTCTGTAACAAGCATTCCTTGCTGAAGACCGACACGGAGCAGGATGTTTTCGACGTATGCTTTCAGTTGATAGAATGTGCTTTCTATGTCGGCTGTGGTCCAAGAGCCTTCTACGTGCTTACCTGTCAGCCACAAAGCCATGTGGTAATCCTGTGAATATGCCTTAACGGGGCTTTCTGCCGTGTATTTCTCTTCGTTGTATTTATATACGTTGCCCACCTCGAAGAAACGCAGGTTGGCAGCCTTACGGTTGATGTTATGCGCAAGACTCTCCAAGCCACCGAACAGCAATGTTTGGCGCATCACGCCCAAATCGCTCGATAACGGGTTCATTAATCTTACGCATTCCTTCCAAGGATACTTGTTCAGTTCTGTTTGTTCATAGTAAGAAGCCTTGGTAAGCGAGTTGTTAAGAATCTCGGAAAAGCCCTCGCCAACTAACTGTTCACCGATGATATTCTCCCGATGATAGTTCTTGTCGGCCTCCTCGGCAATTGTCAGGGATGACTTTAAGGTGGTGGGAATCTCTACATTATTATATCCATAGATGCGTAGAATATCTTCTACCACGTCGCAAGGACGCTGAACATCAACACGATAGGCAGGGACAAGAAGGTTGAGTCCTTCCTTATCTTCTTTCTCTATTTTCATTTCAAGATTGGTAACAATGCTCTTGATGGTGTCGATACCAATCTGCTTACCTATCAGGCGATCGCAATATTCATAGTTCAAACGAACCGGGAAATCGGCCATTGGGGTGGGATAGACATCTTTAATCTCCATAGAAACCTTACCGCCGGCCAGTTCCTTACATAGAATGGCAGCCTGCTTAAGCGCATAAACAATGCCATTGGGATCGATACCACGCTCGAAACGGAAGCTGGCATCGGTGTTCAAACCATGGCGGCGTGCGCTCTTTCTAATCCAAGTAGGGTGGAAGTAAGCACTCTCCAGCACTACATTCTTGGTTGTTTCGTAAGTTCCACTGCCCTTACCTCCGAAGACACCGGCGATACACATCGGCTCTTCCGCATTGCAAATGGCCAAGTCGTGTTCGCCAAGAATATGCTCCTCTCCATCTAAAGTAATGAATTTCTTACCCTCATTTTTATCCTTAACGATGATATGATTGCCCTTCACCATGTCGGCATCAAAGCAATGCATCGGCTGACCGTATGCCCACATTATATAATTGGTAATATCAACGATATTGTTGATGGGTCGTAAACCAATTACGCTGAGCTTGTCTTTGAGCCACTTAGGACTCTCTTTTACCTCACAATCGGTAATACTCAGGCACGCATAGCGACGACAGGCATCGGCATTCTCGATGGTAACATCGATAGGAAGGTTGTGATTATCTACCTTGAAAGCATCGCACGACGGGCGATGAAGGCTGGTTTCATAGCCATTCTGTTTGAGCCAAGCGTATAAATCGCGTGCCACGCCATAATGACTGAGCGCATCGGCACGGTTGGCAGTGATATCGATGTCGATAACCCAATCACTGTCGAGCTTATAATATTCGGCTGCGGGCATACCTACAGGAGCATCTTCCGGCAATACGATGATGCCATCGTGTGATGTACCGACACCTATTTCGTCCTCGGCACAAATCATACCAAGGCTTTCTACACCTCGCAGCTTGCTTTTCTTTATCTGAAATTCTTTATCTCCATCATAGAGGACACAGCCTAAATCGGCCACGATAACCTTTTGTCCGGCTGCAACATTGGGTGCTCCACAAACGATTTGCTGTGGTTCGCCCTTGCCAAGATCGACCGTTGTAACATGTAAATGATCGGAATTAGGGTGCTCTTCGCAAGTAAGTACCTTGCCGACAAACAATCTTTTTAGACCTCCGCGAATCGTTTCCACTTCATCGAGCGAGCCAACTTCAAGACCTGTGGATGTCAAAGCCTTACCTACTTCTTCCGGGGTAAGATTGAAATCGACATATTCTTTAAGCCATTTGTATGAAATCTTCATTATCTATAGATGTATTTTAATTTCGAAATGATGTATGCAAAGGTACTAATTTTTATTTAATAACAAACGTCCTTACCTAAAAAACGCAGGGATAACCCTCTGGTAGAGAAAGGAACTAATATTTGCTTTCTTTGGTAGTTTTATCAGAAAAAATAATTGTAATAAAACGAGTTGGTGGGTATTGTGAAATGTAGATATTCACTTTTAATAAGGTGTTAGGTACCGACACGTGTGGTGTTGGGCCGTTACTCATCCTGTGTTCCTTACTAACACAATTGGGTAATATTGTGTGTGGCAATAAAGTCGCCCTCTTTCATGTGTAATAGTCGTAGAAGGTAGGTGCTTCTACTCGAAGTATATTGTTAAAGTTTACAGTCAGCCTGTAGGGGGTGAAGGAGGGGGAAGTGATTGGACTGTTGTAGTTTATGCCGGAAACTAAGAGTTATGCCCCAAACAATATTTTATTTTCCTTATGGGGTATAATAAACATCCTGTGGTATTTTACTATAATCCCGATCCATTTATTCCCTTCTTTTGCTTATTCCTGCCACTAAAAAAATACAGAGCAAACATAGTTACAATGTAATAATGCCTGCTCTGTATTTTTTTTATTCCTATTCTTTAGCGCTTACGCTTACTTCTTTTTCTTTCTGGAGAAGCCGAACAACCCTTTCTTGCTGGAAGAATTCGAGACACGTCCCCCAAATTTCCTGTACAGTTTCCAGCCTAAGATAAGGCCATCCACAAGGTTAGCACCGTTCGTAACGGCTGCCGTGAGCCTACGCGTAGGCGTTACAGTACTTGTAGGCTTGCTTGTAAGGTCGCTCCAAAGATTCTGCATCTTGTTCGTGTCTTTGGTAAGTTCCGTAAGCAACTGAGCCTTACGCAAACGAATGTCTCTGATGGAACGAATGTTATTTACGTCGTTTGATGAACTGAAGAAACTCATATTCTTATGTTATTTTTCGGTAAAAAATCCGGCTTTTGCCTATTTTGACAGCAGCAAACTTGCCAAGAATTTCACCAAAGGTCTCTCAATAACTCTATGACGAAGCCAATACAGAATAATGATGAGCACCAAATAGAACGCACCAACAACGAGGAAAGCGCCTATCAGTGTGCCCATTACTGTTTGCAAGGCATAGACTGCAGCAAAAGAAAAGTATATCAGCGCAACCAGAAAGAGTGTAACGAACACTGTAACCAGCCCGATAGCAGCAACGAGTTTTACTACTTTTTCTATTACATCGAGCTTTACATATTCCGTTTGAAGCCCGATATAATCCTTTACTATCTCGACCAGTTGAGCTATTGTTTCAACGTTCCTGTCATTAGAAAACATGCCCTGTCAAGCCTTTAATTAAGCTTCTTCAGAAGCAGCTTCCTTTATATCTTCCACAAATTCATCTGCCTCTTTGCAAGATAGCTTAATGTCATGCTTCTTGCAGAACTCATCTACAGCTTCCGAAATCTTTGTTCGAGTATCTTTTCCCTTCTCAGGAGCAGCCAACAAACCTACAGCTGCGCCAGCAATTGCACCACCTAAGAATGCACAAATGTAACCTAATGTCTTCATATTCTTATAAATTTAATAGATTGATAATATGTTTATTCTTGGCAAATATAGCTATTATTTCCATAAATCCTACACGAAAGAGATGTAATTTGTGCTAAAAAATAAACAAAAAATCTATTTAACAACTTTTAGGCGACTTATTTTTCGGCATATCATACATAATTCGTACTTTCGCAGTAGAATATAATAATAATAGAAACTATATAAAAACATTTGAATATGAAGAAATTAACGTTTTTAGGCGCAGCTCTATGTGTTGCAATGGTATTTACAAGTTGTAAATCAAGTGAGAGTGCTTACAAGAAGGCTTATGAAAAGGCAAAGGCGCAGCAGTCTGCCAATACGGATACAAGTGTAGTTACTACCGATGACACTGATACACCGGTTGTTGCCCCGGTAGAGACAACTACCACACAGCCTGTTACCACTGCTCCTGTTACCGATAATTACGACAACGAGCCTGTTCGTCGCGAGAATGTAGCCGTTGTTAAGGGTACAGGACTGAAAGGCTATAGCGTTGTTGTAGGCTCTTTCAGTGTTCAGACTAATGCAGAAGGATTACAGCAAAGGCTAAAGGATGCCGGCTACGACTCACAGGTGGCTTACAACGCTGGCAACCAGATGTACCGTGTTATCGCAGCTTCGTTCGATTCTAAGGCATCAGCGGTGCAGAGCCGTAACCAGCTACGTGCCACTTATCCTGACGCATGGTTGCTCGCAAAGTAACCTGAATGGGCAGAATATTAGCAATAGACTACGGACAGAAACGTACAGGAATAGCAGTCACTGATCCATTACGCATCATAGCGAATGGATTAGCGACTGTTTCTACATCTACACTGTTCGACTTTCTTACAGATTATGTGAAGAAAGAGAAGGTGGATGCAATTGTGATAGGCAAACCCACCCAACTGAATGGAGCTCCCAGCGAGAACTTTACTCGTGTGGAAAACTTCTATAATCGCTGGCATAAGGCTTACCCCTCCATTCCTATAGAATATTTCGATGAAAGGTACACCTCCGTAATAGCCCATCAGACTATCTTGGCAAGCGGGGTAAAGAAAAAGACAAGACGAGAGGATAAAGGAATGGTCGATGAAATATCGGCAACAATTATCCTCCAGGATTATATGCGGGCGAAAGGAATGTAACTTGTTTCCTTTGCCAAAAAATAACAAAACAGTTCATTAAAAGATGATTTTACCAATATATACTTATGGACAACCGGTTCTGCGCAAGGTAGCCCAAGATATTCCAACCGACTATCCCGGCTTGCAGGAACTGATACAAGATATGTTTGAAACCAATACTGCCAGCGATGGAGTGGGGTTGGCTGCCCCTCAAATCGGCAAGAGTATCCGTGTCGTTGTAATCGATTTGGATGTTATCTCTGACGACTTTCCTGAGTACAAAGGTTTTAAGCATGCCTTTATCAACGGGCATATCGTAGAGCTTGATGAGTCGGAAATGGAAACGCTGGAGGAAGGATGCCTCTCTCTTCCGGGACTTCGCGAGAAAGTGGAGAGAGCCAAACGCATTCATGTGCAGTGGCTTGATGAAAATCTTCAGCCACATGATGAATGGGCAGAGGGCTTTCTTGCCCGTGTTATTCAGCATGAATTCGACCATCTGGAGGGAAAAGTTTTTACCGACAGGCTGTCGCCTTTCCGTAAACAAATGATAAAGAACAAGCTTAAAGCCCTTATTCAGGGCAAAGTTCGTTGCAATTATCGCGTCAAAACACCTTCGAAAAAATAATCTGATAGGGCTTTAAGAGTTCTATATACATTATATAAAATAAGGTGGATAGTCTCCACCTTATTTTATATCTACCGGTGAAGCAATCGTTATAAACGACTTTTATTCCGGGAAAGAAACCCATTTCCGACCACCAACCGGATATTTGAAGCAAGATGAAAGGTAAGTTTCGCTTGACAATTACAAGTCTTATTCTGGTTTTCTCTCTTCCTTCCTTGGGGCAATACAACACCAAAAAGTTGCTGCAAGAGGGCAGACAGCAACTGGAACAAGGCTTTTATGTTTCATCCTTACTCATCTTTCAGAAGATTGCAGCCCTTAATGGCAACCTGTATGAGCCTTGGTATTTGATGGCAAAAGCCAAATATCATTTGGAAGACTACCAAGGCGCCGAGGAAGATTGTGTCAAAACCCTTAGTCTGCAGCCCTATATAGCAGATATTTACGACCTTTATGGAATGGTGCTTATCAAGCAAGGAAAATATAAGCAGGCGGCCGAGGCTTACTCTAACGCAATAGATATCGATAAAATGAATACCGCTTTCTATTTTAACCGGGCATATTGCTATTACGAAGATGGACAAAGGGAGAAAGCTGTAGCCGAATTGGAGAAGATTGTTCGCCAATGGCCATCTTTTAAAATGGCCAGATCATTTCTGCAGGAAATAAAATCGGACAAGGTCGTTACGCGTAAATTTAACAAACAGTCGCCTTTGCCATTACCCAAATTACCGCTTAAAGAAGAAAGACGGGAAGCTATATAGCAGAATAATGAAGTATAGCATGCTTTATTAATTTTTATAAATGTGAGGATAGTTTATGTGTGTAAATAAACTTTACTACCTCTGTTCCTTTATTTTTCTCCTCCCATCATTTTTCCTAATGGTATATCTGTCTGATAATAAGACTGTTCAAAAGCTATTTGAAAGGCGTACTTTTGTTTTCAAAAAGAGCGTCTTTCACTGCACAAAAGGTGCTCTTTTACACAGCAATCTGCCATGTTTTACCTTTCAAATCCGGCACTTTTTTGTGAGAATTGTTCTTTAGTAAAGAAAAAATCATGAGGAGTTTCGTGTACAACAATCCTTGATACGATTATATTTGTTAATCCCCTTTTCAAGTTTCCTTGTTTGATGAAGTTTGATTAACTTTGCAATATCAAAGTTAATCGAAATGGACAACTTTTTGATTTATAAAATCTGAAAAGTTTTCCAAAACGAAAAATTTTGTTGGGCAATGAATGATTAAAACTTAAACGGAATATAATCAAGGAAATGGCATCTATGAGCAACAATTTCACTATTAAGAAAAGAGATGGAGCATTAGAACAATTCTCTCTCGACAAGATTATGGGAGCTATTATAAAGGCTTTCAACAGTGTTGATGAACCAATCGACCTTACTACGGTGTCGAAAATTCTAACCGATTTGACGATACATGACAATATTTCGGTAGAAGATATTCAAAACCAAGTGGAGGAAGCATTGATGAAGGAAGGCTACTTTAAGGTGGCTAAAAGTTTTATTCTTTACCGCCATCAGCACACGGAAGACCGAGAAACTTTAGAGAAGATGAAGTTCCTTAGTGAATATTGTATAGCGTCGAATGCCGCCACAGGCTCTAAGTTTGATGCCAATGCCAATGTAGAAAACAAAAATATTGCAACACTGATCGGCGAGCTTCCCAAGCAAGGATTTATCCGTCTGAACCGCAGAATGCTTACCGAACGCATCAAGAAGATGTACGGCAAGGAGATGGCCAACAAATATTTGGATTTGCTTACCCATCATTTTATTTATAAGAATGACGAAACGAATTTGGCCAACTATTGCGCATCCATCACCATGTACCCATGGCTTATCGGAGGAACAACATCGATAGGAGGCAACTCTACTGCTCCAACAAATCTGAAAAGTTTCTGTGGTGGCTTCATTAATATGGTGTTTATTGTGTCAAGTATGCTGGCCGGCGCTTGTGCTACTCCAGAGTTCCTGATGTATATGAACTACTTCATTGAGCAGGAATATGGTAAAGACTATTATCTGCATGCCGACAAGGTAGTGGATTTAAGTACACGCCAGCGTAGCATAGATAAGGTTATCACCGATTACTTCGAGCAGATAGTATATTCTTTAAACCAACCTACGGGGGCAAGAAACTTTCAAGCCGTGTTCTGGAATATCTCTTATTACGACAAATACTATTTCGAATCGCTCTTTGGCAATTTCTATTTCCCCGATGGATCACAGCCACATTGGGACTCGTTGTCATGGTTGCAGAAGCGTTTTATGAACTGGTTCAATCAGGAAAGAACACGGGCCGTTCTTACATTCCCGGTTGAGACAATGGCGCTTCTATCAGAAAACGGGCATTGTAAGGACGAGGAATGGGGCGACTATGCTGCCGAGATGTATTCCAAAGGCCATAGCTTCTTTACGTATATGAGCGATAATGCCGATTCGTTAAGTTCATGCTGTCGCCTCAGAAACGAGATACAGGATAACGGCTTCTCCTATACCTTAGGTGCAGGTGGCGTATCAACCGGGTCAAAGAGTGTGCTTACCATTAACTTGAACCGTTGCATTCAATATGCAGTAAATAACAATCTTGACTATAAGGAGTATCTGGATGATGTTATTAAACTGTGTCATAAGGTGCAATTGGCATATAATGAGAACTTGAAGGAGCTCTTGAAAAACAAGATGTTGCCCTTGTTTGATGCCGGCTATATCAATATCGACCGCCAGTATCTCACCATCGGCATCAATGGATTGGTGGAGGCTGCCGAGTTCATGGGCTTGGATATTACACCAAACGACGACTACATGAAGTTTGTTCAGGGTGTTTTAGGATTGATAGAGGAGAACAACAAGGCTTTCAGAACGAAGGAAGCCATGTTTAACTGCGAGATGATACCGGCCGAGAATGTGGGCGTAAAGCATGCCAAGTGGGATAAGGAAGATGGCTATTTCGTTCCTCGCGATTGCTACAACAGCTATTTCTATCGTGTGGAGGATACCGGTCTTACCATTCTTGATAAGTTCAAGCTGCATGGCGCACCCTATATCGAACACCTGACGGGCGGCTCGGCACTCCATATGAATCTGGAAGAGCACCTCTCGAAAGCACAATACAGGCAGCTGTTGAGCGTGGCTGCGAAGGAAGGATGCAACTACTTTACCTTCAATATTCCGAATACGGTGTGCAATGAATGCGGTCATATCGATAAGAGATATCTGAAGCAATGCCCTCATTGTCAATCGACCGACCTTGATTATCTTACAAGAGTAATCGGATATATGAAGAGAGTAAGCAATTTTTCGGTGGCTCGGCAGCAGGAAGCGGCAAAGAGATACTATGCCGGGGAGGATAAAATGGCTGTTTGAAGCATTCATCTTTATAATAAAACGCTATGATGCAAATGTGTTTCTACAGCAGAAACACATTTGTGTCGTTTCTTGTTCTTATGCTGAAATACGTCAATACAGATATTGTTTTTCAAGAATTTCCGGATGAGGTAACATTGGCTATCAACATTTCCGGGTGTCCTTGTCGATGTCCGGGCTGCCATAGCGCATTCCTATGGCGCGACGAAGGAATGGAACTGACACCCGAAAGTCTGGTTGCTCTTATTGCTAAAGAGCAGAAGGAAATAACCTGTGTTGGCTTTATGGGAGGCGATGCCGACCCTCTTTATATCAATGAATTGGCAAAATATATTAAAGAAAGATATAAAGGGATGCGTGTAGGCTGGTATTCGGGACGCACCGTTTTGTCGCCGACCATCGACTTGAGCTATTTTGATTATGTGAAAATAGGTCCTTATATCAAACATTTGGGAGGCTTGGATTCGGAAAAAACCAACCAAAAGATGTATAAAGTACAACAAAATAAAAACCTGCAAGACATTACTTACAGGTTTAAAAAGGGGAATATCCGGCTGTAACAAGCATGTTCCTCGGCTATATCCGATATGCGCTTTAGATATGATTGATATCTACATATCCGTGCATGACGGCATAAATGGTAAGCGCCGAAACGCTCTTCATGCCTAATTTATCCATAATATTCTTACGATGTGTAATCACAGTGGTGATGCTTATGTTCAGTTTCTCGGCAATCTCCTTGTTGATAAGTCCCTGCACTATCAGAGAAAGCACATCAATTTCGCGATTACTCAATATTTTATTTTTCAGAACTTGTGGCAGCTCAGGCAGGTTTTTGCCACCGGGATGACCGTATTGTTCCATCTTCAGAATATCTTTTACCAGTTCCTCTTCAGGAGCATTCTGGCAAAGGCTATGAAAACCGGATAGCTGGGCATTCGGATCTTTGGTAAGCGTAAGGACGATGGTACGGTGAATTTGGTTAGAAAAATAATTTCTATTCTCAAGAACGATGGTCTGCGCCACGAAGAAATGGAAAAATCTGTCCGGATTTGCCTTCTCGAAATCTTCGAAAGAAGAAAACGTTTCAATCGATATTACGGGAATTACATTCTGCAATATTTGCTTCAATGCTATACCAACTAACGTATTGGGATCGACAATAGCCATCTTGGGGCGTCCTTTTTCTATCCTTGGGTCGGTAGCTTCCATCGCCATTCTATGAGGAGAGATGGTACCTGCATCATGGCCTGTGGGATGATGAGAGTGCGTTGGGTGCCCGGAAAGTATGGGATGTTGAGATTTTATATTATCTTCCATATTCTTTTGCACATTTTTATCAGGTAAAGTTTAGAGTTTTACGCTGGAAATATCTACAAGATTATTGACAATGGCGTAAATGGTAAGCCCCGCCGGAGAATGAATTTTCAGCTTTCTGGCAATATTACGGCGGTGGGTAATGACGGTATTGGTAGATATGAACAGGTGGTCGGCTATCTCCTTGTTAGACATTCCTTGCACAAGAGCTATGATAACTTCCTTTTCTCGGTCGCTTAAAGCATCACAGCTGTCGCTACTCTTGCTGATCATATTAGAGATTTTGGTGCTAACTTCGTTCTTCTGTAGCCTTTCTTCCAACCGTTTGATGGCAGGACTAAAGATATAATCTTCTACCATTGCATGCTGCTTCAACCACTCTTCGCAGTTATAAATGTCGTAAAGAGCACCGGCAAGCTGGTTGTTATGGTAGGAATCGGCAGGGAGATACTTCAGTATAATATCTTTCACTTCGCCCAGTTGTTCCTCTGTTTGATCATGATGTTTCGAATAGGTTTGGATATCATAGTCGCCCGTTGCCTCTCCTTTTAGGAGTGCATCGACATAAGGGAAAACGGTTTTCTCTTCAAAACTCATGTGTCGCTTGATAGTGTCGGCGTACTCATCAAAGAGCTTTATCATCAATTTGCCTAAATTATCACTCTCTTCTATGGAGGCAACAAGCTTCTGGCGGATGAGCGGAAGCTCGAACTCTATATAATATTGATGGCTGGATTTCAGATATTGAAGTAGGGTTGGGATAGAAAGATTATCGCTTGCTTCCCACTCCTTATAGCCATTTATAGTGAAGTTTACGATAGTTAGGAATGTAAATGTATCGACTCCTTGCTGCAAGCAGACCTCTTCAACGGTCTGATCACCAAACCCAAGGTTAATTCCAAAACGTCCGAGACTCTGCAAAAGGTCGTAATTATCGCTGATAAGATCAATCATCTTATCACTTGGCTCATACATCTTTTGGTTCTTCATTTGTACCCTTAAACTTTGTTTTACATGCAAAATAACAAAAAAAAAACGAATAAACCGCTAAAGGGGTTTATGTATTTTGATATTATAAAGCAAATTAGATGTAATTACTTATATGTAGATGGCATTCAATGTATTGTATAATCAATAGAAAATTATTACCTTTGCACAAAATAAATTATTAATATCGAGAACAATGTCAAAGCTAATTATCAATAGTTATGATGAGTTTGCTGCTCAGCTGGAAAACAAATTAGGCGAGAGCGAATGGGTAACAGTAGATCAGGAGCGTATCAATCTCTTTGCAGACGCAACCCTCGACCACCAATGGATACATGTAGATTCAGAGCGTGCCAAGGTAGAAAGTCCTTATAAAAGCACAATAGCCCATGGCTATCTTACGCTATCTCTCCTCCCTTACATGTGGAATAACATCATAGAGGTGAACAATCTTAAGATGATGGTTAATTACGGTATGGAGAAAATGCGCTTTGGTCGTCCGGTAATTACCAATTCCCGCATCCGTCTGGTAGCTTTTCTGGAGAGTATCGAAAACCTACGTGGCACTTGCAAGGCAGGTATCAAGTTCGCTATCGAGATAGAAGGTGAGCGCAAGCCGGCGCTTGAAGGCCTGGCAACTTTCCTGTATTATTTTGAATAAACCTTTCCATATCATTCTAAATATGCAATCTGTTATTTTGAACAGACCGCCATTTATTTAACATAAACTATTGCTTTCATAAAAGGAATCGAGGCGGATGAACATTTATCGATGCTCATCCGTCTTTTTGTTTACAGGCCATAAATGATAAGAAATCTGTTGTTTGATATACACTAAGATAGTTAGATGAAAGTATATCAGTTACCAATGAAAGCGGTTTACTATTGTTTGATATATGCAAAGATAATACATAAAAAGGATATAAAGTAACAATTTATTGCAAAAAAGCACTATTCTCAGTCCTTATAACATTTTATTTTATTACATTTGTAGCAGTATTAATTCAAAAACTAATATGCTTATGGATAAAATCAAGATGTTGGTTCCTTTAGTGGAGATGGATGGAGACGAGATGACTCGTGTTCTATGGAAGATGATAAAAGAAGAGTTGCTCCTTCCATTTGTCGATTTAAAAACAGAATATTACGACCTTGGTTTGCCTAAGCGAGATGCTACTGCCGACCAAATAACCATCGATTCGGCCGAAGCAACCAAACGATTAGGGGTAGCAGTGAAGTGTGCTACCATCACTCCGAACGTGCAAAGAATGGATGAATACAAGTTACATAAGATGTGGAAAAGTCCGAACGGAACGATAAGATCTATTCTCGATGGCACCGTTTTCCGTGCTCCGATTACCATTCCGAGCATCCAACCGGTTGTAAGAGGATGGGAAAAACCTATTACCATAGCCCGACATGCCTACGGAGACGTATATAAAAGTGTGGAAATCAAGGTATCTCAACCCGGGAAGGCCAAGCTGGTTTTCGAGGGAAAGGACAGGGAATGCCAAGAAGTTGAAATCCATTCATTCGAAGGTCCGGGGGTTATTCAGGGCATGCACAACACCGACAAGAGCATTGAGAGCTTTGCACATAGCTGCTTTAAGTTTGCCATCGATACCAAACAGGACGTATGGTTTGCAACGAAAGACACCATTTCCAAGACCTACGATGGTCGATTTAAAGCCATTTTTCAAGAAGTTTTCGAGAAATGCTACCAAGAAACGTTCGAGCAGTCGGGTATAGAATACTTCTATACGCTGATAGATGATGCCGTTGCCCGTGTCATTCGTTCCAAAGGAGGATTTATCTGGGCATGTAAAAACTACGATGGCGATGTAATGAGCGATATGCTTTCAACAGCCTTTGGCTCGTTGGCCATGATGACATCTGTCCTCGTTTCTCCTGATGGGAAGTATGAATACGAAGCTGCACACGGCACTGTTACCCGACATTACTACCGCTACCTGAAAGGTGAGGAAACCTCAACCAATCCAATGGCAACCATCTATGCGTGGACGGGGGCATTAAGAAAAAGAGGAGAGTTAGACCATATAGAGGAATTACAAACCTTTGCCGACAATCTGGAACAGGCATGTTTAGACACCTTGAATAGCGGTATTGCAACCAAAGATTTAGTTAATTTGATGGAAAATACTGATGCAAAGGCAGTTAATTCACAGGAGTTCATCAAAAATATACGCGAAAGATTAGCAAGTTTTTATGCTTGAGAGAGAGTGAAAAGGCGTCAGGTTGTTTTGTGGAAACAGAACATCTAACGCCTTTTTATTTGTCTTTGACACTTTATGAAGTATGAATACGTGTAGTATTTATCCCCTTTTGCAGATACTTATACGATTGTTCTACGATGGGAAACCAAAGAAAAGCTCCCTAACCCATTCTTCTTTACCCCGACACTCCCCCAAGTAATTACCCATTTATCCGGAGATTCTAACTGAATTACATCAATTAATACTTCTTTTTGTAATGTTATAAGGCTACGACGATAGCATTGTGTTTTTATTTTCATAACTTTGCATCACTTTAGAAAGAACTTTATGCACAAGATTCCCTACGTATTCCTGCTTTTCGTATTGCTCGTTATAGCTTGTACGAAACCTAAAAAAAGTATCGAACCGCAGACAAAAGCTGTCGATACCCTGCCCCTGTTGGTTACCCAAGTACAGTCTTGCTCTCGGCTATATACTGCGGAATACTCCATACACAAGATTATTACCCACGACGACAAAATGAAACTGCAAGGCTCTATCTTCAAGAAAGAGTTTGATATCGACCTGCCCGTAGGCGACAGGCGTGTGGCTATTCCCATTGATGCCACCCTAAAAGCCTATATAGATATGTCGGCCTTTAGTGAAAAGAACATCCGAAGAGAGGGGAAAAAGATAACTTTAATTCTTCCCGATCCCAAGATTGCCATCACATCCACGAAAGTAAATCATAAGGAAATAAAGCAGTTTGTTGCTTTCACACGGCAGAATTTCTCGGACGCAGAACTCACTTCCTATGAAGCACAAGGCCGTCGGCAGATTATAGAAGCCATTCCTGCCATGAACGTTATCCCGAATGCGCAGGAAAGTGCAGCCCGACAGTTGGTGCCTTTACTTACCAACTTAGGCTATAAGCCGGAGGATATAACGATTACTTTCCGAAAGGAGTTCACCCTAAAGGATTTACCCAACATCATTGAAAACTATAAAAGAAGATAAATGGAGGAAAAAAATATACAGCAACCTGTGAGTAACGGCGATACCAATAAGCCGGTCTCTTTTAAAAATCGGAGAGGAGGAGAATGGAATAAGTTCCTTCTTGCCATTATCGGTATTCCTGTAATCCTTGTGGGAATAGTCGTACTCTGCTTTTGGTGGGTGAACAAAGACAACGGTATTCGTCTCGCTACCAACGATAAAATAGACATTACCCCAACCAGAATTCAGAAAATTCAGAATATCGGTCAGTGGGAATTCCTATCTATCAGCGATGAAGAACTGGTAGATACAGTAAGCAGGGGCTTCTTCGGCGATAGCGAACTGGTACGTATTTACTATGGAACGTTGCGCTTGGGCATTAATCTTCACCACGCCGGACCACATTGGCTACATGTAGAAGACGATACCGTTGTGGTAGCATCGTTGCCTCCCATCGAACTTTTGGATAAAAATTTCATCGACGAGACACGTTCCAAGTCATTCTTCGAGAACGGCTCTTGGAAGGATACCGACAGGGAACACCTTTATCAGCAGGCTTATAAAAAAATGCTGAAACGTTGTTTCACCAAGGAAAATCGTGCGATAGCCGAGGAGAATGCCAAACAACAGTTCGGGCAATTTCTGCGCTCTATGGGGTATAAGAATGTACGTGTAGAGTTTCAAACACCCTCGGGCAAATAATTCTTCAATATCAGTCGAGTCCAAAACACATGCAACAAATCAACGAATTCCTCACCTCTTTAAGCAGTCTTATTTGGGGATGGCCCATGATGATACTGCTCTTCGGAACTCACATCTACCTCACAATTCGTCTAAGATTTCCGCAACGCAAGATTCTTACAGCTATCAAATTGTCGGTAAAGAGCGATGGGAACTCTACCGGGGATGTATCACAGTTTGCAGCTTTAGCTACTGCTCTTGCTGCTACCGTAGGCACCGGCAATATCATTGGTGTAGGAACAGCCATAGCTCTGGGCGGTCCCGGCGCTGTGTTATGGTGCTGGCTCACCGGTGTTTTCGGCATGGCAACCAAGTATGGCGAGGCATTGCTTTCCATTAAATATCGTGTAAAAACCGCGAGAGGGCAAATGCTCGGCGGCCCGATGTATGCGCTCGAGAAAGGAATGGGGCAGAAGTGGCTCGCCATTCTCTTTGCTATTTTTACAGCCATCGCCACATTAGGCATCGGCTGTACGGTACAAGCCAATGCCATATCCACCATTATGTGGGAGAGTTGGAGTGTTCCCATGTGGATTACAGGTGCCATCGTATGTATCTTAACGGCCGTCGTTATTCTGGGAGGAGTAAAAAGTATAGCAACCGTATGTGGTTGGTTAGTACCTTTTATGGCCATCTTTTATGTGCTGGGGTGCATATATATTCTGTACATCAACCATGAATTTTTATTGCCGGCCATCAAGCTCATCTGTTCTTCAGCCTTCTCTACCGATGCTGTTGTGGGCGGTGGAACAGGCAGCGCCATTATGATGGCAGCACGGTATGGTATAGCAAGAGGATTATTCTCGAACGAATCGGGGCTTGGCTCTGCTCCCATAGTGGCTGCAGCAGCCCAAACCCGTAACCCTGTTCGTCAAGCCTTGGTATCCTCTACGGGCACTTTCTGGGACACGGTCGTTATCTGTGCCCTGACAGGGCTTGTCGTTGTTTCTTCCATTATAGCCGATCCGGCCATCTCGGCCTCCGACGGTGCCAAGCTGACTCACCTTGCTTTCGATAAAATTCCGTATGTCGGTAAGCCTCTGCTGACAATTGGTTTGCTTACTTTTGCTTTCAGTACTATCCTTGGATGGTGCTATTATGGTGAGCGTGCCGTAGAGTATTTAAAAGGCAGGAAGTGGACTTACGTTTTCAGAATAGTATTTATTGCTTTTGTATTTACAGGCTCTGTAATCAGTCTTGATATAGTATGGAACTTTGCCGACATAGCCAATGCGCTGATGGCCATACCTAACTTGCTTTCACTTATTTTCCTTAGCAGCATCATTTCCTACGAAACAAAAAAGTATCTGTGGATGGGACATTTGGATAGAGATATGGGAGAAAAATAAGATTCAGTTACATTTATTAAGTAGATATTTGCAAATAAAATAAGTTATAAAATCTCCTTATTTTTGATATAAATCTTGCTATCAATAGTTCTAAACCTCCATAAAAGTGATACTAAAGTAATATAACACTTGTTATTTAACATATATTTAATATAAAAGACTTGTAGTTCTCCTAAATAAGGTATATATTTGCAACGTGTTTTTCATGGTATTAGATTATTAAGGTTAGGAATTCTTATTGTCGTGAGACAAGGAATTCCAGACTCCGAACGATGGTTCGGAGTTTTTTTGTCCTTATGTTACGGGAGAAGTACCGAAAAACAGTATCAAATATTTGTATATTTTTTTTGCAAAGAAGCCCTCAGAATGGAGCGCATGGCTATATACTCGTGTAAACAACTGTCTATAAGTGCTTTATAAAATATGCCATATTACCGAGTAAAAGGTACTCTTTTACCGAGTAAAATATGCCCTTTTACTCGGTAATCTGGCATATATAGCGACACAAAACGGGATGTTCTGCTATTCAGAACATCCCGTTTACTGTTTAAAAGCGCCATTCTGTCGCTATTTTTTACCGATTAATTCCTAAATACCAAGCCATCGCCAAAGTAGTCGATAACGATAGGCTTCTCCCGGTTTACCTTGCCAGAGAGAATCGATTTGCTTAAATCGTTCAGCACATTTCGCTGGATAGCTCTCTTAACAGGACGCGCACCAAACTCAGGGTCGTATCCTATTTCGGCCAGATAGTTTACGGCTTCATTGCTCCATTCCAGTGTTATGCCCTGTGATTCAAGCATCTCCTTTGTACGGTTCAGCTGCAAGCGAACTACACCGGCTATCTCTTTCTGCGTCAATGGCAGGAACATAATCGTCTCATCTATTCTATTCAGGAACTCAGGACGGATGGTCGCCTTCAGCATACCCATAACCGTTTCCTTCGCCTTCTCGATAACCTCGTTCCGGTTAGTGTCGTTAAGCCCCTGAAACTGCTGCTGAATAACCTGTGAACCTAAGTTCGACGTCATGATGATAATGGTATTTTTAAAGTTCACCGTACGTCCCTTATTATCAGTTAATCGGCCATCGTCGAGCACTTGTAGCAGAATGTTGAACACATCCGGGTGTGCTTTCTCTATCTCATCGAACAGAACTACAGAGTAAGGCTTGCGCCGAACAGCCTCTGTAAGCTGTCCGCCCTCATCGTATCCTACGTAGCCCGGAGGTGCACCAATCAGTCTTGACACGCTGAACTTTTCCTGATACTCGCTCATATCGATACGGGTCATCATGGTTTCATCGTTAAACAGGTAGTCGGCCAATGCCTTGGCAAGCTCTGTTTTACCGGTACCCGTCGTACCCAAGAAGATGAACGATGCGATAGGCTTCTTCGGATCCTGCAGTCCTGCACGCGACCTGCGCACGGCATCTGCCACAGCTGTAATGGCTTCCTCCTGTCCGATAACCCTTTTGTGCAGTTCCTCTTCAAGGTGAAGCAACTTCTCCCGTTCTGATTGCATCATCCTTGTAACAGGTATTCCCGTCCAGCGGCTCACCACTTCGGCTATGTCGTCCTCGGTAACTTCCTCTCTTACCATGGCTTCGGCACCCTGAGTGTTCTGAAGACGGTCCTGAATCTGCTTGATGTCATCTTCCAGTTGTTTCAGTTTCGAGTACCTTATCTCGGCCACCTTCTCGTAGTTACCTTCCCGTTCGGCGCGATCGGCCTCGTACTTTAACTGTTCCATTTCCTGTTTATCCTGCTGAATCTTATTCACAAGTTGGCGTTCGCCTTCCCATTTGGCACGGAAGGCATGCTCTTGTTCCTTCAAATCGGCCAGCTCCTTGTCGAGTTGCGCAATCTTTTCGGTGTCATTCTCCCGTTTAATAGCCTCTCGTTCTATCTCTAACTGCTTTATCCTACGGGTCAGTTCGTCTAACTCTTCAGGCACAGAGTCGCGCTCCATACGCAGTTTTGCGGCAGCTTCATCCATCAGGTCGATAGCCTTGTCCGGCAAAAAACGATCGGAAATGTAACGCTCCGACAGCTTCACGGCAGCAATACAGGCATCATCCTGAATGCGCACCTTGTGGTGATTTTCGTACCGTTCCTTCAAACCACGAAGAATAGAAATGGCATCCAGCTCATCCGGCTCGTCCACCATAACGGTTTGGAACCGTCTTTCAAGCGCCTTGTCCTTCTCGAAATACTTCTGATACTCGTTCAATGTCGTAGCGCCGATGGCTCTAAGTTCTCCACGAGCCAAGGCCGGTTTCAGAATATTGGCAGCATCCATGGCACCTTCTCCGCCTCCTGCGCCTACGAGGGTATGTATCTCATCGATGAAGAGGATGATGTTGCCGTCGGCTTTCTCCACTTCCTTGATGACGCTTTTCAGTCTTTCCTCGAACTCACCCTTGTATTTTGCGCCTGCAATCAGCGCACCCATATCCAGCGAATATAGTTTCTTATCTTTCAAGTTCTCCGGAACATCGCCCCGAACGATACGTCCTGCGAGACCTTCTACGATGGCTGTCTTACCCGTACCCGGCTCACCTATCAGGATAGGGTTGTTCTTTGTACGGCGCGACAGTATCTGCAGCACTCGTCTTATCTCCTCATCACGCCCTATAACAGGGTCGAGCTTACCGTTTCGGGCATCCTCCACAAGGTTACGGGCATACTTCTCAAGTGCCTGATAGTTCTCATCGCCACTCTGCGACTGCACTTTCTCGCCCTTTCTAAGTTCCTTAACGGCAGCTTTCATCTCCTTTTCCGTACATCCGGCATCCTTCAGAATGCGCGAAGCGGTGGAATTAATCTCCAGCAACGCCATCAATAAAGGCTCGATACTTACGAACTCGTCGCCCAAGCTTTGCGAAATCTCAACGGTTTTTTGCAATACCTTATTGCTGTCGGCCGATAAATACGGCTCACCGCCTTGCACTTTTGGCAAATGGGCAAGCTCGCTTTGGGTAGCCGACTTTATGGTTGGGGTGTTGGCTCCTAACTTCTGGAAGATGTAGTTGGCCACATCTTTCCCTTTTTCCAGTACACCTGCCAGCAAGTGTATCGGCTCTATTACCTGCTGACCGTGCCGTTGCGCAATATTAATTGCAGCTTGGACGGTTTCCTGTGCTTTAATTGTAAATTTGTCAAATGTCATATATAAATCTCCTTTCTAAATTCATTGTCATCCGATATAGTTATCAAATGGATTGTGAATAGCTTTTTTCTGTTTTTATTTTCACAAATCAATAGTCAAGATATATGCCGTACTTTTAATTATGACAGTATGACATATAAAGCTGACATTTTGACGTTTACGCCGAGAGTAATGCTGTCCTGAGATATAATAATGTATGGAAACAGAAGGTTGGACTATTTTTTTGAGTATCTTTGCAAGGTAATATTAAGATATAAAGGTGATGAAACGTATTATTTATACATTATTGATTATATGCTTTTCGGTTATGGCAAAAGGGCAAAGTTATCAGGTACTATGGAAGAATGTGGAAGCTGCCACTAAGAAAGACCTACCCAAGACCGAACAAAAGATTTTGCGACAAATCATTCAGAAGGCGACTCAAGAGGAGGATTATGGCAATCTGTTAGCTGCAGAACTGCAATATTCTACCAGTATTTTGAAGGTTTCTCCCGATTCTATAGATAGAGAAATAAGCCTTTTAGAGCAGAAAGCCAATAGGGCTGAAGCCTCGAACAAGGTGCTCTATGCACTCTATAACCTCATCA
Organism: Prevotella sp.; assembly: GCA_041855505.1. Classification (GTDB taxonomy): domain Bacteria; phylum Bacteroidota; class Bacteroidia; order Bacteroidales; family Bacteroidaceae; genus Prevotella. The sequence goes on from JBHAEI010000018.1 coordinate 159,112, forward strand.
TCGGGCATTACTATTCTACATTTGGCAACCCCTTTCCCAATGAAAGCGATGGGAAAGCCAAGCAATATTATGCCAAAGCAATGGAAGATCCCGACCTGTTGGCCCGACATAAGTACACCGAATACAGTCCGTTGTTAGTGAATGGAGAGGATGATGCCGTATTCAACAACGACCTTCTGCACGTCGTAGGTATGCTGGCTGGCGATTATAAGGCTTTGGAAACCTATTACTTAGCACATGGCAATCGTCCGGCAGCCTGCATAGCAGTGCAGAAATCTTTAGAAGATAAAACGCTGACTAAGGCGGAAATGACTGTTTTAGAACGACAATATGGCGACCTTCCGGAATTTGGAGGCATTGCCTATAAATATTATGAAGATATAGTGGGGCTACAATCAGCGAAAGAACGCATCGAATACATAGACGATGCCATGAAAAAATGGAGTTCGTGGAAGGGTATTAAGAGCTTTACCTATCTTCGAGATGAACTTACCTCCCCACGGATAACAATGGATTATGCCTCTTCACGAGGCTACATTAATTCGGATAAGAACAAACTTGTGCTTTCGCTTCGTAATCTGAAAGACTTGCAATTGACGATAACGAAGACCAACCTTACAGGAGATATGGATTATTTATGGTCTGTAAAACAAGCTATAGAGAACTATCCTAATTGTATTATAAAGGGTTCCGCACAAGTTGTTTCACATACTTATCCCGAGCATTTAGACTATGAGGAATTTCAAGATACTATCCTTCTGCCTAAGCTTTCGGCGGGTATTTATATATTGAAAGCCTCCTCACTGTCGGGTAATATCGCTTCTCGCGAAGAGTTTTACTATGTAAGTAATATAACCCTTCTGGCAGAAAGCCAACCTAATAAAGATATCCGTTATGTAACAGTAGATATTCTGACAGGGCAACCTATCAAGGGCGCAAAGGTAAGAGTGTATGGTTTGAATGGGGATAGTAAGAAAATTAACTTCCAAACATTGATTACTGACAATAAAGGAGAAGCTGTTTATAAACGGCAAGGCAATAAAGAGATAGGTAAAGTATATGCTTATACCCATACTGATAAGGCTCTGCAGGCAAAGTATCTTAATAATTTTTTCTACTATGATGAAGTAAAGGATTCCAGCATTCATTGTGCAGTATTTAGCGACAGAGCCTTGTATCGACCGGGACAAACGGTACATATTTCAGCACTTGTCTATCAGAATAACAATAGAAAAGTATCAAGAAAAGTGCTATCTGGTAAACATATAACTTTAGCGCTTAACAATGTCAATGGCAAAAAGGTTGCTTCAAAAGAGGTTACAACCGATGATTACGGTACTGCTGTTGCCGATTTTATACTCCCTTCTACCGGCTTAACCGGCATGTTTTCTATTACTGTCTCCGGTGAGGCAACGGGACATCATAACATTCAGGTGGAAGAATACAAGCGACCAACCTTCGAAGTTACCTTCGATGATTATCAAGAGCCTTATGGTGCAGGTGATACTATTCAAGTAATAGGTCATGCCAAGTCGTATGTTGGAATGCCTATCGCCAATGCTAAGCTACATGTTAAAGTGGAAAGAACGCAAGCCTTGTGGTGGATTGGTTCGGAGGATAATCGGGAAATAGTATATGAAAGCACTATAACAACCGACGAAGAAGGCAATTTCAAAGCATGTCTTCCTTTCATTGTACCTCAAAGAGTACAAAGAAAAATTAATAATGGTAACAAACAATATCATTACTCGTATCGTTATCAGCTCTCTGCTACCGTAACAGATATATCAGGAGAATCGCAGGAGGGTGATAAAACATTCTATTTAAGTAATCATAATACTAATCTTACTTGTACGACGAAGGAAAAATATCGTACCGATGAAGTGCAAAAGGTAGTGCTTAATTATAAGAATGTAAATGGAGATAATGTAGAAGCACAGGCTAAGTATATTGTTGTGGCTTACGAAAAGGGAGACAAAGAGCCGTCATACGAAGGGCATTATACAACGGTTTCTGCCAATAAAGAGTTTCTACTCAAAATAAAGAAGCCGGGAGCTTACCGCTTGCATGCTATTTGTGGCAGTGATACTATTAATAGAGACTTTGTTGTTTTTTCTCTGACAGATACGAAACCTGCAGTTAAAACACACAATTGGTTTTATCTTAGTAACAACCAATTCCCACAAAATGGCGATCCCGTTATGCTTCAAGTAGGCTCTTCCGACAGCGATCAGCATGTAATCTATTCCATATTCAGCGGTAATAAGGTTATAGAGCAAGGTGAGTTCGACCAGAGTAACGCTGTTATGACGCGTTCTTTTAAATATAAGGAAGAATATGGCAATGGTATAATCCTGAATTATGCTTGGGTGAAAGATGGTAATGTTTATGCGTATAGCGAAGAGATTTCTCGTCCTTTACCAAATGATACCTTAACGCTTACATGGAAAACATTCCGTGATAAGCTGCTTCCCGGACAGAAAGAAACATGGACTCTTGCTGTAAAGAGCCCACAGGGAAAAGCATCATCGGCACAGTTATTGGCATTGATGTATGACAAGACCCTTGACCAAATAGTTCCATTTTATCTTCAAGAGGTGCAAGAATTCGATCTTTTCATCCCTACTGTTAATTGGGAGACACTACAACTACAAAACTTTCAGTTATCCGCAAAACAGAAAACAGCTTATGCATCCCCTCATATCTATACCTTTGCCCACTTTAACCGGAAATATTTAGAAGGATATTCTTTCAGGGGATATGGGTATAATGCTAAGTGGGATACCGCTGTTTTGAACGAGGCTGCGGTTGCAGGGGCAGCAATGGTAGTTAAGAAAGAGGCTAAGTCGCGCAGCATGAATACCACAACTGTTAAATTCGCTGCACCTGTTATCAAGGCTGATGCCGAAGAAAAATTGGGTGATTCTGTACAGAAGAATGATAAAGTACGTAAGAATTTAGGTGAAACAGCCTTCTTCTATCCACAACTTCTAGCAGATAAAAAGGGCATAGTAACTATTAACTTCACACTCCCTGAAAGTCTGACGACTTGGCATTTCGTTGGTTTTGCCCATGATAAAGAAATGAATCATGGCATGACAACAAAAGATATCATTGCACAGAAGAACTTGATGATTCAGCCGAATATGCCGCGTTTTATTCGTGAAGGCGATGTAGCAAATATTAACAGCAAGATAACAAATCTGTCGAACAAGGGGGTGCATGCCATAGCAAAGATAGAATTGGTGGATCCGGAAACGGAAAAGATTATCCTTTCGGATAGCAAACCGGTGATGATACAGGCAGGAAAATCGGCAGATGCGACGTTTACCATCAGCTCAAAAGCAATTGATAAGATGGGCAAGCAGAACGGAACGTCTTACAATTACCTCATTGTTCGCACTTTTGTGGAAGGGAATGGATATAGTGACGGCGAGCAACAGTATCTCCCTGTCTTATCGACCAAGGAATGGGTTACAACAACTTATCCCTTGACCATCGATAAAGCTGGTACCACAACTATCGACTTGAAGAAGCTGTTGCCTGCCAAAAACCTTACAGGAGGGAAACTAACTGTGGAATATACCGACAACCCTTCGTGGTTGATGATACAGGCTTTGCCATACATCCGGCAGGCAGACGAGAACAATGCTTTCAGTTTGGTAGCAGCTTATTATGCCAACTCGCTGGGTAAAACACTGTTAAGCAAATCGGATAAACTAAAACGTAACATTGAATTATGGAAGAAAGAGCAAGGAGATAATAGCTCAATGCTATCCGGTTTGCAAAAAAATCAGGAGCTGAAAGCACTTGTTCTTAGTGAGACGCCTTGGGTGATTGAGGGCGAAAATGAGCAAGGGCAGAAACAAAGTCTTATAAATTTTTACGATGAAAACACATTGGATAATCAGCAACAAAAGTTTTTGGAGCAGCTGAAGAAACTTCAGAATACCGATGGTGGCTTTGCTTGGTATCCGGGCATGTCATCGAGTGTGTATGTAACAACATATACGCTTAAAACATTCATACGCTTACAGCACCTGTCAGGAAATGCCCTTACCACAGAGTCGGCTGTAGAAAGCATGGTAAAGAAAGCCTTTGTGTATCTCGATAGGCAAGTAGCAAAAGAGGTAGAGGAGATGAAAGAGAATGAAAAGAAAGGACAAAAGATACCATATATAGACGATTACCTTTGTGATTATCTCTATATCTGTGCACTGGCGAAGCGTCCACTTACAAACGATATAAGCTATTTATTAAATAAATTGACAAAAAATCCTGCTTATCTAACGATTTATGGAAAGGCCAATACCGCTGTTATAGCTTCACAATACGGCAAGACAAGCGATGCAAAGAACCTTTTGGAAAGTTTAAGTCAGTATGCTGTTTTTACTCCGGAGATGGGTAAATATTATGATACGCACAAAGCACAATACTCATGGAGAAGCTATAAAATACCTACAGAAGTGGCTGCCATCGAAGCATTCAAGCTGCTCTCGCCCACTGCCGACGACATTAAAGACATGAAACGCTGGTTGTTACAGGAGAAAAGGACACAAATTTGGAATGATCCGCTTAATACATTGGATGCCATCTGGGCTTTTATGGAAGGCGACCAGACTATCGATCAATCAGCGTCTAAGGCCACATTCCTGCTCGATGGTCAAGAGTTGGAACAGCCAAAGGCAAGTGCGGGGACGGGGTATGTGAAGTTCTCGAAGCCTTTACAACGTGTTCCTAACCAATTAACCATCAGGAAGGATAGCAATAGCATGAGTTTTGGAGGAGTTTATATGCAGTACTTGGCCGATAGCAGGGAGGTTGAAAATGCTGGGAATGGCATTCTCGTTACCCGTGAAATAGTATCGCCCGATGGCAAGCCTATTGATGCCACTACTTTTAAGGTAGGGAGTCGTATCATCATTCGCCTGACGATAGAAGCCAATCGAGATTACGATTTCATACAGGTTACCGACAAACGCCCGGCCTGTTTGGAGCCTGTCAATCAGCGAAGTGGGTATAACAGAGGGTATTATATCTCTCCAAAAGATAACGCTACCAACTACTATTTCGATAGGATGCCTAAGGGAAAGCATGTGATAGAGACGGAATATTTCATTGATAGGGAAGGGACCTATACCTCTGGGATATGTATCGTACAGAGTGCTTATGCTCCGGAATTTAGCGGAAGAGCGCCAGTAATGACAATAAAAACAACAAAATAAAATCAAGAAGGTAAAGAACAACACACATGATACAAATAGAAATAGATAATGGTAGTGGCTTTTGCTTTGGCGTTACTACCGCTATTAAGAAGGCGGAAGAAGAACTGGCAAAGGGGACAAAGCTCTATTGTTTGGGCGATATAGTGCATAACTCCATGGAAGTGGAGCGATTAGAAAAGAAAGGTCTGGTTACCATTAACCATGAAGAGATGGCAAAACTTCACAATGTGAAAGTATTGTTGCGTGCACATGGCGAGCCTCCTGAAACTTATGAGCTGGCCAAGCGCAATAATATTGAGGTGATAGACGCGACCTGCCCTGTAGTGCTGGCGCTGCAGCGGCGCATAAAAAAGCAATATGAAAATGGGATTATACTCGGAACGGAAACGGTTAAGGCTTCCAAAGAGCTTCAACCAGACGGGATAAAGGCCGGAGCGCAGGTTGTAATCTTCGGAAAAAATGGGCATGCCGAGGTGCTGGGATTAGTGGGACAAACTCATAACGCAGCGGTGGTAATAGAGAAATTCGACGATGTAAAGAAGCTCGACTTCGATCGGGACATCTATCTGTACTCTCAAACAACGAAGAGTCTGGATGAGTTTCACAAGATAATCGACTACATTTCCAGACACATTTCGCCAACGGCGAAGTTCGAAAGTTTCGATACGATTTGTCGGCAAGTGGCCAATCGCATGCCGAACATCTCGAACTTTGCAGTAAAGCATGATGTTATCCTGTTCGTTGCCGGGCGTAAAAGCTCGAATGGGAAAGTTCTTTTCCATGAGTGCAAGGCAGTGAATGAGCATTCTTACCAAGTGGAAAGCGCCGATGAAATAAATATGAAGTGGTTTGATGGGATACAGACCGTGGGTATATGTGGGGCGACAAGCACACCCAAATGGCTGATGGAGGAGTGTCGGGACGAGATTCTTCGCAACTATTCTGAATAGCATACCATGATTATCATAGTAACGGTATTGGCTTATTTTGCCGTATTGTTCGGTTTTAGCCTTTTCACGACGCGTAGGTCGGACAACAATACTTTCTTTAAAGGTAACCGACAATCGCCTTGGTATCTTGTGGCTTTCGGCATGATAGGGGCAAGCATATCGGGAGTTACCTTTATTAGTGTGCCCGGTATGGTTCAGACCAGTGGAATGACCTATCTGCAAATGTGCTTGGGTTTTATCTTGGGATATGTTATTGTAGCCTTCGTTCTGCTGCCAATATATTATCGTTTGGAGCTGACGAGTATTTACTCTTATCTGGATAAACGGCTCGGGCACCGCACTTATAAAACAAGTTCCACCTTCTTTCTGCTGTCCAAGCTAAGCAGCTCGGCAGTAAGATTCTATGTTGTGTGCATGATTCTTCAGAAATTTGTGCTGGACAAGTATCATATTCCTTTTGTTTTTACCATTTTCTTCCTGATAGGACTGATATGGCTATATACTCGTCGGGGCGGTATCCGCACCTTGGTATATACGGATAGTCTTCAAACCATCTGCATGCTGGGAGCGCTTCTCCTTATTATATATACGGTGATAGATACTTTAAACCTTTCGGTTTCGGATGCTTTCAGGACGATAGCGAACGACAGTCGCTCGCAAATATTTGTTTTTAACGACTGGTTGTCCGGGCAAAATTTTTGGAAACAATTCCTAAGTGGCGTGTTCATTGTAATTGTTATGACCGGGCTCGACCAAGACATGATGCAAAAAAACCTTACCTGCAAATCGCTGTCGGGGGCTAAAAAGGATATGATAACCTATGGATTTGCTTTTTTTCCGGTAAATCTTCTCTTTCTAAGTTTGGGTATTCTGTTGGTATTGTTCTATCAAAAAATCGGGATCGCTCCGCCTGCAGGAGACGATTTAATGCTGAATGCGACAGCTACCGGCCTATTGGGTACAGGCGTTCAGGTACTGTTTACCATCGGAATAGTGGCAGCCTGCTTTTCAAGTGCCGACAGTGCCTTGACTTCCTTAACCACCTCTTTCTGTGTAGATATATGCGAAGCACCGACGAATGAGAAACTTCGGAAGCGTACTCATTTGGGAATGGCAATTGCCTTTGCCGCGTTTATCCTTATTTTTCAATGGTTTAATTCTACAAGTTTGATAGATGCCATTTATACTTTGGTGTCCTACACCTACGGACCTTTGTTGGGATTTTTTGCCTTTGCCATGCTCACCAAGAGGCGGGGCAACGACAAATCAGCACCGTATATCGCTGTACTCTCATTGCTGTTTACCTTCTTGCTCGATAAGGTGGTTACACAATTTACGAGCTATCACTTTGGATATGAGCTATTAATGATAAACGGCCTATTTACTTTCGGCTGTTTGTGGTTAAATTCGAAGGGTAAGATAGGGTAGGAAAAGGGCACATATTGTGTAACTATATGCCACCTTTTACCTCCCTAAAGGGCACCTTTTGCCATGCAAAAGACCATCTTTTACTTTTCAAAAGGTGATGTATTATCAAAAGGTTTGTTTTTATTTACCATACCTTTCAGAAATTCTTTGCAAACATTAATCAAAAGAGGCTGCATAAAAGCAAAGCGAGTTATTGGTATGACAGCAACTTTTTGCTGCCATGCGTTCATTCTTTTCTTGTAGCTTTTTATATTTTTGCTGTCATTCCATCATTGAGGCGATAGTTGTATCTTCCTTATATCCAGAAGTTTGTGGGAAGTGTTAAAAGTGACGGCATAAATAGATGTTTTTCAATTCTGGTATTATCGTTATATCTGATTCCAATTAAGCTGATACATTCTTCCGTCCTTTATCTTTGCCTTTATGATATAGTTCTTTGTGCTTGTGCCACCTTGACGCTCGATAACCAACTTTGCAGGCACCTTAATCTGCATTGCTTCATTATCGCCATCGGCATTTATCACCTCTGCCGGATTGCCTAAATGCCAGTTGATTGTTTTAACATCGGCCTGATAAAGTTTATCGGTCATGTATTGGACGATATCCTTGCTGGTAGAACCGGGACTGCCTAAGAAGTTTATTTGACTTGCAACAGCACTGCTGATTTTATCTCTGCTCTTTGTGTTCATCCCCACAAGGAGCTGGCGAACACAGGCAATGGCTTTGTCCTGATCGGCTTTTGAAACAGGGCGAACGAGCATTTCCTTCAGCTTTTCGTCGGCTTCTATTTTGTGAATGCCGTTGGGGTGCATGGTTTCGTAGCCTAAATATGCGTTTTCGGTATTCTTGGCAACGGCGTCCTGCCAGTCTAATTCATCCACCTTGGCTATAATTTCCGACTTGTGAGGCGTGTTGGGATGCACTTTTAGGTACTGCAAATAGCCCTCTTTCACATTCGTTTTTACTACCTGTTCCCAATTGTCGGCAGGCTGTGCCTTGTCAAATCTCGCTAAGATGGCTGCCACGTTTTTACGGTGGGCAATAGGAGCACCGGGGAAGTTATCCAGATATTGCTGCAACAACAGCTTATCGTTGCTTTTTATTGCAAGCTCATATTCCTGACTCTCGCTGGTGGGATTGGTTTTATTATACACCAATAAAAGTACAAAACCAGTGATGACTGCAATGAGAATGGCAACAAACAGCGACGTGTGGCTACGCTTCTTCGGCTCCTTCTTTTGATTTTCTTCTGCAGTAGCTTCGGCTTTTTCTGTTTGGGGGGTATGCAGAACTATCGGCTCTGCAAGTAGTTCATCATAAGCTGCGTTTGCGTTTTGCGCTGTTTGCCGGCTCTTATCAATGTCCTCTTCTTTCGCTTTTACGATTTCAGGCGTACCTTCTTCTGCCGGAACACTCGCCGACTGTTCCTCCTCATCCTCCATTGCCGGCTCAATAAGCATTACAGGAACATCGGTTTCATTCGTTATTGTACCTGACGGCTGTTCTGTATCAAGTTCTATCTTCGGGTCTTGAGAAACCTCATTTTTGATGACTGCCACAGAAGGTTTCACTAAAGATTCCATGTGGTGGCAGTTGGGACACATTCCTTCTTCCTTCAGATAGAGTTCTCCACAGTTGGAACACTTGATGATGTGCCCTGCAATTTCGACACCGCAACTGGGGCATATCGGTGCCTTATCGCTTACCTGATGGCCGCATTCTGGACATTTTATAATCATAGGGATGATTGGTTTATCTTAAAAAGACTTTTTTAGTTGAATTGTTATAGTGGCTGTAATTCGCTTTACTTATGGTGATAACGAATTTCCCGGATGCTGTGCCTGCCCAATAATCTGCTCTTATCGACATAGCCATTAACACCATTGATATGGCCTTTACCCGTATATTGCCATGCGAAGATATCCCGCCCATCGTCCAGTTCCGGCTCGCGGTTATTGTATTGGGCGATAAACAAGAGGTAGCCATCCAGACAACCACCTGTCAAATATCGGTTATAAAAGTTGGTATAGGTATATACCAAAGGTCTTACCTTATATGCTTTCGTCATTAGTTTCAGGAACTTTGTCAGGCTATCCTGCAATTCATATTTGGACAAGCCGCCCGTAGTTTCGACATCCACCATCGGAATTAAGTCCTGATCCTGTGGCCTGCACTGGGTCATAAAATTCTGCAGCTGCTCCTCTTGCGGCTGACGGGGGCGATAGAAGTGATACGAGCCGACGTTCATACCATACTTCTGCGCAGCTTCAATATTGTCGAGATAACGCTGATCTATGCGAGAGCCGCCCTCAGAAGCCTTCAGATAAACATAATTCAGCTTATGGTTACTGTTCTGGGCAACGGTTTCCCACCATACATCGCCTTGATAATGGCTCATGTCCAAGCCATGAATATGGCTACAAGTATCTTCGCATTGTATTCCATATTGTGCTCTTACCTGTGTAAAGAGAGCGCATAAAATTGCGGATAATAGGATAATTCTTAATTTCATCGCGACAAAGTTACAATTTTATCATGAAATAATTTTGATGGGAGTCCATATATTAAGAAGATTTTAAAGAGTTTACAAGAACGACGATGAAATGGGGCGGAAGATGGAATACTTGGACGATTTCGGGGCTGTTCAATGGGCAAAGCGAGCAAATTTTTCAGGCTTTCCGAACAAGACAAAGTGCATTTGGGATATAAGGTTTAAAAGACTCTTTGAAAAGCTCGCGAGCTTTTTGGAGAAAACTTAAGAGCTTTTTGGAGAAAGCTTAAGAGCTTTTTGGAGAAAACTTAAGAGCTTTTTGGAGAAAGCTTAGGAGCTTTTTGGAGAAAACTTAGGAGCTTTTTGGAGAAAACTTAGGAGCTTTCGAAAGAACAGTGTATAATCCGATTGGGAATTTCACGCTCTATTCTTCGATTTCCCGCAAGCTTTTTACAAAATTATGGAAGAAGTTACTGATGGTTTCCAAAGGCAGATACCAAATATATCGGAAGCTCCGCCTGAGATTTCTGCGCATCAGCGAACTGTTATTTTCAAGAAATCCGAGAGAATTTTCCTTGAAATGCCACTCCTGCGCCGTATCTTTCGCCAAATCGGAGATGCTCCTCATCGTAAGTTTATAGGCACTATCCTCGTATCTTTGTACGAAAGGAATCTCCTCTTTTTCAAAATCAAAGACCGATATAAGGATATTTCCCTGTAGTTGCGCCATAGCTTCAAAGTGCAGTCGTTCGAGCCAATTCTCCAATTTCACGAAATCTACTTTGTCGCCTTTCGTGCGTAAAAACAAGCCAAGACGGATGATTCCCTCCAGCGACATGCCTTTGTTCAGCATCGTTTTAGCGTTGTTAATCAATATTTGGAGAATATCGAGCGCTTCTTTCGAGGTGTCGATTGCATGCCTTTCCGCCTTGATTATCTTGTCATAACGATGTCGCATGAAACGGTTATTCAGTCGGACGTTCTCGTTTTCCAGCCTTAGTCTATTCTTCTCCTGCTCTCTTTTCAGAACACTGTTGATAACCTCTTGCGGAAGATGAATGCTGTCATCCATTGAATGCTTGTTGGCACCGGCAATGAAGGTGGTTATGACATCCTGCGCATCGACCATCTGAATGAGGCGTCGCCACTTGAATGCCGACATAGGCTCGATGTTCGTATTGGCTCCAAAGGCTCCGGCACGCAATATCTTGAAGAAATTACGCTGAATAACGTCCATTGTATTATTATCGTACATATTCTTTACTTTCATAATTGATTACAAAGCCAATGAATTTATCATATTCTCGTCAAGCGTATTTGCGCGGATAACGAAAAACAATAGATAATAGAGCAACAATGCCCAACAACATCGGATAATATAAGTAAGGAATGATACTCACCGGATTGAGCTTGGCCAACCCACCGGCCATCAGCAGCTGTGCCCCATAAGGTATCAGTCCCTGCATACAGCAGGAGAAAGTATCGAGAATACTTGCAGCTTTCCTGCTATCGACACCGAACCTGTCGCTGATTTGTTTCGATATTCCGCCAACGGTTAAGATAGCTACTGTATTGTTGGCTGTACAGCAATCCACCAGACTGACCAGAAAGGCCATAGTGAGTTCCGCACCTCTTTTGCCGTTTACATGCTTGGTCAGAAGGTTAATCAGATAATCGATACCACCATTCTTGCGAATCAGTTCGAGCATTCCTCCTGCCATCATGGAAATAATAATGAGTTCTCCCATCCCGGTAATACCGCTGCCCATACTTGCAAACCAGCCATAAACATCATATTCTCCATCTGTCATTCCAATCAGCCCCGTAAGAAACAGACCGATGGTGAGCACTGCCATCACGTTCATCCCACATGCCGCGCAAACTAAAACGGCAAAGTAGGGGAGTACTTTCAGGTATTCTATGGGATGGTTTTCACCGACAGAAGTAACATCTTTTCCCATGATGACATATATTGCGAGAAGCAAAACGGCAGCAGGAGCCACTATAAACAGATTTACCTTGAACTTATCGCTCATCTTGCACTCCTGCGTTCTTGTGGCCACTACGGTTGTATCACTAATGAAAGATAGATTATCGCCAAAGAAAGCTCCTCCCACAACGATGGCAACAATGAATGGAAGCGACTGCCCCGTACCGGCAGATATACCTGCGGCAATGGGTGTCAGCGCAACAATCGTACCTACACTCGTACCGATACTTATCGAAATAAAGCAGGCTGCAATGAATAATCCAGCAAGCAACATGTTACCGGGCAGTACAGCAAGCGCCAGATTTACGGTAGCATCAATGCTCCCCATCTCCTTGGCAGAATTGGCAAACGCTCCCGCCAGCACGAAAATCCAAAGCATCATCATCATGTTTTCGGTGCCTGCTCCTTTGCTGAAAATATGAATTCTTTCGGAAAGAGTCCTACCTTTGGTTACCGCTACTGCATAAATGCTGGAAAGCATAAAGGCAACAGTGATGGGAACCTTGTAGAAATCACCCAAACAAATGGATGTAACAAGGTACAGAATAACAAAAACAAACAAAGGACTCAAGGCGAGTAACCCTTTTTTATGATTCATACTCAGCTCCTTTAACTATATTTGTGTACGGTGATAAAAGTCGATATTCTCCTTTGTCAGCAATTCTATTGGCATATAGTTCACCTGTTTCACCTCTTTTTTCAGTACAATATAACGGAAAAGCGTATCGATACTGGCAAATCCCTGTTGATAAGCATGCTGTGCAATCAAGAAAGAAATACTGCCTTTCTTCAGGCAATCTACATTCTTCAACACGACATCATAGCCTACAATCTGAATATCCTTACGCTTTGTCTTGAGCAAGAACTCGCCCACTATATGGGCTTTAGAGTTAAGAGCAATACAGTGATGCACCTCCGGATGATTGCTGAAGAAGTCTTCCAGAATGTTATCATACTGTTTCCGCTCCTCGTCTAAGGGCAAATTAACCTCCAGTATCTTTACATTCGGATAATTCTTTTGCATATAATCCTTAAGTCCTTTCTCACGATACTCTTGCTGCCTGGAAGGCATTTTGCCATCCAGTGTCTGCTTCATAAGCATAATCTGCTTCTCGGTTTGTGTGAAAAGCATCAGCATATGAGCAGCAAACGAGCCTGACTGAAAAGAATCCTGCCCAAAGAACGATAAAGGTTTCAGGTCGGGAATATAGGAATCGAGCAATATAAAAGGAATGCACCGACTATGCAATACATCTGTAAACTGCTTGGTCAGCTCCAATGTATAAGGCACCAATACAACACCGTCGGGATTTTTGGCCAGACATTTTTGGAATGTTTCCACAAAGGATGCCGAGTTCAGGCGGCTATAATACATAATTTCCAAACTGATGTTAAAGTCGCGCCTTTGCTCCACAGCTTTCAAAGCTCCTTCCTCTATCTCATCCCAATAGGCTTCGCTGGCATGCTTTGGAAGCAGACAATAAAATGTATAGCTCTTGTTATAAGCCAAAGCACTGGCATACACATTGGGCTGATAATTCATCTCTTCCAGTGCTTTTTCCACCTTTTTAAGCGCATCTGCCGATACGTTAGGACGTTTATGAATAACACGATCTACCGTACCAACACTCACTCCTGCTCTTTCCGCGATGTCTTTTATTCTAATTCTATCGGCCATAAATAGTAGCTTATCCCTTTTATTAATGTAGTTTATCCCTTTTATAATAATGTTGCAAAAGTAATAAAAAACATTGAATTGTGCGAAAGCACAGTCGATAAATATAAAGGGAAATATCACAAAAAGATGGCATTATGCTTGTTTTCATGGAAAATTTGTATTTTTGCATATTCAAATCATGCTCAAAATATGTTTAGGAATACTTACAGAAAACTGATTTTTCTGCCATTTGTACTTTTACTTTTGGCTGTTCTTATCGTTTCTTGTAAGCATCCCCGCACTGATTTCGTCGATTACCTGAACGATATTTCCTACCAATTTCATTACCGTAACCTTGATTCTACCCGGATATTTGCAGCCCGTGCCTATCAGGCTGCCGATGGCTATAAAGCGGGTAAGGCCGAAGCCTTGAATAACAGGGCTTTTGTTGAGATTATGCAAATGAGATATAAGCCGGCCATTGAAACACTCGATAAGGTTTATAGTCTTACAGATAATCAGGTGGAATTGCTCGTTGCCGATGTCCAGATGATGCGCTTGTGCCAGCGACAATCGAAGAACAAAGAGTTCTACGACTATCAATACCGTGCGCAAAGGCGTATCAAGCGTATTAACGAAGAATTGTCATCGTTGCCTCCACGCCTTAGGAAACGCTTTATTTATGCCGAAACAGAATACCATCTAACCAATTCCACTTACTATTATTACGTGGGTTTGGAGCAACAGTCGATAGATGCAATTCAGAAAATTAATCCTGACGGAGAAATTCAGTCCGACAGAGCACAATATCTGGCTTACCTTTATAACATCGGTGCCGGTGGGGTTATCACGAAAGGTACTAAAACTCAGATAGCGCAAACCGAGTTCGATTATCTTGTCCGTTGCTATATGTCGGCTTCAAAGAATGGATATACCTTTTGGGAGGCCAATGCCTTGGAGGCCATCAGTGAGCATATTCAGCAAAAGAATGCACGCAGAGAACTGATAAAAGACAATATGCCTACTTTCAAATACCTGAATATAGACAATATGCCCGATGAGAAACTTGCGGGAAACTTTGCAGAAAGGTCACTGGCTCTATTCAAGCAATATGGTGATGTCTATCAGATAGCAGGAGCTTACCGCACACTTGCCACCTGTTATTGGCAGTTTCACGATTATCCTTCGGCCATTATTTGCCTGCAGAATGCTTTGAGTTCCAACGACGCCATCTACCAAGCCCCCGACTTGGTGGCTTCCATTCGCGAGCAGCTATCGGTTTCTTTCTCGGCTATCAACGACAAGCAATCGAGCGATTATAACAGGAACATCTATCTTGACCTGCAAGAACAGACCCGACAGGATAGATATTACGAGGCACGTGCCGACCAACTGAACAGTACTTCAAACGTATTAAACTGGATGATAGCATCCATTATCTTACTCATCATTGTTTTCTTGATACTCATTATATTCTTTCATCGATTAAGGAAACGTAACGATTTGCAAAACAGATCATTGGATTATTTACTTAATCCTTTGAAAGAATGGCGTAAACAAGATGCCCTACAGGTAGAAACACAGGAAAACCTATACGAGGAAATATCGGAACAGGTGGCTATCAGCCGGCTTCATGTCTCCGATAATAAACGAAAAAATCTGGAACAACGCACAAAGATTTCATTGGTAACCAGCATTACCCCCTTCATCGATAGAATGCTGCATGAAATAAATGCCTTAAAAACGAAACAGGAGCCATCCGAAGTGCAGCAGGAAAGATATGTATATATTGCTGAACTTACCGATAAAATTAATGAATACAATAATGTTCTGACCGATTGGATACAACTTCGTCAGGGCAAGTTGGCTCTACACATAGAGAGCTTTCCCATAGAATCGGTTTTCGACATTGTACGAAAGGGAAGAATGGCTTTCCAGTTGCGTGGCATAGAGCTGGATATTCAGTCGTCGAATGAGAGTGTTAAGGCCGACAAAGTCCTTACCCTCTTTATGATAAACACCTTGGCCGATAATGCCAGAAAATTTACTCCCAAAGGAGGAAAGGTACAGATCAAGGCCGTGCCTGCCAATGACTATGTAGAAATATCCGTACTGGATAATGGCTGCGGCATACCGCAGACAGAGATAAAAAACATCTTCGACAGAAACCTACAGCCCAACCTGGGCATAAAAGAATCGCATGGATTCGGGCTGATGAACTGTAAGGGTATCATTAACAAATATAAAAAGATAAGTCAGATATTCTCGGTCTGCGACATAGGAGTAGAGAGTGTAGAAGGAAAAGGTAGCCGCTTCTTCTTCCGTTTGCCAAAGGGAATAGTGCGCACATTGCTTATGCTGTTCATCTTTGTAATGTCTTTCCCCATGCAAAGCAAAGCACAACGTCCTGCTACTCCCAACAAAGAGCAGGCTATCAAGGCAAATGATTACCTTGCCTTAGCCAATGTATATGCCGATTCTGCCTACTATAGCAATATAAAAGGCACCTATGCAAAAACCCTGCTCTTTGCCGATTCCTGCCGTATCTATCTGAACAAGCAGTACAAGAAGTTCTATCCAAAAGGGAAAGACCTCATGGAGAAAAACAGTTCCGGTTCAGGACTCCCTGCCGAAATTAAATGGTTTCAGCAAGGATTTCCCACGAATTACAGCGTAATTCTGGATATGCGTAACGAAAGTGCCGTTGCCGCACTGGCCTTGCACCGATGGGCCGATTACCGATACAATAATGCCATTTACACAAGGTTGTTCAAAGAACGTTCTGCCGACAGTACTTTAAGTACGTATTGCAAGATGATGGTAAGGTCGGAAGCTAACAAAAATGTCGCCATTATTCTGCTCATTTTGGGACTGTTATCCATATTTCCGGCCTATTATTTCCTATATTACCGACACAGATTGTATTATCTGTATTGCGAGGAGCAGGTAAAGAACATTAACAAGATACTGTTATCCGGCAGTACAACCATTGAGAAGCAGGAGAAAATCAGCTCGATTGTAAAAGACAGGTTTCCGGAACAGCTCTCCGAAATAGTAGGAAAAATCCAAGAAGCACTGACAGCTTCCGTTAATCGAGACAAGCGAAACACCGACAGTATCGATGCTTTAAAGGACGAGCTGCATATATCTGAATATGAGAATGATAAATTACATGTAAGCAACAGTATTCTCGATAACTGTCTTTCTACGCTGAAGCATGAAACGATGTACTATCCTTCACGCATCCAGCACTTGGTAAAAGAGCCCGTACCCAATTTGCAAAACATCGACGAACTGGCTCAATATTATAAAGAACTGTATTCTATTTTAAGTATGCAGGCCATGAAACAGGTAGCTGCTGTTAAACTTACGGCAACGACTTGCCATTTATCTGCCATTGTCGAAAGGTTTGGAGAAATAGAATCCGGTTATACTACCGACGAGGTTTTTGCCGATCCCGACAATCTGAAACTGCTCTTTGGCACTTTATACGCTAAAAACAAGAACGCAAAATATCAAATATCTATCGATACTTCCATGCAACAATACATCAGAATACACTGCAAATTACAGAATCTGATACTCTCTGCCGACCAATGTAGGGAACTCTTCTCGCCACAAGCAGACGGCTTGGAATATTACATCTGCCGGCAAATTGTCCGCGAAAATGGAGAAGTAAGTAATAAACGCGGGTGCGGCATCACGGCAGTTCCGCTGGAGGGTGGGGGAACAGATATTCTAATAACCGTAACCCGGGCATCACAACACCTTTCAATGCTGAACAATAAAGTTGCAAATTACGATTAATTCAGAAAATAAAAAATATAAAACGAGTCATGGATAAATTTAAAGTAATCATAGTTGAAGACGTTCCTTTGGAACTGAAAGGAACCGAAGGTATCTTCCGTAACGAGATACCCGAAGCAGAAATTATCGGAACAGCCGAGAATGAGGTGGCCTATTGGAAACTCATCAAGGCGGAAAAACCGGATTTAGTATTGCTCGATTTAGGTTTGGGAGGCTCTACTACCGTGGGGGTAGAGATTTGCAGGCAAACCAAAGAACTGTATTCCAATACTGTGAAGGTATTGATTTTCACAGGCGAAATCCTGAATGAGAAACTTTGGGTAGATGTTTTGGATGCCGGAGCAGACGGTATCTGCCTGAAGAGTGGCGAACTTCTTACCCGTGGCGATGTGGCAAGCGTTATATCCGGCAAGCGTTTGGTTTTCAATCAGCCCATTCTTGAAAAGATTGTCAATCGTTTCAAGCAAATGATTAACAGTTCGCTAATGCATCAGGAGGCTGTCGTAAACTATGAAATCGACGAATACGACGAGCGTTTCCTTCGTCATTTGGCACTTGGTTACACCAAAGAACAGATTACACAGTTAAGGGGGATGCCATTTGGAGTAAAGAGTTTAGAGAAGCGACAGAACGAATTGGTGCAAAAGTTATTCCCGGAAGGTAATAACGGTATGAGCGTAAATGCTACCCGACTGGCGGTAAGAGCCATAGAATTACGCATTTTGGATATCGACAATCTACGACCCGACGAGGAATAAACAAAGCATCTTACAGGAATTAAACAGGTATCTTACAGAAATAAACAGGCTTCTTACAGGAACAGGCATTCATGAAAAAACTTTTAGGCTATACTACATTGGCATTGGCGGCCATACAGATAGTTCTCATCTTAATCTCTTGGATGATAACTGCTGCATGGCCGGAGCTGCCTGTGAGGTCGCTTTTAAGCAGCGAAGGCATCAGGTGGTTTTTCGGTGCATTCATCTATAACTTAGACAATACGATTCTGTTTTGGCTGATACTCCTGTCGGTGGCCTGTGGCGTTTTTCATAAGAGTGGACTCTTTCTGCTTCTGAAAGATGGCTTTCTGCATTATAAAACCTTCTCGTTTTCAAAACTTCATTATCGACAGAAAATCGCTCTGATTATCACAGGAATTATCACCATCGTTTACGCTACGGTAGTAATACTGCTCACCCTGATACCTCACGCCATCTTGCTGAGCGTACTGGGCAAGCTCTTCCCCAGCAGTTTTTCTACGAGTATCATCCCCATTATAGCCTTTTATATCCTGTCTTGCTCACTATGTTATGGTTATGTTACAAGGAGTATTCCGAATATAACGGATCTGTACGAATCGCTTGTTCACGGTCCTCGTGCTGCGGCAATAGTCATTCCCCTTTATATTGTAGCATGTCAGGTAATCGCTTCTATTTATTTTATCTTGGGAGTTATACCTTAGGAAAGGTGGGGTCAGTAAATATTTTTCATGAATTACGTTCCTCATAATTTGCATATTCACAGCCAAAGTTCATCGTCGTCTTGTTTTTACGATTTTCACGACAGATATTTTTACCCAAAAACACCTTGAAAAACAATAGAACGCCCTATACCGGAGTTCAAGAACAGAAAAACGCCTCCTGATGGTTATATTGGGCAAACTTGGTGGAGATATTCGCAAACGGGCATGTATTACGAGGTAATACATGCCCGTTTGCTTTGTAAAAGGTGCTCTTTTAAAGTGAAAAATACCCTCTTTTATGAAGAGCGAAATATACCTTTCTTGGAGTATGAATGGTAAATTTTCCCTGTTATCTGCTCATTGAATCCCCCTGTTTCTGCTTCATGAAAAGATTTTTTTAGGAGTATTATAACGTACAAAGCAGCAGGGAAAGAGCTTTTAGCACGGTAAAAGATGCCCTTTTGCTACAAACAGCCATAAAATAAAGGCAAAACAGCAAGTCAGTTCTGCCTTATTCTACTTAAAAAGAGCATATTTTCAGTTGTTTTTCAACTCTCGAAATCGTCTTTTTTGTTATTTCTTTTCCTACTCATTCGGGCACATGCCCGAATGAAATGTTACTTATTCGCCTTTTTGGCAAATTCAAATAACGAGGTGGAAATATGACAATATCCGTTAGGATTTTTATCTAAATAATCCTGATGATACTCCTCGGCTGTATAAAAGTTCTTTAAAGGTTGCACTTCCACTACTATCTTTCCATTTATATGCTTTTGCTTTTCTGCTATAAAACTCTTGATTGCTGCTGCATCCTGCGCATCGGTATAGTAAATACCGGTACGATATTGCGTGCCTCGATCGTTCCCTTGCTTGTTCAAACTTGTCGGATCGATGGCATGGAAGTACAAATCAAGCAGGAAGTTAAGATCGATTACCTCCGGATTATATTTCACATGTACTGTTTCAGCATACTGAGTTTTATCCGTACAAACCTCCTCGTAAGTAGGATTTTTCGTAATACCGTTGGCATATCCCACCTCGGTAGCGGTTACACCTTTTATCTGTTTCAGGTAATGTTCTATTCCCCAGAAGCATCCACCGGCCAAATAAATTTCTTTTTCTGTTGCCATATCAAATAATTTTAAATAACTTCCATAACCTTCCTGTTCCATTTTTTCTTTAGGAACAAACCGCAACGAGGCACTGTTGATGCAGTAACGCAGTCCTCCTTTGTCGCTGGGACCATCATTGAACACATGTCCTAAATGACTTCCTCCGGCAGAACTTCTTACCTCGGTGCGTGTCATTCCATGCGAATAGTCGGCCCGTTCCTTTATGTTTGCTCCCGATATGGGCTTTGTAAAGGCAGGCCATCCGCATCCGGAATCGTACTTATCGCGAGACGAAAAGAGAGGCTGCCCTGTAACGACATCCACATAAATACCCTCCGAGAACTCCTTATCGTATTCATTTGTATAAGGACGTTCGGTTGCAGCATGCTGTGTTACCTCATATTGCATGGCTGTTAAATTTCGACGAAGCGTGGCATCATCAGGTTTCGTGTAACGATTGGTGTCTTTTATTTCCATATTCGCGCTATTAACTGTTGGTTGTTGGGGGCGAGAACCTGTCTGGCATGCCTGTAATAAGATAACCAACCACGACAGCATCAGGAATGAAACATTTGATTTTTTCATACGCGTTTATTTTAAGGTCCAATATCTTTAGTACCTTGTAGTTCTTCCCAAATAAAGTGAAAGTAGGCTTCCTCCATTCCGATAGTTTTCTATTGTCGCTCTTTTATATCCTCCGCTTATTCATCCTGAAACCCTTGTTTCCTCAGCACTGCAAGCATGTTAGCCGACAAGAGTTCATTATCCTTCCGGGTATAGCGCAAGTCTGTGAATACCTGCGCAAGCGTTTTCTTTTGGTTGATTTCAACGAAATGCTTATTTTCGGGTAGCTCCTCCTTCTCGTGATAGTACCTATCGATGAGTTCCGGCGAATAGTCCGTATAGGTTTCCTCATGCACGATAGCCTCAAGAGGTAATCGCTCTGTTTGCTTAGGCTCTTCATCAGGCCATCCAAGTGTCAGGGTAGCAATGGGAACAACCAACTTAGGCAAATGAAGGATGTCGATAATTTGCTGGGCATTATAGATAGTAGTCCCTAAAAAGCAGGTGCCTAATCCCTTTTCTTCGGCTAAAACCGTCAGCGTTTGCGTGTAAAGCAGTGCATCCGTAGCAGCGTTCAGAAACGAAAGGAAATTATCATAGCCCGGAGAAGCCTGACGATGCTCAGCCCATCGGGTAGTCCTGTTAAAGTCGGCACACACGGTCAGTACTACCGGAGCCGACTGAACCATAGGCTGATTGAAGTGAGCAGGAGCCAATTTGGCTTTCATTTCATCGCTACGGGTAACCACAACAGAATATAATTGCAGGTTGCCCATCGTGGGGGTGCGCATTGCTATATTCAACAACTCCTTTAGAAGTACATCGGAAAGTTCTCTATCAGAATACTTTCTTATAGTAGAACGGTTGCTTATAGTTGTCATAATTAAAAAATTTTATTGCACAAAATTACTAAAAAGTTTTCTTTTTCGGACAACTGTTTGTATCTTCGCATCTGCAAAAAACAACTAAAACAAGTCAATGAATACAGAAAAAACTTTCAGCTTTGAGGAGGCTTATCAGGCAGCATTGGCCTACTTTAAAGGTGATGAACTCGCTGCCAGAGTGTGGGTGAACAAGTATGCAATGAAGGATAGCTTCGGAACAATTTACGAAAAATCGCCCGAAGACATGCACTGGCGTATTGCCAATGAGGTGGCTCGTATCGAAAAGAAATACGACAATCCGATGAGTGCTCAGGAAATATTCGATTTGCTCGACCATTTTAAGTACATCATCCCAGCTGGAAGTCCTATGACCGGCATCGGTAACAATCATCAAATAGCCTCGTTATCGAACTGTTTCGTTATTGGCCTCGACGGCGATGCCGACTCTTACGGTGCTATTATGCGCATCGACGAGGAGCAGGTTCAACTGATGAAGCGCCGTGGCGGAGTAGGGCACGACATGAGTCATATCCGTCCGAAAGGCTCGCCCGTTAATAATTCGGCGCTTACCTCAACCGGTCTTGTCCCCTTTATGGAACGCTACTCGAACAGTACGCGAGAGGTAGCACAGGATGGTCGTCGCGGAGCCTTGATGCTTTCAGTAAGCATTAACCATCCCGATTCGGAAGCTTTCATCAATGCAAAGATGGAGGAAGGAAAGGTTACCGGTGCCAATGTGTCGGTAAAGATTACCGATAAATTCATGCAGGCAGCCATAGAGGACAAGCCTTTTGTTCAGCAGTTCCCTATCGACAGCAAGACTCCCGATTTCAAAAAAGAAATCTCGGCAAAGGCATTATGGGAAAAGATTGTGCACAATGCGTGGAAAAGTGCAGAGCCCGGCGTTCTGTTTTGGGACACTATCACTAAGGAGAGTATTCCTGATTGCTATGCCGATTTAGGATTTAAGACCGTATCGACCAATCCTTGCGGTGAAATTCCTCTGTGCCCTTACGATAGTTGTCGTCTGCTTTCATTAAATCTTTATTCGTATGTAACCGACCCATTTACCGATCATGCCAAGTTCGACTTCGATAAGTTTGCCCTGCATGTGCAATATGCGCAGAGGATAATGGATGATATTGTGGACTTGGAAATGGAGAAAATCGACATGATTCTCGCCAAAATAAAGAGCGATCCACAGAGGGATGAGGTGAAAAATGCCGAGTATCACCTCTGGGAAAAGATTCAGGAGAAGAGCGGCAAGGGACGTCGAACAGGTGTAGGCATTACAGCCGAAGGCGATATGCTGGCAGCAATGGGACTGAGATATGGAACCAAAGAGGCTACAGATTTTGCTGTTGAAGTTCATAAAACAGTGGCTTTGAATGCCTATCGGTCGTCTGTAAACATGGCCAAGGAGCGTGGAGCATTCGCTGTATTCGATGCCAAGCGTGAAGAGCATAACCCATTCATCAGCCGACTGAAGGCAGAAGATGGGCAATTATATAAGGATATGGTGAAGTTTGGCCGCCGGAACATTGCCTGCCTGACCATTGCCCCAACCGGAACAACCTCGCTCATGACACAGACAACCAGTGGTATCGAGCCGGTATTCATGCCCGTATATAAGCGTCGTCGCAAGGTTAATCCGAATGATACAGATGTACATGTGGACTTTGTAGATGAAGTTGGCGATTCTTTCGAGGAATATATTGTATATCACCGAAAGTTCCTAACATGGATGGAGGTTAATGGTATTGATTCTACCAAGAAATATTCCCAAGAGGAAATAGACGATTTGGTAAAACGTTCACCTTATTATAAAGCTACAGCTAACGACGTGGACTGGCTGATGAAGGTGCAGATGCAGGGAGCAATTCAGAAGTGGGTGGATCATTCTATCTCTGTTACGGTAAACTTACCCAACCATGTAGATGAAGCATTGGTGAACAAGCTCTATGTTGAAGCATGGAAGAGCGGATGCAAAGGATGTACCATTTATCGGGATGGATCACGTTCCGGTGTGATGATTTCCGTTTCCAAAAAAGACAAGAAGGAAAAGAAAGAGGAGGAAAAGCAGGAAGAGGATCATCTGTTACAGGCTGAAGAGCATCATGAATATAAGGAAAGACGTCCGGAAGTGGTAGAAGTAAGACCCAGGGAGTTGGAGTGTGATGTGGTGCGTTTCCAGAACAACAAAGAAAAATGGGTGGCTTTCGTAGGCCTTTTAGATGGCTATCCTTATGAGATATTTACCGGTTTGCAGGACGATGAGGAAGGAATAGCGCTTCCAAAGAGTGTTACCAAAGGTAAGATTATCAAGACTACAACAGAAGATGGTACACGCCGTTACGACTTCCAGTTCGAAAACAAGCGTGGTTATAAGACGACAGTAGAAGGATTATCCGAGAAGTTCAATCCGGAATATTGGAACTATGCCAAACTTATCTCCGGTGTACTTCGCTACCGCATGCCTATGAATCATGTGCTGAACTTGGTTGGCTCGCTCCAACTAAAGGACGAAAGCATCAATACTTGGAAGAATGGAGTAGAGCGGGCCTTGAAGAAATATGTAACAGATGGCACAAAAGCCAGTGGACAGGTTTGTCCTGTTTGCGGACAGGAAACATTGGTTTATCAGGAAGGTTGCTTGATTTGTACGAACTGTGGTGCCAGCCGTTGTGGGTAATCTTAAACATTAAAACGCAACAGCCCTATAATATTCTTGTCCGAATATTATAGGGCTGTCTGCATGAAATACATTATTTCTATCATCAGGCATCATCAAAGAAAAATTATATATGAAGGTATCATCAAGCTATATACTGCTGAAAGGAGTAAGATTTCATGGGTTTATCGGAGTAGGGGAGCAGGAAAAGATAGTGGGTAACGACTACTTGCTTGATCTTCGCATAGAATATCCTTACCAAGAAGCCATGAAGAGCGACGGGCTCTCACACACTTTAAGTTATGCCGATGTATATAGCACGGTAAAAACAGTAATGCACAGGCCATGCAATCTATTGGAATATGCAGCGGGAAGAATTGGAGCCCTGCTATTTACAACATTCCCCGAAATAATTACTTTAGACATAACATTGCTGAAAATAAACCCTCCAATGGGAGCAGATTGCGAGAACGCAGGAGTAGAATTACACTTAATAAATGATAAAAGCCGAGAATAGCTATAGAGTTTCTCATGAGAAAACTGTAATTTTGCTATAAAATATATTTTGTATGTTTAAGAAAATATCGATATTCCTTGTTTTCTTTATGAGCGCAGCCCTTCAGGCTATGGGTGGGAATGGCAGATTTACGCTCGTTATCGACCCCGGACATGGTGGCCATGATTCCGGAGCTTTGGGAGTTATTTCGAAAGAGAAAGATATAAATCTGAACATCGCCTTGGCATTCGGACAAATGATAGAACGGAATTGTCCGGAGGTGAAAGTCATTTATACACGCAAAACGGACGTTTTCATTCCCTTACATACCAGAGCGGACATAGCCAATAAAGCAAAGGCCGACTTATTTATTTCGGTACATACCAACTCTCTACCTCCGGGACATACCGCCAAAGGATTTCAAGTATATACCCTTGGAATGCACAGAGCCAAGGATAATTTGGATGTAGCGATGCGGGAAAACTCTGTAATTTCGATGGAGTCTGGATATAAGCAGACCTATCAGGGCTTTGACCCTAAGTCATCCGAGAGTTATATCATGTTTGAATTCATGCAAAGTGCCAATATGGAGAAGAGTGTGGAACTGGCAAGATTAATACAGAAGTCGGTGTGTTCTACAGCTGGCCGTATAGATAAAGGAGTACATCAGGCAGGATTTCTCGTATTAAGAGAAAGCTCCATGCCGAGTTGCCTTATCGAGCTGGGCTTCATTACTTCGAGAGATGAGGAGCAGTTCCTTAATTCAGACAGCGGAATCAATGCCATAGCACAGGGAATTTACAAAGCCTTTGTAAATTACAAGAATATGTACGATGCACATGTTGTGGCACCTTACCGCTCGTCAGAAAACAAAAGAATAGCGGTAGGAAGAGCTATTCCCTCGAAATAACGGGATATTTGGTTGTGATGATAGAAGCCTTTCTCTCAAAACACGAAAAGAAATAGACTCTCATTATACAGCAGAATGGGGTTAAAATGCCTCCCTCTATAGTACAAGATTATCAAATTTTTATGGCTTGCCAAACAGATTCTATAGCAGAAATCCATTCCTTACCATATTAATTTTTCTGATGATAAAGATGGAATAGTTACGAACAGATACGGATTATTTAAAAGAACAGATAGGTAAAATGAAAAATATTAAATCGCCAGAAATGAAAATTGCTGCAGTAGCTATTGTTGCTATTGTCGTGTTGTTTGTAGGATTGCAATTCTTAAAGGGACTGGATGTTTTCTCGGATTCCACTACCTACAAAATGAAGTTCAATGACATTGATGGGCTGGCACCTACCACTCCTATTTACGCCAATGGGGTAAAGGTGGGTATAGTTCAGGACATATACTATAATTATGAAAATCCATCAGAACCTATTGTCGTTGATGCAGGTTTTACTAACAATATGAAAATACCTGTTGGTAGTACCGCGGCCATAGAAAGTGACCTGATGGGAAATGTAAAGGTGCTTCTTCGATTAGGTGAAAGCAAGCAGTATTTAGCGAAGAATGGTGTTATAAATGGTGCTATCGACGAGGGAGCAATGGGAAAAGTAAAGGGAATGGTTCCTTCCATAGAGGCATTATTGCCAAAGCTGGACAGCATTTTAGCCAACGTAAACTCATTACTTGCCGACCCGTCAATACGTGCAACATTGCACAATGCCGAGAAAATCTCGTCGGATTTAACAACTTCGACAAAGCAATTAAATCTATTAATGGCTCAGCTGAACGGCACTTTGCCCACCTTAACAGGAAAGGCAGCTAAGATGTTGGATAATACCAATGTTGTAATGGCTAACGCAAATAGCGGTGTTATAGAGGCCCGTGGAGCCTTGAAGGGTGCCAATCAAATGGTAAACAGGCTGAACAATCAGCTTAACAATATCGATTTGGCAGCTACAATGACCAAAGTGAATACTACTTTGGAGCATGTAAACCACTTAACTGCTCAGCTTAACAACGGAGAAGGATCGTTAGGATTGCTCCTAAAAGACCCAAGTCTTTATCACAATCTTACCAATACAATGAGAGATGCCGATAGCTTGCTCATTAATCTGAAGGCGCATCCTAAGCGTTATGTGCACTTCTCGTTATTTGGACGTAAGGATAAATAGGAAGAAACGTGA
Organism: Prevotella sp.; assembly: GCA_041855505.1. GTDB lineage: Bacteria > Bacteroidota > Bacteroidia > Bacteroidales > Bacteroidaceae > Prevotella. The sequence continues at coordinate 185,993 of JBHAEI010000018.1, forward strand.
TAAATTCCCCTCTATTTAAAAATGGTCTAAATAATAAAAGCATTGTTTCACAATGGGAAATAGAGCCATAACCGCTATGTAAATCAAGCAGATTAAGTCTGTAAAGGAAATGTTTCATAACAGAAGATAATATTTAAATACAGGCTTTAAAGTAGCTTATTATCAACAATTTAAATATATGCAACTTAAATAAATTGTTCTTTTCATAAGAGAAGTTATTAACTTGCACAACTATAGGCAATTAGCCCATAAAAGGATACACGCCTGTAGCACTATGGTATTTTTATTTTTCTGGATAAATAACTAACTTTGCACAGTTACCTTCAAAGGGAAAACTCTCGGAGATTATCGGGAAAGTATATAATACTTAAATAAAAATAACAACGAAGTAATGAATAAATCTTCAAAAGAACTCTGGCAGGACTGTTTGCACCTGATTGCGCAAAATGTCACAGAACAGCAATTCGATACGTGGTTTAAGCCCCTTGTATTGAAAGACTACCAGGAAAGTACTAAGACACTGTTGGTTCAAGTGTCTAGTATGTATGTGTATGAGTTCTTGGAAGAAAACTTTATTCATTTGCTAAAGAAAGTTCTTAATAGGGTTTTCGGAACCGGTGTACAGCTCAATTACACCGTTCTTACTGACAAGGAGCACAATATTTCGCAGAAGCTGGAATCTGATTCGGCCGATGATATCGTATCACGCTTACCTACAAGTCGTGGAAATCAATCGCCGACCGTAATGGACAGTGTGCTTCCTGAAATAGATTCTCAGTTGGATCCTCACAAGTCTTTCCACAACTTTGTAGAAGGCGACAGCAATAAATTGCCTCTCACTATAGGACAGTCTATTGCGGAACACCCCAATACGACACAATTCAACCCACTTTTTATTTATGGTCCGTCAGGTTGCGGAAAGACACATCTTATCAACGCTGTTGGCTTAAAAATCAAGCAAATGTATCCACAAAAGCGTGTACTTTACATCTCTGCACGCTTATTCGAGGTGCAATTTACCAGCGCGACACGTAACAATACCATCAATGACTTCATCAATTTCTATCAGACCATTGATGTTTTAATCCTTGACGATATCCAAGAGTGGGCAATGGGAGAGAAGGTAAAGACTGTAAATACATTCTTCCATATCTTTAATCACCTTTTCCGCAATGGTAAGCGCATCATCTTGGCTTCAGACCGTCCACCAGTAGATTTAAAAGAGCTTCCCGACCGTATGATTACCCGCTTCTCTTGCGGATTAATTGCAGAGCTGGAAAAGCCCAACGTACAATTATGTGTAGATATTCTTAACCGCAAAATCAAGCGCGACGGTTTAAGTATTCCAGAGAATGTTGTACGTTTTATAGCCGAAACAGCCAATGGAAGTGTACGCGATCTGGAAGGAGTTATCAATTCATTGCTGGCTTATAGTGTCGTTTACAATAGCAATATCGACATGCGACTGGCTGAAAGAATCATCAAACGTGCCGTGAAAGTGGATGATGAACCACTAACGATTGACGATATTATCGGGAAGGTATGCGAGCATTTCAATGTTACGACAGCAGCGGTTAATTCACGTTCTCGAAAGAAAGAGATTGTAATAGCCCGACAGGTAACAATGTATATGGCTCAGAAATATACCAAAATGCCGGCAAGCCGTATCGGAAAACTTGTAGGAGGAAGAGACCATAGCACTGTTATTCACAGCTGTTCGAAGATAGAAGACCGTATATCTGCAGACAAAGGGTTTACGGCAGAGCTGGCATCCATCGAAAATTCATTCAAACTTAAATAGATTCAAATTCCTATATAGTAAAGCCTTGGAAGGACAATCCCTTTCCAAGGCTTTTTCTTTGTTGTGTTATTAACCATTAAATACAATTCCTCATTCCCCATTTAGAATTATTTTCTTTACTTTTGTATGAGAAATAGGATTTGATTGTAAACATTATGAAAGTTGGACTTTTTATTCCATGCTATGTAGATGCATTGTTCCCGGAAGTGGGAGTGGCAACATATAAATTATTGCGTAAGCTGAAGCTGGACGTGATATACCCGGAACGCCAGACCTGCTGTGGCCAACCCATGGCAAACGGTGGTTTCGAACGCATGTCGCCGGAGCTGGCCGAGCGTTTCGAAGATAAATTCAAAGTATTCGATTACGTCGTAACTCCAAGTGTTTCCTGCTCTGCATTTGTAAAATTTAATTATCCCAAGATGCTCGACCACGAGTGCCAGACACCTTCAAAAACGATGGAGCTGGTAGAATTTCTGTATGATGTTCTTCAGCTAAAGGAACTTCCCGGCGTCTTCAACCACAAGGTATCTATCCACAATTCATGCCATGGCGTAAGGGAACTGTACCTGAGTGCTCCTTCAGAGCAGAATATTCAGCCATTCAATAAAATAGCAGCGTTGCTGAAACTCAAGGAAGGTATTACGGTGGTAGAGCCGGAGCACAAGGATGAATGTTGTGGTTTCGGAGGCATGTTCTCGATAGAAGAGCCGGAAGTAAGTACCGCCATGGGAAAAGACAAGGTTCGTTACCACATGGCAACAGGCGCAGAGATTATAACAGGTTCTGACATGTCGTGCCTAATGCACATGAAAGGCATTGCCGAGAAGAACCACAAAGATATAAAGTTTATGCATGTGGCTGAAATTTTAGCAGCTAACATCTAATATTATAACCGGAGAATAAGAAGATGACTACTTATCATTCTAAAAAAGCTGCAGAGTTTTTAAAAGAGCCCGCCAAGATAAATCATTTCAATGATACGTTCTGGCAGTTACGCACCAAGCGCGATACAATGGCCAAGAGCCTGCCGGAATGGGAAGAGTTGCGCGAAAAGGCATCGGCAATTAAGCAGCACACCCTTACCCACTTGGCCGATTACATAGAACAGTTCACCGCAAACTTAGAGAAAAACGGTGTTATCGTCCACTTTGCAGCTGATGCAAAGGAGTTTAACGAGATAGCACTCGGCATCCTGCAGGAGCATAAAGTACAGAAATTGGTGAAGTCGAAATCCATGCTTACAGAGGAATGTAACATGAACGACTACCTAATAAAGCATGGCATAAAAGTCATCGAATCAGACCTTGGCGAAAGAATTCTCCAACTTTTAAAGCTAAAGCCCTGTCATATTGTTGTTCCTGCAGCCCACGTTACCCGTCAGGAGATAGGTAAGATGTTCGAAGAACGTGGCATTTCGAAAGATATTGGCAACTACGATCCCACTTATCTTACCCACTGTTGCCGCCTTGCCATGCGTCATGAATTCATAGAAGCTGAAGCCGGGATGACGGGATGTAACTTCGGTGTAGCCGAAACCGGCGACGTGGTCGTATGCACCAACGAGGGAAATGCCGATATGAGCACTTCCATTCCGAAGCTGCATATCGTATCGATGGGTATAGAGAAAATAATCCCCAACTACGATTCCCTATCCGTTTTCCAACGGCTGCTGGCCCGTTCCGGAACAGGACAACCTTCCACAGCCTACACCTCTCACTTCCGCAAGGCAAGGCCGGGTGGCGAAATGCACGTAATTCTTGTAGATAATGGGCGAAGCAAGTTTGTAGGCAATGAGCAACATTGGGAAACCTTGAAATGTATCCGTTGCGGAGCATGTATGAATACATGTCCTGTTTATCGCCGTTCTACGGGCTATTCTTACAATTATTTCATTCCCGGCCCTATCGGAGTAGATTTGGGAATGCTCCATAATCCGCAGAAACATAGCGGGAATGTGTCAGCCTGTTCTCTGTGCTTAAGTTGCGACTGTGTGTGCCCTGTGCATGTAAATCCGGGAAGTCAGATTTATGTGTGGCGCCAGCAACTGGAAAATTTCCATACGGAGAACAAGGAAAAGCGAATGCTCTCGGAGGGCATGAAAGCCGTTTATAGCAGTTTCACCATTTATAATGCGCTCTTGAAGGAGGCCTCTTTGGCCAATTATATTCCTGAAACATTGATGGAGAATAAGTTTAACGCATGGTCGATTGGCCACAAAATGCCCAAGTTCGCCAAGAAGCCTTTCCATACTATCTTCAAGGAAGCAATGGAAGAATTAAGAAAAGAGGAGAGGCACAAAGAACATTCCGCAAAAAATAAACAAATTCCATAGACACCGACAGCATTATGAAGAAAGAAGAACTATTGGCAAAACTCCGCCACAACATACACGAGCAGTACGACATGCCCGCTGTGGATATCCACGCCATCACCTATCCCGACATTAAAGAAGCCTTCATTGCCTCGAGTAAGGCAGTAGGCAGCAATGTTGTAGAGATCACACGGGGAGAAGATGTGAATGCCCTTATTAAGCAGTTATATCCGGAGGCAAAAACAGTAGCATCGAATATTGAGGGGATTCACGCAACACTTAATCCCGACACAATTAAAGAGGCGGCAGAACTCGATGGCACCGACGTAGGCGTTATACAAGGAAAAATAGGGGTAGCCGAGAACGGCTGTGTATGGGTACCTCAGGCAATGAAGGAACGTGCAGTATGTTTTATCTCCGAGTGTCTTGTTATTCTCCTGCACAAAAGCGACCTTGTAAACAACATGCACGAAGCCTATCGGAAAATAGAAATGCCGGAAGAATATGGCTATGGCACATTTATCTCCGGACCAAGTAAAACTGCCGATATAGAGCAGGCACTCGTAATGGGCGCGCAAGCAGCCAAGCAGGTTACAATTATTTTGTCAGATTAAAAGTTAATAAAGCAAAAATCGTTCCTATAAGCATTTTATTAAAATAGCAATTATCGGATGTTTTTACTAACTTTGCAATGTATCAGAACAGATAATTACAAACGAAAGAATTCACTTTATAAAACAAATATACAAGTTATGAAAATTGAAAAAGTTCATGCTCGCGAGATTTTAGACTCACGTGGCAATCCTACTGTTGAGGTTGAGGTAACTCTTGAAAATGGTGTAATGGGACGTGCAAGTGTTCCATCTGGTGCTTCTACCGGTGAAAACGAAGCGCTTGAGCTTCGCGATGGCGATAAGAAACGCTACCTTGGAAAGGGCGTTTTGAAGGCAGTAGAGAACGTTAATAACGTTATTGCTCCTGCATTGAAGGGCTGCTGCGTACTCGAGCAGCGTGCTATCGACTACAAGATGCTTGAACTTGACGGTACTCCTACAAAGAGCAAGCTGGGTGCTAACGCAATTCTTGGTGTTTCTTTGGCTGTAGCCCAGACTGCTGCCAAGGCTTTGAACATACCTTTGTATCGTTACATCGGTGGTGCAAACACTTATACATTGCCGGTTCCTATGATGAACATCATCAACGGTGGTGCTCACTCTGATGCTCCTATTGCATTCCAAGAGTTTATGATTCGTCCGGTAGGCGCTTGCTGCGAGAAGGAAGGTATCCGCATGGGTGCTGAAGTTTTCCACGCTCTTGCTAAGCTATTGAAGAAGCGCGGCCTTTCTACAGCTGTTGGCGATGAAGGTGGTTTCGCTCCTAAGTTCGATGGTATCGAGGATGCGCTTGATTCAATCATTCAGGCTATCAAGGATGCAGGTTACGAGCCGGGTAAGGACGTTAAGATTGCTATGGACTGCGCTGCTTCTGAGTTCGCTGTTCAGGAGAACGGTGAGTGGTTCTACGACTACCGCCAGCTAAAGAACGGTATGCCTAAGGATCCTAACGGCAAGAAACTTACTGCTGACGAGCAGATTAAGTTCTTGGAAGAGCTTATCACAAAATATCCTATCGACTCTATCGAGGATGGTCTTGATGAGAACGACTGGGAGAACTGGACAAAACTTACCGCAGCTATCGGCGACCGTTGTCAGTTGGTAGGTGATGACTTGTTCGTTACAAACGTTAAGTTCTTGGAGAAAGGTATCAAGATGGGGGCTGCCAACTCTATCCTTATCAAGGTTAATCAGATTGGTTCATTGACAGAAACTCTTGAGGCTATCGAGATGGCTCACCGTCATGGCTACACCACTGTAACTTCACACCGTTCTGGTGAGACAGAAGATACAACAATTGCTGACATCGCTGTTGCTACAAACTCTGGTCAGATTAAGACCGGTTCAATGTCTCGTACCGACCGTATGGCTAAGTACAACCAGCTCATCCGCATCGAGGAAGAGCTTGGCGCTTGTGCTAAGTATGGCTACACAAAGTTGAAGTAATTCTTTTCCATAAGGATTAAGTTAATAAAAGGCAGAGGACTCATCAAGTAATTGGTGAGTCCTCTTTTTTATTTGCTTTTTTCGAGCTTGTTTAATCCGGCTTCTTCTGCAATAGTGGGAGGAAGCCCATTATTAAAGATAGGCTTGCTTTGTTGAGTATTCAGTATCCACTACTCATGTAAAAGGCCATGTTTTATAGAGTAAAAGGGCATGTTTCAAGTTGTAAAAGGATATGTTTCGTCTTGAAAAAGGACATGTATTACTAAGAATTTTGTTTTTCTTTTCGTTGCTGTCACTTTTAACAATTCGCATAAACTGTTAGTAGATAAGGATTTATGAATGTAATACTGATGGTAGCATGACAGCAACTCTGATAAAAACTCCTATAACCTTCCTTTCAGCATCTTTTGTAAGTTTGCTGTCATGTCGTCATTTAAAATACGACTATAAAGTACTGTTCATTAGTAGCTTACACGAAGTGTTAAAAATGAAAGCAAAGAATAGAACTTTTATTTTGTGTAATAACCTGTCCCACTCGGAATTCAGAATGGCTGAAAACAGGTCGATAAAACAAGATAGGGGAACTTTGCTATCATAAAAAGAGGATAATAAACGAAAAGTCCCGAAAACCGACAGAGCAATTTTCGAGACTTTTTTATTTTTAAAAGAGGGTATCGGTATAGGAAATTATTCGCCCCTAACCATACACAATTGGGGATGAAAATTAGAATACCAAGTTAAAACCAAATCGGATACCATTCTTCTTTACGCCCGGGAAGTGATTGTAAGACAGGCGTCTTACATAATCAATCTCCAGACATTTAAAGATGTTGTGAATACCAACCGTGAGCTCCATATAAGGATTATGTTGCATCAGGCGTGTACCATCCGGCAGCTGATACAGCATGTTATCGGCAGCGTTCTGTAACAACGTTGGGTTATTCTTATCGGTAAGTTTTCCCCACATGCCTTTAAATCCGATATACTCACGCCATTTCAGCTTCTTTATCAACGGTATCCTGTTGAATATTTTTCCCTGAAGATTCCATGCCAATGAATACATTGCGTATCTATCGTTTAGGAACTCCATATTCTTCAGCACCGAGAATGTCCACTCATTCAGGAAATAAGAAGTATTCGTTGGAGGCATAATCAATAATGGGAACGGAACTTTATTCCATTGTGCGCCAGCCTTGATACGTGTGTCTATATATCCCCAGCTGCCCAGCCAGAAGCGTTTATAAACACCTAAGTCGGTTTCGTTCGACCTGAAGTTACCGCCAAGGAAACCCTTTACGCCCATCACATGAGTCAGCGTAAACTGCGGTGCATCTAAATTCACTTCTATTCGCTGCTGCTTTGTATTGATATAGCTCTGTCCCGGACGATAATCAAAACCCAAGGTAAACTCTGTTCGGCGTATTCTGCTCGCCAAACTACCATCCATCCGCTCGAAAATAAGGTCGCCGGTAGGGCGATTACTTTCAGTTCGTGCCTCGATAGTCGTAGTCAAGCCGGCCTCCGATTCCCACTTAAAAGTAAGTTTTTGCCGGTTATAGAAGTACATTTTCTCGACTTTAACCGGGCGAATAGCCATAAAGATGTTATCCTTGTTATGAATAAGGAATTGATCTGAAGGCGACTCTACATCCTTATTGCTTTCAAATGAAAGCGTCCGTATAGGGAATTCTATCGGTAGATAGTCCGGCTTGCTGAAGGAATAAGTAACCTTGGCATCATAATAATGGTTGTGCGACTTAGTGCCATAGGCATAGTAGCCCTCAAAGAACCAATGCTTGTTGAAGTTTGCCGTTGTTCGCGCAGATGCCCGGAAGCGGATTCCATCGGCATAGTTCTTCGACACGATGGTATTGACAGGCCCTATATCTACCTTGCTTGGCGTCTTTTGCGTACCCGTTTCTACAAAGTTTTCGGCAAGAATTTTCAACGCGTTAATAAGGATTTTGTAGCCCTTTACTTGTGTTATCTTATGTGTAAAGTTCTCTATATCCGATTCGCTCTTCGTCAGTTGCTCCTTTCGATGCGTGTCCCAATAGGCCTCGTCGCGCATCTTGGCCTTTGGATCATATTTCAACAGCGCCTTTCCCTTAAATTCCCTATCGGCAATAGGCTCAAAAGAGTAATCGTCCAAGCGGGTTGTTCGTATCGCAATGGCACGCTGCAGCAGTTTCGAAACCTGTAGCTCTGCCACCAAATTATCTACCGACATTACCCACTCACCATTGTCGAGCTTCTTAAACTCCTGCTCAAACCGCATCGACTGAACGAAGTTTACGCCCGTATTGGGAGGAAGCTGCATTACGCATTTTCGTACATGCAGGCTACTATCGGCCAATACATACAGCTCTCCACGGAAGCCGAAGTCCTGCAAATTGGCAGGCATGAACTGCAATCGGATACATTTGTCCTGACCGACATAAGTTGTATCATCGATATAATAATGATAAAAAGAAATGGCTGTTGCTCCGATAGGCGAGGGGAATCTCGACTGGAGTAGCTCTACCTGATCGTCATACAGGTCGATATCCTTAAAATAATCCTTAGCCATGATATTGATAGCCTGACCCGTCTGCAACAGTTTCGATATACCTCTCGTGCTCTGTGCTTCCACAATATCCTTCTGATCTTTAGGATCCTTTCTGTAGATATGCTTTGTCAGCGTTTCATCTACAGAGATAGGAAGAATCAATTGGTTATTGTACGGACATACTTCCACCTGATTAACAAGGAAAGGATGCTTCTTGAAAATACCCTTTTCCATGTCCTCCTGCGTGAGGTTGTTAATCGCCATGGTAAGTTTCTGATATTTATTATATTGATAATATGGGTTATTTTCTAAATTGGAACGCTTCTTGGCTGCGATAACTCTCTTCATCAGCTCTACAGCAGGGTTATTCTTGCGAGAGTACTTATGCTTGCGCTTGGCTCTTACAACAACTCCTTGAAGACTTTTTGCGTCCGAAATAAGCTTAATGGTAAGCTCCTCGGGGGTTTCGGAGGTAATTTTAACACGTCGGGCCTTATATCCTACAGCCGTTACCGTGAGTGTCTGGCCAACCTGTCGGCCAATCACCAGTGTACCGGTTGAGTCGCCGGATGCCCCTAATTTTAGTGATGCGTACACGGCATTAGCAAACGGAATACTCTCTTCCGTTTGGGAATCAACTATATAGCAACGCAAAATCTGGGCAGCAGCAGTGAGTGCCACTGCCCAGAACAATGCTATAAGTGATAAAATTTTAATCGATTTCTTCATCGGCTTCATAGCCACCCATCTCACGGATGGCATTCTTGAGTATAGTATATTGCTCAAAAAGATTATTAACTGCTTCTTCTCCCTGTGTGTAATCGTGCATTGGAGCTTTCAGGAAGAAACTTAGGAAACGCTGAATTCCATAGCGCCCGGCACGGGCTGCAAGGTCGCTCAACAAAGTAAGGTCAAGCAACAACGGAGCGGCAAGGATAGAATCACGGCAGAGGAAATTAATCTTAATCTGCATGGGATAGCCCATCCAGCCGAAAATATCAATATTGTCCCAGCCCTCTTTATTATCATTGCGAGGAGGGTAGTAGTTGATACGTACCTTATGGAACACATCTCCATATAGGTCCGGCTGGTCATCGGCCTTACAAATGGTTTCCAGTGTAGATAGCTTGCTTACCTCCTTGGTGTGGAAGTTGGCCGGCTCATCCAGCACAAGGCCATCGCGGTTACCAAGAATGTTGGTAGAGAACCAACCCGAAAGACCCAAGTTACGCGTCTTGATAATAGGAGCAAAGCCCGACTTTACCAATGTCTGACCTGTCTTAAAGTCCTTGCCGGCAATAGGCATCTTGGTTTTTTCTGCCATTTCCCACATAGCCGGGATATCGACAGTTGTGTTCGGAGCACCCATCACGAAAGGACAACCCTCGGCAAGAGCGGCATAAGCATAGCACATAGAGGGCGCAATGTGCTCACGGTCATCGTCTTTCATGGCCTTTTCCAGCTGTGCGAGCGTCTTGTGGCAGTTCTCATCGTAAGGAACATAAATCTCCGTAGAGGCAGCCCAAGCCACAACTACTCTCTCGACACCTTTCTCTTTCTTGAAGTTTCTGATGTCCTCGCGCAAGGCTTCTACCATCTCCCAGCGGGTTTTGCAATCCTTTACGTTGTCGCCATCAAGGCGTTTTGCGTAATTTTTATCGAAGGCTGCTTTTAGCGGTTTAATACTTTCCAACTCGTCACGAACGGGTTCTATATCCTCTTTTTTCAATACCTCTGCATACACAGCAGCCTGATATGCGTTCTGCGGATATACATCCCATGTTCCGAAAACTATATCCTTTAAGTCGGCTAACGGAACAATGTCCTTATAATGCAGATACTTTTTCTCTGCGCCACGCCCTACACGAATCTTATCGAGCTGTGTCATAGAGCCTACGGGCTTGGCCAATCCCTTGCGAGTCATTAGTACACCGGTAAAGAATGTTGTTGTTACGGCACCACATCCTACGACCATGATGCCCAGTTTGCCATTTGCTGGCTTTGCAATACCATTTTTCATTTTTGCTAATATTTTAAAAATGTTTGTTATTCTATTGATAAAAGCTATTACAGCCTATCTACAACAGCTCCTGAATATTTGTTATGGTAACATCAGCTACACTGTTATCGATCTCGTCATCTGTCCAACCTTCGCCTTTTACCCAAGCTGTTTTACAGCCAAGAGAATGTGCGGGGAGTATGTCTTTGGTATAGCTGTCGCCCACAACGAGAACTTTCTCCGGCAGCACATCGAATTTGTCCAACGCCAGCTGGAATATCTTTGGATCGGGTTTGCGAACACCTACTACCGCGCTTTCGATAACATACTTGAAAATATCCTTAAGACCGAATTCTTCGAGCACAACATTCATATTGCCATAAAAGTTAGACACAAGAACGAGTGGGGCCGCTTTGCCCAGTTCCTGAAGAACGCCGACGCTTCTGCCAGTTTCCTCTTTCACCTTATTATATAAGTCCTCTACAATGGCTTTACGTTTTTCTACAACATGAAAGTCATTCGATAGGAAGCAATCATGCTCTGTCAGATAATCGAATTGCAATCTGATTTTAGCTGTCAGCGTATCATGAAAGGTAAAATGAGTACCTATAATAGGGTGGGTAGCCAGTGTTCGCTCTCCATGCACATACGCATCTCTAAACGACTGTTCTGCAACAGGAACCTGATGAGCCTCATAAGCATGCCAAATCATTTTGCCCCAATGGCATCCGGCAGTATCTAATGTACCGCCATAGTCAAATACATAGAGTTGAATGTCCTTCATCTTTTAGTTTTATTTCTTATTGTTTTCGTTTTCGATTAACACGATTATTCTCTTGCAAAGAGCTTCATGCTTCTTGTGCATATAGATATACATTCCATTAAACACCGTAATTTCTATGACGAAATATACCCACGGACAGTTTAAAAGGCAGGTAATATAAATGATAATTGCCCGCAAATTGAATGTAAGCAGGTTGGTGTAAGGCATCAGAGGACGACTTTCCTCCAGAAAAGCATCCTTGATGGCTTGGGGAACATTCTCTATTCCGCCATACACCTCCTTTACTTTTCTTTGTAATTGCTGAAAAACAGGAGTACGTTTTTCCTGACTCTTACAATAGTTTTGGTAATTTCTATGAAAAGCCTTGTCCCAAAATACACCTTTCTTACCTTTCAGACTCTCTACAATGGCATGCTCCTTCTCATAGGAATCCAGCTCCGAGCCTTCTCTTCCTTTCAAAAAAAAGAGGTGTATCTGTCGGTAGTAATCGGCCAAGGAGCTTTGGGGAGAGTGGCAAAGCAGACCGGCTATAGCACCTAAACAGAGAATCCAAAAGCTCCATTTTTCATTAAGACCGGGAATATTCGTATTCCATAGTCTCAATACAATAGCAAGATAGATGGCAAAGAACCAGACATCGCCCGCAAAACCATCCAGACATCTGCCTTTCATCGAGCGTTGATTGGTAAGCCTTGCAAGCTGTCCGTCGGTAGAATCACAGAAATTTGCCAACATCAGGAGGACTATTCCAAGGATGTTATGCACCAAATCGGTGAAATAGAACATATAACCGGCTGCCACGCCTAAAAACATCGACAAGATAGTTATCGTGTTCGGCGTAACCTTTAGCTTATACCACATAAGGGCGAAAGCCAATCCTATGGGGCGTGTAAAATGTACATCCAGCCATTCTTCCGTATCATCCGACTTGAAGGATGCCTGCAGTAATTCCCTGAATGATTTATTCTGAATATCCATATCTACTGTTTTCTTTTTCTTTTTGGCCCATCTTTAAGGCGTATGCTGTGATTGCTTTCGCAGCTTCCTCCCTGCATCTTGAAAAACTCGGCCAGTCGTTGAAGTCTATCAAAAAGAACTCTCCCTTTGCTGTTATAATGGCATCGCCGCCATATACGGGCACGTTTAATTTTTTCGCAAGTAGGTTTACAACACGCACCAATTCGGCTTGCCTGAAGAAATAATGCTGTGGCTTGCCATTCTTAGCCTCGTCGCCAAACTTCGATTCCCCATCATCGCCCGGATAATATACACGGAAGAAATCGGTATCGGCCACTCCATAGAACTTAATGAGGTCGCCTTCCGTGTGTGCCTGAACTACCATATCCTTGATACCTCTTGCCAAAAAGGATTGCTTTGCCACCTCCAATTCGCCTTTTGTAGCGCAGAAAACGACATCCTCTCGTGTCTCGGCTGCAGCGTCTCCCCGTTTCAGCCAGTAACCATGCCCGCCTTCTGCTGGAGGATGAGGAAAACCTTCCGCTGCTTCAACACGCTCGATATTGCTCCGTGAGCAATTTCTTAATCCTTGAGGAGGATTGATGACTATGGCGCCTTCCTGCTCCTTCTCTTCTAACCAGTTGATAGTTTCAGGCAATCGTCCCATGGAAAAGATGATATCGAACACTGAATTCCCCAACGTTTCCAACTTTTCCTCCGATATGATAGTGCCTCCCAGGGGCTTAACCACTGCCGAAAGAATGGCTAAATCCTTCTCTACAGAATTGGGAGAAAACCTTTCCGACCGTTGAATTCCTATCGTTCGCATTCGTTTCTGTCTTTCATTCATCACCGGGTTATCTTGCTCTAAGGCTTTTCTTACGCCAAAAAGTCGTCGGCTTTCCGAATATCTTCAGCATGGTCTATATCAAACACCGTACTGAATGGATATGCCTTTACTTTCAGTCCGGCCTTGATAAGGCCTCTTTGATAGTTTCTCATGCGCTGTTCTCCATGCTTAATACAGTTTTTTAGCACATGAATTGTTTTTGGAGTAAGACCATAAATACCAGCCGAAATATACTTGCAACCATGTTCGGCCATATCATAAAAGCCATTAATGGCCATGCTTTCGTCTACATCCACATACAGAGGCTTCTCGTCATCAATATAGTCGGTAACCCCCATATAGGCATCTGTTCCCTCTGAAACCTGTTGCCGGAAACTCTGAACATATGTTGCGAAGTCGTCTTCCTTAAAGATTGTATCTACCGTTGTCAGCACAAAGGCATCATCTTCCAGATATTGACTTAACTCATAGAAGCTGTGCATGGAACTGGGAGTAGATTTTATGATAAAACGCAGAGGCAGGTTATGCCCTAAAAGGCCATCATTCTGCAAGGTTATCAAATGCTCGCTCACCTCCGTCATCTTATCGTTACAGATAACAACAATCTCGTCTGCCCCGTTCTTCATGAAGATTCGAATAAGACGATCGATTAATAATTCGTTGCCAACAGCTACCAGTGGTTTTGGAGTTGTTACCCCCTCTGCTGCCAAACGAGAGCCGTTACCTGCTGCTATAATCGCGAATTTCATTTTATCTAATATTGTCTTTAAACCAAAAAGATTTATATTTGTGTAATGTGCAAAGGTACATAATTAAATGCAACGATGCTCATGTTTTGTTTTCTTTTAAACTTTAAGTGGTGATAAGGATAACTTTTGTGGTATAAAAGAGCATGTTTTACATAGAAAAAGGGCACCTTTTGCCGAGTAAAAGGTGCCCTTTTACAGAACAAAAGATGCCCTTTTGCGAAACAGGAGAAAACCTTCGGCAATATTGCAGGAAACCTTTGGTGATGAAAAGAAAACGAAATTATGCAGAAGATTGATACTTACTTTATTATTATAAATTTATGTTAATAGCAGACGTTTATGCTAAATAATTACAAAAAAGAATACCGCCGATATTTTTATCCAATATTTTTCTTGTTACTTTACACTAATAAATCCAAATAACTAAGGACTTAAAGTTCAAATAAATTATGACAAATTTAAAAAATATCCTTCCTTGGGAGGAACGTCCATCAGGATGTAAAGATGTAATGTGGAGGTACAGTAAGAATCCTATTATCGACCGTTACCAGATACCAACATCCAACAGTATCTTCAACAGTGCCGTAGTACCCTTTGGCGATGGTTATGCAGGTGTATTCAGATGCGATAACAAAGCTGTGCAGATGAATATCTTTGCCGGCTTCAGCAAGGATGGAATTCATTGGGATATTAATCATGAACCCATTGTATTCGAGGCTGGCAATACCGAAATGATTGAGTCGGAATACAAATATGACCCTCGTGTTACATGGATAGAAGACCGCTATTGGATTACATGGTGCAATGGCTATCATGGCCCGACCATAGGCATTGGCTACACATTCGATTTTAAAACATTCTATCAATGCGAGAACGCATTCCTTCCTTTCAATCGGAATGGTGTGCTGTTCCCCGAAAAAATCAACGGAAAATATGCGATGCTATCACGTCCAAGCGATAATGGACACACGCCGTTCGGGGACATTTACATCAGTTTCAGTCCCGACATGAAGTTCTGGGGCGAGCATCGTTGTGTCATGAAAGTAACTCCTTTCCCCGAAAGTGCATGGCAGTGTACGAAGATTGGGGCCGGCTCTGTTCCTTTCTTGACCAAAGAAGGCTGGCTGTTGTTCTACCATGGTGTCATTAACACCTGTAACGGTTTCCGCTACTCCATGGGAGCGGCCATCTTAGATAAGGATGACCCTACCAAAGTTCTTTACAGAACACAGCCTTACCTATTGGCTCCGGCAGCACCATACGAGCTGACAGGCGATGTTCCTAATGTGGTTTTCCCATGTGCTGCCGTACAAGATGGCGAGCGGGTGGCCGTTTATTACGGGGCTGCCGACACGGTTGTCGGCATGGCCTTTGGCTATATTGATGAAATAGTAGAGTTTACAAAGAAAAATTCTATCGTTTAAACCTCTAATCGGTACCGGTACTTTCATCTTGTGTTAAAGCATCATGATGGGGTATTGGCTACCGATTTTTTATTTAACCAACGCCTAATAGAGATTATAAACTACCTATATATGACGCAAAAATGGCTGTCGAAAGTCTTCATAGCTTTCCTTTTCTTTGCACAAGGGGCTGTTGCCGACAATCATAAACGTATCATCGACTACGTAAATCCATTCATCGGTACCTCCAATTTCGGAACTACCAATCCCGGCGCAGTATGCCCGAACGGACTGATGTCGGTAGTTCCCTTCAACGTAATGGGAAGCCCTGACAATAAATTTGACAAGGATGCCCGTTGGTGGTCCACACCATACGAGTTCTATAATGTGTTCTTTACCGGTTATTCCCATGTAAACCTAAGTGGAGTAGGGTGTCCCGAGCTGGGGTCTTTACTGCTGATGCCTACCACCGGCGAGCTTAAAGTAGATTACAAGGAATATGGTAGCCGATATAAAAACGAAGCCGCTAAACCGGGCTATTATGCCAATATTCTGACAGATTATAATATAAAGACAGAGGTAACTGCCACAATCCGTTCATCGGTAGCACGTTTTACTTTCCCGAAAGGACAAAGCCATATCCTCCTGAACTTGGGAGAAGGGCTTACCAACGAGAGTGGGGCTTATGTAAAACGGGTATCAAGTACCGAGTACGAGGGCATGAAAGTGCTCGGAACTTTCTGCTATAATCCACAGGCTGTGTTCCCTATTTATTTTGTGATGCGTGTCAATAAACAGCCCTTGGAAGATGGCTTCTGGAAAAAGCAACGGCTCATGACCGGGGTAGAAGCCGAATGGGATCCCGATAATGGCAAGTACAAATTATACAAAGCCTATAAAAAAGAGCTTGCAGGCGACGACATCGGCATCTATCTGAACTACGAAACCGCCTCGAATGAGCAAATAGAAGTGCAGATGGGGGTGTCCTTTGTCAGCATCGAAAATGCGCGCGAAAACCTTGAAAAGGAGCAGAAAGGAAAGAGCTTCGATGCTATTCATGCCGATGCCGGGCAGGCTTGGCAGGAGGCTTTATCCAAAATCGAAGTGGAAGGAGGTACGGAAGAACAGAAAACAATCTTCTACACCGCCCTTTATCATGCCTTAATACACCCAAATGTTCTGCAAGATGTCAATGGACAATACCCTGCTTTAGAAAGCAATGAGATTAAGACAGCCCATAACGGAAACCGATATACAGTATTCTCTCTGTGGGATACCTATCGTAATGTGCACCAACTGCTTACACTTCTCTATCCCGACAAGCAGCGAGATATGATTCAGTCCATGATCAATATGTACAAGGAACACGGCTGGATGCCTAAATGGGAACTCTTCGGGCGCGAAACCTACACCATGGAGGGCGACCCTGCCATTCCTGTTATCACGGATTCGTGGCTGAAAGGTCTCCGTGGTTACGACATCAATACGGCCTACGAGGCTTTCTATAAGTCGGCTACAACACGAGGAAAAGATAACCTCCTCCGTCCAGATAACGATGATTATCTCGACAAAGGATATGTCCCACTGCGGGAAAAATTCGATAATTCCGTTTCTCACGCGCTTGAATACTATATAGCCGACAATGCTTTAGCCAGACTGGCAACGGCTCTTGGCAAGAAAAAAGACGCAAAGTTGTTCTATGACCGCTCGCTGGGTTACAAGCATTATTTCGACAAGAGTACAGGTGTTCTTCGTCCATTGCTGCCCGACGGAAAGTTCCTTACTCCATTCAACCCTAACCAAGGAGAGAACTTTGAGCCGTCTCCGGGCTTCCATGAAGGCAATTCTTGGAACTATACTTTTTACGTTCCCCATGACGTGTATGGTCTTGCCAAGTTGATGGGAGGCGAGAAAGCATTTGTAGATAAGCTCCAAATGATTTTCGATACAGGTAAATACGACCCTGCCAACGAGCCGGATATAGCTTATCCTTACCTCTTCTCTTACTTTAAAGGACAAGAGTGGAGAACGCAGAAAGAGACAAAACGTATCTTAAAGGAAAACTTTAAGAATCTTCCGGAAGGTATTCCCGGTAATGATGATACAGGAACAATGTCGGCATGGGCCGTCTTCAGTATGATAGGTTTCTATCCCGACTGTCCGGGCAACCCATCTTATACCTTCACGTCGCCTACCTTCGATAAGATAACTCTCCACCTTGATGCTCAACAATGGGGTACGAACCGACTCGTAATCGAGACAAAACGTCCTGCCAAGGATAGCTATCTTATCAAGAACATCCTTGTGAATGGGAAACCTTTCGGAAAATATCGTATCTCGCATGCCGACCTTATCAAAGCCGGTAAGATAACCTTCGAACTAAGATAACATCTCTATAATCATCGAAACCATGACCTTTTTAAGTAAAAAACAGCTGCTACTATTGGCAAGTTTATTGCTTACGCTCTGCCTGAAAGCAGCAGACACGCTTTTCGTAAAACAGCAACAGATACCTATTCTGATAGAAAGGAACGACAATGAGTTGTTCCTGATGAGGCTGGAAGCTAACCAATCGCGACAGCTAAACGAAATAACCATTCGGCTGTCTCCCTTTACTCCTATCACGGAAATAGCATCCTTAAGGTTATATTACGGTGGCACAGAAGCGCACCAGAACTATGCCAAACGTCCTTTTGCACCTTGCGAGTATCTCACCAATTTTACTCCTGGCAAGACGTTGAGTGCATTGCCTTCCTTCTCTAATAAGATTGCCGAGTGCCAACCATCATCAAACACTGTTACTTTCAAGGCTAACCAGAAGTTAATGCATGGCTATAACTATTTTTGGGTGAGTATTGTCATGAAGCCAAACACTAATCTTTACTCGAAAGTTTCAGCTCAAATAATTGGTGCAAAAGCTGATAGCAAGGATTTAATTGTGGATAACTCTGAGGCTGAAACAATGAATCGACGCATGGCAATCGGTGTTCGCCATGCCGGAGATGATGGCATTGCAGCCTACCGAATACCCGGACTTGTTACTACGAAGCGAGGAACTTTATTGGGCGTGTATGACGTTCGCTACAATAACAGTGTCGATTTACAAGGACGGATAGATATAGGTTTGAGTCGTAGTACCGACAAAGGAAAAACATGGGAGCCTATGCGAATACCAATGTCTTTTGCCAATGTAGGGGAACTTCCGGCTGCACAGAACGGTGTAGGCGACCCTGCCATTCTCGTAGATGAGCAGACCGGCAGCATCTGGATAGTAGCTCTTTGGGCACATGGCATGGGCAATCAGCTTGCTTGGTTTAGCTCACAACAGGGTATGTCGCCGGATGTTACGGCACAGTTGGTAATGACCCATAGCGAGGATGACGGTCAAACATGGTCTGCACCCATCAACATTACCCCACAAGTAAAGCACCCTGACTGGTATTTATTCTTTCAAGGACCCGGAAGAGGCATTACCATGAAGGATGGAACACTCGTATTTGCCATGCAGTTTATCGACGCTAACCGCATGCCACATTCAGGCATCATCTACAGCAAAGACCATGGGAAGACTTGGAAAATAAGCAACCCTGCCCATGATAATACAACAGAAGCTCAGGTTGTTGAGGTTACTCCGGGTGTATTAATGCTCAATATGCGCGATAACCGGGGAGGAAGTCGCTCCGTATATACCACTCGCGACATGGGAAAAACATGGCAAGAACACGTTTCCAGCCGTTCGGCCCTCATCGAGCCGGTATGTATGGCAAGTCTGCTGAAAGTAAATGCAAAGGACAATAGCTTGGGGAAGGATATTCTACTGTTCTCAAATCCCAACTCTACCAGCAAAAGAAACAATATTACCATCCAGTTAAGTCTTGACGGAGGCACTACTTGGAAGAACGAAAACAAAGTATTATTGGATGCAGGAACTGGTTGGGGATACAGTTGTCTGACGATGATTGATAAAGAAACGGTAGGTATTCTTTATGAAAGCAGTGCTGCCCACATGACTTTCCAAACTATAGCTTTAAAAGATTTATGTAACAAGAAGTAAAACAGACTATTCAATAAATTCTCAAAACAACCCATAAGAGGTGAGAAAAATATTTCTATAAATTCCAAAAATAACCCATAAGATATGAGAAAAACATTTATCCTTTTGGCTATAATGCTAAGTGCTTTCTCTGCAATGATGGCACAACATTATACACGGTACGTTAATCCGTTTATCGGAACAGGCGGACACGGGCATGTATTCCTTGGCGCCAATGTTCCTTTTGGATATGTACAAGCAGGACCAACACAAAAGAAACAAGGCTGGAACTGGTGTTCCGGCTACCATTACAGCGACTCTACCATCATCGGCTTTGGCCAGATGCACTTGAGCGGTACAGGTATCGGCGACCTTGGCGATGTGGCATTACTCCCTATAACCAAGGCAAATGACAGAGAAATAAAATTCTCGCACAGAGCCGAAATAGCCACTCCCGGCTATTATTCTGTAACATTAGCTAATGGTGTACGCGTAGAACTTACTGCTACAGAGCGGGTAGCCTACCATCGTTACAGCTTTCCTGCAAACTTAAAAAAAGGTTATGTTGCCCTAAATCTATGGCAGGGAATAGGCTGGGATGCTATGACTTCTTGCTCCATGAAGCAGGAATCCGACCGTGTTCTATCAGGTGTACGCAACTCAACGGGTTGGGCTAAAGACCAGAATGTATATTATGTGGCAGAATTTTCGCAGCCTATTAAGCAAATAGCGAACGAGAAAGATACGATTTATGTGTTTGAAACACAGAATACAGGAGCGCCCATAGAGGTAAAGGTAGGCCTTTCGGCTGTCAGTATTGAGAATGCAAGACAGAATCTTCGGGCAGAACTACCCGACTGGAACTTCCAAAATACGGTAGCCGAAGCACAGGATAAATGGGAAAAGCAACTTGGAAAAATAAAAATTACCACCCAAGATGAGCAGGCAAAACGTATTTTCTATACAGCACTATATCACACGATGATTGCCCCATCCATATTCAATGACGTGAATGGCGACTATCGTGGTGCCGACGGAAAAACGTATAATGGCACTTTCACCAACTATACTACCTTCTCGCTTTGGGACACTTACCGTGCAGCCTTCCCGCTGATGACGATTATACATCCCGAAATGCAGAAGGATTTAGCCCAGACAATGCTCCACATTTCCGACCAACAAGGCAAACTGCCCGTATGGCATCTCATGGGAAATGAAACCGATTGTATGGTGGGTAATCCCGGTATTCCTGTCATTTGCGACATTGCTCTCAAGGGGTTTAACGTGGATATGAGCAAAGTATTGGAAGCAGCCAAGAAGTCGGCCATGCGTGATGAGCGTGGAATGGGCCTACTAAAGAAGTACGGATACATCCCTTCTGACCTCGACCCTGAGAGGGAAACGGTGGCAAAAGGTTTGGAATATGCTTTAGCCGATTGGTGTATTGCACAAGTTGCCAAGAGGTTAGGAAACAAAAAAGACTATGAATACTTCTACAACAGGAGCCAGTCTTATCGCACCCATTACTTTGATAAAAAAACCGGATTTATGCGCGGCGTAACCTCTGAAGGTAAGTTCCGTGAGCCTTTCGACCCCTTCAGCACCGTCCATCGGCAAGACGATTACACAGAAGGCAACGCATGGCAGTATGTGTGGTTGGTTCCTCACGATGTACATGGACTGGTAAAAGCATTCGGCGGAGAACAGCGCTTTGTTTCAAAATTAGACTCTCTCTTCATTGTAAATGGCGACTTAGGCAAGGATGCCAGTCCTGACATCAGCGGATTAATAGGACAATATGCACACGGAAACGAGCCAAGCCATCACGTTATTTACATGTATAACTATGTAGGACAACCCTACAAGGCTGCTCCCAAGCTCCGTTATGTTATGGAACACCTGTACAAGGACGATTTCGATGGGTTGAGCGGCAATGAGGATGTTGGGCAAATGTCGGCTTGGTACATCCTTTCGGCCTTAGGTTTATATCAGGTAGAGCCGGCTGGAGGTAAGTTCATTTTTGGCTCTCCCATTATCAATGAGGCCAAAATCAATGTGGGGAACGGAAAGACTTTCACCATCGTAGCCCACCAAAACAGTGCCGAAAACAAGTATATCCGCAGCGTGAAGCTCAATGGAAAGCCTTATACACACTCTTATATCATGTTTAGCGATATTCAGAAAGGTGGAAAATTAGAGTTTATGATGGACGATAAACCTACTAAATTCGGTACAGCAACGAAAGACAGGCCATAAATTGAATATTCAATCACTTCAAATTCCGTCTAAATAGGAAAATCTTTCATACTTATCTCTATAATCATTAACTTTGCATGATGGAAGAAAAGAACTTACAAAACATCATATCCCAATTTAAAACAGAAGGTGAAATCAAGGAGATTTCGCCTCTGGGCAATGGTCTTATTAATGAAACTTTCATAGTAAAGACGGTTTCCGGGCATACCCCGAACTATGTTCTGCAACGCATCAACAACGCCGTTTTCCAAGATGTCGATTTGCTGCAGCATAACATAGAAGTGGTAACAGAGCATATTCGTAGGAAACTTTTGGCAAAAGGCGAACAGGACATCGACCGTAAATGTCTGCGCTTTGTGGCAACAGCCGATGGAAAAACCTATTACAAAGATGCTGCAAACAAGTATTGGCGGGTAAGCGTTTTCATTGATAACTCCGTTACAAAGGAATCGGTAACGGCAGAATCGGCCTACGATTGCGGCCGTACTTTCGGCAACTTCGAGTATATGCTGTCGGATGTAAAGGATCCTTTGGGCGAGACCATTCCAGATTTTCATAACATAGAGCTTCGCATCCGCCAGCTTCAGGAGGCTATACTGGCCGACAAGGCCGGCAGGGTAAGGAAGGTTTCGGATATCATCAACACGCTCATGAACGATGCCGACGCCATGTGCCTATCGGAAAAACTGCATCGACAGGGTGCTCTTCCCAAGCGCATATGCCACTGCGACACCAAGGTGAATAACATGTTGTTCGACCAATCGGGCGAAGTGCTTTGCGTAATCGACCTCGATACCGTGATGCCCAGTTATGTATTCTCCGACTATGGCGACTTTCTTCGCACCAGTGCCAACTTCGTTGCGGAAGACAGTCCCGAAATTCAGGCCGTCGGACTTAATGAAGATATCTTCAAGGCGTTTACAGAAGGGTATCTAAGCACAGCCTCTGCCTTCCTTATCGAGACCGAAGTAAAGAATCTTCCATACGCCGCAGCCCTCTTTCCCTACATGCAATGCGTAAGGTTTCTTGCCGATTATCTGAATGGCGACACCTATTATAAGATAAACTATCCGGAACATAACCTTATCCGCACGCAAAACCAGCTGGCACTTTACAAGGATGTTGTGGCGCATAATGGAATGATGACCGATTTTATCAAACGCTTCCTATAAAGAGAAAACAGAACATGAAAGTAAAGAAACTTAGCAAAACAGAATGCTCTGCGGCTGCTGTTCCTGAACAGTTTAAGGCCGATGGCATCGAATATAGCGAAATCGGGGTTGGAAATTGGGCAGAACAGTTTCCATACCACCCCGAAGTGAAATTTGCAATAGCCCATGACGATAAGAATATCTATATTCACTATCAGGTAAAGGAGAACTCGGTACGGGCAGTAGAGGGACTCGACCTTGGACACGTCTGGGAAGATTCCTGCTGCGAATTTTTCGTTTCTCCCGATGAAAAAAGCGGATATTACAATTTAGAGGCGAACTGCATCGGCACAATACTCCTGTGCAACGGACAAGAACGGGAAGGCAGAACGCCTGCGACAAATGCTGTTTTAACGCGAATAGAGCGCTGGGCATCCCTTGGCGAGCGCACCTTTGGAATAAGAAACGAAGACACAGCTTGGGAACTGGCACTAAAAGTTCCTGTAACAGCTTTCTTCCGTAACAAGATAACAACGCTTTCGGGACTGAAGATGAGGGGTAACTTCTATAAATGCGGCGACAAAACCCAAGCGCCCCACTTCCTTTCTTGGAAAAAAGTCGATGTTCCACAGCCCGATTTCCACCGTCCGGAGTTCTTTGGAGACATTGAATTTGAATAAGAAAAACTGTCCGATTATTTCACTTATCCGTTTTCAGTCGGTTTCGCCTTGCCGGATTTTTGCCTGAAATCATAAGTGTTTGATTATACGATAGTTATAATATCCAAAAACTAAACATGCCCTTTTTCAATGTAATATACGGCAAATAGAGGAGTAAAAGAGGCCGGATAGCACGGCAAAGAGGCCTCTTTTGCGTCGCTATTTGGCCTCTTCTATTTTTATATTTTCACCTGTAAATAATTTTCTCAACCCATTATACACATCAAAATACAATACTTCATTCTTCAAAAGCTTTTATCTTCCTGCCAAGCTGCCAGTAAACAACAGGCAGATAATACGAAAAAAGCCTTTGGGAGAAGTCGTAGTCTCAGATTTTATTGCTACTTTTGTCATAACAGATAATTTGCTTATTTTGCGAAAATCTCACAGAGTCTGGCCATGTTTTTTGGCATAAATCGGGCATAGAAGCCCTTCTGCTTGCCCGGCGTTCGGATTTATGAGCAGAAAAAGTGAGGCGAATTTAAAGAGCCTTAATTCCGCAACACTATAATTTAACTTTATTTATAAGTTCCTGAGCAACAAAAAGTTGCCCAGGATTTTGCCATGTCAGAATTTTCACTTATCTTAGTGTTGCAAAAAGAAAACAAGCAAAACTCTAATATGACATG
>JBHAEI010000019.1:0-77666 GCA_041855505.1 Prevotella sp.
AACATGATTACATGATCAACATGATTACATGATCAACATGATTACATGATCAACATGATTACATGATCAACATGATTACATGATCAACATGATTACATGATTAACGTGATTACATGATCAACGTGATTACATGATCAACATGATTACATGATTAACGTGATTACATGATCAACATGATTACATGATTAACATGATTACATGATTAACGTGATTACATGATTAATTTGCATATAACATACCCTTTTGAGTGTGTATTGTTATTTTTATACGAGGTACTGTCCATAAAGAAGGATGGTTTACACACTGTTATGGACAGTGCTGAAAGGAGCGTTTTATCATTTGTGGGCGATGGGGAATGGATAAAAAATGAAAATCTCACACAACAAGATTATCCCCGGTGTGAGATCCTTCTTCCTTCTCTGAATATTCCTATCTTAGCTTGAACATAAGCTCCTTTGGTATCTTTACCCACTTCCTGTTTACGACAATCTTTATCGTAGATCCCTTTAGCTGGGTAAGGGTGTAAGAGCCATCTTTGTTTTTTTTAAGTTCGGCAGTCAAATCTTCTGACCCGTAGTCATTGATAATCAGCAGTCGGGCAGTATCTCCTTTTACTGTAGCCTCCGATATAATCCATTTCCGAGTATCTCTCCTTGCACCGAAATATCCCGGCAACTGCCCAAAGATGTCCTGTCCCGGAACGGTAATCGAGTTGTCATAAAAGTCAATATCCAGCCACACCTGATACTCATCGTTTACCAAATGTGCCCTGAAAGGCTGCTCCTTGTTTGCCGGCAATGTGGCTTGTCTTTCCAAAACATGCCCTTTTGTCGGGTAAAGAATGATCTTTTGCTCCATAAAAGATGCCCTTTTACTGTGCAAAAGATGCCCTTTTGCAGCATAGCTGTAAATGGGTAGAAATGAGAGAGCTATGGTGATGATTTTATGTTTCATATTTCTGTGTTTTTGTTTGTTCAATGTTTCTTTTTATGTTCTTTGCTCTTGATATAAGTCAAGCGTTTTGTTAAAAAACAGTTCTGATACGGCAAAGTTAATGTTTTAAATCAAATAATCATTAGATGGGTGATAAATATAAACGTTTAAAATTGCGCTTTTTGCGATTTTATGTTATCTTTGCAACCAATCATTAAATAAGAATAAAGGTGAAAAGGACTCTTTTTCCAGACTTTATATTTGAAACCAGTTGGGAAGTTTGCAACAAGGTTGGGGGTATTTATACTGTTCTTTCTACACGTGCGAAGGTCTTACAAGATATCTTAGGCGATAAACTTATTTTTATCGGGCCGGACATTTGGAAGGAAACCGAATCGCCCTATTTTGTTCCGGATCATAATATTTATGTGGAATGGATGGATAAAGCTCGTTCGGAAGGGCTTAATCTGCGTGTCGGGCGCTGGAAAGTGCCGGGAGACCCTGTAACTATATTGGTGGATTTTCAGCAATATTTCGCTGTCAGGAACGGTGTTTACGGTAATCTCTGGAATGCTTTCGGAGTGGATAGCCTGCATGGTTATGGCGATTATGACGACTCGGCGGTGTTCTCGATTGCGGTTTCCAAGGTAGTGGAAAGTTTCTATAGTTTCTATTTGTCGGAGGAAGACAAGGTTGTTTTCCATGCCAACGAGTGGCAGACAGGCTTTGCTGCCCTTTTGTTGCAGCAGTCTCTCCCACAGATTGCGAGTATCTTCACAACGCATGCCACCAGTATCGGCCGCAGCATTGCCGGTAAAGGGAAGCCCCTTTATGAATATCTGTGGGCATACAATGGCGACCAGATGGCACAGGAGCTGAATGTGGAGAGCAAACATTCCATTGAAAAGCAGACAGCACACTATGCCGACTGCTTTACAACGGTGAGCGATATTACTGCAATCGAGTGTGAAAACCTGCTCGATAAGCCTTGCGACGTTGTTCTGCCAAATGGATTTGAGGATGATTTTGTACCTCAAGGAGCCTCTTTTACACGTAAACGCAGTGCAGCCCGCCGTAAAATGCTTTCCGTTGCCAATGCTTTATTGGGTACAGAGTTGGACGATGACACGCTTATTGTATCTACTTCGGGGCGTTATGAGTTTCGTAACAAGGGTATCGACGTGTTTATCGAGGCCATGAATAGGCTTAATTATGCCGATAACCTCAATAAGAACGTTCTTGCTCTTATCGAGGTTCCTGCATGGGTGGGAACTGCCCGACAGGATTTAATCGAGCGTCTGCAGTCTAAACAAACCTTCGATACTCCGCTTCCACAACCATTCCTGACCCATTGGCTGAATAATATGAACGAGGATGCTGCATTGGGCATGATGCGACAGTTAGGAATTACGAACGCAAAGGACAGCAAGGTGAAGGTAATCTTCGTGCCTTGTTACCTGACAGGCAACGATGGTGTTTTCAATCTGTCGTATTACGACCTCATTATTGGTAACAACTTGTGCGCCTATCCTTCTTATTACGAGCCTTGGGGCTATACTCCACTTGAGTCGATAGCCTTTAAGGTACCTTGTATCACCACCGATTTAGCCGGCTTTGGCCTATGGGCGAACAAGGAAACGGGGAAGAGTTGCGAGCTGCAGGATGGCGTTAAGGTTATTCATCGCACCGATTATAATTATCATGAGGTGGCCGATGCCATTAAAGATACCGTCGCGTTGTATGCCGGCTACAATAAAGCCATGCGCAGGAAGTGCCGTAACGCTGCTGTAAAGCTGTCTGAAAAAGCCCTTTGGAGCAAGTTCATTAAGTATTATCGTGATGCTTACGCCTTTGCTTTGTCGAAGGCAGAACAACGAAATCAATCGAATTAAGAGATAAATAAAGAATAAAACAACAAAATTAATCAGGCAAACTAAAATGAAAATTAAGTCAGATTATACTAATCAGCCGCGATGGCAAGTGGTTAGTGTTCAGTCCACTCTGCCAAAAGAGCTGGAGTGTTTGGATGAAATAGCTCATAACATGTGGTGGGCTTGGACGTATCAGGCTCGCAATCTGTTCAAGAGTCTCGACGAAACATTGTACGAACAGGTGGGACATAACCCTGTTATGCTCCTTCAAAGACTGAGTTTTGAGCGTTTACAGGAGATTGTAAAAGATAAGGCTTTGATGAAGAAAGTGGCCGAAGTATATAAGATGTTCTGCGACTATATGAACGTAAAACCCAATAAGAAGCGTTCATCGGTAGCATATTTCTGTATGGAGTTTGGCCTGAACCAAGCGCTGAAGATTTATTCAGGCGGTCTGGGTATGTTGGCCGGTGACTATCTGAAGGAGGCTTCCGACTCTAATGTCGATCTCTGCGCAGTGGGCTTCCTGTACCGTTTCGGTTATTTCCGCCAAACCCTTTCGATGGATGGGCAGCAGATAGCCAAGTACGATGCACAGCAGTTCAACTCGCTTCCTATCGAGAAAGAGCTTGATGCCGATGGCAATCAGGTAGTGATAGATGTTCCTTATCGCGACTACTTCGTGCATGCTTTGGTATGGCGTGTAAACGTAGGCCGTATTAAGCTTTATCTGCTTGATACCGATAACGAGATGAACTCTGAGTTCGACCGTCCTATTACCCACGCTCTTTATGGCGGCGACAACGAAAATCGTCTGAAGCAGGAGATACTGTTAGGTATGGGAGGTATCCTTACTTTGAATAAGTTAGGTATCAAAAAGGATATTTATCATTGTAATGAAGGCCATGCGGCACTATGTAATTTGCAGCGTTTGGTAGATTATGTAGAGTCGGGTTTCACCTTTAATCAGGCCATGGAGCTTGTTCGTGTATCTTC
Organism: Prevotella sp.; assembly: GCA_041855505.1. GTDB lineage: Bacteria > Bacteroidota > Bacteroidia > Bacteroidales > Bacteroidaceae > Prevotella. The sequence goes on from JBHAEI010000019.1 coordinate 3,801, forward strand.
GCTTTACACCGTTCATACTCCAGTTCCGGCCGGTCATGACTACTTCGATGAACCGCTGTTTGCCAAGTATATGAGTGCTTACCCTTCTAAGCTGGGTATCTCTTGGGACGAGTTTATCGGTATGGGGCGTATCAATCCTGACGACCACAGCGAGCGATTCTGCATGAGTACCTTTGCCTGCAACACCTGTCAGGAGGTGAATGGTGTGTCGAAACTGCACGGATGGGTCAGCCAAAAGATGTTTGCTCCTATCTGGAAGGGCTACTTCCCGGAAGAAAACCATGTGGGTTATGTTACCAACGGTGTTCACCTTCCTACATGGACGGCTACCGAGTGGCGTAAACTGTATGACAAGTACTTCGATAAGAAGTTCATGTCCGACCAGAGTAATGAGGACATCTGGCACGCTATCTACAATGTTCCCGATGCCGAAATTTGGGAAACACGTATGGTCTTGAAGAAGAAACTTATCAAGTATATCCGCGATAAATTCACCGCTCAGTGGCTTCGCAATCAGGGCGACCCTGCCAAAGTGGTAGAGATCTTAGACAAGATTAATCCTAATGCCTTGATGATAGGCTTCTGCCGTCGCTTTGCAACTTATAAACGCGCCCACTTGTTATTTACGGATTTGAAACGATTGGATGAAATAGTGAACAATCCGGAGCGTCCTGTTCTTTTCTTCTTCTCGGGTAAGGCACACCCTGCTGACGGTGCCGGACAGGGACTTATCAAGCGTATTTACGAGATTTCTCGCATGCCGCAGTTCTTGGGTAAGATTATTTTCTTGGAGGACTACGATATGCAGCTGGCACGTCGTTTAGTATCGGGTGTCGATATTTGGATGAATACCCCGACCCGTCCGCTCGAAGCCAGTGGTACATCGGGCGAGAAGGCCGAGCTGAACGGTGTTGTTAATCTGTCGGTCCTCGATGGTTGGTATGTGGAAGGCTATCGTCCCGGTGCCGGATGGGCACTTCCTGAAAAGCGTACTTATGAGGATCAGGGCTATCAGGATCAGCTCGACGCTGCCACCATCTACAGTTTGCTGGAGCACGAGATAGCTCCGCTTTACTTCAATCAGGACAAGAAGAAGGGCTATTCGGCAGAGTGGATTCAGGTTGTGAAGAACTCTATTGCTACCATCGCGCCTCATTACACCATGAAGCGCCAGCTCGACGACTACTACGATAAGTTCTATGAGAAGCAAGCCAAGCGTTCTCACGAGCTTCAGGACAAGGACTGCAAACAGGCAAAGGAACTTGCTGCTTGGAAGGAAGAGGTGGCTGCACGATGGGATGAAATATCGGTTGTATCTAAGAACGACACTGCTTTCAAGGAACTTACTACCGGTAAGAGCTCTAAGCTCACCTACGTTATCGACGAAAAGGGCCTGAACGACGCTATCGGTCTGGAACTTGTCATTCTGAATGAGGAACCGATAGACGATGTAAGCGTCCACCAAGTTATCCCATTCAAAAAGATAAAGAGCGAAGGCAGCATCTATACTTTCGAGGCAAAATTGGTTCCTACCACTGCCGGAGGTTATAAGATGGGTGTTCGTATGTTCCCGAAGAACGACAAACTCCCCCATCGTCAAGACTTTGCTTATGTTAAGTGGATAGGTTAATTAGTTGGTATTAATTTTTTTGATTATAATAAAAGCTCCCTTAAACCATTTGGTTTAAGGGAGCTTCCTTTGTTTTCTATAATGCCATTATGTATTAAAGGCTTCCTCTTTTGTTAGTTTTTTGCTCATATGACTTACCGGGTACCACACCGCCAGCCAACCTACAATGATGACAGTGAAGAAGATGGCTACCACATCAAGTGGATGAACGCTGATAGGATAAGCATTTACAACGAAGTTGCCTGCCTCGTCGCCCAGCTTCACCAAGCCATACTGCTGTTGCAACCAGCATAACAGCAAGCCCAGCAGAATACCTATCACGGCACCGCCTGCCGAGATGAGCCGGCCTTCGAAGAGGAAAATCCTGCTGATTTGCTTGTCGCTTGCCCCCAAATTGCGCAGTGTTTGCACATCGGCTTTCTTGTCAATCATCAGCATTGAGAGCGAGCCTATGATGTTAAAGCAGGCTATCATGAGGATAAAGGTAAGGAAAATATAGGCAAAGAGCTTCTCTATTCGCATGATGTTAAAGGTGTCGGCCTGCTGCTCATAGCGGTTTTTTACGGTGTATTTCTCCCCAAGCAGCTCCTGAATATGTTTTTGAATTTGGTCGATATCAACACCCGGTTTCATTCTGAGTTCCAGCGAAGTTATCTGCCCCTGACGGTTGAATATGCGTTGGGCAAAGGTGAGCGAGGTAATGATATACCCTTTGTCGTACTTGCTTTGTTTTACCTGAAACACCAGTCCCGGCGACAAAAGCGAGTCCTGCACAAAAGCATTGGTAGGGTCGGTGGGATCGTATTGCCCCTCGCGTTGTGGCGCGTAAATCTTTAAATAGTCGGGCCATTGCAATCCCGTGCCCAAGTCTTGTGCCAGTCTTATGCCCAATACGCCATATTGCAGGTTGGCTGTTTCCAAATCGAAGTCGCCGTCGCCGTAACAGATGTTGCTGATATGCGTAAGCGAGTCGAAGTTTTCCTGCACCCCTTTCACCATCACCATCTCCTGTTTGTCGTGATACATGGCCAGTGCCTGATCCTCCACACAGTTGGTGGCAACCATCACTTCGGGCAACCGCCGCACCTTTTCCAGCTCGGGCGCATCCTCATTCATCGCCTTTCCCATCTTTGCCTCTATCTTCAGCTGTGGGTCGAACTCGGTAAAGAACGACGCTACCAAGTCGGAAAAGCCATTAAATCCGCTCAGTACCACTACCAAGGCCATCGTTGCCACAGCCACGCCTATTACCGAGATAAGGCTGATTATATTGATGGCATGGGTGCTCTTTTTCGAAAAGAGGTAACGGCGGGCAATGTAAAAGGGGAAATTCATCGTTCGGTTACTTCTTCAATAGTTCGTCGATACGGTCGAGGTAGTCCAGAGAATCGTCAATGAAGAAGCGTAGCTCCGGGATGATGCGCAGCTGGTTATGGCAGCGTTGTCCCAACTCGTAGCGAATCGACTTCTCGTTCTTATTGATGTTTTTCAGCAGTTCTTCGCCCTTGTCGGAGGGGAAAATACTCAGATAGGCAGTGCAGATGCTAAGGTCGGGACTTATTTTTACACGTGTTACGCTTACCAATATTCCATGTGTTTGGCGTGTCTGGTTCTGGAAAATGCTCGCCAGCTCTTTCTGCAGTAAGCGTGATATGCGATTTTGTCTTGTTTCTTGCATAGTGTTTCTTTCTTTTGTCGGTTATATTTTAAAACGGTGCCGGTTTATATTTCCGCCGGCAACGTCTGTGATTTGCAGCTGCAAAGCGTTTTGTTTTCAGCAGCAACTGCTATTATTTTGAGTTGCAAAGGTAGCTAAACCCTTTGAGATATTCAAACTTATTTCTTTCGGATGAGGGTCAGACCGTCCCGAATGGGCAGGATAACTTTCTCTATACGTTCGTCGGCAGCCACATGGTCGTTGAACTTTCTTATGCCGATGGTTTGCTGATCCTTGTCGTAGGCAGGGTCGGCCACATGTCCGTCCCACAGAGTATTGTCGGCAAGGATATATCCTCCGGAGCGCAGCACGGAGAGCACCATCTCGTAAGTTTCCACGTAAGTACGCTTGTCGCCATCCACAAAAGCCATGTCAAAGGTAACGCCTAGCTTGGGTGCTTCTATGTTTGCATCGCCTATTCTAAAGTCTATTTTATCGGCAACGGGCGAGTTTTCTATCCATGGGCGTGTAAAATCTTCCATCTCGTCATTAATTTCAAAGGTGTAGAGTCTACCGCCTTCACCCAGTCCTTCTGCCATACAAAGGGCAGAATAACCACTGAATGTACCCACTTCAAGTATATTTTTCGGTTGAATCATCTGCACAAGCATCTTCAGGAGCCTGCCCTGAATATGCCCGCTGGCCATTCTTCCGTGAATGGTATGGATGTTCGTAGCCCGATAAAGGCGGTAGAGGTAATCGCCCTCCGGGTCGATGTGTGCTCGTATGTAGTTATCTAAATGTTCTATCATCGCTCCCTGTCTCTTATCCCAGCAACGCCTCTATGGCCAGTCGGTAGCTGTCGAGTCCGAAACCCTGTATCGTTCCCTTACAGCCCGCTCCGATAATAGAATGCCGACGGTACTCCTCACGGTCGTTTACATTGCTGATGTGCACCTCGATGACAGGTGTCTTCAGCGAGCGGATACAGTCGAGCAGGGCAATGCTGGTATGGGTGTATGCTCCCGCATTTAGCACGATTCCATCGAAAGAAAAGCCCACTTCCTGCAGTTTGTTGATTAGCTCACCCTCTACATTGCTCTGGTAGTATTCCAGCTCAATGTCGGGGTAGCGTTCTTTCAGCTTGGGGAGGTAGGTCTCCATCGATTCCTTACCATATATTCCGGGCTCTCTTGTGCCTAAAAGGTTAAGGTTGGGACCATTGACAATGATTACTTTCATATGCTTTGGATTATCAATTTTACCGACAAAGGGTCGGTATTCTCATTCGTCTTTCTTATCTTTGTAACCCGAAGGCCGCTCTGTTCGTTCTTTCCTGTTCATCAAAAGCGCGTAACGCAGCCGGCCTTCTCTGCAAAAATAACAATAAAAATGGAATCCGACAAGAAAACATCCGACAACGTTGCAGCCAAGTTTCGCCGTTACCTGAAGCTGGAGAAAGGCGTGTCCGACAATACCCTCGATGCCTATATGCGCGACATCGACAAGCTGGCCGTGTATCTTCGCTGTGCTGAAAAGGATGTACTCGATGTGAAACTCGATGATTTGGAGCATTTTGCAGCCTCTATCTCCGAGCTGGGTATCAGTGCCCGCTCGCTTGCCCGCATCCTAAGCGGGGTACGACAGTTCTATCGTTTCCTCGAACTGGACGGCTATATAGAGCAGGATCCAACGGAATTGCTGGAGTCGCCCAAGCAACCGCAACACCTTCCGGAGGTGCTTTCCTTGGCGGAAGTGGACAAAATAGAGCAGGCTATCGACCTAAGTAAGTGGGAAGGGCAGCGTAATAAAGCCATTATCGAGGTGCTTTTCTCTTGCGGTTTGCGTGTTTCAGAGCTTACCAACCTGAAACTTTCCAATCTGTATATCGACGAACAATACATCCGTGTGTTTGGGAAAGGCGCGAAGGAACGTCTTGTTCCTATCTCACCTCGTGCACTTGAGGAGCTGAATTATTGGTTTATCGACCGTAACCGGATGACGATTAAACCGGGCGAGGAGGATTATGTGTTCCTGAACAGGCGTGGAGCGCACCTCACTCGTACCATGATTCTCATCATGCTGAAGAACTATGCGCAGGCTGCGGGGATAAAAAAGACCATCTCGCCCCACACGCTTCGCCACTCCTTTGCCACTGCTTTGCTCGAAGGTGGTGCCGACCTGCGTGCCATTCAGGCCATGCTGGGGCACGAAAGCATTGCCACTACCGAGATATACACCCATATCGACACCACTACTTTACGCCAAGAAATCCTTGAACACCACCCAAGAAACATTAAATATCGGCAAGAACATCACTTAGATTAATCACGGATAGATTTGCTTATTTAATTAAAACTGTTACATGTATCTAACAGTTTTTGCGGAAAATTGTTATATCCGTCTAACAGTTTTAGCCGAAAAGTGTTAGGAGTATATAACATTTCCCCCAGTAATCTATGCCCGTTTTACTAGTAATCTACGCCCGTTTATACTCTAAAAGGGCATTGTTTGAAGATGGAAATAGACTATATTGTATTGTAATATAGTTTATGTTGTAATTGAAATAGTCTAAAAGCAATTGTAATCTGCCGTAGATAACACTATAATCTGCCGTCTTTTACTCAGTAAAAGACGGCAGATTGTTCTTAAAAAGATGCTCTTTTCCTCTCTTAACTACTTTCTTTAACACTGGTGTTGGGGCTTGTTTATGTGATAAAGGTAGCTAGGAAAGCAAACTGTTTATAGTGAATTGTATTAAAACAAACAATATTTCTATTTTTTTTTATTTTATAAATATTGTTTATAACTTTGTTGCGGATAAACATATTATCCTATCACTGTTCATAATATTAATCAATGTGCATGAAACATTTACTGTTTTTGTTATTTTTCTTGGTGTTACCCTTGGGGTTAGCAGCCCAAACAACGGTGTCTGGACGTGTTGTTGATGAGCAATCGCAGCCCATGCCCTTTGTAAATGTCGTGTTGCTTGCCGCCAATGACTCGTCGTTTCTTCAGGGAGTGGTAACCAAAGACGATGGGACTTTCGCGTTATCGACCACCCAGCCACATGCTTTGCTGCGGGTATCGTATGTTGGTTACGTTACTCAAACAATGGAAACGGGCAGCGGAAACATGGGAACGATACAGCTGCAGCAGAGCGCTGAGGCTTTAAAAGAGGTGGTTGTGAAGGCGCATGCACCTGCATTTAAGCTTACAACAGAGGGGTTTCAGACGAATGTTGAGAACACCGTGCTAAGTAAACTGGGTACCGGAGAGGATGTGTTGGCGCATGTTCCGGGACTGACAAAGAAGAAAGACGGGTACGAAGTGTTTGGAAAAGGAGCGCCAATCTTCTATATCAACGGGCGTCAGGTACGCGATATGGACGAGCTTAAACAACTGAAATCGGAGGAAATAAAGAGTGTTGAGGTGATAAACAACCCCGGAGCGCGATACAATGCTTCGGTAAACGCGGTGGTAAAGATACGTACTAAGAATATTCATGGTGAGGGATTCGGCTTTGATATACGGTCGGTTTATTATCAATCGGAGAACACCGACCTTAATGAATCGCTCAACTGGAACTATCGTCATAATCGTTTCGACCTCTTCGGAGGCTATCGTTATACGCTAGATAATAGCTTTTACCATAATCCTATTGTAACATTGCTGCAGACAGATACCCTTTGGAGGCAGGTGTTTCAGCAAGATAATAAAGATAAAGACGAGAATCATCGGTTTACTTTGGGTGCAAACTATCAGCTAAACGATAGCAACTCTGTGGGCGTACGTTATCTAATGAAAGCAGAACCCAGTAGTACAACACCTCATTTGCTGATTAGTGACGTTACTGCCAATGGTGTTTATTATGATCATTTGGAGAATAAAATACTAGATAAGAGTACTAATCGACCTTCTCATCAGCTGAATATATATTATAATGGTAAGTTGGGAAAGGTATCAATAGACTGGAATGCCGACTATATGTATAGCCATGAGGAGGACCAGATGATGTATAATGAGGTGAGTACAAGTAAAAACAGCAGGGTAATTACTTCGAAAAACGTAGAAAGAAACAGGCTGTTGGCAACCAAACTTGTGTTTACTTATCCGCTTTTTGGTGGTAATTTGAGCTTTGGAGGGGAATATACTCACACCAACAGAGTGGATGATTACATCAATCCGGAGGGTTATGTGCCCACTTCTTATGCTAAACTAAAGGAGACAAACATAGCTCCTTTTATGGAATATAGTAGGAAAATCGCTATGTTTAATGTAAGTGCAGGACTGCGTTATGAGCATGTAGGCTTCGATTATTACGAGAATAACAAGAAGATAGATACCCAAAGCAGGTCGTTTGGAAACTTCTTTCCGAGCTTGGCATTGGCAACTCAAATTGGTAAAGTGCAACTGCAGCTAGGCTATTCAGCCAAAACCAAGCGTCCATCTTACAGCCAGTTGAGTAATAACGTAGTTTATGGCAACCGCTTTTTGCTGCAATCAGGCAATCCATTGCTGCATCATGAGTATGTTCATAATCTATCATTGGCTGGCAGTTGGAAGTTTATTCAGCTGGCATTAGGCTATACCGACCGCCGACATGCTATTATTCTGTGGTCGGAAGAGCAATCGGGAAACTCTTCAGTGTCGCGTATTACCTATAAGAATATACCTTCTTTGAAGCGAATGACAGTACAATTAGCCCTTTCACCGGAAATAGGTATATGGTCGCCTGAGGTAAGTTTAATGGCAATGAAACAATGGTTAAACCTTAAAACAAACCTTGCCACCTATCGTTTAAATAAGCCAATCTTCCAGTTTAGTGTTAATAATACGCTGAACTTTGAGCATGGTTGGCTCTTTACAGAGGAGGCCTCTCTTACCACTATGGGCAATGCAGAAAACGGATATGTAGGAAAAAACAATGCTTCTGTAGATGTAAGCCTTACGAAAACATTTGCAAAAGACAGGTGTTCGTTGCGTATTCAAGGTACAGATATATTCCATACCGACAAGTCAAGTAGCACAGTATATACAGGATCAATGCTTACTACACAAGTAAGTAGCTATGATAGCAGGCAGTTTGTCTTAACTTTTACGTATAAATTCAACACTACTCGCAGTAAGTATAAGGGCACCGGTGCAGGTAATGAAGAGAAGAACAGGTTATAATTAATCTGTAATCTTCATTAAAGAATTATCCTTAGTAGTTACATTATATTAATACGAAAAATATTAACGACCGTAAAAGGTGTAAGAATTTATAAATTTGTTATCTTTGCAAACTATATGAAAACAATTTATAAACAAACTATAATTACGATGAAACTAAAGTATTTGTTATCGTTGTCTTTCTTGTTTGTAGTAGGAATGGTATCGGCTCAGCAGCTTGGACCTATTCCAATGAACAAGAATGTACGACAAGGCAAGCTAAGTAACGGGCTTACTTATTACATTTTACACAATGAATGGCCGGAGCATGTGGCAAATTTTTACATTGCACAGCGTGTGGGGTCTATTCAGGAAAACGACAAACAGCGTGGTCTTGCACACTTTTTAGAGCACATGGCATTTAATGGTTCGGAGCATTATCCGGACTCAACGCTGTTGGATTATACCCGCTCTCTGGGCGTAGGTTTCGGTGATGACCTGAATGCTTATACAAGTATCGACCAGACTGTATATCGTATTTGCAACGTACCGGTAAAGCGCAGCACTGCTCTTGACTCTTGTTTGCTTATCTTAAAAGACTGGTCGAATGGTTTAACATTAGCAGATAAGGAGATAGATAAGGAACGCGGAGTGGTTCATCAGGAATGGCAATTGAGCTCATCTGCTATTATGCGCATCTACGATCGTGTACTTCCCAAGCTTTATCCGGGCTCTAAATATGGTAATCGTTTACCTATCGGATTGATGAGTATCGTAGATAACTTCCCTTATCAGGACCTTCGCGACTATTATAAGAAGTGGTATCACACCGATAATCAGTGCGTTATTGTTGTTGGAGATGTCGATGTCGATGCCATTGAAGCACAGATAAAGAAGCTTTGGGCAAATGTTTCCGTCCCAACAACAGCCGGAAAGGTAACCGAAGAGCCTGTTCCCGATAACAAAGAAGCTATCTATGTAGTAGATAAAGATAAGGAATTGCAAAACACAGCGATAGGTTTTGCGATGAAGCACGATGTGTTTCCGGAGTCTGAAAAGGGCGATCAGAGCTATTATATAGACCAATATGCCAAGACAATGATAGCAAGGATGTTCAACGAACGACTATCCGATTTGGCTCAAAAGCCTGAAAGTCCGTTCAAGGATGCGCAGGGAGAGGATGGACCATATATCCTTTCAAAGACAAAGGATGCCTTCCAAGTATCGCTAAGTCCTAAGGATGGTAAGGATTTAGAGGCACTGGCAACAGTGTATCGTGAGACTTTGCGTGCGCGCGAGTTCGGTTTTACCCCTACAGAATTTGAACGTTCGAAAGCAGAATACCTCTCACAAATAGAGTCAGCTTATTTAAATCGTAGTAAGATTACTAACGATCAGTATGGCGATGAGTTGCGAGATCATTACTTAGAGAACGAACCTATCCCTTCTCCGGAGGATAGTTACCGTATCATGAAGCAGATTATTGAGATGCCGGCATTGAATGTTAATGTTATCAATACCTATGTAAAGGAGTTGATTTCAGACCGCGATAGCAACTTTGTTGTATATGCTTGGCAACAAGAAAAGCCCGGTCAGAAGTATCTGACAGCTGCTCAGTTGGCGCAAACTATTAAGAACGTGCGTGCCGAAAAGCTTACTCCATACGTGGATAATGTAAAGCAAGAGCCTTTATTGGACGAAACAAAGCTTCCTAAGGCAGGTAAGATTGTGAAGGAAACAGAGAATAAAGCTCTGGGATATAAGGAACTTACCTTGAGCAATGGCGCTCGTGTTATCCTGAAAAAGACCGATTATGCCGAGAATGAGATACAGTTTAGTGGTAGTTCTAAGGGTGGTAAGAGCCTTTATGGTGCTGCCGACTACGACAATCTGAAGTATTTCGATAGCTTTATTGGCGCCAGTGGCTTGGGTAACTTTAAGAATAAAGAGCTGCAGAAAGTATTGGCAGGCAAGCAGGCAAGTGCATCTGTTGCTTTGGGTAGCCGCTATCAGCATGTCAGCGGTAGCTCTGTTCCAAAGGATATCGAGACGATGATGCAGCTGGTTTACCTGAATTTCACAGCCATATCAAAGGATGAAGAATCGTTCAATGCATTGAAGACACAGTATGTTGAGGCATTGAAGAATAAGGATTTATCACCGGAAAGTGTGTTCTCCGATTCTGTTATAGGGTCGCTATATGCTCATAATCCTCGTATGGCACCAGCCAATGTGAAGGACTTTGATAAGGTTAGCTACGACAGAATACTACAGATTTGGAAAGAACGCTTTGCTTCTCCGGGTCAGTTTACTTACTATTTTGTGGGTAATTTTGATGAAACGACTCTCCGCCCATTGATAGAAAAGTACCTTGCCTGTCTGCCTTCAGGTAAAGCAGAGGTATGGGGCGACTATCCTAATATAGTAAACGGTAAGGTAATTAATAAGTTTACGCGTAAGTCGGAAACACCAAAAGCAGTGGCAGTAGAGGTATGGAAGATGCCTGCTGCATATAACTTGGAGAACAGTATCTTGATAGATGCCGCAGGACAGATACTTGCCATGGATTATCTGAAGAATATTCGTGAGGATGCAAGTGCTGCTTATTCGGTGAATGCAGCCGGTAGCTTGAGTTTGGAAGGCGATAAAGCTGAATGGCAAATGCAAGCTTATTGCCCGATGGATCCTAATAAGTCCGACCTCGCAGTGAAGCTATTGAACGATGGTTTCAAGAATGCAACGATGAAAATAGATGCAGACAAGGTTCAAAAAGTAAAGGACTATATGCTGAAGAACTATGATAAGGCTATAAAAACCAATGATTTCTGGCAAGATATTCTATCTACCTATGTAGAGCATGGTGCTGACTTCTACACCAATTATAAGCAGATAGTAGAAGCACTTACTCCTGCTAAGATTGCAGGATGTATCAAGCAACTCTACGATTCAAAGAATCAAGTAGAGGTAGTGATGACACCTGCCAAGTAAAAGGAACACATAGAATTCTTGAGAATATGCTGAATCGGGACGCGCAGAGTAATCTGAAGCGTCCCGGTTTTCTTTATGGTAGTATCCGGTTGGGAAAGAAAAATATGATAAATGAGACGGGTGGAAGATGATGGATGACGTTCATATTCTTGCCGGTATGGTAGCATTACAGGAGACCTGTAACTATTCTATCTATGAATTTTGAATTATTTTTATTTGCCGTCACTTTTAACATTTATGATAAGTGTTTGTGTATAAGACGATTATAGCTTTATTCAGAGTGGTGGTATGACAGTAAAACGATAAAGCCTGATAAAGGAAAACGGTAAGAGGGCATAGATGATTTATAAAAGTTACTGTCATATCATCATCGGTTTTGTTATTACAATGTGTTGTGTTCCAATGATTTACGCAAATTGTTAAAAGTGACGGCAAATAAAATAAAAAATAACTTCATTGTAATATATGCTCTTTTATGTAGTAAAAGATGCCCTTTTACCCTGCAAATCATGCTCTTTTACATCGGAAAACATGCCCTTTTCCTTTGCTGTTTATACTCTTCTTATCCCGGAATGCAATGCTGATCGTTATGTAATGCTCTATATAATAATGTCTAAATAATCTTCTTTTATTTTGTAATCCGCCAGAGTTACAGTAACTTTGCACTCCTTAAAATCAGATTATATACAGACTATGGCATATTTATTTTCATCAGAATCGGTTTCTGAAGGGCACCCGGATAAGGTGGCAGACCAAATAAGCGACGCATTGTTAGACCAGTTTTTGGCCTATGATGACCAAGCTCGTTGTGCCATCGAAACATTTAATACAACGGGACAGGTGGTAATTATGGGCGAAGTTCGCTCGAAGGAGTATGTGGATTTGCAGGCAATAGCCCGTAAAACCATTAACAACATAGGTTATACAAAGGCTGAATACCAGTTCGATGGCAACAGTTGCGGTGTTCTTTCGGCCATTCATGAGCAGAGCGACGACATTAACCGTGGTGTCGATAATGGGGATGACGAGAACCAAGGTGCCGGCGATCAGGGTATGATGTTCGGCTATGCTTGTAACGAAACAGAAAACTATATGCCTGTAACCTTAGACCTTGCTCACCTTATTATGAAGACCTTGGCCGATATTCGCAAGGAAGGAAAGGTGATGACTTACTTGCGTCCCGACTCGAAAAGTCAGGTAACGGTAGAGTATAGCGACGACAATATTCCGCAAAGAATCGATACAATCGTGGTTTCTACACAGCATGATGACTTCGTAAAGCCGGCGGATGGCAGTCGTGAGGCGCAGCTCAAGGCCGATGAAGAGATGTTGGCAAGGATTCGGAAAGATGTGCTTGAGGTACTGATGCCACGTGTGAAGGCGCAGATTTCTTCGGAGAAGGTATTGGCGTTGTTCAACGATCATATCAAGTATTTTGTAAATCCGACGGGTAAATTCGTTATCGGCGGCCCTCATGGCGATACCGGTTTGACAGGCCGTAAGATAATCGTCGATACCTACGGTGGCAAGGGTGGTCATGGCGGTGGAGCCTTCTCGGGTAAGGATTCATCGAAAGTCGATCGCTCGGCAGCGTATGCCACACGCTATATCGCCAAGAATTTAGTAGCTGCAGGGGTAGCCGACGAGGTGCTGGTACAGCTTGCCTATGCCATAGGAGTAGCCGAGCCCGTGAGCGTTTATGTGAATACCTATGGCAGAAAGCACATAAAGGAGAGCGATGGCGAGATAGCCGAGAGGATAAAACAGCTCTTCGATTTACGGCCAAAGGCTATCGAACGCACTTTGAAATTGCGTCAGCCGATGTATCTTGAAACGGCCGCATACGGCCACATGGGCAGGCAGAACGAAGTGATAAAGAAGACGTTTGAGAGCCGTTACCACGAAACCAAGGAGATGGAGGTGGAACTCTTCACTTGGGAGAAGCTCGACCGCGTTGAGGATATAAAGAAAACATTTGCGCTTTAATAGATAGATATGCCCGTTACCGACTCTATTGTCCGACCTTCGTTTCTGCTGAAATCTACCTTGCAGAAAGTGAATAGAGGCGATTCGATTGATGAAGTAAAGGCGGATACCGCAAAGGTAACGCACCATTACGTGAGCTTGAAGGATGTTAAATCTTTCAAGCTTTCTGATATTCATTTGGAGGAAGAGGGGTATTTCAAGGGCAGCAAGTATTTTAAGCTGGACAAAGGCACTATCAGGAGAGGAGGTATTTTGGGCGATCCCGTCCCCTATACCTTTGGAAGCGACAATACGCTGGCAGGTATTCTGCTGCTGTGCTTCCTTGTTTCGATGGGTGGCTTCTCGGTAACGAGAGAGTTTTTCTCTACCCAGTTGCGCACCTTCTTTGGCGCGCCACGCAGTGTTCGGAATCAGGCCGACCGTGTATCGAGTGCCAAGGTGTTGCCATTCCTTATTCTGCAGACATCACTCTTCCTGAGCGTTATCTGCTTTATCTTTCAAAGTAAGGTAAACGGCATGTCGTATGAAGGCTCTGAGCAGCTGATGGGGATAGGCATTTATCTGGCGGAGTTCGTGGGATATTTCCTGATAAAACGGTTCCTTTACGGTATAGTGGATTGGACTTTCTTCGATTACGAGCGGAATAAGCGCTGGACAAAGGCGTGGGCTTTCCTTACTTCTATGGAAGGAGTGCTCCTGTTTCCGCTAACCTTGCTGCTTGTTTATTTCAATCTGTCGGTACATATGGCGCTGATTTATGTTGGAATAGTGGTTGTATTGATAAAAATCCTGCAACTTTATAAGAGTTATTCTATCTTTTTCAAACGGATGGCGGGCCGTTTGCAAATAATTTTGTACTTTTGCAGTCTTGAAATTATACCGTTAATGGTATTGGGAGGACTTATAGATATTACTGGTAACTATTTGAAAATAAACATTTAGGGAATAATGATAAAAAAGATCTTGGTTTCACAACCCAAACCAACGAGCGAGAAATCTCCTTATTATGACATAGCTTCAGATTTAGGGGTAGAGATGGTTTTCAGGCCATTTTTCAAAGTAGAGAGATTATCTTCGAAGGAATTTCGCGAACAGAAAATCAATATTCTTGATTACACAGCCGTAGTATTCACCTCTCGCCATGCAGTAGATAACTACTTTAAGCTGGCACAGGAAATGCGCATTACAATCCCTGAAGATATGAAGTACTTCTGTGTGATAGAAACAATCGCGCTATACATTCAGAAGTATGTACAGTATCGCAAGCGCAAGGTGTTCTTTGGAGATACGGGAAAAATAGACAGCCTGATTCCATTGATGCAGAAACATAAGAACGAGCGTTTCCTTATTCCTCAAAGTTCGGTGCACAATGATGCTGTGGCTAAGTTGCTCGATGCCAACAAACTGAAGCATAAGGAGTGTGTGATGTACCGAACTGTGAGCAATAAACTGTCGGAGGAGGAGATAAAGAACTTCGATTATGATATGCTTATCTTCTTCAGTACAACGGGCGTGAAGGCCTTGAAGGAGAATATTCCCGACTTCGAGCAGAAGGATGTCAGAATAGCAGCCTTTGGTCCTGCTACGGTAAGGACCGTAAAGGAAGAGGGGTATCGGCTGGATTTGGAAGCTCCTACATCGAAATATCCTTCTATGACCGGTGCCTTAAGGGGCTATCTGGAAGAAAACAAATAAAGAATAATGTTAAACTTACACACAGATGTTCATGTAAATACCATTATTTCGGAGCAGGAAAGTACTGCTTTAACGTTCCGGAAGGATGAGCGTCTGTGCAGTAAAAAGCAAATAGATATGCTGTTCGAAGGGGGAAGCAGCCGTTCTATGACGGCCTTTCCCCTTCGGGCAGTTTTTCGTTTCATACCTTCGGAAGCTGTATCGGCAGAGGGGGCACGGGCAGAAGCTATGCCTGATGAGGCAGGAGAGAGTCTTCACAAGACCGGGAATGCCGAGGTGAAGCTACTGATCAGCGTGCCCAAGAAGTATTTTAAGCGTGCCGTAAAGCGTAATCGTGTGAAGCGTCAGGTAAGGGAAGCCTACCGAAAGAACAAGAGCTTATTGCAGGAAGTACGGAAGAAACATGCCGGCGAAACGCTCCTGCTGGCTCTGATATGGCTCGACGATGTACTGCATGAAAGCAAGGATGTGGAGAAACAGGTATGTAACCTGCTGAAAAGGATAGGAGAGTTGCCATAATGGAAACGCCAAAAGAACAGGAACGGAGCGGATTTGGGAAATTCCTCCATGCCATATCGCACGTGTTGTCATGGCTGTTATGCCTGCCTATCGTGTTCTATCAGCAATTTATTTCGCCTTTTACACCGCCTTCATGCCGTTTTACGCCCACTTGCTCGGCCTATGCCAAGGAAGCAATTATGAAACATGGCCCGATAAAAGGGCTGCTGTTAGCCATTTGGCGCATATTAAGATGTAACCCGTGGGGAGGAAGTGGGTACGACCCTGTGCCCTGATATGGAGAAGCCTCCCCTACCTCTCCATACGGAGGGGAGGTAAAAGATGTAAGGCGGCAAGTAAGAGGACAAAGAAGGAGGAGATAAAAGATATTGGAAGGTAACGATTAGAAGTAAGAATTAGGTGTCTGTCTGGCAGATACCATAATATATTTAAGAATGAAAAACTTTGTAGAAGAATTACGTTGGCGCGGTATGCTGGCGCAAATGATGCCGGGTACCGAGGAGTTTTTGCAGAAAGAAATGGTTTCGGCTTATCTGGGTACCGACCCAACAGCCGATTCTTTGCATATTGGCCATTTGTGTGGTATCATGATGTTACGCCACTTGCAGCGTTGCGGCCATAAGCCTTACCTGCTTGTGGGAGGCGCTACAGGTATGATAGGCGACCCATCGGGCAAGAGTCAGGAACGCAACCTGCTCGACGCGGAGACGCTTTATCATAATCAGGAAGCTATCAAAAAGCAGGTAAGCAAGTTCCTTGATTTCGATGGCGACGAGCCGAACAAAGCCGAGTTGGTGAACAACTACGACTGGATGAAGGACTTCTCGTTCCTCGATTTTGCCCGTACCGTAGGCAAGCATATCACCGTTAATTACATGATGGCTAAGGATAGCGTGAAGCGTCGTTTGAATGGCGAGGCTTCGGATGGGCTTTCTTTCACTGAATTCACTTACCAGTTGCTGCAGGGTTACGACTTCCTGTACCAGTATCAGAAGTACGGCGTGAAGCTGCAGTTGGGTGGAAACGACCAATGGGGCAACATGACAACAGGTAGCGAACTGATCCGTCGCACCCTTGGCAGCGAGGCAGAGGCCTACTGTCTGACATGCCCTTTGATTACAAAGGCCGACGGCAAGAAGTTCGGAAAGACCGAGAGCGGTAATATCTGGCTCGATCGTAACCGTACTACCCCGTATGCTTTCTACCAGTTTTGGCTGAATGTTTCCGACGATGACGCCGAAAAGTACATCAAGATATTCACATCGCTCGACCAACCTACCATCGAAGGCCTGATAGCCGAGCACCGTGAGGATCCGGGCCGTCGTTCTTTGCAGCGCCGATTGGCCGAAGAAGTAACCCGAATGGTACACTCTCAGGAAGATTTGGATATGGCGATTGCTGCCAGCAACATCCTCTTTGGCAAGAGTACCAAGGAGAACTTGCTGGAACTTGACGAGCAAACCTTTGCCGATGTGTTCAAGGATGTGCCCCATTATGAGGTAAGCAAAGACCTGTTAGGGCAGCCTGCCGTAGAGATAATGAATCAGGAAGGCATGGAAATCTTCCCGAGCAAGAGCGAGATGCGTAAGCTGGTAAAGGGCGGTGGCGTATCGCTGAATAAGGAAAAGCTGACAGCCTTCGACCAAGTAATTACTGCCAGCGACCTCATCGATGGCAAGTATCTCCTTGTTCAGAAAGGAAAGAAGAATTATTCTTTGATTATTGTAAAGTAGTTCCTCGTTACTTATAGATAGCAATCGAGGCAGAATCCACAAGAATTCTGCCTCGATTGTTTTTTAAGGAAGATATGCCGAAGCGTAAGGGGTGGCATGTTGCATCGAAACAGGATATGTATTGTAGGGTAAAAGGTGGTATATTGGGATACAATAGATGCCCTTTTACACACTAAAAGGTGCCCTTTTCCGGTGAAAAAAGGCACCTTTTATTTTGTGGTTTGCTATATATCTTGTAATTATCTGTGTCATAATGAGTTTACGTATATCTTCATTAGCTTCGGAAAATGTCGTTCCAGTTAAATTAATCTCAACTTCTTTGCCAAGCTACAGGCCTCGACAGAGTTGCCTACATTCAACTTTTCTAGGATGTTCTGCCGATGGCGGTTTACAGTGTTGATGCTGATAAAGAGCCTGTCTGCTATCTCCTTGCTGCGCATTCCGAGGTCGATGAGGTGCAGAACTTCTTTTTCGCGGTCAGATAAAGGGTTATCGAAGTCGCTCTCTTGCAGCGAGATGCTCTCGCCCGTGGCCGTGTTTATGATTCGGTTAGGATGCAGTCCGTCGGACGAAAGGTTATAGATGCACAGGGAGAAGTGCAGTGTTCCGGCATTACGCTGAGCAAAATAAAAAATACGGTGGGTAACAGCAAGCTGTTTACCATTGGCCGTTTTCATCCTTATTCCGCTCTCAAGGCAATAGTGCCGGCGCTCTTCTTTGGGTTTCTCCATCAGGAAACGGAAGAATTTCAGTTCCTGTAGCTGTTTCGAGATGAGGTCCTCTTCCACCACATGCGATAGGATTTCCTCTTCCCAGATGGTGGAAATATGGCTCACTTTTCCGGCTTTTTCAATCCCTAACCGTTCGCCTAACGTGCCATAGAAGATAGTGCTTTGGGTATCTTTCATATTGCTGAGAACGGCAATAGCCCCTTCGACGTTAGCATAAACCGAGGCCGAGAGTAAGCCATATTGTTCCAAATTGCTGTCGTTTCGGCTGTCGAAAGCCTGCCCGACGAGCAGTTTATTCAGCTCAGAGATAATCTTCACGTCCATAAAAATGGTTAGTTATCAGTATTGCGGAATAGCTTTGGATAAGCTACTTTTGCAAAAGTAATTAAAAAACATATCCTAACAAAGCGAATAATATGAAAAAACTTTTATTGTCCTTGGCAGCTCTGCTGGCTGTGTGGGGAGCAAATGCTCAGACTTTAGATAAGATGCAATGGTTTAATGAGCCCGAAAAATGGGCAATAAATGGCGATAGAATGTCGATGCTGGTTACTCCTCACAGCGATTACTGGCGCATTTCTCACTATGGTTTCACCGTCGATGATGCTCCTTTCTACTATGGTACTTATGGTGGAGAGTTCGAGGCGAAAGTGAGAATTTCGGGCGATTACAAGGTAAGATTCGATCAAGCCTGCCTGATGACACGTATAGATAAGGAGAATTACATCAAGGCCGGTATCGAGTTTGTAGATGGAAAGTATCACTTGAGTTGCGTTGTTACGCATCATACCAGCGACTGGAGCGTTATTGAACTAGATAAACCGGTGGATTATGTATGGATAAAAGCGGTGAGAAGGCTCGATGCTATCGAGATTTTCTACTCTTTCGACGACAGGAACTACATCCTGATGCGCAACGCATGGATGCAGGATAACACGCCCATGCAGGTAGGTTTGGCAGCTGCTTGTCCTGATGGCGATGGCTTCGAGGCCCACTTCGACAACTTCAGCGTTAAGCATCTTCCCGATCAGCGCCGCTTGGAGTGGCTCGAAAAGCATAAATAAGGGCGAATAGAATACAGTTTATATGCAAGAGAAAAGGCTGCCTTCGTACGAAGCAGTCTTCTATTATTGTTGGTATAAAGCCTTGCAAAAAGCCATTTTCGGGTTTAGGCTTAGATTCTGTGTACCTCATTAGCGTTGCTGTCCGAGTAGTCCAGCGCATGCTTCTCCTGATAATTTTCCTCGAAGGTATCGGTTTCTATGTAGATGTATATTTTGTATTGGGGGAAGCTGTGGCGGATATCGTTTTCAAGACTGTTGATAACGGCAGGAGCATTCGCCTTTGCCTTGTCCGAAAGTTCCACCTTTGCCGTTACGAGAATGTCGGTAGGACTGAGATGAATGGTCTTGATATTGATGATGCGATGTACTTCCTCACGCTCGAAAGTATGGTGAATGGTGGCGAGATCCTTCTTGGTCATGCTCTCGCCAATGAGCAGACTGTAGAACTCTTTGGCAAGGAAAAGAGCTGCGATACATAGCAACACACCGATGAGCACGCCCGAAAGCGCATCATAAACGGCGTTCCCCGTAAAATGGGCAAGGAGCGTTCCTCCCATCGCTATCAGCAAACCGATAACGGCACAGCTGTCTTCCGCAAAGATAATCAGAATCTCGCTATGCCGACTTTCCTTTAGAAAACGGAAAAGAGGAAGGCGGTCGGTGTTCAGTTCGGCAATCTCTTTAAAGGCTATACGCAGACTCACAGACTCTACTATCAGGCCAAACAGCAGGATAGCCATTACCAGCCACGTGTTCTGTACTTCATGTTCCGGATGGAAAAGTTTCTCGCCGGCCTCCATAATACCAAGTGCGCCACCCGCAAAGAAGAGCATAATAGCCACCACTATGCTGAAGAAGTATTTGGCGCGTGCCTGTCCGTAGGGATGTTGCTGGGTAATTCCCTTCTTAGCCTGCCTGTCGCCTACAAGGAGGAGTACCTCGTTTCCACAATCGACAATGCTGTGTATGCTCTCGTTCAGCATGGCAGCCGACCCCGAAATGGCAAAACCTATAAACTTGGAGATGGCCACGAGGAGGTTGGCTCCTAATGCTGCCAGCACGCTTAGCATGCCGTGCGATTTCTTTTTTCCCATAATTTTCTGTTTTTTCTATTTGACTTTCGTGGTAAAGAAGGTAATACCCCGCTTGATGATGAATGAAAAAGCGCGGTATGCTATGTACATATCGCGCTCTTCAAGTTGTCCCAGGCGGATTCGAACCACCACTGACAGAACCAAAAACTGTAGTGCTACCATTACACCATAGGACAAATTCGGGTGCAAAGATAATGCTTTTTTAGTAGTTGGCAAAACTTTTATCTTACTTTTTTAATGGTGTTAAGCCGGAAAAAAGCATTGCCGGTAAAGCAATATCCGGATGGAGTAAAAAATAAAACTCTATCAAAGAAAGCCCTGTTGAATGGCAATTCCTCTGATAGAGTATGTGGGATTAATTATTGAATGATGTCCCTGCTTGGCATAGGCCACCCTTTTTTGCAAGGTGAATTACAGAATTTCCTTGATCTTCTTTTCTACATCTGCTACGCTGTAGGTAGGCTCGAAACGCTCTACTACATTGCCTTCACGGTCGATCAGGAACTTGGTGAAGTTCCATTGGATATCAGAAGCCGTGCGAGGAGTGTCGTTTACCTTATTATATAGGTCTTCCATAACTCCCTTTAGCTTCTCATCGTACTCGCCAAGACCCTTTGGCTTCCGGCTCTTTAGCCATGTATATAATGGAAGCTCGTTGGCACCGTTTACGTCAGCCTTCTTGAATTGTGGGAAGTCTGTTCCGAACTTTACGTTACAGAATTCTGTAATCTCGGCATCGCTGCCCGGAGCCTGATTTCCGAACTGGTTGCAAGGGATGTCTAAAATCTCAAGACCCTGCTCCTTATAGTTCTTGTAGATAGCCTCTAACTCCTCGTATTGTGGAGTAAATCCGCAACCGGTTGCCGTGTTTACGATGAGGAGAACTTTTCCTTTATACTGCGATAAACTTACCTCGTTGCCTTTTTTGTCGAGTAGTTTGTAGTCGTTTACTGTTGCCATAGTTGCATGTTTTAAAGTTGTTTTGTTATAATTCTTTTTCTTCTTGTGTATGTAAGGCAGTGTGTTTTACCTGTTTTACGGTTGCAAAGATATAATAACTTATTTTTATCGCGGTCGATATATACTTTTATTTAACCATATTTTAAAATAAACTCGTGTGCGGTTTAGTTTAATAACATATCTTAACATGAACAAAGGAGGGAGAGATGAAAGAGCGGTTTTGCCGAAAGAATGGAATGAGAGATGACGTGTTGTTCTCCGAAAGTGCGTCGGGATTTTTAGGCTTTCGGAGCAAAACCTGCCGGGAAGGGCTGTAAAACAAAAGAGGTAGCCCCCTTGACGGACTACCTCTTTGTATGTAAAGCTAAACAAATTACTTGTTAATAGCATCTGTTAGTTCGGCACCGGCCTTGAACTTAGCAACTTTCTTGGCAGCAATCTTAATCTTCTGCTTGGTTGCCGGGTTAATGCCTTCACGTGCGGGGCGCTCGTTTACTGCAAAAGTACCAAAACCGATAAGCTGTACTTTATCGTTCTTGATTAATGCCTTCTTGATTGCTTGTGTAGTAGCATCGAGTGCTTTTTTAGCGTCTGCCTTAGTCAAACCACTTGCTGAAGCGATCTGATCGATTAGTTCTGACTTATTCATAATTCTTTAATTAGTATTTGATGATTAAATTACTTTTATCTGTTGCAAATGTAGCAGAATGTTTTTATAAAACAAATAATTTCTTGATAAAAGTGTGGAATTTTACAAAAAAAAACGCCTAAACCCCTGTTTTCGTGCTTTATAACGGTCTTTTTTCGTATTTTTGCGCCATATTTTCAAGTAAGATAAGATTTAATTCAAAAACGAAATGCGCAATATTCCCATAGTTACCAAGAACCTCCTTATTATTAATGTATTGGCATTTTTCGCCACGTATGTGCTGAAAGGTGTCGGGATTGATTTAACAAATATCCTTGGTTTACACTTTCTTTTGGCGCCCGATTTCCATATCTGGCAGTTTGTTACCTATATGTTCATGCACGGAGGCATTATGCACATTGTTATGAACATGTTTATGTTGTGGATGTTCGGCATGGTAGTGGAACGGGTGTGGGGGCCAAAGAAATTCCTCTTCTTCTATCTCGTCTGCGGTATTGGCGCAGGATTGTGTCAGGAAGCGGCGCAGTTAGTTACCTATTATGCCGAAGGCTTATCTACTTATCGGGGGGTGAATATCTCGGGACAGGTAATACCGATGACGCAATACCTCAACCTGTGGACTACGGTGGGCGCTTCTGGAGCCATTTACGCAGTCTTGCTGGCTTTCGGTATGCTGTTTCCGGAAGAGAGAATGTTCATTATTCCTATCCCGGTACCTATCAAAGCCAAATGGATTGTGGTGGGATCTGTGGTAATAGAGCTGCTCTCCGCGATGGGAACTAATAATGACGGCGTGGCTCATTTGGCTCATCTTGGCGGTATGCTGTTCGGTTACCTGCTTATAAAATATTGGAAGAAGCACCCTTATAGCGATTTCGATTCGGGTATGTATCAGGGGCGCCAGTTCTTCGAGAAGTTCAGAAAAAATTGGGAAAACAGGCAGAACAGTCGCGCCAATACCCATGCCGGCAACGGTAATCAGGACAGTTCTTGGGGCTTTCACCGGCAATCTACCACACAAACCAAGGAAAGCGACTGGGATTATAATGCCCGTAAACGCCGTGAGCAGGAAGAAATCGACAAGATTCTCGATAAGGTAAGGAAGAATGGCTACGACAGTCTTTCGGCCGAGGAGAAGCAACGACTTTTCGATAGCAGCAAACATTAAATACGAATAATCAAAGAACGACTTATCGGATAAGTGCTTAGGCTTTTTAAAACTTTTACCAAGAGAACACTCATTATCCTTAATGTCATCGCTATTGGGCTGATGCTTGTCATAGGATATGCTGGTCGTATAAACCCTGTCGATTATCCATTGCTATGTAATATAGGAATGGCTTTCGGCCCTATCCTGCTCGTCAATGTAGGCCTTCTGTTCTTATGGCTTTTTGTGAAAGTTCGGATGGTATGGCTGCCCATCTTGGGCTTTGTGCTTTGCTACTCTCCCATAAGGGTCTATACTCCCTTTAACGTATCGGAAGAGGTGCCGCATGACGCCATAAAGGTATTGTCGTACAATGTGTTTTTGTTCGATACTTGGGATGTAAAGAAAGGAGAGCCAAACCCTATTGTCGAATATATCGTGAATAGCAAGGCAGACATCGTGTGTCTGCAGGAGGCCTCTATCCCCGCAGCCGACTCCGTAAAGTTGTGGAAACGCTTTAAGGAATATTATCCATATACAGACCTCAAGCAGAAAGAGAAGCCGGGAGAGGACCACCTTGTCCTGTTAAGCAAGTTCCCTATTCTGTGGAGCGAAAGAATTCCTTACCCTTCCCTGAGTAACATGAGCATTGCTTATATGCTGAATGTAAGGGGCATAAAAACCCTTGTCGTGAACAATCATTTCGAGAGTTATCAGCTGAGTCAGAAGGATAAGCAGAATTTCAAGACACTGGTAAAGGGCGATATCATCAGCAAAAGAGCCAAACAGGAGTCGGGCTCGCTGATAGGCAAGTTAGGGAGAAGCACCGTGCGCCGTGCCCCACAGGCCGAGGCGGTGGCACAATACATTCGGAAGTACCTCGATAAAGGCATCCCCGTAATAGCCTGCGGCGACTTTAACGATCACCCCATCAGCTATGCCTGTCATACCATCGGCACGGTGTTAAACGACTGCTATGTAGCCAGTGGCAATGGTCCGGGTATCAGTTATCATCGCAGCGGCATGTTTTTCAGAATCGATCACCTGTTTGCGTCCGACGACTTTGTGTCTTATGGTGCCAAGGTAGATAGCAGTATTCCCTATTCCGACCACTATCCCATCTACACGTGGCTAAGTCTTCGGCGGTAAAGCAATCTGTTTTGTTACAGCCTCTCCCTCCTCTCTCCATAACTATTTGTTTTTTAAAAATTTTCTGTCATTCCGTCATACCTGCGTAACGGGTTGTTGTTCAGTGCTTTGTGTTTTCCTTTTTAACACTTGTATGACAGTCGTTTGCCGTCAGGCATCTTTCCTGTTGGGGAGCATTGTTCCGCTAAAGTATTTCCATATTCGCCCTTTCGCCATCATAAAACCGTAGCCGATGAACAATGCCTACAGGCTGTTTTCCGCGAGTGTTAGGGTCTTACACCAGCCGAGTTGGGTACCAACTCCCTATGTGTTGTCTGATAACTCCACCTGATAGTAGGATGCCCCGTTGTAAATGTTCTCCTTACCAATGTTAAAGTTTGCTGTCATTCCGTCAGTGGAATAAGAATTTTAAATAGTTGAAAAACAATTGTTTACGCTAATTGTTAAAAATGACGGCAAAAGATATTATTTTATTTTTTCTTTTAGAGATTGATGTTCGGTGGGGGTGTTAATGCCTAAAAAACAAAGATTTATGCGTTATAAATTTTCCATAACGTGAAAAAATCATTATCTTTGCACGCCTTGTATTCTGTTACGAGGGGCTATAAGCGAATAATATTAAATCAAACAAATAAAATGCAAAACAAAGGATTAGTAATTTGTGTAGCTGTCTTATTGACACTTGCAAGTATCTTTTACCTGTCTTTCTCGGTAGCTACGAGCTACTATGATAGTCAGGCTGCAAAGATTAAAGACCCTATTGCGCAGCAGGATTACAAAGATTCTGTTAAGTACTTGGGTATTTACTCTTACCAAAAGTGCCTTGAAACCCAGATAGGCTTGGGTCTTGACCTGAAGGGCGGTATGAATGTGGTACTGGAAATCTCTGTTCCGGATGTTGTAGAGATGCTGGCCGACCATAAGACCGATGCTGCTTTTGTTAAGTCGATGAACGAAGCACGCCAGCAAGAGAGCGCCGGACAGGGCGATTTTATTTCGCTGTTCGTTAAGGCTTATCGGCAGAATGCGCCGGGGCATAAACTCTCTGAGATTTTCGCCACCCAGCAGCTGAAGGGTAAGGTAAGTACGCAAAGCTCTGACAGCGAGGTAGAGAAGGCACTTCGTGCAGAAGTTTCGAATGCCATCGATAACTCATACAATGTTGTTCGCAACCGTATCGACCAGTATGGTGTCGTTCAGCCGAACATCCAGAAGCTGGAAGGACAGGAAGGAAGACTGATGGTCGAGATGCCGGGTATCCGTGAGCCGGAGCGTATCCGCAAGTTGTTGCAAGGCTCTGCCAACTTGGAGTTCTGGGAAACGTACAACAATCAGGAGATTAATCCTTACTTGCAGCAGCTCGATCAGCGCTTGGCAGGGGGTGATACGAAGGCAGATACCACTGCTACCGACTCGGCTAAGACTTCGGCAGCAACTGCCAAACTGGCTTTGAAAGCAGCCAAGAAGGCTTTCGGTAAGGCTACAGGCGCAGCGTCGAATGCCGATGACGCGCTGAAGAAGCAGCATCCTTTGCTATCACGTCTGACACTGGCTCCGGGCGAAGCGCTCGGCCTTGTAGGCTATGCCAATGTTCGTGATACGGCCGATATCAATAAATATATCCACAGCCAGTTGGCTGCTCAGGTACTTCCTGCCGATGTAAAATTGCTTTGGAGTGCCAAGCCTGCCGAAGGAATATCTGTAAAGAACACCTTTGAGCTGTATGCCTTGAAGGTTACTACATCCGACGGACGTGCGCCTTTGGAGGGTGATGTCGTTACCGACGCAAAGGACCAGTTCGACCAGTATGGCCGTCCGGAGGTGAGCATGACGATGAACTCGGAGGGTGCCCGTGAGTGGGCAGCCCTTACAAAGGCCAACATAGGCAAGGCTATTGCCATTGTTCTGGACGGAGTGGTTTATTCCGCTCCCCGTGTAAACGGCGAAATCGATGGTGGTCAGTCGTCAATTTCAGGTAACTTCACCATCGAAGACACGAAGGATTTGGCCAATACCTTGAAGTCGGGTCGTATGCCGGCTCCTGCAAAGATTGTTCAGGAAGAGGTGGTAGGTCCTACCTTAGGTGCGCAGTCTATCCAGCAGGGTCTTATCTCTTTCGCTATCGCTTTCATTCTCCTGATGATTTACATGGTTTGCATGTACGGTCTTATTCCGGGTATGCTTGCCAACTGTGCTTTGCTGGCCAATTTGTTCTTCACCTTGGGTGTCCTTGCGTCCTTCCAATCGGCACTTACCATGCCGGGTATTGCCGGTATTGTGCTTACCTTGGGTACCGCTGTGGATGCCAACGTGCTGATTTACGAGCGTATCAAGGAAGAACTGAGAGCAGGAAAGGGCATGCGTGATGCGCTGAAAGCGGGCTACAGCAACGCCTTCTCGGCTATCTTCGACTCTAACCTAACCTCTTTGATTACAGGTATTATCCTGCTTGTAACGGGTACGGGTCCTATTCGTGGTTTCGCCACCACATGGATCATCGGTTTGATTATCTCATTCTTCACCGCTGTGTTCCTTACCCGTATCATTCTGGAGAACAGAGTGCATAATGATAAGTGGCATAACCTTACCTTTACAACAGCCCTCAGCAAGAATCTTCTGCAGAATATGCATGCCAAGTTCATGGGTATGTACAAGAAGTCGTTCACTGTATGGGGTGTAGCCGTACTGATTTGTATCGTAAGTTTCGGTGTTCGTGGCTTAAGTCGGAGTATCGACTTTACCGGCGGACGCAACTATGTGGTTACATTGGCTAAGCCGGTACAGGTGGAAGAGGTACGCCGAATATTCAGCAATGCTTACATCAACACCGAAGGTGCCAATAAGGGTAAGCCTGCTACCACTACCGTAATCGCTATCGGTACCGATGGAAAGACCATTCGTGTATCTACCAACTGGAATATCGATTCGCCTAAGGACGACGATGACCAAGCAGAGAACATCCTTTACAAGACTTTGAAGAGCCACGGCTATGTTACTCAGACAAATGTGGATAGCTTCAAGAATCCGGATATTCGACAGGGCGGCTCTATCATTCAGAGTGCTAAGGTGGGCCCTTCTATCGCCAAGAATATTACGACCAACGCTTTCCTAAGCGTTGCACTGGCCATCGTATGTATCTTCTTGTACATCTTGTTGCGTTTCCGCAACGTAGGTTTCTCGGTAGGCTCTATCGTCGGCTTGGTATTGGACACCACCATCGTGGTAGGTTTGTTCTCACTGTGCTACGGATGGATAGGCTTCTCGCTCGATGTCGATCAGACATTCATCGGTGCTATCCTGACCGTTATCGGTTACGATATCAACGATACCGTGGTAGTGTTCGACCGTATCCGTGAGAATATGCGCAAGCACAAGGGAACACTGGCGAAGTATGGCGTTCAGCGACTGTTCAATGAGTCTATCAATGAAACCTTGTCGCGTACCATCAATACCTCTGTAAGTACCTTAATCGTGTTGGTATCTATCTTTATCCTTGGTGGCGACAGTACCCGCAGTTTCTCGTTTGCCATGATAGTAGGTATCATTATCGGTACGCTGTCGTCTATCTTCATCGCTTCTCCTGTGGCTTATCTTGTGATGGGACATAAGATTGAGAAGCAGATTGAGGAGGAAAAGTTGGCAGAAGTTCAGGTAAAAGGATAGGAATAACCGATACTTTATTTCGATAAGTACGGTTTTGAATTATAAAACAGGGACATCTACTTCATGTAGGTGTCCCTGTTTCTTTTCGTATCGCAGCCTGTCCTTGTTCGGGAAGCACCTATCCTTATTTAGGAAATGCTTACTCCTTGTTCTGGAAGTGTTTACCTTTTATTCAGGATGTACTTATCTCTTGTTCGAGAAGCACTTATTCCTTGTTCGGGAAGCACCCCATTGGGAAGATAACGGCAACCGGTCTGTCGGCGGATAGCGTACCGAATAGTTTTCTGTACCTGATGGAAAAGTAGTACCTTTGTATGGAATTTTTGGCGTATCAGTCGAAGTTTTGCGGGCAGAAAGGTTTTGCCCGCCGTGTAATTTAATAAGTAAACGAATGAAACAAGATAACCATCAGCAAGCAGCAGTTCCTGCAAGTATTTTCCAGCGCCCGCTGTGGGTCAGCATCTTTGCCCTTACCGCCGCCCTTGTATGGGGCTGGGCATACCCGCTTATCAAGCTCGGTTTTGCCGAATTTCGGATAACTCCCGACATGACAGGGAGCAAAATGCTCTTTGCGGGTATTCGCTTCTTCCTCTCCGGACTTATCATTCTGGCAGTGGCAGCAAGGCTTCATCGCCCATTCAGTCTTCGGAAGCTCTCCGATAGCTGGTTTGTCGTTGTGTTCGCGCTCATCAACACCACCTTTCATTACGCCTTTTTCTACTTCGGATTGTCGCATAGCGATGGCTCACGTGCCGCCCTGCTCAATTCGATGGGCGTCTTTTTGGTCGTGATACTGGCGTGCATCTTCTTTAAAAGCGATAAGTTCACCCTTCAAAAGATGGTGGGAGTGGTGATTGGCTTTGCGGGTATTCTCGTTTTAAATCTTGGAAACGCGCAGGGAGGAAGTGGCTTTTCGTGGCTCGGCGACGGTATGATTATCCTCAACGCCCTTTGCTCCGCCTTTGCTTCGCTGCTCACCCGCGGGCTCAGCAAGCGTGTCGATGTGTTTGTGGGAACGGGTTACAGTCTTGCCGTCGGTGGCGCGTTGCTCATTATTCCCGGCTTGCTGATGGGCGGAACGCTCCCCGTTATCACCCCTTTGGGTATCGTTTACCTTGTCTTGCTGATAGGAATTTCCACCACCGGCTTCACCTTATATAATAAGCTGTTGAGCTGTAATCCGGTGGGAAAGGTAGCCATCTATAACTCTCTCATCCCGATTATCGGAGCCGTCAGTTCGTGTCTTTGTCTTGGCGAAACCTTTTATTGGAAGTATGCCGTGGCCGGAACGCTGGCTGCTTTGGGTATCTATATCATTAATAAAGGAAAGTAAAAAATAGTATGGAAATGATAGACATAAAAGAAGTTCCTTACAATTATTCCGTGTGTTATGCTTCGGAAGCCGACTGCCCTCTGCGTAATCACTGTCTTAGAAGTCTTGCTGCACAGGCATTTGAGGCACTGCCGGAGCCGCCCGAAACGCAGTGTTGCGTTACGCCGACTTATGTTCGGCGGGCGAAGGCATCGGGAAAGTGTATCAGATTTCGTTCCGACAAGAAGCTACGCTATGCCCGTGGCATGCGCCGACTCTTCGACTTGGTGCCGAAAGGTCGATATACCGACATCCGTTGGAGCGTCATCCGAGCCTTCAGCAGCGAGCGCGTCTTCTATTACGCACAGGCAGGCGATACTTTCATCCCGCCTGAAACGCAGGCGGAGATACTGGATATCTTTGCCCAAGCCGGCCTTCCCGAGCCACAGTTTGATACGTATGTCGAACGCTATGATTGGAGCCTTTAGTTCTCCTCTTCAGCACCTTGGTTTTCTGCGTATAGCTTACATTTTTACTGCAAAGCGCTTTGCAGTAAAAATGTAAGCTGTCTGCAGTAACGATGTAACAGGAATGCAATAAGACTGTAAATGCTATGCAGTAATACGGTAGCAGCTATACAGTAAAACTGTAACCGTTGTATTTCTGCGGTAGAAGGAGTATGATTTCCTATCGGAGAATGGCTCCAATCAGGGTTTCGGCACGATTTCACACTATTTATTTTGTCCTTTATCCGCTTTGCTGTACCTTTGTACCCCGTTTATAACTGAATAAAAATGAGTAAGAAACAGATACTTCTTATTAACGACATGGCCGGATATGGCAAAGTGGCGACGGCTGCAATGCTGCCTATCCTGTCGTATTTCGGCATTCCGGTGTATAACCTGCCTACGGCATTGGTGTCGAATACCCTCGATTATGGCAAGTTTAAAATTCTGGAGACGACCGATTATATAAAAGAAGTATTCCCTATTTGGAAAGAGCTGGGCTTCCGTTACGATGCCATCGCTACAGGTTTTATAGCTTCCGAACGGCAGGCTAAAATGGTGTCGGCCTACTGCAGGGAGCAAGGTGAGCTGGGAACGACAATATTTGTCGATCCTATTATGGGCGACGAGGGTAAGCTTTATAATGGCGTTACGCCCAGTACCATCAACTCGATGCGGGAGATGATCGGCGTGGCAAACCTTACTTTCCCCAACTATACGGAGGCTTGTTACCTTACCGATACGCCTTTCAAGGCCGAGGGGGTGAGCCAAAGCGAAGCTTACGGATTGCTGAACGGTCTGCGGACGATAGGTACAAAGTCGGCTCTGATAACCTCTATCCCCGTCGATGGGCAGCCTTCTGTTGTGGGTTATAATCATATAACCGATAAATACTTCACCCTTCCTTATCAGGAAATCCCCGTCCATTTTCCCGGTACAGGCGATATTTTCTCGGCTATCCTCATCGGCCATCTGCTGAATGGCGAGCTTCTTATTCCGAGTACGCAGAAGGCGATGGACGGTGTGTTTACCCTTATCGACCACAACAAGGACAATGAGGATAAAAACCGTGGTATTCCTTTGGAACGATACCTTAACCTTTTGTAAAGCATAGCAGACAGTCATGGATTGGATTAACGGATTATTCACCGTTCACTCGGCTTTGCAGGGAGTTGTCGTTATCTCTTTGATATGTACCTTGGGGCTGGCTTTGGGCAAACTTAAGTTTGCTGGTGTGTCGTTGGGCATCGCCTTTGTGTTTTTCATCGGTATTGCCGTGGGCAACTTCGGATTGAGCATCGACGAACAGATGCTTCAGTTTTGCGAAACATTCGGGCTCGTTCTCTTCGTATATACCTTAGGACTGCACGTCGGACCGAACTTCTTTGGCTCGCTGAAGCATGAAGGAACGCAGCTCAACTTATGGTCGCTCGCAGTGATAATAGCAGGTACGGTACTGGCCATCGGGCTCACCTATGGCTTTCATATCCCAATGTCCGACATGGTGGGTATTCTTAGCGGTGCCGTAACGAACACGCCTGCGCTGGGTGCCGCCCAGCAGGCGTTAGAGCATATAGGCGTCAGTGGCGGGCGTGCAGCACTGGCAACGGCGGTTACTTATCCGTTGGGTGTTGTAGGTGTCATCATTGGAATGATTTTTTTACGGAAGTTCTTTGTGAAACAAGAGAATCTGAAGGAGAAGTCGTCCGACGACGATAACCATACTTTCGTGGGGCAGTTTGTTGTTATTAATCCGGCTGTGATCGGCAAAACGATCGGGCAGATAGCACAAGGGACGCACCGTAAATTCATTATCTCCCGTATATGGAGAGGGAAGGAAGTGGTCAATCCACAGCCACATACCGTGCTTCACAAGGAGGATAACCTCCTTGTGGTAACCGATAAGGACGAGGTAGAGGCCATAGAAATCCTGTTCGGCAAGAAAGCGGAGCGCGATTTGAATAAGGAAGCGGTCGATTGGAACCATCTGGATACCAAGATGGAAAGCCGGGTGGTAATTCTTTCAAAGAGCATGTTCAATGGAAAACGCCTTGGAAACCTCCATCTTCGTGATACTTTTAAGGTGAATATCAGTCGTGTTATCCGTGGCGATATTAAGTTACTTGCCACAGGCGACCTCGTTCTTCGCTACGGCGACCGACTTACTTTGGTGGGAACACCGGAGGACATCGACCACGCCGAGAAGTTCTTGGGCAACTCTGTCAAGATGCTTACCGAGCCGAATGTGGGCAGCATCCTGCTCGGTATGCTGCTTGGTTTGGCTTTGGGAACAATCCCCTTGAACTTCTCCGGGATGGACGCTCCTATCCGTTTGGGTATTGCGGGCGGCCCTATTATCATGGGAATTCTTGTGGGTGCGTATGGTCCTCGCTTCCATCTTGTTTCCTATACCACCCGGAGCGCCTCGCTGATGCTCCGAAAGCTGGGCCTTTCCCTTTACCTTGCCTGCTTGGGTTTGGATGCCGGAAAGGACTTCTTGGGTACCGTCGTCCGCCCCGAAGGACTGCTTTGGATAGGGCTGGGCTTCGTTATTACAGTTCTGCCCGTAATTCTTGTAGGGGCAATAGCCTTGAAATCAAGAAAGTTCGACTTTGGTACTATCTGCGGAATCCTTTGCGGCTCGATGGCCAATCCTATGGCCTTAGGTTATGCAAACGATGCGGTGAAAGGCGAATCGAGCAATATCAGTTACGCCACCGTATATCCTCTCGGTATGTTTATCCGTGTGATAATTGCACAAATTCTGGTAATGTTCTTTGTTTGATGGCAGAAAAATCTTACCTTTGTGGAGAAGATACGATAAAGGCTCTGATAGTTTAATGGATAAAACGTAGGTTTCCTAAACCTTTGATCCGGGTTCGATTCCCGGTCGGAGTACATTGATAAAAGCCTGACAGATAACAAACAGCAGACAATGATACGAATAAACGCATTTTTTGAGATGGCCGAAGGTGTAACCTTGGCACAGGTGTTGGCAGCAGCGCAGCCCATGATAGATGGCTCACGTGCCGAAGAAGGCAATGTGTCTTACGACTTGTTCGAGAGCACTACCCGCATGGGAACAATGGTATTCGTGGAAACATGGAAGGACGATGCCGCCGTTGCTGTTCATGGCAGGCAGCCCCACTTCCTCGAAGGGGTACGGGCACTGAAGCCATTGATGAAGAATGGCATGAAGATAGAGAAATTCTCATTTTAGTCCAGCTTACGCAAGGGCTATCGATCTATATCCGCTTGCCGGCCATAGCATGGTCGCTGGCGGATATTTTTATAAGTATTAATTACACACAAACACTAAGAAATATGAATAATTTAGCTAAAATTTGTCTGGCAACCGCTGCTACTGTGGTTGCATTGGGCGTTTCGGCTCAGCAAAACCTATCGTGGGACAAGGCGCAACTGGCTTCGCCCGTAGTAAACAGCAATCGTACCGTAACCTTTCATGTGAAAGCCCCTGAAGCCCGAAAGATACAGTTGGTAGGTGATTTGGTACAGGGTACTGCCGAACTGAAGAAAGATACTGCGGGTATCTGGAGTTTTACCACTCCGGAACTGAAGCCCGAACTTTACACTTATAACATTATTCTGGATGGTACAAAGGTGCTCGACCCGCTGAATGTATATACTGTCCGCGACATCAGTTCTTTGTTCAACATGGTATTGGTACCGGGCGAGCAGGCTGATTTGTACCGAGTAGCCAATGTTCCGCACGGAACGGTATCGAAGATATGGTACAACAGTCCTACCTCCGGACTTAACCGCCGACTCACTGTCTATACTCCGGCGGGCTATGAGACCGGTAAGCAGAAGTATCCTGTTCTCTATCTGCTGCATGGAATAGGTGGCGACGAGAACGCATGGAGCGAACTGGGACGTGCTGCTCAGATTCTCGACAATCTTATTGCGGCAGGGAAAGCAAAGCCGATGATTGTCGTTATGACGAATGGCAACATTTCGCAAGAGGCTGCTCCCGGCGAAACTTCCAATGGCTTTGTGGCTCCTACCATGTTGCTGCCCAAGACGATGGAAGGCTCTTTTGAAACAGCTTTCCCCGATGTGGTAAGATTTATTGAGCGCACTTATCGTGTAAAGGCCGATAAAGCCAATCGTGCCATTGCCGGGTTGTCGATGGGCGGCTTCCATTCTCTGTATATTTCTATCAACCATCCTGACACATTCGATTATGTAGGACTTTTCTCTGCTGCCGTAGATAAGAAGCAAGGTGTTTCGGACATTTACGATAACAGGGATGGAAAGGTAGAGCAGCTCTTTGCCAAAAATCCAAAACTCTTTTGGATCGGCATAGGAAAGGACGATTTCCTTTACAATGCCAACAAGGATTTTCGTGGTTATCTGGATGCCCATCATCATGCTTACACCTATTATGAGAGCGATGGCGGACACATTTGGCGTAACTGGCGCGTTTATCTTTCTAAGTTCCTACCACTGCTGTTCAAGTAAGGCTGGCGGAAAGAAAAGTAAAAACCAAAAGGGGATATGGCATTGCAGAAAGCCTTATCCCCTTTATTTATTCCCTTGCCTGTGAAGAGGTTTGTGTCGTAAGCCGGTGTAAGGACGCTGGTAAATCGGACAGAATTCTTTAGGATAGCAGCGAAGATGTTTGGTCATTCCTCCGATTGGGGATAAGGAATGCCATAAAGCAGTTAGAAAAAGGGCATGTATTGCGAGGTAAAAGGGCATGTATTACTGTATAAAAAGGTATATATTACTAAGAATTTATTTTTTATTTTCTTTGCCATCACTTTTAACATTTCTCATAAACTGCTGATGGATAAGGACTATGGTGATAAAATAGCTGATAGTATGACAGCAACTTCCCGAAATTTCCTGTAGCCTTTCTCTTATCGTATTTTATCGTTTTGCTATCATACCGTCAGTTAAAATGTAATTGTAAAGTCTTTATACACAATCTTTTATACGAAATATTAAAAGTGACAGCAAATAAAAATAATTTTAAGTTGGTATCTTTGTGAATATAGATGCCTCCTTGTTCGGATGTCTTTTTCCGAACTATGATTACTTAATGTGTCAGTAAATGTGTTTTACAAGCCCTTCTGCAGTTCGGTAGGCGTCTTCTTCAGCGTACGTAAAACATAGCGGGAGAAGTACGACATGGATGAGAAACTATACCCGCATTGGTAAGGTGGATAGCCCTTCTGGTTTGTGGCAGGTAGTAGGGACAGGGGCGGTAACCGTCCGCTTCGAGAAAGAATAACAAGGTAAGAACAATAAAGAAACCGGGTTGGAAGTAAGGCTTCCAACCCGGTTTCTTTTTATATCCATTTGCAATTTTATTCGCTATATATCAGAGATTTTATCCCACTTGGCTACCCGGCTTCACCTTATCGAGCGTGGTTGTAACGCTCAACGATCCGTCGAAATTAACGGCCGAGAGTATCATTCCCTGACTTTCGATGCCCATCATCTTGCGTGGAGCAAAGTTGGCGACGAACAAAACGTCCTTGCCAACGAGCTGCTCCGGCTCGTAATAAGCTGCGATACCGCTCAAGATGGTGCGTTCGGTGCCGCTGCCATCGTCGATAGTGAACTGCAACAGCTTCTTGCTCTTCTTCACCTTCTCGCATTTCAGGATATGTCCTACACGAATATCGAGTTTCTCGAAATCGTCGAAAGGAATCTCCTGCTTGATTGGCTCCACCTTATAGTTGGCTGCTTCGTTTGCCTTTTTGGTGTCCTCCAGTTTCTTCAACTGTGCCTCGATGGCTTCATCCTCTATCTTTTCAAAAAGCAATACGGGCTCGTTCAGCCGGTGTCCTGCCTTCAGGAGGTCGGTAGAGCCCAACTCGCTCCAGTCGTATTCCGTCATGTTTATCATCTCCCTTAGCTGCTTTGAGCTGAAAGGCAGGAACGGCTCGAAGGCAATACTGAGGTTAGCCACCAACTGCAGCGAGATGTTCAGGATGGTTTCCACACGCTTCGGGTCGGTTTTCCATACCTTCCACGGCTCACACTCGGTGATGTAACGGTTACCGATACGGGCTAAATTCATTGCCTCCTTTTGCGCTTCACGGAACTTGAATACATCAAGATAAGCCTCCACCTTGTTCTTAACGTCTTGGAAATCGGCAATGGCCTGCTTATCTACCTCCTCCAATTCACCACAAGCCGGAACAACGCCGTTCCAATACTTCTTTGTAAGCTGTAGGGCACGGTTTACGAAGTTACCATAAACGGCAACAAGCTCCGAGTTGTTACGCTCTTGGAAGTCCTTCCAAGTAAAGTTATTGTCCTTTGTTTCCGGTGCATTGGCGGTAAGCACGTAACGTAACACATCCTGCTTGCCCGGAAAATCCTTAAGATATTCGTGTAACCATACCGCCCAATTCTTGCTGGTAGATATTTTGTCGTTCTCCAAGTTAAGGAACTCGTTGGCCGGAACGTTGTCCGGAAGAATGTAGTCGCCGTGTGCCTTCAACATCGTTGGGAAGATGAGGCAGTGGAAAACGATGTTGTCCTTGCCAATGAAGTGTACCAAGCGGGTATCGGGAGCTTTCCACCATGTCTCCCAACTACCGAATTTCTCTGGCTCTTTGTCGCATATCTCCTTCGTGTTTGATATGTAGCCAATCGGTGCGTCAAACCAGACGTATAGCACTTTTCCATCGGCTCCCTCCACCGGAACAGGGATACCCCAGTCCAAGTCGCGGGTCATGGCACGTGGCTGAAGGTCTAAGTCCAACCATGACTTACACTGTCCATACACATTGGAACGCCACTCTTTGTGTCCTTCGAGAATCCATTCCTTCAGCCAATCTTGGTATTTGTTTAGTGGCAGATACCAGTTTTTCGTCTTTTTTACGATAGGTTTTGAGCCGGAGATGGTAGAATGTGGCTCTATCAGTTCCATCGGTGAAAGATCCGAGCCGCATTTCTCACACTGGTCGCCGTAAGCATTCGGATTACCGCAGTGCGGACAAGTTC
Source organism: Prevotella sp. (assembly GCA_041855505.1). GTDB lineage: Bacteria > Bacteroidota > Bacteroidia > Bacteroidales > Bacteroidaceae > Prevotella. Next base: position 40,425 of record JBHAEI010000019.1, read on the forward strand.
CCATAATATATCGGTCGGCAAGGAACTGCTCGGCTTCCTCGTCGTAATACTGCTCCGTTTCCTGCTCGACGAGCTTACCGTCCTCATAGAGTTTCTTGAAAAAGTCGCTGGCAAATTTGTGGTGGATGTCGCTGGTGGTACGGCTGTAAACATCGAACGAAATACCGAACTCCTTGAAAGAGTCCTTGATCATGGTGTGGTAACGGTCGCAGACATCCTGCGGGGTAATGCCCTCTTTCTTGGCACGGATGGTGATAGGCACACCGTGTTCGTCTGATCCGCCAATGAAAATAACATCCTGTTTCTTCAAACGGAGATAACGTACATAAATGTCGGCCGGTACATATACACCTGCCAAGTGGCCGATATGAACGCCGCCATTGGCATAAGGCAATGCTGCCGTTACGGTAGTACGCTTAAATTTCTTTTGTTCCATATAGAGTTTTATCGTTTTGTCTGTTTTGCAAAGATACTCTAAATTCACCAAATAGACAAGGTTTACTGTATTCTAATGCTTTTGTTGGCTGCGCTGCAAGCAATGGTCAGGTTGCCTTTCTTGTAATAATCCTCATTCCCCGGCATATCCAGCACAAAGCCATTGGCCTTTACCTGCTCTACCAAGTTATTGTAAGCCGTCTGGTTAAATACCGCTATAATGATGGCTCCATCCTTGAAAGCGATGTAGCTTGATACACCCTTTGCCTGCGGCTTGGGGTAATCGCTGTAGGCTGTGGCAGTGAGTAGCTTGGCAAGCGTACAGTTTTTATAATACATCTTGTTGAACTTATCCAAGCGATATACTTCGTAATTGTTCTTCAACTTGTAGCCATAGCGCTTGGCAATGGTGGGAGCACTGCTCGGATTTAGGAAAATTTCGATGGCTTCGGCCACCGAAATAATGTCTTTCTGTGGGGCAACATTGGTTACAACAGGGGCGGAAACCGGTATGGTTTCGGGTGTCGGTGCTACCTTTTGTTGTGTTCCACAACTTGTAAGGAACGTTATTAACCCAGTGAACAGTGCTGTTATCCAAATACTTTTCTTCATATTGTTATGATTGTTGTTAATTATTTTTTTCTTTTATATCTGTGATACCTCTTTATCGTTTCAGTAAACCGGCTATTTCTTCCTTCACTTTCCTGTTCGAAACAAGCCGCAGACCCTGCTCGGAAACCTCGAGAAGCGTGTCGGCAAAGCGTACGGCAAGTTCTAAATCGTGAGTGGAAAGAAAGATTATCTTGTTCGTTTCCAGAGCTTTCTCGTATAATAACCGAAAAATGTCGGCTTTGGAATGGAAGTCGAGAAAGGCGGTCGGCTCGTCTAAAAGAATAATAGGTGTAGCTTGGGCAAGTGCCTTTGCTATCATTACCTTTTGCCGTTCGCCATCGGAAAGTGAGTCGATCATTCGTTCGGAAAGATGCTCGATACCTACGGCCCTAAGGCTTTTGGTAACGATTTCCTTATCTTGCGCATTTAGCGTTCCGAAGAATCCCGTATAGGGAGCACGTCCCATTCCCACCATTTCGTAAGCCGTGATTTTTCGGATATCGGGCTTTGTTGTCAGTACTACGCTTATTTTATGCGATAATTCCTTATGCGAGAGCGAGGAAAGCGAGGTGTTATCGAGGAAGATGTGTCCCGAAAGTGGAGGCAGAAAACCTGAAATCGTTTTCAAAAGCGTTGATTTTCCTATACCGTTTTTGCCAATCAGACAGGTGAGTCTGCCACTTTCCACTTCGGCATTGATATCCGATAGTACGCTGTGATCTTTCTGATAGCCGATGCTAAGATGGGATAAAACAAATTTCATAATTGCAAAAATAATGCAAGTGAGTGCAATGTAAGCCGGCTTATATATTGCCGAACGCAGCTTATTTTATGCAAAGTTACGGAAAAGTGTGCGAGAGCTGCTTACGTGTTAAGAAGTTTTTAGACTTACATTTATTCTTCAAAGAATTACTAACTTTGTACATTTAGTAACAGAAAGAACAATAAGGTAACAGCAAGATGCAACAACAATCGCCGATACAGGCACTTCAGGGACAGCGGATGCTTCTGCAAATGGAGTATTATGCCGAAAAAGAAACCTTTCGAAAGCAGACGGAATCGGTGGGTATGCAGCGCAAGGTAAAGCGTGGCGATGCGTGGTTTCCATTGCGGATAGGGAAGCGTTTCTATAATGGGCTGAATCAGTTGTGCATTGAAGTGTTCCGAACACAGGATACGGATGTGGAGCATAACTTTGAGTTCGGGCGTCCGGTACTCTTCTTCCGTTATAATCAGGATACGGAAAAGGGCGATAAGAAACTTGCCTTACACTATTATTCTTTCTCGGCAACAGTGTCGTTTGTAGATGGCGACCGCATGGTTGTGGCTATTCCCGACAATGCTCCCGTGCTCGACTTGCAGTCATCTGTCGAGCCGATAGGTTGTCAATTAGGTTTCGACGAAACCTGTTACCGAATGATGTTCGATGCGTTGGATCATGTTATCAAGGCTGAAGGTAATCGGCTCGCCTACCTTCGCGATTTATTCTATTCCCATCAGTCGGCAGAAAAATTCTCTTTTGCTCCTGTAAGGCTTCCTTGGCTAAACCCTACTCAGGAACAAGCGGTGAACGAAGTGTTGTGGGCAAAGGATGTAGCGGTGGTGCATGGCCCGCCGGGAACGGGTAAAACGACTACGCTTGTAGAGGCTATCAACGAGACTTTGATGCGTGAAAACCAAGTACTGGTGTGTGCACAAAGCAATATGGCGGTAGATTGGATATGCGAAAAGCTGGTAGATCGTGGCATCAACGTGCTTCGTATCGGTAACCCTACCCGTGTAAACGATAAGATGTTGAGCTTTACGTACGAGCGAAAGTTTGCCGACCATCCCGAATATCCACAGCTTTGGAGTCTTCGAAAGGCTATTCGGCAGTTGAGAAGTGCAAAGAAACGTGGCTCGGAGAGCTTCCACGACAAGCTTGACCGGCTGAAAAGTCGTGCTACCGAACTGGAAATTCGTATTCATTCGGAGCTTTTTGGCGAGGCAAGGGTAGTAGCCTGCACACTGATGAGCGCCAACAGCCGTATAATGGAGGGGCAGAAGTTCGGTACCTTGTTCATCGATGAGGCTGCACAAGCCTTGGAAGTAGCGTGCTGGATAGCTATTCGCCGAGCAAGCAGGGTGGTGTTGGCAGGCGACCACTGCCAGTTGCCACCCACAATCAAGAGCTTTGCGGCAATGAAAGCCGGGCTTGATAAAACACTTATGGAACGGATAGTGGAGAATAAGCCTGAGGTTGTAACCCTGCTTACGGTACAATACCGCATGAACGAGGAGATAATGCGTTTCTCGTCCGATTGGTTTTATCACGGAAAGGTGCAGTCGGCTCCGCAAATTAAGTACCGAGGCATATTGGATTACGACACTCCGATGCAGTGGATAGACACCTCCGGCATCGATATGGGAGGTGATGATCTGTCGTTCCGGGAGCAGTATGTGGGCGAGAGTTTCGGAAGAATTAACAAAGGAGAGGCCGAGCTCACATTGAAAATATTGGAAAACTACTTTACGAAGATAGGTAAAGCACGTATTTTGGGCGAACAAATCGATGTGGGCGTTATCTCTCCTTACCGTGCTCAAGTACAATATCTCCGACAGTTAATAAGGAAACGAGCCTTTTTTAAGCCTTATCGTCGGCTCATTACGGTAAATACCGTAGATGGTTTTCAAGGGCAGGAGCGGGATGTGATACTCATTTCTTTGGTAAGGGCGAACGATAGCGGACAAATCGGATTTCTTAAAGACCTTCGAAGGATGAATGTTGCCATTACGCGGGCACGAATGAAACTTATTATTCTTGGCAGCGCAGCTACCATGACCCGTCATCCCTTCTATCGACACTTATTCGAATATATAGAAGCGCTTAACAAAGCGTAAGATAGTAATACAAAACAACAATGCTACAACGCGATTATTTTATTCGGCTGATTGAGGAGTTCAATGTTGCCGTAAGCCGATTTTTAGAAAAGAAGAAAGACAATAAAGACGAAGATTTGCGCGACCTTTATCGCCAATATGTGGGCGACTACGAGCTATTGCGCAATGGTTCGCTCGATGAAATAATGACCTTTGCCCACGATCAGTGGGGAGACGATGTGCGTATGGAGAAGATTAACATGTTAGCAGAGCTTCTTTATGTAGAAGGCTGCTATCAGCAAAATCCACTTCGCACCATGTTATTGGAAAAAGCGTACCGACTTTACGACTACGTGGAGGCTAACGGAGATATATTTTCGATGGGCCGTCGGCAGAAAATGCAGCAGCTTCGGAAAGAATTGGGTAAGTTATAATTGAAATAAAGTTTTTTGTTTATATCTTTGTATAAGATAGGCTGCACTCGGCAATCCGAAAGAAATCTTTCATTGCGCTCGTTTGTACTATTTTTGTACCCAACTAAACCAATAATAATATGTTAGAGACAACCTTACGGGAACAGATTATTCAACTTATTCATCAGCAGGTTATCCCTGCCATCGGTTGTACTGAGCCGATGGCGGTGGCGCTTTGTGTGGCACGAAGCAAGGAATTGTTAGGGCGGTGTCCGGAGAAAATAGAGGTGCTCTTGTCGCCGAATATCCTGAAGAATGCCATGGGTGTGGGCATTCCCGGTACGGGAATGATAGGCCTGCCTATTGCTGTTGCCTTGGGGGCTATCGTGGGAAAGTCGGAGTATAAGCTCGAAGTGATAAAAGATCTTACCCCGGAAATCCTTGCCGAGGGGAAGGAATATATTGCCGAAAACCGTATCTTCATTGGTTTAAAGCAGAATATAAAGGAGAAACTTTACATTGAAGTAACCTGTTCGGCAGGAGAAGATACCGCCCAATGTATCATTGCCGGCACCCATACAAACATTGTTTACGAAGCGCATAATGGTAAGGTTTTGCACGATAAGCAGGTGGATGTAGAAGCTGTTACCGAGGTTTCCAATCTGCATCTTAATCTGGAGCGGGTGTGGGAGTTTGCTGTAACCTCGCCCATTGACGAATTAAGGTTTATTCTGGAGGCGAAACGTTATAATATGCGGGCTGCAGCCGAGTCGGTGAAGGGTAATTATGGACATTGTCTGGGTAAACTGATGGATCGCCCTTTGGGTAGAGGTATCTTCGGAAACTCGATCTTCTCGCATATCATTGCCAAGACAGCATCGGCCTGTGATGCCCGAATGGGAGGAGCTTTAATACCTGTTATGAGCAATTCCGGGTCGGGAAATCAAGGCATTTGTGCTACCAACCCGGTTGTGGTGTTTGCCAAAGAGAATGAGAACACAGAAGAAGAACTTATCCGTGCACTTATCCTTAGCCACCTAACTGTTATCTATATCAAGCAAAGTCTGGGTCCTTTGTCAGCCCTTTGCGGATGTGTTGTGTCGAGTATCGGCTCCAGTTGTGGAATAACCTACCTTATGGGAGGCGATTTCCACCATGTTTGCAATGCTGTTAAGAACATGATAGCTAACTTGACAGGGATGATTTGCGATGGAGCAAAGCCCAGTTGCGCACTGAAAATATCGTCGGGTGTATCGACAGCCATCCTCTCTGCCATGCTTTCCATCGAAGGAAAATGCGTAACTTCATCGGAAGGTATTATCGATAACGATGTCGATAAATGTATCCATAACCTCACTTCCATCGGTAAAGAGGCTATGTGCAGCACCGATGATATGGTGCTGAATATCATGACAAGCAAGTGTTAGAAGGCGTTTTTAAGACAGAATGCCAAAGTAACAAAATAAATAAGTCTTCTGTTACTTTGGCATTCTGTCTTAAGAACATTATCTCTTTTGTCCGAAATTTCCCTCAAAATTTCCATTTAAGCTGCAAGTCGAGGTCGGTCATACTCGACCGGTCGATTTGCTGATAACTGCTACTGATGTGGTCGCGATCGAAGTAATCGGTGGTAGATAAGCGAAGAACACCTACTAAATGTTTCCCAATATTGACCTTAGCAAATAAAGAATAATGAATTCCTTGTCCGTAATATGAGGGATAACAAAAGCTGTATAGCGGGCTACGTTCGTAAGTATAGATGCGAGAGGCATAGTCTTTCGTATGAAAGTAGCCGAAGTTGGCCGTCAGCGAAAGCCACTCTTGGAGATTATAAGTAACGTTCTCGCCGACCATATAGCCAAAACTATTCGTCAGATAGCTGTTTTGGGCAGCATCGAACTGCGTTTTGAATATCCATGAAGGGGTAGTATAGATAAGGTACAGCCTACTCCTTTGTGTTATATCGCTCACTAATCCCTTCTTTTCTTTTCCGTCTTTCTCGGTGTATCGATAGTTATAACGTGCGCCAATTGTAATTTTTTGCCGGCTATAGGTGGCCATTATCAAGTTATCCCACGCTTTACTGCCTATATGTACACGGTATCTGGGATGCGAAAACGCAGCATAATCGGTGTAAGCCATAATGGAAAGGCCTCTTAACGGGCTCCAGTTTGCTCCCACAAGCAGTCCCGCTTCGTTCTGAATATGTCCTCCTGCACTGAAGCCTTCACTGAAAAGCGAGTAATATTTATACCCATAGAAACGCTGAACACCTAATAAAGTAAGGGTGGATGAGGCCCGCCAAGAGAGGGTATTCATGCTCGCAATCCCGCCACTGTTGCCCGTTGCCGTTTCTCCCTGCAATGTCCAGCGATGCGATAGATACCCATACTCGATACCGGCATTCCAAAAATTATTACCGACAGGGGCATATTGCTTGTAAAGAAGTTTTGTATTGGGCGTTAAAGGAGTGTTGAAACTGGTAAAAAGTCCCGTTACCCCCAGATGAAACCCGCCTTTCTGCCAACGCACATTGCCACCTGTAACAAACTGATTTGCATTGTTTTTCTTACTCATCTCGATTGGGGTACGATGGTAATTGGTGGTAAGAATCGTCTGAATGCCGCCTCGCTTTGTGAGGGTAGCATCGATATTTCGATAGGAAACGAAGCCTGTCAGGTCGAAGTTCTTGCTTAAAGCCACCGTAGCAGCTGCTCCCTGCAGGTAGTTGTAGGCCGAACGTGAGGAATGCCCGCGAATAATACTGCTCTGTCTGCCCAGTGTCTGTAGCATAGCCAACTTGCCAAACCCAAAGGAATTATTGATGATAAGCCCCTGTCCGAGTGTAATTTTATATCTTCCCACAACCAAAGCCTTTAACCTTCCCAGCTTCTTTATCAGCACATAGAAGCTGTAATGATCGTAGCCCAATGTGTTCTTGTTCGAGAAAAACGGCTCTCCGGCGTCCTGTGCTCCTACCAATCCTATTTTAAGATAATCGGAATACTGAAAAGTATAGCGGAAAGAGTGGGCGTAGCGATAACCAAGGTACCCGTTACGATCGCCTTTTCTGGTGTAGAAAGGCAGCTTCCCGGTCAATAAAATCTCGTTCTTTCCATATTTCAGGATGTTTTTCAATGAGGGGAACGATTTGCTTTCCTCTTTCGAAACATAGACGAAATAAGGCAGCAGTTGCCGTCGGGTAGGGTCGATTGATTCTATCATGGCCAGCTCGCCCAATGTTTCCATACCATGGTATTGATATACGTAAGCCAGAATATCCTCTATCTGGTGTGCGTTCAGGAACGGAATTCGTCCCAAATCCTCTCTCGTAGCAGTGTTAAGGTTGATGGGATGCTCCTCTAATTCGGTCAGAAGTTCGATGTTTTCCTCATTTCTATAGCCGGCTTCTTCCTCAAACGAAGAAAGTTCCAGCAGGTATTGCTCCCATGAATGTTGGTTTTGGGCAAAGGAAAATAGCGCAATGGCTGCGAGTAGTGTAGTCAGTAATAGGCGTTTCATTACTTTTATGAGTAAAGAATTGATAAGCAAAGATAGGTATTCTCTTTTAAAAAGTCAAGTAAAAGGAAGATGAAAATATCCAAAAAGGATATTTTCAGTTATGAAAAAAACTTACTTTAAGGCTTTAGATAGATAGTAAAGTACAAAAATGCACACATATTAAGAATATAAAATCCATAATGGTTGATTTGGAAATTCAAGTGGACAATGGTATATTTGCATAATAATAATTATTATTATAACGAATAACTAACAGGAGGAAAGGCATGACACAGATTTTGGTAACACTAAATGAAGATTCTGCAACACAGAGCATTCGCCGTGCTATAGGCATGCTTCGTGGTGTAGCTTCCACTTCTATCTATAAAGGAGATGGTGTGCAGGTGCGTAAAGCATATGTAAAGAAAACGCTGACACGTGCTGTCGCAGAAATGAAAACTACAAAGAAAAAAGGAACAAAATTGCAGAAAGCAGAGGATTTCATCAAAGAATTAGATGCTAATGTATGACCGTTGATATCTTTTTGGGCGAGGAATTCAAACGGCAATTTAAACGTTTGGCAAAAAAATATCACTCACTTCTAACCGATTTTAAGTATTTTATAAAAGGTATGGAAGCCGATCCTAATGCAAGGAGCCGACCTTGGTAACGGTATGCGTAAGGTAAGAATGGCTATCGCATAGAAAGGAAAAGGCAAGAGCGGAGGCGCCAGAGTTATAGCTTATCATGTTACAGTGGGGGATGATGTATTTGGTATTACTCTGCTAACTATTTACGATAAAAGCGAGCTTGCTAATGTTTCGGACAGCTATCTCAAGAGCTTGTTGGCTGATTTGCTTTGAAAACAGGTTCCTTTATAGTTCAATATTCTGATATAATCTCTAAAAACGGTAAGTAGAAGTGTATTGATAATGCCGGGAAAGTCCGTTTTTCGATAAGTGGAAAAGTTCTTTTTGCTGGAATTATCGGTAGTTATAATTTGTATGAATTTATCTGTTATATTTTTTATTGTCAGCGTAATATATCAGTAAATCAAAGTATTATCTGTTCGTTTTAAGTCTTTTTTTTGTTTTAAGATGTAATAGACCGACTTTTTTTGTACCTTTGTACGCAAATAACAAAATAATTTTTTATGAGTTACAACTTATTAAAAGGCAAAAAAGGTATCATCTTCGGTGCCTTAAACGAGAATTCTATTGCATGGAAAGTAGCTGAGAGAGCTGTGGAAGAAGGCGCTCAGATAACATTATCAAATACTCCTATTGCAGTACGTATGGGTACTGTAAGCGCATTATCAGAGAAACTTGGCTGTGAGGTTATCCCTGCAGATGCAACCAATGTGGAAGACTTGGAGAATGTGTTCAAGCGTTCTATGGAGGTGCTGGGTGGTCAGGTCGATTTCGTTCTACACGCCATCGGTATGTCGCCAAATGTTCGTAAGCACCGTACATACGACGATTTGGACTATAAAATGCTGTCTGCAACACTGGATATTTCGGCCGTTTCATTCCACAAGATGCTTCAGAGTGCCAAGAAGTTGAATGCAGTTGCTGACGGAGGCTCTATTTTAGCTCTTTCGTATGTTGCTGCTCAGCGTACATTTTTCGGCTACAACGATATGGCCGATGCCAAAGCTCTTCTTGAAAGTATTGCCCGCAGCTTTGGTTACATCTATGGTCGTGAGCACAATGTTCGTATCAACACCATCTCTCAGAGCCCAACAATGACTACAGCCGGCGCAGGTATCAAGGGAATGGATCGTTTGTACGACTTCGCCAACCGCATGTCGCCATTGGGAAATGCCAGTGCAGCCGAGTGTGCCGACTACTGTGTGGTAATGTTCTCCGACCTTACAAGGAAGGTAACCATGCAGAACTTGTTCCACGACGGTGGTTTCTCGAATGTCGGTATGAGCCTTCGTGCCATGGCAACTTACGAGAAAGGACTCGAAGAGTATATGGATAAAGACGGTAATATCATCTACGGATAATCTATTCCGGAAGATAATATCATGCAAACGGCAACAGCTTTTCGGAAGGCTGTTGCCGTTTTCTTTTTGTATTTATAGTACGTTGATTAACAGTTGGTTATAAAACCTTCTGCAAAAGGTGCCCTTTTGGAAAGTAAAAGGGCATGTTTTACTGTACAAAAGAGCATGTATTACTTGCTAAAAGGTGGCATATTATCATGCAAGAGATGCTCTTTTACAGCAGCAAGGCTATCCTTTATGCGAAGAAGGAGGTTTTCCAAATGAATGAAATACTTGTCATTATAGGAAGTAACCTTGTTTTATCTGTATAAAATTCTTTACTTTGTGTTCGGAAATAAACAGCTTACAAATGGCAACTATCCTTACAATAACAGGATCTGATGGTACCGGAGGCTCCGGAATACAGGCCGATATACAAACGATAACGGCTCTGGGAGGGCGTGCTGTGTCGGCAATTACATCGGTAACTATACAGAATACGCTCGGTATTCAGGATTTTTACGATTTGCCGGCTAATATAGTACGAGGTCAGATAGAGGCAATTATCAACGATATACAACCCGATACGGTGAGAATAGGACTGATACGCAATGCCGAAACTCTATTGGTTGTGGTAGAGTTGCTCCGGAAGTATAGACCCAAGCATGTGATTTACGACCCTATAGTGCGTGCCAGCAGTGGAGACGAACTGCTTTCGGGAGAGATTTTAACACTCATCCAGCTGCAATTGCTGCCTCTCTGCTCGGTCGTTGTGCTGAGAAAGGAGGAGGAGGAAATGATATTCGGCGGGCAGCAGTTGCCGGATGTATGTCGATTGTTCCTCGATCGTACCAAACAACACGGTCTGGCCAATTCGCTTTCATCGGCCTTAGCGGTGTTCCTTAATCAGGAAATGACCATCGAAACAGCCATCCGGAAGGCACAGCAATATGTAGGCACATTGGTAAGAGACGCATCCGACCTTAAAGGTCGCAGCCATCAGCTGTACAACGACTTTTTGGAAGCCATCAACCGACACCTTACAACCAATCACGATGTGGCTTTTTACGCCGATTGCCTGAACGTTTCGCCTCGTTACCTCTCGCAGGTAACGCATAGGGTGGCCGGTGCCTCTCCAAAGAACATCATCGACAAGCTGCTCACCGATGCCATCATACAGCGACTTCAATCGACCATGCTCACCATACAGGAACTGGCTTATACATTTAAATTTGGTTCACAGGCGCAATTTGCAAAGTATTTCAAGAAGCAGACGGGCTTCTCACCCAGTGAGTATCGTCGGAAACAAAAAGCATAATAACCAAAGTTTTACTATCAATACAGAGCGATAATGACAACAGAAAGACAACAACTTAACCGTAATCTTGCCCAGATGTTGAAGGGCGGAGTCATCATGGACGTAACAACTCCCGAACAGGCACGCATTGCTGAGGCTGCAGGAGCATGTGCGGTAATGGCACTTGAACGTATTCCAGCCGACATTCGTGCTGCAGGAGGAGTAAGTAGAATGAGCGATCCGAGTATGATTAAGGGCATACAGGAGGCTGTTACCATCCCGGTAATGGCTAAATGCCGCATCGGTCATATTGTTGAAGCACAGATTTTACAAGCCATTGAGATTGATTATATCGATGAAAGCGAGGTTTTATCACCTGCCGACAACATCTATCACATAGATAAAACACAGTTCGACGTACCCTTTGTGTGCGGAGCACGTAACCTGAGTGAGGCTTTAAGACGTATTCAGGAGGGGGCAACGATGATCAGGACAAAGGGAGAACCGGGTACCGGCGACGTAGTTCAGGCTGTATCGCACATGCGTTTAATGCAATCTCAGATAAGAGAGCTGGCAAGCAAGCGCGAAGATGAACTTTTTGAAGCTGCAAAACAGTTACAGGCGCCCTACGAATTGGTGAAGTATGTACACGAAAATGGAAAACTCCCCGTAGTCAACTTTGCCGCCGGGGGTGTGGCAACGCCTGCCGATGCGGCCTTGATGATGCAGCTTGGGGCAGAAGGAGTGTTCGTAGGATCTGGCATATTCAAGAGTGGCGACCCGGAAAAGCGTGCGGCTGCCATTGTAAAGGCGGTAACCAACTATCAAAATCCTAAGGTGTTGGCAGAAATATCGGCCGACCTTGGTGAAGCGATGGTGGGTATCAACGAGCAGGAAATAGAAATCCTGATGGCTGAAAGAGGACAATGAGAATTGCAGTTTTAGCCCTTCAAGGGGCTTTCTTGGAACATGAGCAGGTGTTGGAAAGGCTGGGGGTGGACTACTTTGAGGTGCGACAGCGTGCCGATTGGAAACACCCGAAGGACGGACTTATCATTCCCGGAGGCGAAAGCACTACACAAGGAAAGCTGTTATCCGATTTGGGATTGATGGCCCCAATTCGCAATTCGATAATGAAAGAGCAACTCCCCGTGTTTGGGACGTGTGCCGGTCTTATCCTATTAGCTAAGAAAATAGAGGGGAATACTTCCGATACTATGGTGAATACCCATCTTGCAACGATGTCGATAACAGCAAGTAGGAATGCTTACGGGCGACAGTTGGGCAGTTTTCATACCGAATCTACCTTTAAAGGAATTACTTCTCCCATCCCAATGACATTTATCCGTGCTCCTTATATTCGTGAATGGAACAATGAGGTGGAAGTACTGGCAACGGTAGATGGTCGGGTGGTGGCTGCGAAACAGGATAATCAGCTCGTTACAGCCTTTCATCCGGAACTTGATGCAGATACAAGAGTGCATGAGTTCTTTCTTAAAATGATATAAAGGAGCATAAAGATTAAGGTAGTGAAAGGAGTGAAGGGGGTAAAGAAGTTAAGAAAAGAAATTAAAGGAGTAAAGGAGGAAGTGAAAGGAGTTAGGAAGGAGTGAAGGAAGTAAAAGGACATTACTAAGATTTTCCTACTGAAATGCCTTATACATGGGATAATAACATTTGTCCTTTCACTTCTTGAACTTCCTTTACTCCTTCCTAACTTCTTTCTTCATTCCTCTATTTTATAATTATTTCATCGGTAAACAGCCATCCTCCGGGTTTGCCACAACTCTCGGCATGTACTCGGATGTATCGTGCATCTGCACTGCCCGACCAGTTAAAGGTATGAATGAAAGTATCCATTCTGTCTATAGAAATGTTATGAGTAATGCTTGCCATCTCGGTGAAGTGGATGCCGTCTTTGCTGAAAGAGTAGGTAACACGCTTGGGGAGATATATCCATGCGCTATAAGACTGGTAGAAATCCATGCTCACCTGCTGGAGTTTCAGCACCGTTTCTAAGTCGATTGTTACATCAAAATCTTGATCTAAATACCCCTGCCAGTTGTCATCCTGATGGCGCCAGCCGCCTCTTCGCCCGTCTGTCAGCGTCTTATCGCCGGCTGCGGCATACTTCTTTGGATAGGTGGTACCGTTATAAGTAACCCTTTTTTGATAAGCCAAATGAGGAGTAAGTACCGCCGATTCCTTTCTGTCGCCCCGTTCTTTGCTAAGGTCGAAAGGATAATAACCCCACATCTTCAGTTGGTTACATTCCCGTAATGCAGCCTGATGGAAACGCTTGTAGTTCTTTTGAGCTGGGTTTGTCCAGCCCACTTCTGCCACAGCCGGCATACGAGGATAGAGCATATACTCGGCATGTTCCTCCGTTTTTATCATTTCAGTCCATAGACAGGCATGCACACCCAGCAGGAGAGAGTCGCTTTTTGCAGTGTGGATTTGTGGTGAAACAGGGTCGTAGCTATATACTCTCTGTAGGGGAAGATAACTTCCGAAGGCGATTGGCTCGGTTGTCGGATCATCTTGAGCATTATCCAAATAACAGTAACCCACCGGTGCCATAATTACCTTATGCCCCATTTTTGCAGCTTCTATACCTCCGGCTTCGCCTCGCCACGACATCACCGTAGCCTTAGGCGACAGTCCTCCTTCCAGAATTTCGTCCCATCCCAGCAAGTGTCTGCCTTTCTTTTCCAAGAATTTCTCTAATCGCTTCGTCATGTAGCCCTGCAGTTCTTTTACATCTTTCAGCCCTTCCGCCTTCATTCTTCGTTGGCAATCGGGACACTTCTCCCAATGACTGCGGTCGGCTTCGTCGCCCCCTATGTGGATAAACGGACTTGGAAAAAGATCGATTACCTCGTCGAGTACATTCTCTATAAAGGTGAAAGTAGCCTCTTTTCCGATGCAAAGCTCATTGTTTTGATAAGGTTTTCCCGTGCAACCAAGCTCCGGGAATACAGCCAACACCTCCCAAGAATGTCCCGGAACATCGATTTCCGGTATAACGTTGATATGCAGCTTCCGGGCATATGCCACCACTTCGCGCACATCCTCCTGCGCATAATAACCTCCGTAGGCATTGGGAGCATCTTTAGCGCAAAATCTCATTCCGCTTTTCAGCCATTGGTTGTAATCCGTTTGTGGGCGAAAAGCTGTGGAATCGGTAAGTTGCGGATATTTTTTTATTTGTATTCTCCAGCCCGCGCCGTCGGTAAGATGCCAATGAAACTCGTTCATTTTGTAGCGTGCCATCATGCGTAACTGTCGCTTTATGTATTCTTTCGAAAAGAAATGGCGCGACACATCGTGCATGATACCACGCCATTGGAAGCGAGGGCTGTCCTCAATAATCTGACAGGCAAAGGTGCGTTGCTTTTCTATTTGCAGCAGACTCTGCAGCGCGTAGAAGAAACCTGCGGCTGTATTAGAGCGTACTTCAATCCCTTTAGGCGTGATATTCAGGACATATGCACCCTCGTTCCCCTTTATTTGAGTAGGAATTAGCTGGATAGAAGCATTCTTCGAGCGACTGGTTGCGGCATGAAAAGCTTCGGAATATTGCATTGAAAGATCGGCTAAATCTGCTGAAGTAAGTGTTATGCCGGCCTTTTTACACTCTTTTAATGACGGTAAATGAAGTGTAGTTTGTGCAGGAAGGATATACGTTCCTTGTGCTTTAATAATGTGATTGGGTTGTGGAATAATCTGAGCTGATGCCATAAAAGGCAAACAAAGAAAAGAAAGAAAGATAAAATATTTTCTCATTTAAAATGAATAATAGGTTTAGTTATGAATCGATTGTTAGTCAATAAGACGTGTTGCAAAGATAGATAATAATTTTCTTTTAGCCTGCTATTTACTTTATATTTCATGCAAGTTTAATCAAACCGGCACTACAAAGCCCTCCATCGTCAGGTAATGCGTTTATTAATAGCCCTTTCACTTTTATTTTTGGGCTATTTTCCGTAACTTTGCAATCCAAAGAAAATAATTATACAAGATGAAGATAGAAGATCAGATAACCGTGGCTGCGCTTGCTGCAATTAAGGAATTGTACGGCGCCGAAGTACCGGAAAAGATGGTACAGTTGCAGAAAACCCGTTCCGACTTTGAGGGAAACCTAACCCTTGTAACCTTTCCTCTGCTGAAAACATCCCGCAAGAAGCCGGAGGAAACGGGGCAGGAGATAGGCGAATACCTCGTAAAGAACTGCAAGGCTGTGGCCAACTTCAATGTGGTAAAGGGGTTCCTTAATCTTGTTATAGCCCCTGCTGCATGGATAGGTTTGCTGAACGATATCCATAAAGATGAGAAATTCGGTGAGAAGAAAGCCGACGATAACAGTCCGCTGGTAATGGTAGAGTACTCATCTCCCAACACCAACAAGCCCTTGCACCTCGGCCATGTAAGGAACAACCTGCTGGGATGGTCGCTGGCACAGATTATGGAGGCTAACGGTAATAAGGTTGTGAAAACCAATATCGTTAATGATCGAGGCATACACATCTGCAAGTCGATGCTGGCTTGGCAGAAGTGGGGGAACGGTATTACTCCGGAACAGGCAGGAAAGAAGGGCGACCACCTGATAGGCGATTTTTACGTGGCCTTCGATAAGCACTACAAAGAGGAGTGCAAGGAGCTTGCTGCAAAATATATTGCCGAAGGAATGAGCGAGGAGGATGCAAAAACTAAAGCCGAACAGGAGGCTCCCTTGATAAAGGAAGCTCACGAAATGCTTGTGAAATGGGAGAATAACGACCCCGAGGTGCGTGCTCTTTGGGAGAAGATGAACAGCTGGGTGTATGCAGGTTTCGACGAAACTTACAAGGCGCTGGGTGTAGGCTTCGATAAGATTTACTATGAAAGCAATACTTACCTTGTAGGAAAGAAGAAGGTAGAAGAAGGCTTGGAGAAGGGATTGTTCATCCGCAAGGAGGATAACTCCGTTTGGGCCGACCTTACCGATGAGGGACTCGACCAGAAGTTGCTGCTGCGTGCCGACGGAACTTCCGTATATATGACACAGGATATAGGTACGGCACAGATGCGTTTTGCCGATTATCCTATCGACAAGATGATTTACGTGGTGGGCAACGAACAGAACTACCACTTCCAAGTGCTTTCTATTCTGCTCGACCGTTTAGGTTTCAAGTGGGGAAAAGACCTTGTTCACTTCTCTTATGGTATGGTGGAACTCCCCAACGGTAAGATGAAAAGCCGTGAGGGAACGGTTGTCGATGCCGACGACTTGGTGGCTTCGATGATAGAGAATGCCAAGAAGTTGAGCGAGGATAAGGTAAACAAGCTCGAGGGCATCACCGAGGAAGAGAAGAACGAGATAGCCCGTATCGTGGGTATGGGTGCGCTGAAGTACTTCATTCTGAAGGTAGATGCACGTAAGAATATGCTCTTCAATCCGGAGGAATCAATTGATTTCAATGGTAACACCGGTCCGTTCATTCAATACACCTATGCCCGTATCCGCAGCATTCTGCGCAAGGCTGAGGCACAGAACATCGCTATCCCGACCGTAGTAGCCGACGATGCACCGCTGAACGAGAAAGAAATCGCTCTTATTCAGAAGCTAAACGACTTTGGCGCGGCTGTTGCGCAGGCCGGAATCGACTACAGTCCGAGTGGTATAGCCAACTATTGCTACGAGCTGGTGAAGGAGTTTAACCAGTTCTACCACGACTACAGCATTCTCGGTGCCGATACAGAAGCCGAAAAAACTACCCGCCTTGTTTTGGCAAAGAACGTTGCCAAGGTTATCAAGAATGGTATGGCTCTGCTCGGAATAGAAGTTCCGGAGCGTATGTAACGGATTGATAAAGAGCAAAGTCGGACTGATTTTGTAGGTGATGTCCGACGAAAACAATAACGAAAACGGACAGAGAGGGCAGCGTAACAGCATTACAAGGGACGAAAATCCTATGTGTTTTGTTACACTGCCTTTCTCTTTTCTAAAAACAAACCTAAATAAAAGCGTTATGAAACAGAAGATTTTGTGGTGTTGCCTGTTGCTGACGACCTTACTGCCATGTATGGCGCAGAATTGGAAAGAGCTGTCGGAGGCTGACAGACAGTACAAGGCAAAGCTGGAAGAACTCAAGAAAGTGTCGGGTGCTAACGCTTCTCGTGAGGCCACTTTCCCGATGATTATGAATTTGGTACGCAATGTTTTGGAGACGGAAGTACCCGAAAACGTACTTCAGGAGATAGAAAAGAAGTTCCGAACGGTGTTTTTTGAGAATGTGTTAATGCTCGAAATGCCCATTTATCAGAAGTATTTATCGTTGTCGGAATTAGATGAATACATCACATTCTACCGTACCCCTTTAGGCAAGAAAGTGGCTTCTATCACGCCACAGCTGTCTAAAGACCTGATGCAGGCAGGTGCTGTGGCGGGGCAACAGGTGGTATCGTCTATCCTGCAAGAGCTTCAAGAGCGTGGTTATAAAGTAAAAGATATGTAAGAATGGCAAAGCTTTTAAATCCCCCCGAATACCGAAACGACACGGTATTGCCCCTACCTCCCGAAGTGAAAGCGAACGCATGGGCTGTCGATGCAGCCTGTTCGGGCAATCCGGGAAAGATGGAATACCGTGGAGTCGATTTGGCTACGGGGCAGCAAATCTTCCATTTCGGGCCCATAAAAGGTACAAACAACATTGGAGAGTTTCTCGCTATCGTTCACGCTTTGGCACTCTTCGAAAAGCAAGGTATCAAGGATAAGGTAATCTATAGCGACTCTTACAATGCCATTCTGTGGGTAAATAAGAAGAAATGCAAGACTACTTTGACACGCGAGACGGCTACCGAGCAGGTGCTGAACATGGTGGAACGTGCCGAGTTCTGGCTGCGGACACACACTTATACCACTCCGATTATTAAGTGGGAAACCGGAAAATGGGGGGAAATACCGGCCGATTTCGGCAGAAAGAAATAGCAGCATTCATTCCCTGTGTGGGAAACTTCGTGAAAAGGGGTATGTAATTATAGAGTAAAAGGGGACATATTACATACTAAAAGGGCATGTTTTGCACAGTAAAAGGGCATATATAGCAGGGAGAATGTCGATGTATTATCGCATAGCAAGGTAGATATTACAAGGAGTTTTTATTTTGTTTTCGTTGCCGTCATTTTTAATAAATCCTATAAACGGCTGATAAATAACACTTTACAATGATAATATAGGTGATGACATGACAGCAACTTTTATTTATCTCCTGTAACATTCCGATTGTGATTTTTTCTGTTTTTGCTGTCATACCATCATTTAAGATGTAGCTGTAATAGCTTTGTATATAGGTGTTTATGGGATTTGTTAAAAATGACGGCAACGAAAAAATAATTTTAGTTGTTGTATTTTATGCTGCATTCCAGCTTCGGATCGACTGTTTATTTTCGGACATAAGTTGTTATCCTATTGTCGAACAGCTCGGTTTTCGCCATCGTTATCCCGGTAGGAAGAGTAGGAGCCTTAATGCCTTCTGCCACACAGAAGGGAGCTGTTTCTACCCGAATTTCGTCGTAAAGGTCGGCTTCAAGGAAACTGCCGAGCGTTTTTGCTCCCCCTTCCACGATGAGGCTCTGGCACTGCTGCTCGTAAAGCGCCTGCAAAAGAGAAGGTATATCGTGGCAGATAGTTGCTGAAGAGTTGGATAAAGTAGTCCCCAGAGTTCTTGACAACACCACCTTTTGAGGGTCAGGCCCGCTCCAGTGGCGTACCGTCAGCAGCGGTTTTTCCTGTTCTTCGGTAACGCGTCCTACAAGGATAGCATCGCTTTCGGCACGCAGCTTGTGTACCAGCATTTGGGTGAAAGGGGTGGAAATCTTTAAAACACTGTCCTTTTTGCCCATAAATCCATTGTCCGTTTGTGCCCATTTCAAGATAATATAGGGGCGTTTCTGCGTGTTATAGGTAATGAAACGTTTGTTGAGAGCCAAGCATTCCGCCTCCAGTACTCCTACGGTAACGGCTATTCCTGCCTCTCGGATGCGTTTCACGCCACGTCCCTGTACCTTTGCAAAGGGGTCGATGCAGCCACATACCACACGTTTCACACCCTTTCGGATAATCAAGTCGGCGCAAGGTGGGGTTTTTCCGTAGTGGGAACATGGCTCAAGGCTCACATATAAGGTGCTTTCCGGCAGCAAATGCTCGTCTTCGGGACGGATGGAAGCAAAGGCATTTACCTCGGCATGCCCTTCGCCACAGCGCACATGGTAGCCTTCTCCGATGATGTTTCCCTCCCCCGACACGATAACTGCCCCCACCATCGGGTTAGGGTTGGCCAGTAGTCTGCCGTTGCGGGCCAGCTGCAGGCAGCGCTGCATGTACATTTCATCTGTTTTATATTGTTCCATCATAGATAATTTTATAAATTTGCAAGTATGACATTTCAAGATCTTTGGCAGCGAATAACGCCGCTCTACGACACCGACGAGGCCAAAACTATTGTAAGAATGGTTTTGGAAGATGCTTTCGGCCTGTCATATACCGACCTCTATACAGGCAAAGTTAATGAATTATCGGCAGACGATAAGGAAAAAATCGAGAAAATGATGGTACGCTTAGAAAGAGCCGAGCCGGTGCAGTATGTATTGGGAAAGGAAGTTTTTATGGGGCGTGTTTTCCACGTAGAGCCGGGCGTTCTCATTCCCCGACCTGAGACAGAGGTACTGGTGCGCTGGGTGGAAGAGGATTACAACAAGCCCGTTTGCGCCCTGCTGCCACCTGAACCATTGCGTATTTTAGACATAGGAACAGGCAGCGGAGCCATCGCCATATCGCTTTCTTTGGATATTTTGCAGACCGACGTAACGGCTTGGGATGTATCGGGAGACGCGCTTTTAATAGCCCGTGGCAATGCTTTAAGGCTTGGAGCGAGCATCAACTTTCGGTTGCAGGATGTGCTGAACGTGGAGGAGAGCAATGAAAGGTGGGACATCATCGTGAGCAACCCGCCCTATATCTGCCAAAGAGAGGAGGCAGATATGCGGAAGAACGTACTCGACTATGAGCCGCATACCGCTCTTTTCGTACCCGACGACGACCCTTTGCTGTTCTATCGTGCCATTGCCCGTATGGGATTGAGCACCCTTACGAAAGGCGGAACACTTTATTTCGAGACCAATCCTTGCTATATCAGGGAAGTAGAGCTGCTGCTCGAGGAACTGGGGTATGTGATGGTGCAGACGAGAAACGACCAGTTTGGGAAAGAACGATTTATTAAAGCCACCTTGTTATGATACAGAAGAAACCGATAACCGAGCCACAGGCACTGAAGAAACTGGGCGACCTGTGTGCCAAGAGCGAGCATTGCTCGGGCGAAGTCATGGAGAAGATGTATAAGTGGGGACTGTCAGAAGAAGCCAAGACGCGTATCATGGAGAAGCTCATCGGCTATGGTTATATAGACGACAGCCGTTATACCGAAACTTTTGTGCACGATAAAATCAAGTTCAATAAGTGGGGCAGGCGTAAGATAGAGCAGGCATTGTGGCAGAAAAGGATTGATTCGAAGATATCGACACCCATTCTTGACAGTATCGAGGATGAGGAATATTTGGAGGTGTTGCGCCCATTGCTGAAGAGTAAATATCCTACCATTAAGGCCGAATCCGACTATGAACGCTCTATGAAGCTCGTAAAGTATGCCATGGGTAAGGGGTTTACCTTTGATTTAATCAAGAAGTGTATCGATAATGTAGAGGATGTCGAGGATTTTTAATATCTGGTCGAGCCTGTCAGACTTAATTTCCCCACGTGCCTGTACGGTATGTGGAAGGCGGTTAAGCCTGTCGGAGAACGTGCTTTGTACTGCCTGCAACCTTCATTTGCCCCGAACAAACTACCATCTGCGTCCGTACGATAATGAGCTTGCTCATCTTTTCTGGGGTACTGTGCCCATAGAGCGTTGCGCAGCCTATTTCTTTTACCTGCATCATAGCAATACGGCAAGGCTCATCTATAACCTAAAGTACAATCATCAGCCGGAAGTAGGGCGCATGTTAGGGAAGATGATTGCCGAAGAGTATGCCTTACAGGGTTTCTTCGAGGGTATCGATGCCCTTGTACCCATGCCGATTAGCAAGGCGAGAAAACGGGAAAGGGGATACAACCAGTGTGAGGAGATTGTAAAAGGCGTACAGGAAGTTACGGGATTACCTATATATAATAAAGTAGTGGTGCGAAAGGAGTTTATAAAAAGTCAGACCCACCTCGACAAGCAGGAGCGAATGGAGAACGTAAAGGATGCCTTTCAATTACAGGACAGTACCGCTTTGCAAGGCAAACACATCCTTATTGTGGATGACATCGTAACGACCGGTGCCACGATAAAGTCGCTTGCAGGGGAACTTCTGAAAGCAGGCGGGATAAAGATAAGTATCTTTGCGCTGGGCGTTGCAAGGGAATAAAGAAAGTATAAAGATATAAATAAGGTGTGGAAAGCATTAGTTGTTAGCCCAAATACCGTTTAATGTGGAAAAAAATATGTAAGTTTGCACCCATAAACGATTATATAAACTACAACGACACAGGTTGGTATGGAAGATTTAAAGAAAGTTTTTGCAGGTAAGCTGTTGGCCATCAAAGCCATCAAACTGCAGCCAAACGACCCTTTTACATGGGCAAGTGGGTGGAAATCGCCTTTTTATTGCGATAATCGGAAAACGCTATCGTTTCATGATGTTCGCTCTTTTGTAAAGCTGGAACTGGTTCATGCCATTCTGGAACACTTCCCCGAGGCTACCGCAGTGGCAGGTGTTGCCACGGGAGCCATTGCGCAGGGTATGCTTGTTGCCGACGAGCTGGCCTTGCCTTATGCCTATGTTCGTCCGAAGCCAAAGGATCATGGCATGAAAAATCAGATAGAAGGCGAGCTGCCGCAAGGTGCGAAGGTGGTGGTGGTAGAGGATCTTATCTCTACAGGAGGCTCTTCGCTGAAGGCCGTTGCTGCGCTGAGAGAAGCCGGATTCGAGGTAGTGGGCATGGTAGCTTCCTATACTTATGGCTTCCCTGTGGCCGAAGAAGCATTTAAGGAAGCCGATGTGAAGCTCGTTACGCTTACCGATTATGAGCACGTTGTAGAGAAAGCATTGGAAACAGGATATATTAACGAAGGCGATGTGGCGCTTCTTCATGAGTGGCGCAAAGACCCTGCAAACTGGAAAAAATAAATGAGTAAATTTGAAAGCAGCGTAAAGCAGATTGCTTATCCTCAGCAGAATGTATATGATATGCTGAGCGATTTAACCAATATAGAGCGTGTTAAGGATAAAGTTCCCGAGGATAAGCTGAAGGGTTTGTCGTTCGACAAGGATACCATCTCGGTGTCGGTAAGTCCTGTCGGTAATATTTCCATGCGCATTGTGGAGCGGGACGAGCCTAAGACGATTAAGTTCGAGAGCGAAAATTCGCCCCTTTCCTTTAAGTTCTGGATTCAGATATTGCCTGTGGAGGCAACGTCTTCCAAGATGAAACTTACCATCGATGCCGACATTCCTTTCTTTATGAAAGGTATGGTAAGCGGCCCTTTGCAGGAAGGAGTGGAGAAAATTGCCGATGCTTTGGCAATGATTCCCTATGCAGAGTAACAAATAAGTAATGATAAAGAAAAGGAAGAAGTGGGTAGGAAAGGCTTCTTCCTTTTTTAAAAGAGAGGAACTGAATATGGCAAACAAGCTGTGGGAGAAGAATTTTGAGGTAAATCGCGAGATAGAACGCTTTACCGTAGGCAGGGACAGGGAGCTGGATTTGTATCTGGCCAAGTATGATGTGCTGGGAAGTATGGCGCATATAACGATGCTGGAGTCGATCGGTCTTCTGGAAAAAGACGAACTGACACAGTTGCTTGCAGCCCTTTATGACATCTATTGCACATGCGAAAAAGGCGACTTTGTGATAGAGGAGGGTATTGAGGATGTACATTCACAAGTGGAACTGATGCTGACACGCAGACTTGGCGATATGGGAAAGAAGATTCATTCCGGCCGAAGCCGTAACGATCAGGTGCTTGTCGATTTAAAGCTCTTCACCCGTCATAAGCTGCAGGAGGTGGTCGAGCAGACCAAGGTGCTCTTCGACGAACTGATAGAAAAGAGTAATCAGTATAAAGATGTGCTGATGCCCGGCTACACACATTTGCAGATCGCCATGCCGTCGAGCTTCGGTTTATGGTTCGGAGCCTATGCCGAGAGCCTTACCGACGACCTGCTCTTCCTTCAGGCAGCCTATAAAATGACGAACAGAAACCCGCTTGGCTCGGCTGCCGGTTATGGCTCGTCATTCCCTTTGAACCGAACAATGACCACAAAGCTACTGGGTTTCGACTCGATGGACTACAATGTGGTGTATGCCCAAATGGGAAGAGGGAAGATGGAGCGTAATGTGGCCTTTGCACTGGCTACCGTTGCGGGTACGATCGCTAAGCTGGCGTTCGATGCTTGTCTGTATAATTCCCAGAACTTCGGCTTTGTCAGGTTACCCAAAGAGTGTACCACAGGCTCAAGTATCATGCCGCATAAGAAGAATCCGGACGTGTTCGAACTGATAAGAGCCAAGAGCAATAAAATACAAAGTTTGCCGCAACAGGTTATGATGATGATGAATAACCTGCCAAGTGGTTACTTCCGCGACCTTCAGATTATTAAAGAGGTATTCCTGCCGGCTTTCGACGAACTGTTGGATTGCCTGCAAATGACGGCTTATATCATTAATAATATGGAGGTGAATAAGGATATTCTGAAGGATAAGATGTATAATCCGATGTTCTCGGTGGAGGAAGTAAACAGGCTGGCTGCCGGTGGTATGCCTTTCCGTGATGCCTATAAGAAGGTGGGAATGGAAATAGAGGCGGGAACATTCAGCGCCGATACGAACATTCATCATACGCACGAAGGCTCGATAGGAAACCTGTGTAATGAGGAAATTGAGGCTTTGATGCGGCAAATTTACAACGGTTTCGGCTTCGAGAGAGTGGCAAAGGCCGAGGAATCACTTTTAAGGAGTTGCAGGAAAGCGTTGTAAAGAGGAAATGGTTTCTGAATGGTTTCAGAATGGTTTGTAAATGATTTCTAAATGGTTTCTTATAAGCGAGGAAGATTAAAGCACCATTACAAATCATCACAGCCTAACCCCGCTCTGCCCAGTCGCCTCTGTCAAGGTTACGATAGCCTATTGCTTCGGCAATATGTGCCTTTTGTACCTGCTGACTTCCATCTAAATCGGCAATGGTTCGGGCCACTTTCAGAATACGGTTATAGGCACGTGCCGATAATTTGAGCCGTTCCATAGCTGTTCGAAGTAGCGTGAGAGAAGCCTCATCGGGCTCGGCAAAGGTATGAATCATTCGCTCCGACATTTGTGCGTTGCAATGGACGGCAGGATAATCCTTAAACCTTTTCGTCTGAATACTCCTCGCTTTCATTACCCGTTCTCGTATCATGGCACTCGGCTCGCCCGGTGTAGCCTTTGAAATATCCTTGAAAGGGAGAGGGGCTATTTCGCACTGAATGTCGATACGGTCGAGTAAAGGACCTGAAATCTTTCCCAAATACTTCTGAATTTGTCCCGGCGTACATACACAATGATGGGTCGGGTCGCCATAATAACCGCAAGGACAGGGATTCATGCTGGCGATAAACATGAAGCTGCAGGGATAAGTAACGCTATATTTGGCTCTGGAAATCGTTATTTTACGGTCTTCCAATGGTTGGCGGAGCACCTCCAGCGTATGTTTGTTAAACTCGGTTAGCTCGTCGCAGTATAAAACGCCATGATGCGACAGCGTTATTTCTCCCGGCATCGGGTTCATTCCACCTCCTACCAGCGCCACTTCCGATATGGTATGGTGCGGACTGCGGAACGGACGTTGGGTAATTAGTCCTGCATCCCGGCCTAATTTACCGGCAATCGAATGTATTTGTGTTGTTTCCAGACTCTCGGCGAGCGATAGTGGCGGCAGAATGGAAGGTAACCGCTTGGCCATCATACTCTTTCCGCTGCCCGGTGGCCCAATCATAATAAGGTTATGACCACCTGCTGCAGCCACTTCCAACGCACGTTTCACATTCTCCTGACCGCGCACATCGGCAAAGTCGAGATCGAAAGCATATTGTTTCTCCATAAACTCCTTGCGCGTATCTACGAAACAAGGCTCCTGGGTGCTGTTGCCATTAAGGAAGCCGATTACTTCCAGAATGTTCTCCATGCCATAGACCTCCAGTGTATCGACGACAGCAGCCTCATGCTCGTTAGCTTTCGGTACGATAATTCCCTTAAACTTTTGTGCTCTTGCCTTAATGGCAATAGGAAGTATGCCTCTGACGGGCTGCAGACTGCCGTCCAGACTCAACTCTCCTACAAGCATATAGCTGCTTAGCTTATCGGTATTCAGCTTCTCGTTGGCAGCCAGAATGGCTATGGCCAAAGGTAAGTCGAAACCGGCTCCTTCCTTTTTCAGGTCGGCAGGGGCCAGATTGGCGGTAATATCGGCCACAGGAAATTTGTAACCATTGTTCAATAAGGCTGCGGCAATTCTGTCGTGGCTTTCTTTTACAGCGGCATCGGCCAGTCCTGTAAGATGAAACAACACCCCTCGGGTAAGGCTCACTTCAATGGTTACGGTAGTAACTTCCATCCCATTGACGGCAGCACAATAGGTTTTTACGAGCATGTTAGAATTTATTGTCGGCTAAACGCTGACGAATCGTATTGGCAGTTATATTTCTTTCTATTATTTTTCCGTTTCGAACAACGATGTTATCGGGTACGTTCGATAGGTTAAAGGTTTTCAGTAGCTTTGTTTGTAGCATCTTCCCGTCGCAGACATTCGGAAACTGAATGGCATCGTTGGCAAGAATTCTGTTGCAATCCTTGCTGTTCGGCTCTATGCAAATTCCCAACGCGTTAATCTTTTCCTGCTTTACAGCCTCGTTGATGGCACGCTGTATTTCCATGCTTTCATAACTCCAAACCGACCACGACGATATAATGGTCGTCTTTCCGCTCAAGGAAGCGTTGGTAATTGTTTTGCCATCGGTGGCTTTTACGGAGAATTTAGGAAGCGAACTACCCACATTTGTGTTGCCCTGCATGGCTAATCGCCCTTTCAACTCTTGCAAAACAGGATTTTGTGGTTGTGCTTTCAGCAACAGGGCGGTTAGGTTTTTTGCTTCTTTATAATCCGGCGCTTCTGTTGCTATGAGGTATTTATTTAACAGATATACGCTAACAACCGACTCAGGATGGTCTTTTATGAACTGTATGGCATCTTTCCGTTCGTCGGGAGGCGATACGCTTGCCACTTGCTTACGGAAACTTGTCATCAGCTCATTGGCCTCTGTGCCCGTTACCTCCATCTCTTTCAGGTGCGAAGCATCGGCCTTTATCTCTACAGCCTCGCCCGATTCTGCGAAGATGGGTTGTGTTGAGTAATTAGGAAAGAGCACCACAAGGGTACTGGGGTTGCTGCAGGGTATCTCGTAAGCAAAACGTCCGGCCTCGACTTTTATCGTGTCGATACCGTTAATGCCCCCATCGGTGCTGTATAAATAAAGTTCTCCGGAATTCATGTGCAAGAAACGACCTTCCATCTTGAAGTAACCATTGCGGGTACCGCAAGAAACCAACAGCAAAATAGTCAATAAAAAAAATGCTATTCGTTTCATTTGCCTATGATATGAGTATGTGCCGCGAGCGGGACTCGAACCCGCACAGCCATTTCTGGCCAAGGGATTTTAAGTCCCTCGTGTCTACCAATTCCACCATTGCGGCTAAAACCGTGTGCAAAGATAAGGCTATTTCTCTTAATGAGCAAAAGAATTTTGTATTATTTTGACGTGTGTTGAGGGTAGAAAACAAGGAATTTAAAAAACATATAAGTTGCTGTCATTTTTAACAATTCCCGTAATTATAAGATTTTTAGGTACTTATCGTTCGTTTTTTGATGATGGGATGACAGCAAAATTGATTCTTTTCAGTCAGACTTTTCTTAGTTCTTATATGAATGTCGTTACGCTTTGCGGCAGTAAAGGGATACTAACACATGGCAAAAGTGGTGCTAACACATCCACAGGCCGGATAATTAACGGACTAAAAGGATACTGACACATGACGAAAGGGGTACTAACACATCATGTGTTAGTGCCGTTCACATTATGAAGATGGGTGTTCTTGCGTATGAAATTCCATTCTCTTTAAGGTATTTGGATGGATGAACGAGAGGGAATCGGCATAAAGATGCAGTCTGCCGGCTCTTGTTCCGTAAAGATTGTCGCCGATAATAGGACTGTTTAACCCCTCTTTGTGGGCGCAATGGATGCGCAGTTGGTGGGTGCGACCGGTTTTGGGGAAAAGGAATACCTTTAGAAACTCCTGATTGTTTTCGGACGGAATCCGTACTTTCCCCGCTATCTTATAATAGGTTTCGGCTGGTTTCCCATGCTCGTAATCCACCAATTGGCGAGGCCTGTCGGCAGTATCGGGGGCTAACGGTAAGGCGACGACTCCTTCGTGTGGCTTGCCCGACGAAAGAAAAGCGGTGGAAATGAAGGCGGTATATCTTTTCCTTACCGTTCGGTGAATGAATTGCTGTTGCAAATGGCGGTAGGTTGCTTGGTCTTTTGCCACCACGAGCAGTCCGCTTGTGTCCATATCCAAGCGATGAACAATGTAGGGCACGCATTTATCTGCCCAACGCTCCGCAAGGATAGAATAGGCAGAAGGCTGTCGATCTTTCCCCGGAACAGTGAGAAGGCCTGCGGGTTTCTCGATAACAGCCAGATAATCGTCCTCGAAAAGAACGTCTATCCGCGTATCTTTCGGTGTGGGCGTAAAGGCAGTGGCTACCTCCAGCCCCTCCAGCATCCACGAAAGAATGGGCTTGCACTTCCCGTTACAGGCCGGGTAGAAGTGCAGATGCTCTCTGATTTCCTGCTTGGGCGATGGCCCCCACCAAAACATTGCCATCCTGACAGGCTTTATTCCGTGCGCAAAAGCGTATTGCAGCAGCTTCGGCTCGCAGCATTCGCCCGCTCCGGAAGGTGGCTGTGCACGATAGGACAGATTTTTAAATACCGCCGGTAAGGCTCTTTCGGTGAAGGATAAGCTGCTTTCGGCATAGTCATGAAAGATGGAAAGCAAGTCTTTTTGCTCTCCTTTACCGTTCAGAAACACGAAGTTACGGAAGAGCCATGCCTGCAGCTGATCCGACTTCATTTTCCTTTCCCGTTGTAAGCGTGCCATCTCCTGTTCGAATAGGTCGGCCTCTGCTTGCGCTTCGGCCGTTTTCTGCTTGTAAAAGAGCTTTGTCCTGTGCAGTTCCGCTTTCAGAAACCGGCTCTCTTTTACCATTTCCGCCTCCTCTTCTGCCGTTACTTCTTTGGCAGCCCGGCGCAAGTCGCGCACCCGTTTCGCCTCTTTTATGCGTGCTTTCTGCCCGTCGATGACAGCTTTAGCCTCGTTGGCCATAGCTCTTAGCTGTTGGCAGACAAGCCGATAGGCCTCGTCTTCCTGTAAATGGCGTATTTTGACGTTTATATTGGAGATTTCCCGCTCATGAATTTTAAAGTAACCGTCGGGCTGAAGATAGTCGAACACTGCGGGAACAAAGTCTGCCGTTGTCGTTTCCATCTGTCCCGAATAGGCCTGAAGGTAGCCTATCTGCCCGTTTCTTTTGCCCACTAACACGCCATACATCTTCCCCTCCTTGGGCGACGATGGCAGCTGCGCCTGTAAAAGTCGGCAGGCCTGCAGGCTAAGGGCATCCGGCTCGTAGCTGAAGGGGTTGTTCAGCTGTTCGGATACTTCCGAAACAAATGGCAGAGGGTGGAAAATCATCTTCTTTGTGTACTATAAAAAAGGTTGTTACAGGCACAAAGTTACGAATATTTTTGCGCTTTCGGCAGGCAAGGAAAGGGCTGTTTTTATTCTTCGCCTTATCCTTTTCTGTGTCCATCGCGATGGAATTACGACGGTGCAGGAGCTTTGTGCCGGCGTATCAGTGTCTTGTTGGGACCTTGTCGGTGTCTGATAAAAGTAGTTTTAGTATTTGGAGCAGTCTGTGTTTACGGTCTTTATGAATGTAAAAAACAAGGAGGAATGCTGCTGTTCTTACTAAAAAAGTGTATTTTTGCCGTGATATGAAGAGAATTTTACTGATAATAAGTGTTTTGTTTACCCTTCTCCCTGCTATAGCTGGGCGTCCGAAGGTGGGACTTGTATTAGGTGGGGGAGGAGCAAAAGGGGCTGCCGAAGTAGGTGTGCTGAAGGTAATAGAGCGTGAGGGAATTCCCATCGACTATATAGCAGGTACGAGTATAGGCTCTATTATCGGCGGACTGTACTCGGAAGGGTATCGTGCCGACGATTTGGATAAGCTCTTCCGCTCACAGCACTGGCTGAATCTGCTCACCGGCCGCGACAGTACACGTAGAGGAAAGGTGTATTCCGAGGACGATGGGGTAACCTATCTGTTCGGTTTTCCTGTTAAACGGGAAAGGAAAAAAGGAAGAAAACACAAGTTGGGATTGCTGCGTGGCGATGCCATTTACGACTTTCTGGATTCGCTAAACCGGCACTCGCCCGTAAAAAAGAATCCTTCCCTGCAGAAGATTCCTTTTGTTTGTGTGGCTTATGATGTGGAACAACATCGGGAAGTAGAGCTTGATACGGGTAATCTGGCACTGAACATGCGTGCCAGTATGGCTATCCCGGGTGGCTTCAAGCCCGTGCAGATGGACTCGATGACGCTGGTAGATGGCGGTGTTATCAACAATCTGCCTGTGGATGTGGTAAAGAGGATGGGTGCCGATATAGTCATAGCCATCGATTTAACGCAGAATAAGCACGACGACTACCAATCGCCGTTTAAGTTTTTGGAAGGATTAGGGGGACTGTTCGACTGGCTGGCCAATCGTCCTGATATTCAGAAATACAATGAAAACAGGAGGAATGCTGATGTGTATATCAACCCCTATCTGAAAAATTACGGTGTAACGAGCTTCAAACCGGGCGCCATCGAGGATATGATTAATATAGGCGAGGACACCGGCCGGCTCTGTCAGGCCGAGTTTTCGCAAGTGAAAACGATGCTCAATGCGGCAACTGCACCTAAAGACAAAGGCAGTCGGTAATGGTCGCAGGGAGAATCAGGTTTTTATCTGCTCTTTCTGAATGGTGAGGCCGTAGGCGTATTGGAGGTAAAAAGTGTAAGGGTAGATATCAACTCAGATGTCGTTCATGAACAGGCTTTACTTAATACTCGCAGCAGCCCTTCTTGGTGTCAGGCATGATCTCCTAAAAAGCTACTTCCTGTCACGTATGTTTTTTATGCTCGGATAGGGGGCTTTCAGTGGTTGGTTTAGGAAAAGAAAGAGACTTTTTAATAAGTTGGAGAAATGTTTTAGAAACTGAAGTCCAACCCGTCGAGCAGAGAAACGTATTTTTTTATTGCCTCTTTTATTTCAGACAGGAGGATGAACTCATCGGCAGCGTGCGACCGTGCCGACTCTCCCGGCCCCAGTTTCAGGGAAGGAAACGGCATCAATGCCTGATCGGAAAGCGTAGGCGAGCCGTAGGGTTGCATTCCCATGGCAAGGCATCGCTTTACAATAGGGTGATGCGTATCGATATGCGATGAGTTCAGTCGGAAGGAATGTGCTTGCACATCGCTCCTGATATGCTCTTGGATAATGTGAAAAACTTCCTCGTTAGTGTATAGTTCGTTCGTTCTTACATCTACTGTTACCTTACATTCATCGGGGACAACATTGTGTTGTGTGCCCGCTTGAATAACGGTAGCCTGCATCCTGGTAGCTCCTAACAGCGGACTGACCTTCTTGAACCGATAGTTTCTTATCCAAACAAGGTCGTCCAGCATCTCATAAATAGCATTCACCCCCTCGTTTCTTGCCGCATGCCCCGACTTTCCATGCGCTATGATGTCCAGTACCATCAGTCCTTTTTCGGCAATGGCCGGTTGCATTCCTGTAGGTTCCCCCACGATGGCCACGTCAATCTTGGGTAATAAAGGTAGAACAGCGCTTATCCCGTCCTTTCCCGATACCTCTTCCTCGGCAGAAGCAAGGTAAATCAAGTTGTAGGGTTGCGGTTGCAAGGTAAGGATGCGATATACCTGCAATAGGGAGACGAGCCCGCCTCCACAGTCGTTGGCCCCCAATCCGTACAACACATTCCCCTCGATGACAGGCTGAAAAGGGTCTTTCGTCCATGTTTTTACAGGTTTTACTGTATCTATATGGGCGTTGAGCAATAACGTAGGCTTGGAGCTATCTATCTGTCGAGGCTCAACCCAAATATTGTTCTTGAGCCTTTTGTAAGAAAGGCCGTAATTCTGTATGCGTTGTTGCAGCTTGTCGGTGGCAAGATTTTCCTCCCTGCTGACGGATGGAACAGCAATTAAAGTCTGCAAAAGGCTGATAGCCTCGTGGGAATAGTAGGATAGTTCTCTCATGCCTGCAAATATACTTATTCATAATTTAATGTGCAAATAATTCTTTGTTTCGATGATTAATGTTTATTTTTGCAATTGTTAGCGAATAGGAAGGTAAAGGTTTAACAAACCCTTTCGGCTTTCTTTCGTTTTAAATAGGTAACAATAAAATAAATTACTATGCAGACACGATGTCATCTATCCATTCTTATCCATGAGCAGGCAAAGAAATATGGCGACAGGCCTGTTTTGAACTATCAGGATTTTGGTGAGACAGAATGGAAGTCGGTTACTTGGAACGAATTTTCCTTGCGTGTAAAGGAGGCTTCCAATGCTTTGTTGAATTTAGGATTAAAGCCACAGGATAGCATCGGAGTGTTTTCGCAGAACTGTTTGCAGTATCTTTATACCGATTTTGGCGCTTATGGCGTTCGGGTTATCAGTATTCCCTTCTATGCTACCAGCTCGGAGCAGCAGATTCAGTACATGATACAGGACGCGCAGGTACGTTACCTCTTCGTAGGCGAGCAAGAACAATATGACAAGGCACACCGTGTGTTCCCGCTTTGTTCCTCTTTAGAGCGTATTATCGTGTTCGACAAGAAGGTAAGAATAAGCAGCCACGACCCTTATGCACTGTATTTCGACGACTTTTTGAAGTTGGGTAAGGGACTTCCCCGCCAGACAGAGGTGGAACAGTTGTGGTCGCAGGCATCTTACGACGATATCTGCAACATTCTTTATACCAGTGGAACAACGGGCGAGAGCAAGGGAGTAATCCTTACTTACAAGATGTATGATGCTGCCATGAAGGCAAATGGCAAGTGTGTGCCTGTGGAGGAGAAGGATAAAGTTATTAACTTCCTGCCTTTTACCCATGTCTTTGAGCGAGGATGGGCCTATCTGTGCCTGACACAGGGCGCCCAGCTGATTATTAATACAGATCCCCGCCGTATTCAGGAGGCTATGCGTGAGACGCATCCCACGGCCATGTCGGCAGTACCCCGCTTCTGGGAGAAAGTGTATGTGGGTGTAAAAGAACGTATCGACAACTCGAATGCGGTACAGAGAAGAGTGTTCTACCATGCGCTTAATGTGGGACGAAAACGCAATGTGGAGTACCTTGCCAAAGGAAAGCGGGTACCCCTGCATTTGGAAATGGAATATCAGATTATCAACCGCACCATCTTGAGCCTTGTGCGCAAGCAGTTAGGAATAGAACACTCGTCGCTCTTCCCCACGGCAGGCGCGTATGTGTCGCCCGAAGTCGAGGAGTTTGTACACAGCATCGGGCTGGATATGATAGTGGGATATGGCCTTACGGAGAGCCTTGCCACCGTGAGCTGCGACCATAAGGGGGCTGCTTACACGATAGGCTCGGTAGGCCGACCGATTGATGGTATCCAGATAAAAATAGGAGAGAATAACGAGGTGCTCCTTAAAGGAGACACCATTACTCCGGGTTACTTCCATCGCGACTCTGTAAATGCCATAGCTTTCGACAAGGATGGCTTCTTCCATACAGGCGACGCCGGCTATTTAAAGGACGGAGAGCTGTTTCTCACCGAGCGCATCAAGGATCTTTTCAAGACCTCTAATGGCAAATATATCGCTCCGCAGATGATAGAAGGCATGCTTCTGGTAGATAAGTTCGTGGAGCAGGCTGCCATTATAGCCGACCAGCGCAAGTTTGTTTCGGCGCTCATCGTACCCAATTATGCCATATTGGAGAAGTGGGCAGCCGACCATCACATCGCATTCCAAAACCGTGAGGAGCTGTGCCAAAACAAGGAAGTTATCGATATGATGCGCGAGCGCATCGACACCCTTCAGCAGCAGCTCGCCCAATATGAGCAAATCAAGAAGATTACCCTCCTTGCGCACCACTTCTCAATGGAGAATGGCGAGCTTACCAACACCTTGAAGCTGAAACGTTCGGTGATAACCAAGAACTATGCTTCGGTAATCGACCGTATGTATGCCGAAGAAGACCCTATCCCTGTGGCAGGATTGGTGGAGGAAGCTGCGGCCAACGATGAGGGAAAGAACGAATAAGCGCCGATATATGAAGCGGTAAAGATACCGGGCATGCCTGCTCTTCGAGCCGGGAGCGAGGAGAACGGGGTGCTCGCTTGCAAGAAATGAAAGATGATTACAGCCGACCAACTAAAAGATATTCAGGAGCGTACAGCATCACTCCATCACTATTTGGACATCGACCGGAAGCGGATTGAGTTCGAGGAGGAACAGCTTCGAACGCAGGCACCCGACTTTTGGGAGGATCCTGTTCGTGCGCAGGAGCAGATGAAGAAGGTGAAAGATATAGAGAGATGGATTAAGGGATACGACAAGGCACGTGCCGAAGCCGACGAGCTACAGCTGGCTTTCGACTTCTACAAGGATGAACTGGTAACCGAAGAGGAGGTGGACGCGGCCTACGACAAGGTATCGAAGACCATCGAGGATCTGGAACTCAAGAATATGCTTCGTCAGGAGGAAGACCCGATGGAGTGTGTCATGAAGATTAATTCCGGCGCGGGAGGTACGGAGAGTCAGGACTGGGCTTCCATGCTCATGCGAATGTATATGCGCTGGGGCGAGGCTCATGGCTACAAAGTTACCATTTCGGATATTCAGGACGGCGACGAAGCCGGTATTAAGAGTGTAACGATGAAGTTCGAGGGGGGAGAATATGCCTATGGCTACCTGAAGAGCGAGAACGGTGTCCACCGTTTGGTACGGGTAAGCCCCTTCAATGCGCAAGGAAAGCGTATGACGAGCTTTGCCAGCGTGTTCGTAACACCGCTTGTCGATGATACCATCGAGGTGTATGTCGATCCGGCACGTGTGTCGTGGGACACCTTCCGTTCGAGCGGAGCAGGCGGACAGAATGTGAACAAGGTGGAGTCGGGTGTGCGTTTGCGTTATCAATACGAGGATCCCGATACCGGTGAACAGGAGGAAATTCTCATCGAGAACACCGAAACACGCGACCAGCCCAAGAACCGTGCCAAGGCAATGCAGCTGCTGAAGTCGCAGTTGTACGACCGTGCCATGAAGAAACGCATGGAAGCACAGGCAAAGGTGGAGGCTTCGAAGAAAAAGATAGAGTGGGGAAGTCAGATAAGAAGTTATGTGTTCGATGACCGTCGGGTGAAAGATCATCGCACGAACTATCAGACATCCGATGTAGATGGTGTGATGGATGGCAAGATAGACGACTTTATAAAGGCTTATCTGATGGAGTTCCCCAATGAGGAAGGAATATATTGACAAGAAAATACTAACCATAAAAACCAATCGATTATGAACAAGAAGCATCAGTTAAGCAAGAAAGCGCGTGAGCAGCAACAGGAAAAACAGGGTAAGAAGGTACTGGCCCTCATTGCCATAGCCTTGTTGATATTGGCAGTGATAGGTCTGATAGCCCAAATGTCGTAACAGGAACACTAATGAGCGGGGTAGAGATAGAACGGAAGTTCTTGGTGCATAAGCAGAGTAACTGGAAGTCGCTGGCACATAATTGTACACACATTCGGCAGGGATATTTCAATGCCGTGAACACCGTCCGGGTGCGTATTCGGGATGATAAGGGCTACCTTACCATTAAAGGTCCGTCGAGGAATGGCGGACTTTCGCGTTATGAGTTCGAGAAGGAAATAACCTTGGAGGAGGCCGATAACCTTATGCTGTTGTGTGCTCCCGGTGTTATCGACAAGCATCGTTATCTGATCGACTATGAAGGGCATACTTTCGAGGTAGATGAGTTTCATGGCGATAACGACGGACTGGTAATGGCCGAAGTGGAATTAGGGAGCGAAAATGAGACCTTCAGTGTTCCTCCGTTTCTGGGACGGGAGGTAACGGGCGACCGTCGTTTCTACAATTCTCACATGAGGCAAAACCCTTTCAAGCTCTGGAAAGATACGCTTCCCGAAGAATATCGGTAGGGAAGAATACAGGCTGTAGGTAAAAGGATAGGCAAAAAGCACCTTTTACAGGGAGAAAGGGTATGTATTGCTCCGAAAAAGGGCATCTGTTGCAGGGTAAAAGAGCATGTATTGCTGCATAAAAGGGCATATATTACAGAACTTTTATTTTTGTTTTTTTGCCGTCATTTTTAACAAATTCTATAAAGAGTTGGTAAACAGGATGTTACGATGATAAGATGGGTGGAGGTATGACAGCAACTTCTGTAAGTTGTTCCGTCATGGCGTTTTTAGTTTTTGCTGTCATGCCATCATGTAAAACATGGCTGTAATTGTTTTATGGTCAGGTGTTTATACGGATTGTTAAAAATGACAGCACGTAAAGAACCAAAAATATTTGTATAAGACCTTCAGAAAGTATTTCGGGGAAGCCATTGTCGTAACGCAAGAGGTGGACGACATCATCCAGTCGCCCATTGTCAAGGAAAGCATCATCAACAACTCCGACTGCAAGATATTGCTCGACCAGCGCAAGTACATGACCAAGTTCGACGGCATACAGGCGATGCTCGGCTTGTCCGAAAAAGGGAAGAGCCGAATATTGATTACTCAAAACTCTTTTACCCAATTTCTAAAAATACAAACAATTAAGAATTGTTAAAAGCATATACAGCGAGTTGAGCGTGAAAAAAACTATCTTTACACCCAAATAACAATTTAATTCTAAAAACCTTATGAGAAACGAAGTGCTTATCAGAATTACAGGACAACGAACTGGCGACAGCTATTTGGCAAAGTCCTATCCCGACAATGATTATAACAATGATGGCTGGGGGGAATTGTATTCAGTTCCTGTCTATTATATTGATTTATAAATATCAGTACCCCCTCTGTTATGCGCAGGTGGAAGTGTTTAAGATTCATGCCCTATTGGAACGACCCTAAATCCCCTTCTTCCCATTACAAGCTGCGAAAATGGACAGTTGCAGGACTGAGTGACAGAAAAGAACGATTTCAGGTTACATATTATGACTCTACATATGGCACAAGAAACAGTTTCTCTCCTCATAGAGGTGCAATACAAATTCAAAACAGCTTCCTTATTCACAGTGGCCCGCCCTCATTGGAACATTACGGATGGGGAAGTGCAGGATGTGTAGAGATTATCGGCAACTTCTCCGATTTCAAGGAAGACATCAAGACTGTATCAGGAATAGGAGGATATTTGCCAAGCGATGAAATCATTTTTGGTTTGGTACGGGCAGGAAAGTTGTATATAGAGATTGAGGAAGCCTCAAAACCGTCTATCACACCTATGTCAAATCAATTCCAATTCAAGATAAAAGCAAGATGAAGAGATTAACGTTGCATATCGTATGCCAGATTTGTATGCTGTGCAGTTGCACGGCGCAAGTTTCATCGTCACCAACACAAGACAACATATGGCGAAATAAAAACGAAGTACGACAGGCTGACTCCAAGGAAAAGAAGAACGTACCAAGTTATCGTATTCTATCTGTCGAAAATACCTATACTTTGCGATGGACAGGTAATGCTTTTACCGGCATGCACAAAAATAAAGTTGACCTAAAATCCGCAACTATCATCCAATACACGATTAAGGGTAGATTTATGAGTCGTTAGTAGCAGCTTTCAGTAAAAAGCAACAGCACAACATCAATATGTAGCCACCATCCCCTTACCCCACGATGCGACTTGAGGT
>JBHAEI010000020.1:0-83222 GCA_041855505.1 Prevotella sp.
AATCCGACAAGAGGCTCAAGAATTTCAGAACGTAAAAGGACGTAAAGTAACAAGGGTGTTTTCCAGAGTGGCCAAATGGGGCAGACTGTAAATCTGCTGCTTCTTGCTTCGGTGGTTCGAATCCATCACTACCCACAAAAAAGCATCAATCAATAAAGATTGATGCTTTTTAATTTTACCGGATATTTATTTGGATTCTTGACGGATTGTAATATAACATAGCTGTCCGGCATAAAACTTATCAGAGCTCTTTTTAGCATTTGGGTTGAACTTTTGTACATAAACAGGAAGGGAGAAAACGCGTTCTTTACCTGTATCGTTAGGTAATACCTGTACGGTTACTACTTTTCCGGGAATGTCCACAGTTGCTGTAAACCATGAAGTCTTCAGCAAGCTGGAATATGGCGAAAGGTGATTATCATCACGTGCAGGTTTATCACCATTCATTATTGTTGCCAAATCATAATTAATTAGTTTCGTTTCTTGCTTTTCTTCAAGTGGACTAAACTGTAATTCTGTACCGGTAAACCGTGGAGCTTCTACCTCATCGTCGCTGCTACAAGATACCACTACAAGGCTTAACAACGAGAGGAATGTCAATAATAATTTTTTCATTTTAGTTTGTTTTGATTTTGTTAAATATACGATTTAAATCCATTTGATTATAAAATGGCATTATAATTCTCTATAATAGAAACAGTAAATATTCAGATACCCTTATATAAGCTGTCGGAAATTTGATTTATTTAATAAGTATTCTTTATCATCGACTAACGAATAGAAACTTTCTGATAGTTCTCGATACCTTTATCTAAAAAGTCCAGATAAGCGGGAACATCTTCCTTATAACTGTAAGCAGCATTGAGAGGCTTTCCGTTGTTGTCGAGTGCAACATAGAAAGGTTGTGCCAGATAGCCAAATTTTGTTTCTTCCAAGTAGCTCCATTTATCGCCAATAGTTCTTAAGGTGCGAGAAGTACCATCTGTCCGCTTCACTTTGATAGGCTCTTTTAACGGAGTCTTATCATCTACATAAAGTGAGATAAGTACATAATCGTTCATTAACTTTTTTGAAACACGAGGATCGCTCCAAACGGAAGCCTCCATCTTACGGCAGTTTACACAGCCAAAACCCGTAAAGTCGATTAAAACAGGCTTACCTGCAGCGGCAGCAGCACGCATACCTTCCGTATAATCGGTGTATTTTGCGTGCACGCTTGTAGGTGATAGATTGAAATCCTGCGTATTAATGGGTGGTGCAAAAGCACTGACAGCCTTTACCGGAGCGCCCCATAAACCGGGAATCATATATACAGTGAAAGCCAAAGAGCACAAGCCGAGCATAATGGCAGGTACAGGCATTGCTGTCTGTGTAGCATCATCGTGTGGAAATTTAAGTTTACCGATAAGGTATAAACCCAATAAACCGAAAATTACTATCCATAAAGACAGGAAAACCTCGCGATCCAACAAGTGCCATCCATAAGCCAAATCTGCCACCGAAAAGAACTTCAACGAGAAAGCTAACTCTATAAAACCAAGAACAACTTTGATGCTATTCATCCAAGAGCCCGACTTTGGGGCCTGCTTTAACCATGTTGGGAAGAGGGCAAAGAGGGTGAATGGCAAGGCTAACGCCAATGCAAAGCCAAACATTCCGATAGTCGGAGCTATGTAGTTACCACTCGTTACGGCCTGTACCAGCAATAAGCCTACTACAGGAGCAGTACAAGAGAAACTTACAAGCGATAATGTAAACGCCATCAGGAAGATGGAAAGCAAGCCCGTTGTAGAAGCTGCTTTGTCGTCCACCTTATTTCCCCATGATGAAGGCAGTGTCAGTTCGAACCAGCCAAAGAAGCTGAAAGCAAAGACAACCAGCATCAGGAAGAAGAATATATTGAATGGAGCGTTGGTGGCAAGGGCGTTTAAACGCTGCGGGCCGAATACTGCCGTTATCAGCAAAGCCAGTCCCATATAGATAACTATGATGGAAATACCATAGGTAATGGCATCTCTGACTCCTTTCTTCCTATCGTCCTTTGCTCGTTTCAGAAAGAAACTGACCGTCATTGGGATAATAGGCCATACACAAGGGGTGAGCAAAGCTACCAAGCCTCCTACTATTCCCATGAGGAAGATGTACCAAAGCGACTGGTTGTCGCTGTCGGCAGCACCGTTAAAAGCCTTCAGTTCCTTGACAATAGGGTTCCACCAAGTTTTTTCTATAGCTGCAGGCTGTACAGGAGCCGGAGCTATTGTGGCCTGATTTTCGGCCGATACGGTATCGGATTTAGCTTGGCTGGAATCGTTAGTTTCTGCCTGACTGCTTACCAATGCCGACAAATCGGTCGCACTCTCGATAGTTTTCACGGCATTATTCTTGCTTTCTGCCACCGGAGTTTCCTTTGCTTCCGGTGCTGTAGCCGGTCCTTTTCCCGTAAAAGAGAATTCTATCTGTTGTGGAGGCATGCACTGTTCATCGTTACAGGTGCCATATTCCAAATAGCCTTTAATGGTGTATGTACTGGCTGTTATCTTGTATCTTTGTACAAAAGATACTGCATTCTCAAAGTAGCGGAGCTTCATACCGAACACCGGGTCATACACATTCAGTTCATTCCCTTGAGCTGATAGCCTCCCTATAGGGGTAGCACCGGTAGCACTTTCAGTAGTGAGTGTAGCAGAGATGGGGCCACCCGATGGGAGTCCTGTTGAATACACGTGCCAGCCTTTATCTATTCTACCTGTAAAAATTACATTTACTTCGGTAGGAGAAACTTGCTTCTGTTGTACAGAAAAGTGGACAGGTTCGCTTTGTGCTATAGCCGAAAGCGAAACAAGAAGCAACATGAAAGCTGTAAGTAGCTTGTTTATTCTCATTCTATATGATTTGATTATTAATATTATGGTTTGCTTTTTAAGGATGCAAAGATACAAAATATCTAATAAAATATACCGCTTTTGATTTAATAAAAGATGTTTTTTCTGATGGTGAAAAACAGGTAAAAAAAGTGTTATACTCAAATGAGAGTATAACACCTTTAGTTTAATATCGGAACAGGCGAATTAATTATGCACCAATGTGCCTATTTCCTCGCCTTCTATTACTTTTCTCAGGTTGCCTACAACATCCATATTGAATACATAAATGGGCAGATTATTCTCTTTACACATTGTGGTAGCTGTAAGATCCATTACCTTTAGCCCTTTTGTATAGATTTCGTCGTAGGTGATGGCATCAAACTTCGTAGCAGTAGGGTCCTTCTCCGGGTCGGCAGTATAAATACCATCCACACGTGTTCCCTTCAGCATTACGTCGGCTTCTATTTCTATTCCACGAAGCGAAGAGCCTGTATCTGTCGTGAAATAGGGGTTTCCCGTACCACCCGACATGATGGCTATTGCGCCGTTCTCCATAGCCTCGATGGCCTTCCACTTACTGTAAAACTCGCCAACAGGCTCCATTCTGATGGCCGTAAACACTTTTGCCTTTGCTCCGATGGCTTCTAAAGCCGACGATAAGGCCAAGGAATTAATAACCGTTGCGCACATTCCCATCTGGTCGCCTTTAACTCTGTCAAAGCCTTTTTGGCTTCCGCTCAACCCTCGGAAGATGTTACCTCCGCCGATAACTATCCCTATCTGGACTCCCATGTCGTGGATTTCCTTTATCTGACGGGCATAATCGCCAAGGCGTTCAGGGTCTATTCCATAGCCTTGTTTCCCCATAAGACTTTCACCAGAAAGTTTTAATAAAATTCTTTTAAATCTTACCATTGTATCTGTTCTTCTTTATTGTTATTGCAAACCTGACTTTCTTTGAGGACTAAAGCACAAATTCTATCTCCTTAAACAAATATCCTCTGATTTCTCCTTGCCGTGTACGCAGAATTAAATGTCCATCATCCTCTACTTCGATAATAGCCCCCTCGAATTCTCCTTCCTTATCCCTGAACCGATAAAAGCCCTTTCTCCGATAGAGCGCTTCGTGATACATAGCACTGATATCGCCATAAGCACCCTGCTCTATCCAGTCGTAATACTTTCTGAAGATGGCGATAATTTCCTGCAAAAGTGTTTCTTTATCTACAGCTTTCCCTAAAATCTGATAAAGAGAAATGGGATTTGGCGCATCACTTTCGAATTGTTTCTGATTGACATTCAGTCCTACTCCAAAAATAAAATCCTTTATATGCCCTGCTCCCAAGCGTGTTTCTATCAGCGTTCCACTCAGTTTGCTATCTTTATAATATATATCGTTCGGCCATTTCAGTGTAACATCTTCCTGAACATATTTATTGATTGCTTCCTTTAAGGCCAAAGCTCCTGCCTGCGATAGCAGGAACTGCTGACGGAGCGGTAGTCGTAAAGGATGCACAAGTATCGAGAAGAGCAGGTTTTCTCCTTCCCTACTTTCCCATTTATTTGCGCCTTGTCCACGCCCGTCCGACTGGTATTCCGCTGTAACAACAGTAAAACGTTCGTCTTCGCTATGAGGAATATATGCACGAAGATAGTTGTTTGTACTATCTACCCGTCCCAAACGAATAATCTCAATGTCATTCTTCGCTGGCTTTTCCGACGAAAACAGATTTTTCAGCGATTGTAAAAGTCCCATAAAGAATTTGTATATTATGCTTCAACCACTAAGTGCAGCCATCGGAATGGAGCCTATCGATGATTTTTGTAGTAAGTATATCTCCTTATTGATGACTTTACAAAGTTAAGGCAATCTTTTGTAAAATCAAAATAAAACCCGTATTTTTGCAGCTGTGGCAGCTACTTGTTACAAAGGCGAAAGCTCCGCTTGATAAAGGGAAAAACTACTTTTCGCAAGGGTAATCGGTACTTGCCATAAAGGCGGGAAGTATCTGCCGTCAAGATAAAATATACTTTACAATGAGCAATGAAGAGCAAATAAGCAAAGATAAGTTCTATATGCAACGTGCATTGGATGAAGCCCGGCAGGCTTATAAGGAAGGAGAAATACCTATCGGAGCAGTTATTGTATGCCGAGATAAGGTAATAGCAAGGGCGCATAACCTTACCGAAACTCTCAATGATGTTACGGCTCATGCCGAGATGCAGGCTATTACCATGGCTGCCAACGAACTGGGAGGAAAGTATTTGGAAGACTGCACCCTCTATGTTACGGTAGAACCCTGTATAATGTGTAGTGGAGCACTTGGTTGGTCGCAAATAAAGAGAGTGGTATTCGGCTGCTGCGACGATAAAAGAGGCTTCCGAATTTATGCTCCAAAAGCATTGCATCCGAAGGCGAATGTGATAGGTGGGGTGCTGGAAGCAGAGTGTAAAGAACTTATGCAGCAGTTTTTCAAGGAGAGAAGATAATACGGTGCAGCCCCAAATAGAGATAAATACTACAAGAAAAAATAAAAAAAACTTTTTGCTTTCACTTTTAACACTTTCCATAGATATCTGTTTATCAGCCATTTAATACCTGTTTTTTCATGACTGACTGACAGCAAATTTTAATAATACATCTATAGAAGCGGTTGTTATGCCCCATATATTTCTATAAGTGGAAAGACTATTATCTACTTCACCTATTATACCATTCGATGGAGAGTGCATACCACACAGATGGATTAATGGCCTAACTCTATTGGTGTTTGTACCCAACACTTCTTGTAAAACGGGAAAGACATCTGACAGAAGTTTGCAGTCATAGTAGTAAAAGGCTTTTATAAACACAAAGTACGTATAAATAAAGCCCCTTCCAACACAACATTGGAAGGGGCTTCTTTTATTTCTTTTAGGATAAGTTCCTACTTAACCTGAATAACCAAGTATTTGCTTGTGCTCCAGAAATTCGATGGGTCAGTGATGTGCAGTACATACTGACCATTGCTATCTGTAGTCAGTGAGTAGCTGCTTCCCGGATGTACAGTCAATAAGCGTGCACTCTTACTGTACAGTTTGATTTCCTTGGTAGTACGGATGTCGATCTTTGTGAAGTAATTCTTATTGAAGTTACCCTGCAATACCTTACCACCTGCAAGAATAGCCTGTGCTTTCAGCTCGCCCTTTGTACCAAATACATACCAACCGGTGTTCAATTGCTGATCCTGAGCATTGATAGTTTCAGTCTTCTTTGAGTTCTCCTGCTGCAGATTATCCTTATCAGTCTGTAGGGCATTTCTCTCATTTGTAAGATTTTCCTTATCCGTCTTCAGATTTGAAACATCCGTATTCAAGCCGGTGATAGTGTTGTCAAGCTCCTTGATATGGATATTCTTGGCTTCCAGTTCAGAGCGCAGTTTCTTCAGATCAGAGTCCTTCTTAACAAGTTGCGCCTGCAACTGGCTAAGTGTTTGCTGCATAGCCTGCCCCTTAAAGCCCGTCTTTTTAAGTTGTTCCTGTAGCTTTGCGATAAGCTCACGGTTCTCTTTCATGCGCTGGGCAATGAACTGAATGTTCTCTTTTATCTGGGTAGCCTTGTCTGCACGCTCACCATCTTTAGCGATTGTTACGCGGCTTTCGGCAGCATTGATATCAGCAAATCCCTGCTGAATATCATTCAATGTGCTCATCATATCATTAATTTCATTGTCGCGAGCATCAATGATAGAACGCAAAGAGTCCTTCTGTGCGTTGGCCGCATCTAAAGATTTCTTTCCTTGATTGCAAGATGCCAGAGCGAATACTCCGCATGCTGCTAAAATAAATAATTTCTTCATACTTTACGATTTTTCGTTACTATTATGTTTTTCTGTCTTCTTTTGTTTTTGTTTCTGTTTTTCTTTTCCGGCCAGCACGATTACAAACTCGCCTCTGGGTTGTGTTTCCTTAAAGTGTGCCAAGACCTCTTCGAGCGAGCCTCGCACGCTTTCCTCATGTAGTTTGGATATTTCCCTGCAGCAACTTACTCTCCTTTCTTTTCCAAACACCTCGATAAACTGTTCAAGTGTCTTTACCACTCTATAGGGCGATTCATAGAAAATCATCGTCCTGTTTTCGTCCATCAGGCTTTCCAGCATCGTTTTTCTGCCTTTTTTTTGAGGCAGGAAACCTTCGAAAGCAAAGCGGTCGCAAGGCAAACCACTCGATACCAAAGCCGGAACAAATGCTGTTGCTCCCGGTAATGTCTGAACGACGACCCCTGCTGCTGCCGCCTCTCGGGCAAGGAAGAAGCCGGGATCGCTAATACCCGGAGTTCCTGCGTCGGATATCAAGGCTATCGTTTCGCCGGCTTGCAGCCGTCTTATGAGTTCCCCTGTCGTACCATGCTCATTAAACTTATGGTGTGCCATGAGCCTGTTTCGGATGTCATAGTGCTTCAACAAGATACCCGATGTGCGAGTATCTTCGCACAACACGAGGTCGGCTTCCTTCAGTATTCTGACGGCACGGAATGTCATATCC
The DNA here is from genome assembly GCA_041855505.1 of Prevotella sp. Lineage (GTDB taxonomy): Bacteria > Bacteroidota > Bacteroidia > Bacteroidales > Bacteroidaceae > Prevotella. Next base: position 7,389 of record JBHAEI010000020.1, read on the forward strand.
TCCATGTTTCCAACAGGTGTTGGTACTAAATATAATATACCCATATTTGTTTGCAAATGTAGAAGTTAAAAAGAAAAAACCAAAGAAAATTAGTTTTTTTTACATCTATAATCTTATCATTTATGTTATTTTTATGAGATACAAAATTATTATTTATTACGAAGCAGTAGGATTAACGTTATTTTATCTCAAGTTTTCGAATCTTTAGCCATAGCTTTCTCATAAAATTTCTATCTTTGCAACACGCTATTAAACGAAATATGGACAATATAAATGGTGAAAGACGTCGCAGAGGACGCATCGAAGTAATTTGCGGCAGCATGTTCTCAGGTAAGACGGAGGAGCTTATCAGGAGAATGAAGCGTGCAAAGTTTGCTAAACAGAAAGTGGAAATATTCAAACCGTCGCTGGATACAAGATATTCCGATGAAGATGTAGTGAGTCATGACAGGAATGCTATCCAATCGACTCCGATAGATTCCTCTGAAAGCATGATGCTTTTGGCAAGCGATATTGATGTTGTTGGTATCGATGAGGCACAGTTCTTTGATGATAATCTCCCCGATGTATGTAACCAACTGGCCAATAATGGAGTAAGGGTTATCATTGCCGGGCTCGACATGGACTATAAAGGCAAGCCTTTCGGACCTATTCCCGCTCTGTGTGCGATAGCCGATGATGTAACCAAGGTACATGCCATCTGTGTGAAATGCGGTGCTTTGGCTTATGTAAGTCATCGCCTCATTGCCAACGAACATCGGGTTCTTTTAGGCGAACAGAATGAATATGAGCCTCTATGCAGGGAATGTTATCGTAAGGCTATGGAGGAAGAGAAGAAATAGAATTGCGGAACAACAGACAAAGGCAAACAGTTTCTTTAGATAAGGAACAGAATAATAACTTAGCATATCCTACTTTTATAACAAATATTAGCGCTTATGTCGAAGCCAATCACTTTTGACAAGTTTATCCGATGGGCTATCATCGTGCTGGGGGTGGTAGTGGTTTTCCTTATCATCAACTATCTTTCCGGTGCACTGCTACCTTTTTTTGTGGCGTGGCTCTTGGCCTATTTGGTTTATCCCATTGTGAAATTTGTGCAGTATAAGCTCCATGTTCGATCGAGAGCCTTGAGCATTATTGTTACTTTCCTGTTCCTGATTGCCGTCTTGGCAGGTATCTTCATGTTCATTGTTCCACCTATGATTGATCAGTTCGATAAGCTCCATGTGCTGGCTACACGCTATGCACGAGAGGCAACACATGCCAACAGCATATCGGGAATGATTCAAAACTGGATTAATGAAAATCAAGCACAGATAGAAGCATTCCTTAAAAGCAAGGATTTTACCGATGCCATCAAGAGTGCTATGCCGAAAGTTCTCTCGGCACTCAGCCAGACGGCCAACGTAATCGTATCCATCGTAGCCTCTTTTATCACCTTATTATATATGTTCTTCATCCTCTTGGACTATGAATACCTTACCCAGAACTGGATTAAGATATTCCCCAAGAAGTCGCGTCCGTTTTGGAACGAACTGGCAACGGATGTGGAAAAGGCGCTGAACAGTTATATCCGCGGACAAGGGCTGGTTGCCCTCTGTATGGGAATCATGTTCTGTATCGGCTTTACCATCATAGATTTTCCGATGGCTATCGGCTTGGGAATCCTGATAGGCATTCTTGATTTGGTACCTTATCTCCACTCTTTAGCCATCATTCCCACCGCCTTCCTTGCCCTGATGAAGGCTGCTGACACCGGTCAGAACTTCTGGATTATCTTTGGTTTGGCGCTGATTGTCTTTGCGGTGGTGCAGGCTATAACCGACATGGTGGTTACTCCTAAGATTATGGGTAAGGAAATGGGGCTCAATCCCGCTGTTCTCCTACTGTCTTTATCGATTTGGGGCGCTTTGTTGGGCTTTATCGGACTGATTATAGCCTTGCCTCTCACCACTCTTATCATTGCTTATTGGCAGCGATATGTAACAAAAGAACACGAGGAGCTGGAGTAGTTTGATAACCATCTATCACTCAATAGATTATGAAAGGGCATCTTTTACCGGGTAAAAGGTGCCCTTTTTCCATGTAAAAGGCCATCTTTTTATCGGTAAAAGACCATGTTTAGCAAAGTTGGTGTTCGGGTTTTGTTGTTCTTTCCCCTGCTGTTCGCACCCGGACAAGCTACCGACAATAAAAAAGGTACACCCTGAAAGGATGTACCCAGTAAAGCAATTTAGTTATTTTATTTGAGAGCCTCTTGTCGGATTCGAACCAACGACCCCGAGATTACAAATCACGTGCTCTGGCCAACTGAGCTAAAGAGGCGGGTGAGCAAGCTATTCTTATCGCACCGCTACAACCTTCTACCCTTGCTAAGTTCCCTTCCTGGGGGATTCAAAGGGAGCTGGTCGTAAGAGACTTGCTCATGTTTTGCTTTCTGTTTACGGAAAGCGAATGCAAAGATAGATATTTTTTTCTATGTACAAGAAAGGTTAATGGAATTTTTCCTGATTTTAACAAAATAGCTAATTATCGGTATTCTTTACCTTATATATAATAATTAATTTGTAATTTTGCCATTATGATTTTTGAAAACAGAAAGCAATTTAATACATACACATGGTACGACGGCATCTATCTGGGCATTATCTGGACAGGTGCATTTGCCTGTTATCTTGGAGGATTTTCCTTCCCGCTATTGACACAGTTCTGTAGTATGCTCGTGCTCTGCACACCTTTCTTTGTGGCTTACAGGTTAAGGCTGTTCCGAAAGGAGGCGTTGGCAGATTCTATTTCTTTCATACAGGGTATGCTGTATTGCTTCAGGGTATATCTGAATGGGGCTGTTCTCTTTGGCATTCTGCAATATCTCTACTTTGCTTATCTCGATAAAGGCAAGTTTCTTCAGCACCTGTTGCCTGTAATAGAATCGCCTGAAGGCAAGAAGATATTCCAAAGCATGGGCTACGATACCGACCAGTTGGCTGCGCTTCTCCCACAGGTGATGCAGCCTTTCAACATCGTAATTTCCTCTTTCTTTTATGAGATGTTTTTCGGCTTCTGGTGTGCACTGGTTATTTCTCTGATAATGAGTCGTAGAAAGGCACTGTAAGGCAGTACGATTTTTAGCAAACAGCATTAGAATATAAAATAGATATGGATATTTCAGTTATTATTCCTCTATACAACGAAGAGGAGAGTTTGCCGGAACTACACAAATGGATTAGTCGGGTAATGGCCGATAACGGCTTCTCGTATGAGATAATCTTCATTAATGACGGCTCTACCGACAAGAGCTGGAGCATCATTGAGGAGCTGCGCCAAGCCGACAACCATGTAAAAGGTATTAAGTTCCGGAGAAATTATGGCAAGAGCCCTGCCCTGTTCTGCGGTTTCAAGGCAGCTCAAGGCGATGTGGTTATTACCATGGATGCCGACCTTCAGGATTCTCCCGACGAAATTCCGGCTCTATACAGCATGATTACCAAGGAGGAGTACGATCTTGTAAGCGGTTACAAACAGAAGCGTTACGACCCATTGTCGAAGACCCTTCCTACCAAACTCTTCAATGCCACCGCAAGAAAAATCAGCGGAATAAAGAATCTTCACGACTTCAATTGCGGGCTAAAGGCCTATAAGCGGGCAGTGGTTAAGAACATCGAGGTGTATGGAGAGATGCACCGATACATCCCATATCTTGCAAAAGAAGCCGGTTTTAAGAAGATTGGCGAGAAGGTTGTGCACCATCAGGCTCGTAAATACGGAGTATCGAAGTTTGGTATCAACCGCTTCTTCAATGGTTATCTCGACCTGATCACGTTATGGTTCCTTACCAATTTCGGCAAGAAACCGATGCATGTTTTCGGTTTGCTGGGCAGTGTAATGTTCTTTATAGGCTTTCTATCCCTCGTATGGCTTATCGTCGAGAAGTGTATTATGTTGGCATCAGGCGTGTATGGCGACCTGCTTTCCGACCATGCTTCCTTCTACATCGCGCTTGTGGGTATGCTGTTAGGAACACAATTGTTCCTTGCCGGGTTTATCGGCGACCTCATCAGTCGCAGCAATCCTAACAGAAACGATTACCAAATAGAAAAAGAATTAGGCTTGGAAAAATGAAATCAGTAAAGTTTTCCTTACAGTTCCTTGCATTGGCAGCCATTCTGTCGGCTCTGTTTGCAGCTTGTTCCGACTCTGATTGTACCATAAGCAACAGTGTATCGGCTAACTATGTGTCGAAAGGCGACACCCTTACTTCCTCCTTAACGGTACTGGCAGTAAGGGATGGGAAGGCCGATACTACTATTCTTAACAGTTTGCAGACGGTAGAGAAATTCAGTCTGCCGATGAGTTATAGCAACGATACCGATGAACTGAAGTTTATTTTTACCGATTCCTTGGGTGTTCAGACGACCGATATTGTTAAAATCAGCAAGACAAACTTCAGCCATCTGGAAGGTGTGGACTGTGCTCCGAGCTTCTTTCACACCATAACGCAGGTAACAACTACCAATAATGTTATCGACCATATTGATATAAACAATCCTAATGTAGATTTCGATGGTAACAAGGAAAACCTATATATTTATTTTAAATCTGGTCATTAGTTTGCTTTTTCTGCTTCCCTCCCCTTCTTACGGACAGCAGAAACGGATGATACAGCAAGTGGAACAGGACACAATTCCTTTTTTTAGGAATGTTGCCATAGGTGCCGATCTTGTCGGACCGGGGATGATTGCCTTTGGATCTTATGGACAATACGAGGGTATCTTGCGTATCAACCTGAAGGATAAATACTACCCTACTGTGGAAGTAGGCGTGGGTAAGGCAGACAAACACGAAGATACCACGGGCAATAGCTATAAAACAAGTGCGCCTTATGCACGTGTGGGACTCGACTTCAATGTCCTTACCAACAAGCACGACAGCTATCGGGCTCTTGTAGGTGCACGCATTGGTTATACTTCTTTTCAATACGACTATGTCAATGCCGGCATCATCGACCCGGTATGGCAGACAGCCACCGCCATCGAAGTGAAAGACGTAAAATCGAATATGCTCTGGGCAGAGATAGTGGCCGGACTGGATGCCAAGCTATGGGGGCCTATCCGCCTCGGTTGGAATGTAAGATACAAGGCTCGGCTGCACCAAAAGAAGAATGTGGGGAGCGTGGCTTGGTATGTTCCGGGCTATGGCAAGAATGGCTCAACACGTATAGGGGCCGAGTTTAATGTAATGTTTGAATTTTGACAAGTACATAAATGCAGAATATATAAGAAAGATATAGAATGAAAAAGAACAAACTATACTGGCAGATTCCGTTCTTGCTGGTGCTCCTTATAGGCAGTATATTTATCATCATACAGCAGCGTTCCACTCCCTATCAGCAGAATCAGGGTTTCATTTTCGGCACAATTTACCATATTACCTACCAAAATGATAAAAATCTTCAGCCGGAGATAGAGGCAGAATTGAAAAAGGTAAATATGACGTTTTCCACTTTCGAAAACAGCTCTGTTATCTCGCAGATAAATCAGAACAAGTCTGTAAAGGTGAACGATATGTTCGAGGAGGTTTTCATATTGGCCGAAAACGTATCGGTCGAAACAAGTGGTGCCTTCGATGTTACTGTAGCTCCGTTGGTAAACCTATGGGGATTCGGATTTGGTAATAGACAAAAACCATCTGTACAGAAGATTGACAGCCTGCGACAGATAGTTGGTTTCCGCAAGGTTACACTCAGTGGTGGCTATATAAAGAAGGAAAATCCTGCAATAATGCTTGACTTTTCCGGTATAGCAAAAGGTTATGGTTCCGATATTGTGGCACGCTATCTTCGTAGGAAAGGCATTGCCAACTTCATGGTAGAGATTGGTGGCGAGGTAGTTACAAGTGGGCTGAATGAGAAACGTGTGCCATGGAGAATCGGAGTAACAAAACCTTCCGACAATAAAACGGACGTAAATCAGGAGGTACAGACGGTGCTGAACGTTACCAACAAGAGCATGGCCACCAGTGGTAACTACCGTAACTTTTATTATAAGAATGGCAAGAAGTATGCCCATACCATCGACCCTTCTACGGGTTATCCCGTGCAGCATACCCTTTTATCATCTACTGTACTTGCGAAGAACTGTGCTACAGCCGATGCCTATGCCACTGCTTTCATGGTGCTTGGCATAGAGAAAGCAAAGGTTGTGCTTGAACAGCATCCGGAGTTGATGGCTTATTTCATTTATGCCGGAGAGAAAGGCGAACTTAAAACATGGTATAGCCCGTCGATGAAGGGCAAAATAGTGAAATAATCCCGCTACTATTATGTTGCAGTTGTACGATAAACTGGTATCTTTACCCTTGTTTTTGGGCATTGGAAATGAAGAGTTATCTGGGATAATCGACCATATCAAGTTTGGATTTCACAAGCTCGAAGCAGGGAAATATATCTGTAAGGAGGATGAGAAATGCGAAAACCTTATCTTCGTTACAGACGGTGCTTTTACGATTCAGAGTTATTCCGATAATCATAGCTATAGCTTTGAGGAGGAAGTGAGCCATCCGATGATTATACAGCCGACGCACTTTTTTGGATTAATCCAACGGTATTCCAGGACATACAAGACGAAAACAACCTGCAATCTGCTTACACTCGACAAGGCAGAGGTGTTGAAAATCATGGAGAAATCGCTCATCTTCCGATTGAATTATCTCAATCTCATGTCCACAGAACTGCAAAGAGCACAACGACTCCCGTGGACAAGGAAGCCGGAGGATATTCAAAAGGCATTCATCCAGTTCATTCGGCAACACTGTGTGTTCCAGTCGGGTAGGAAAATTACACGTATCAAGATGATTGATTTGGCTTACGAACTGCATGAAAGCAGACTGAATATCTCAAAGATGCTCAATCAGTTAAAGAAAAACGGACTGTTAAGCATGAGTAGGGGAATTATAGTTATTCCCCAATTAGAAAATTTGCGTTAAAATATTCTCAGCCCCCTTATAAATGTAAGTATATTTATGAGGTTTCTGTTTTTTATCTTTAACTTTGTAGAGTAATAGACTATTAAAAAGATTTTAGAATGACATCCAACATAAATAATAACAAAAAACATATCAACCCATTTTTTCAGCCCTACGGTACACCGCGTGAAACTGTCCCTTTCGACAAGATTACCCTTGCCGATTATGAGGAAGCTTTCATGGAAGGTATCCGAAGAGAAGACGAACAGATAGAGAAGATGCTCAACGATCCTAATGAGCCGACCTTCGAAAACACGATTATTCGTGAGGACGAGGTGAAGGACAGGAAGCATTATTACGATCTTTTAGGACGTGTGGAGAGTGTTTTCTTCAATCTTCTCAGTGCAGAAACCAATGATGAACTTGATGCTTTGGCACAAAAGATGAGTCCTATTCTCACCAAACATGCCAATGACATCAGTCTGAATCCGAAAGTTTTCGAGAGAATTCGGTATGTCTATCAGCACCATCGTGAGCTGACTCCAGAGGAAAACCGCCTTTTGGAAACCACATACGATGGTATGGTACGTAGCGGTGCCCTGCTAAACGACGAACAAAAAGACCAATTGCGTAGGCTGACGGAGGAAGCCGGTATGCTATCTTTGCAGTTTTCACAAAATCTTCTCAAAGAAAACAAGGCCTATACGCTTCATATTACCGATGCAACCAAGATAGAAGGTATTCCGGAAACTGTTCTTGAAACAGCCCGACAGGCTGCGCAAGAGCAGAATTTGGAGGGATGGATATTCACACTCGATGCTCCGAGCTATGGTCCTTTCGTAACTTATTGTAAGGATCGGGAGCTTAGAAAGGAAATTTTCATGGCTCGTAATACCTTAGGTATTAAGGATAATGAGAATAATAATTTGGAGGTATGCAAAAGACTTATTAATATCCGCCGTGAGATGGCTCAGCTTCTGGGCTACGATACCTATGCCGATTATATCATGAAGTATCGTATGGCAACGAATGTGGAGAATGTTTATAAGCTTCTTAACGACCTTATTGATGCCTATAAACCTACTGCAAAGAAGGAAAGAGAAGAAGTTCTTGCGTTTGCGAAGAAGGAAGAAGGCGACGATTTCAAGCTAAAGCCTTGGGATTTTGCTTACTATTCTCACAAGCTCCAACTGGAAAAGTTCGATTTAGACCCGGAAGAACTACGCCCATATTTCGAAATCAACAATGTCATAAAAGGTATTTTCGGTCTTGCTACAAAACTTTATGGCATTACTTTCAAGGAGAATAAAGATATCCCTGTTTACCACCCGGATGTCAAACCCTACGAGGTTTTCGATGAAGATGGGTCGTATCTCGCCGTGCTTTATGTCGATTTTCATCCAAGAAAGGGAAAACGCGATGGTGCATGGATGACCGAATATCAAGGACAATGGATAGAAAAGGATGGTACAAACATCCGTCCACATGCCTCGTTGGTTATGAATCTCAGTAAACCTACACCCGAAAAGCCCGCCCTACTCCGTTTAGGCGAAGTGGAAACCTTCCTCCATGAGTTCGGGCATTCCCTCCATGGTATGTTTGCCAATACAAGATTTGAAAGTCTATCGGGCACGAATGTGTGGTGGGACTTCGTTGAACTTCCCTCACAATTCATGGAAAACTATGCTATGGAAAAGGAGTTTCTAAAGACATTCGCCTTCCATTACGAGACGGGCGAGGTAATACCGGATGCCTTAATCGATAAGATTATTGCCAGTCGTAACTTCGGTGTAGGATCGGCTTGTCTGCGGCAAGTGAGCTTTGGACTGCTCGATATGGCCTACTATACGCAGAAGGAGGAATTCAAAGAAGATATTATCTCTTTCGAAAAGAAGGCTTGGGAGAAGGCCATCTTGGGTGAGCAGCTGCCGAACACTTGCATGACAACCCAGTTCTCGCACATTATGGCAGGAGGATATGCTGCCGGATATTACAGTTATAAGTGGGCAGAAGTGTTGGATGCTGATGCTTTTAGCGTGTTCAAGAAAGAGGGAATTTTTAATAAAGATACGGCAAAACGTTTCCGGGAGAATATTCTTTCGAAGGGAGGGACAGAACATCCTATGACGCTTTACAAGCGTTTCAGGGGGCAAGAGCCTATCATCGATGCGCTACTTGAACGCAACGGAATAACAAGGAACTAATCCTATAAACAGCTGGCAAGGCTATACTATATTTGAATATGGAATCGAAACAGAAACTACTCGACTACCGATACCTGCGGATGGCACGTATATGGGCCGAGAATTCATACTGTAAACGCCGACAGGTTGGTGCTCTTGTTGTAAAGGATAAGATGATTATCAGCGATGGTTACAACGGAACTCCCAGTGGATTCGAGAATATCTGCGAGGACGAGAACGGTGTAACCAAGCCTTATGTGCTTCATGCGGAGGCGAACGCCATTACAAAACTGGCACGAAGCGGTAACAACAGTGAGGGCTCTACCTTGTATGTTACAGCCTCACCGTGCATCGAATGTGCCAAACTGATTATCCAGTCGGGTATCAAAAAAGTGGTATATGCCGAGAAATACCGACTAACCGATGGTGTCGATCTGCTGGAACGTGCGGGTATAGAAGTTAAACACATAGATTTTGAAGAATAAATAAATTAGGTAGCTGACTAATATGAGTCATAAAAGAACAAACCGTTTTATGCCATTATGGCTTGCGCTCTGTGTCGTTGTGGGTATCCTCATCGGTACTTTCTATGCAAACCATTTCGCAGGCAATCGCCTAAACATCATCAATAGCGGTAGCAACAGACTGAATAATCTATTGCATATTATCGACGATCAGTATGTTGATTCCGTAAATATCAACAGTCTTGTCGATAAGGCTATCCCTGAAATTCTTTCAGAACTCGACCCCCATTCGGTGTATATCAGCGCAAAGGATGTGCAAACGGCCACCGACGACCTGAAAGGATCTTTCTCGGGCGTTGGTATTGAGTTCACTATCAATAATGATACCTTACGCATCCAGAATGTTATTAAAAACGGACCGGCCGACAAAGTGGGTGTATTGGCCGGCGATAAGCTCGTAAGTATCAATGGAAAGCCATTTACGGGCAAGATAGTTACCAACGAAGAGGCTGTCCATTTGTTGAAAGGACCCAAGGATTCAAAGGTAAAAATCGGTGTAATTCGTTATGGAGAAAAGCAGATAAAAAACTTCACCATAACACGAGGCGACATTGCTATTAGCAGTGTGTCGTCTGTCTATATGCTGAACGATACTACAGGCTATCTTCGCGTTAAGAATTTTGGTGAACGTACCTATGCCGAAATGCTGGCTGCCTTGCAGCAGTTGAACATGGAGGGTGCCACACATCTTGTCGTTGATCTTCGGGATAATAGAGGCGGACTGTTGGAAACCGCAGTACAAATGGCGAACGAATTCCTGCCTAAAAATCGCCTTATCGTATATACACAGGGGAGAAAGAGCCCACGACAGGACTATAAGAGCGATGGAAAAGGAGCTTTCCAGAAAATCCCGATGGTTGTGCTGATCAATGAAAGCTCTGCTTCGGCTGCCGAAATCTTTGCGGGAGCCATGCAGGATAACGACCGTGCCACTATCATTGGTCGCCGTTCGTTTGGTAAAGGACTGGTACAACAACAGATACAATTCCCCGATGGCAGTATGATTCGCCTTACCATAGCCCGTTACTACACTCCTTCGGGGCGTTGTATTCAGAAGCCTTTCAAGCCGGGCGATAACGTTGATTATGCTCAGGATATCCTGACCCGCTACGAACATGGCGAGTTCTTCTCGCAGGATAGCATCAAGCAAATTGGTCCTGCCTATCATACCGTTGAGGGGCGTATCGTATATGGCGGTGGAGGAATTACGCCTGATGTTTTCGTTCCGGAGGATACGGTTAATTACACATCTTATTTTAAAGAAGCGGCAATGAGTGGCCTGCTCCTGCAATATGCTTATCAATATACCGATAAAAACCGTCCTACACTGGCAAAATATACCGAGATGCCTTCGCTTGCCGCCTATTTACAGAGTCTTAACTTGGTGGGCGACTTCGTCAATTATGCCGAAGGTGTCGGTTTGCGTCGCCGTAATCTGATGATAATGAAGTCGCATTCATTGATAGAGAACTATATCAACGCCCGCATCATTTACAATATGCTCGATGAAACAGCGTGGATGGAGTTCCTTAACAAAGATGATAAAACGATAGCAGCAGCGCTAAGGGTGTTTAAAGAGGGAACAGCCTTCCCGAAAAAGCCCAAGACTAAAATAAAAAGCAGGTCTGCTGTGCCTGGAAGAAGATAGTTTTATAAGACACCTACAAAATGGAATCACCCTCTTTACATGAACAAAAGAAAGCATTGCGGCAAGAAATAAATGCGCTGAAACAGCAATATTCCGCATCGGATTTGAAGAGTTTTTCTCTTCCCATCATAACCGAAATGCTCTCTTTTGATAGTGTCAAGGAGGCTGATTGCATTATGCTATATAACTCGATGCCCGACGAAGTAGATACCCGGCAGGCCATAGAGCAGCTCTACGAGCATGGAAAGAAGGTTTTATTACCCGTTGTCGTCAGTAAAACCGAGATGGAAATAAGGGAATATACCGGGCCCGATAATATGAAAATTGGCCCCTATCATATTCCGGAGCCTATTGGTAAAACCTATACAGCTTATCCGGAAATAGACGTTATCATTGTTCCCGGTGTGGCGTTCGACCGACAAGGTAATCGAATGGGACATGGACGTGGCTATTACGACCGCTTTTTTAGTCATATTCCCGGTACTCTGAAGATAGGTATCTGTTTCCCCTTCCAACTCGTACCGACTGTTCCTGCCGATGTTTTTGATGTAAAGATGGATTATATCATCACTGGTAATGGTACTTCGAGTGGATGTATCCCAACTAATCCAAACGTAAAATAGCCATCAACAGTAATGTGCCCGTTGCATAACTTTCTGCCTAAACCTAAACCTTTCCATACCTTCCGTATGCCCCGCACATCGTTTAAAATACAAAGTCTCTACCTCGAAAACTGCAACTTTATATGGTAACAATATTGTTCCATACATCAAATGCTATCTTTGTTTATGATAAAAATTATGGTAAAAGCACATGTATTGTGTAGTAAAAGGCCATCTTTTCATACTTAAAAGGCCATCTTTTCCTGGTTAAAGGTTACCTTTTGCTATACGGAAAAAATCAGTCTTACTAAAAATTTTATTTTTCTTTTATTTGCTGTCACTTTTAACAGTTCATGTAAACATTTATCAGATAGGTTTTTATCGTGATAAAGTAAGTGGCGGTATGACGGCAATCTTTATTTTATCCTGCTATTAGGCCGCTTTATATTTTTACAGTCATGCGGTTATCTAAAGTATAATTGTATCTATTTTATATTCAGAATATTGTGTGATATGTTGGAAATAGCAGTATAAAATATATTTGAATTTCATGTTTTATGATAATTTCTGCTTCCGGACTCTTAACCTGAATAGGAATAATAAAGATTTTTTTATATTCAATTTCATGAAAGATCGGCATTACATATTTTATTTTTAAAAGAAATAGTTTCCATAGAATACTAAAAAATATTAAGTAATTTGGAGCGGAATATAAATAAATTTATCTTTGCGATAGTTTCCAAAGAGAACTATTTACGACGTTTATACTTACAGATATGAAACATGTTATTATAGGAGGAGTAGCCGGAGGAGCTACAGCTGCGGCCCGCATCAGACGGGCAGACGAGAATGCAGAGATTATTTTGCTGGAAAAAGGCAAGTACATATCGTATGCTAATTGTGGTTTACCTTATTATATAGGCGGGATAATACTCGACCGCGACAAGCTGTTTGTACAAACTCCAGAGACGTTCGCACGCCGATTCAATATTGGTGTGCGAACAGAGCAGGAGGCTGTTGGCATTGATACAGAGGCGAAAACAGTAGAGGTAAGAGGTGCAGATGGAACTGTTTATCGTGAGTCTTACGATAAATTACTTCTATCACCGGGCTCATCTCCGGTGCGACCGCCGTTGGAAGGTATTCATGAAGAGGGTGTATTCACCCTGCGAAATGTTACAGACACCGATGCTATCAAGGCCTACATCGATACCCATAAAGTGCGTTCTACTGTTGTTATAGGAGGAGGATTCATCGGATTGGAGATGGCCGAGAATATATACAATATAGGCTCACAGGTAGATATTGTAGAATTGGCGCCACAAGTAATGGCTCCTGTCGATTTCAGTATAGCCTCTCATGTGCATCGGGAACTTATGAACAAAGGCGTAGGTCTCCATTTGGGCAAAGGTGTAAACCGCTTCGAGCGTGTAGAGGGTAGATTGCGTGTTTTCCTTTCTTCGGGCGAAACACTTGATACCGACATGGTACTTCTATCTATTGGTGTACGTCCCAATGTAGAATTGGCCCAGCGGGCCGGCATAGCTTTGGGACAACGAGGAATAAAGGTGGATGAATATTTAAGCACATCGGCAAAGGACGTATATGCTGTAGGCGATGCTATTGAGTACCCTCACCCTGAAACAGGAGAGGCATGGATGAACTTCCTTGCCGGTCCTGCAAACCGTCAGGCACGTATAGCGGCCGATAATATGGTATTCGGAAACAGTTCTAAGTATGAAGGGGCCATTGGAACATCCATCGCAAAGGTGTTCGATCTGACGGTTGGCACTACCGGACTCCCTGCAAAGCGACTGCAACAATTGGGTATGGCATATCAAAGTAGTACTACTGCATCGGCCAGTCATGCAGGCTATTATCCCAATTCCTTCCAATTAACCTTAAAGCTGACCTTCGACCCTAAAACCGGAAAGCTGTACGGAGCACAGTGTGTAGGGCACGAAGGAGTGGATAAACGCATCGACGAAATAGCCCTTGTTATTAAACAGGGGGGCACGGTAGCCGACCTTACCCGTCTGGAGCAGGCATACGCTCCTCCTTACTCTTCGGCCAAAGATCCTGTAGCCATTGCAGGTTATGCCGCAAGTAATATCATCAGCGGTGCTATGCCGGTTGTTTACTGGCGCGATATCGAACAGCTCGATATCACAGATACATTGCTCATAGATGTGCGTACACCCGAAGAATATGCACTGGGTACCATCGAAGGTGCTGTAAATATTCCTCTCGATGATTTACGTATGCGATTGGGGGAAATACCTGATGACAAGAAACTTATCCTTTTCTGCCAAGTAGGTCTTCGTGGTTATTTGGCTCAGCGTATCCTTCTGGGGCGTGGTTATAAGGAGGTATTCAATCTGTCGGGAGGGTATCGCACCTACCACCTTGCTACTCAGAAGATAATCGAGACAGCGACTCCCAACAAATTGTCGGCTTGCAGGCCGTCGGAAGCAGAACAGCCGGCAGGTCCATCGGCAGGAAGTCCATCTCAGTCCACTGTTCCTCACAGCGGTACATCGGCCTTAACCATCGATGCGTGTGGATTATCATGCCCCGGTCCTATCATGAAAATGAAAGAGGCGGTCGATGCGTTGGCTGTAGGCGAACAATTGGAAGTGCGTGCTACCGACCCCGGATTTCCCCGCGATGCCGAGGCATGGTGTCAGAGTACAGGCAACAGGCTCCTTGCATCGACAAGCAATAATGGTATTCACTCCATCATTGTAGAACGAGGACTGGCTATGCCCGATGCCCCCGCAGCGGGACAGGGAGGCGCAGAGAACAAGACATTGATTCTTTTCAGTTCCGACCTCGACCGTGCCATTGCTACTTTTATTCTTGCCAATGGCGCTGCAGCCACAGGAAAGAAAACAAGTATTTTCTTTACTTTCTGGGGACTGAATGTCATCAAGAAGCAGCAAAAGCCAGCGATAAAGAAGGATTTTATCAGTAGGATGTTCGGATGGATGCTTCCCAAATCATCCCGTTCGCTTCGCTTATCGCACATGAGTTTCTTCGGAATAGGCGATCGGCTGATTCGCTACCTGATGAAACGCGACAATGTAGGCCAGCTCGAAGATCTTATTTTGCAGGCTCAACGCAATGGTGTGGAGTTCATTGCCTGCCAAATGACCATGGATATGATGGGCATTCATAAGGAAGAACTGCTGGATGGCGTAACCATCGGGGGGGTAGCTACTTATATGCAGCGAGCCGAACAAGCCCGTGTAAACCTCTTTATTTAAAGAATTGCGACGATGAAGGAGCCGACTTTCGTTTTGCTCCTTCACCGTTATAAATATATATCAACCGGTTATGAATAAACAGAAAATGTGCCGTTTGCGGGATGTTTACCGCTCCATTGCCGCTTTCGAGGACGACTTTGAAAAGCGTTACCATATAAACATTACCGAGGCAATGCTGCTATGCAGCCTGCAAGAGAAAGGTCAGCTTTCGGCTAAAGACATAACAGAAGAGCTTGGACTGAAGAAATCGAATGCTTCCAAGCTCATAGCTTCGCTCGAAGACCGTAAGCTATTGTTGCGCCACTTAGGAAAGAAGGACCGTCGGCAGATGATTTTCTCCCTATCAAAATTAGGGATGGAGACACTTGCCGGCCTCGATTGTAATGAAATAGAATTGCCTCCTATTCTGAATGAGATCGTCTGAACGACTTTTTTAGGCCGATTTCCTACGATGATGAGCCGATTATAGGGCGATAGTACCGTTATATCTATAGATATTTTCAGAGAGAAGATGCCGCTCGTTTTCGCATCCTTATAAGTTTATTTGTATTTATACGCAGATATTGTTAGCTCAAAAAGGATGGAAAGGGAGCGGTAAAGAGGCTTTCATGCCATGCTGTCAAAAATGCAATACATCTTAAAAAGTACAGTCTCTTGCTTTCGTTAATCACAGAAACTATCCGTTGAAGAAAGCCGTAGAAAATCTCTTTATTATAAAAAAGCAGTTCCTCACTCTGTTTAATTGCCTGAAAAGTGCTATCTTTGCCCTTGTAATTACTTATTAAAATTAAAAACAAATACCTAAATCAAATTATTGATAACATGCAAAATCAGTTAGAAAAGCGTAAAAGTAACCCCATATTATGGGTACCTACTCTTTATTTTGCCATGGGAATGCCATTTGTAGTCCTCAATATGGTATGTTCTTTAATGTATAAAGGAATGGGAGTGTCGGACAGTCAGATAGCTTATTGGACATCCCTGATAATGCTTCCTTGGACGTTAAAGCCCATCTGGAGCCCGTTCCTTGAGATATATAAGACGAAAAAGTTCTTTGTCGTTACAACCCAGCTGCTCACGGGTGTCATGTTTGCCCTTGTAGCGTTTGCTTTAGGTTCATCTTCGTTCTTTGCCATCACGATAGCCATGCTGGCGGTAATTGCCCTGAGCGGAGCCACACACGATATTGCGGCCGATGGAACGTATATGTCGCTCCTGTCGAATGAGGAACAGGCCCGATGGATTGGCTGGCAGGGAGCTTTCTATAACATAGCAAAGATAGCTGCAACAGGTGGGCTTGTTTATTTGGCCGGAGTATTTATCAAGGCCTATGGCGTAACAACGGCATGGATGTTTGTCATGCTTATTATAGCAGTTATCATGCTGTTGCTGGGTGTTTATCACTATTTCTTCCTACCATCGGAAAACAAAGCCGAGAAGAAAGTGGTTACTTTCCGCCAGACTCTGGACGAATTGATTTTCTTTTTCAAGGAGTTTTTTCAGAAAAAGCATATCGTTTATTATATTTTCTTCATTATCCTGTATCGCTTTGCCGAAGGATTTGCCATGAAGATAGTGCCCCTTTTCCTGAAAGCTCCGGTAGCGGATGGGGGATTAGGCCTGTCGGAGGAGGAAATCGGCCTTTGCTATGGTACGTTTGGTGCAGCAGCCTTTGTAATAGGAAGCATCTTGGGAGGTAATTATATTGCCAAGAAAGGACTGAAGAGGAGCCTCTTCTCTCTCGCCTTGGTGTTTAACATTCCTTTTCTTGCCTATACTTTCCTCTCTTTTTATCAGCCAAGCAACCTGATGATAATAGGCTCTGCCATCGTGGTAGAATACTTTGGTTATGGCTTTGGGTTTGTAGGACTTACCTTATTCATGATGCAACAGGTGGCGCCGGGCAAGCATCAGATGGCACACTATGCCTTTGCAAGCGGCATTATGAACTTAGGTGTCATGTTCCCCGGTATGTTAAGCGGCTATGTGAGCGATGCCTTGGGCTATGCCCACTTCTTTGTATTCGTGCTTGTCTGCACCATTCCCGCCTTGCTTATTACATGGTTTGTGCCCTTTACCTACGAAGATGAAAAGAAATAGATGTTGGGCGAGTAAGTAAAAGGTGCCCTTTTGCCAAATAAAAGGTGGTCTTTTACCCTGCTAAACATGCCCTTTTACCGAGTAAAAGGGCATGTTTTGTAAATGAAGGAGTCGGTGTAAGATAGAATGATGCTTCCCTACTCCTTTATTTTTTCTTCTTATTAACCTTATCGATGTAAGGCTTTAGTTTTCCAAAAGGAGTTTTCATATCTTGAAGAATCTTTATATCCCGCTTGATATATTCCGTTTTTCCTTGTGCATCGTAAACGTCCATGCGCTGAAGAATATAATCGGTATTACCCGGATCGTGCTGGATGGCTTTTGTGAAATCATATTCTGCCAACAAGAGCATACCTCTTTCTTGTTCTATTCCGGCACGGGCAGCATAGGCTATGGCACTTTCGGGATATTGTTCTATCAGGCTGTTAATACCATCTAAAGCCTCTGTATAATGTTTGTCTTTTTCGTTGAGCAATGCCAACCCTAACTGTGCCTCGAAATGTCCCGGAACAAGTTTTATGAGATTGTTGTAGTCGAGACGGGCAAAGTTGTATCTGCCTAAGCGTTCGTTGGCATAAGCACGATAGAAAAGGGCTGAAACATTATCGGGCTCTCTGTGAAGAATAAGGTCGTAATCGTTCTTGGCAGAATTCCAATCCTGCAGCAGCAAGTACCATGCGGCTCGTTTTAAGCGCAAATCGATAGAGTCGGCATGCTGTTCAAGGTTATTGGAAGCTATACGAAGAGAGTCGCGTAAAGGATTGTCCTGTGCCTTTGTCTGCAATAGAGAAAAGGTTGCTATTATTACAAGGAATATCCTGATTACTAACAGCTTATTTTGTTTCATTGAATTATTCATCGATTATTAATTATAGTTTCAGCCCATGCGGTATGGAAATGCGGAACAAAAGTAAATAAAAAAGGATGGTATCCATGCAGGGCATACCATCCTTTTGAGTTATTTAAGTAAATACTTATTTTGTTTTAATGTAGTTGGCAATCCATGTTCCCACCTCTTTAGTACCGTAATGCGCACCGCCCTCCACCTGAATCTCCGGCGTTCTGATATTCTCTGCAAGGCTGGCATCCACGGCATTGCGTACAGCCTTGCCCTCTTTCTCTAATCCGAAGTGTTCGAGAAGCATTGCGGCAGAAAGAATCTGGGCTACGGGATTAGCGATGTTCTTGCCTGCAGCCTGTGGCCATGAGCCATGTACCGGCTCGAACAATGGGGTATGTTCGCCCAGACTCGATGAGGGTTGTAATCCCATGGAGCCTGTAATACAAGATGTTTCGTCGGTAAGAATATCGCCAAAGGTATTCTCGGTAACGATAACATCGAAGAAAGTAGGCTCGGTAAGTACACGCATGGCACAATTATCGATGAACATATAGTCGGTAGTTACGTCGGGATAGTTGGGTGCCATCTCCTTGGCAATCTGCCTCCAAAGGCGCGAACTTGCCAGAACATTTGCCTTATCGACCACCGTCAGATGTTTTTTGCGCTTCTGTGCTGCCTCGAAAGCTACTTTCAAGATGCGTTCCACTTCATTGCGATGGTACAGGTTGGTATCGAAGGCTTTGTCGTTGTCCTGATATTTCTCGCCGAAATACATTCCTCCTGTCAGTTCACGAATAACGATAAACTCGGCACCTTTCAGCAGTTCTTCCTTCAGCGGACTCTTATGCAGCAGGCAATCGAAGGTAGCTACAGGGCGAATGTTGGCAAACAACCCTAATTTTTTACGCATAGCCAGCAAGCCTGTTTCGGGGCGTACCTTTAAGGTAGGGTCGTTATCGAAGCGCGGATCACCAACGGCAGCAAACAATACGGCATCGGCATCCATGCAGAGCCGGAACGTTTCTTCGGGGAACGGGTCGCCTACGGTATCAATTCCGTGTGCTCCACACAGTCCTTCCTTGTACGAAAACTCGTGTCCGAACTTCTCGGCAACGGTATTTAATACTGCAACTCCTTGCTCCATAATTTCCGGACCGATACCATCTCCCGGTAAGATCGCTATATTTAATTTCATAATGATCGAATATTTAATTTATACTTTAATATAATGTTGTTTTTATTGATTATCTGATACTAATCTCTTCTTCATAAATGTTTAGCATCTTGATGGTGGCTTTGATGGCAGCTTCGGTCTGGTCGGCATCCAGTGCACGGGTTTTGAATATCTGTCCGTCGTTGTCCCATGTAATGATCGTCTGTACCAAAGCATCGGTTCGTCCGCCGGGCGGTATGCTGACAGCGTAGTTTATCAATAACGGGAAGGTGCGGTTAAGGTGCCGTTTATATACTTTTCTAAGCGCCTTTACGAATGCGTCGTACTGACCATCGCCAATATCGTTCTCCTCATACTGCTTGCCGTTTATCTCAACCTTTACGCTGGCCAACGGTTTCAGGCCATACGAGGTACTTACCATGTAGCTGATGAGCTTTACTCTGTTCTCCGGGCCTTGATGTTTCAGCACATCCGATATGATATAAGGTAGGTCTTCCTTCGTTACAAGTTCTTTGCGATCGCCCAGTTCTGTGATACGCTTTGTTACTAATTTGGTTTGTTCCGGAGTAAGTTCCAAGCCCAGCTCTTCCAGATTTCGGGCGATATTGGCTCTACCACTGTTCTTTCCTAAGGCGTAGGAACGCTTTCGGCCAAATCTTTCCGGTACAAGGTCGTTGCAGTAAAGATTGTTTTTATTGTCGCCATCGGCATGAACGCCTGCCACTTGTGTAAACACATTGTCGCCTACAACGGGTTGGTTGGGGGCAACGGAAATGCCACTGTACCCTTCTACCATGCGGGAAATCTCCGCTAATTGGCTCTCGTTGATATTGGTTTTGGCCTGAAACTGGTCGGAAAGGATAACGGCAACGCTCGACAGCGAGGCATTTCCACAGCGTTCTCCCAGTCCATTAACCGTAACATGGAGCCCCTTCACCCCACTGAACACGGCTGCCAACGAGTTAGACACCGCCAAATCATAGTCATTATGGGCATGGAAATCGAAATGTGTATCAGGGTATCGCTTCACCATTTTGCGCATATATTCCATTGCCGATAGTGGGTTGAGGATGCCAAGGGTGTCGGGCAGCAGAAATCTTTTAATCGGAGTCGGGGTTAAAGCATCCATCATCTGGAATACATACTCGGGTGAATCCCGCATACCGGAACTCCAGTCTTCTAAATATAGGTTTACCGTTACCCCCTTTTCGGTGGCATAGGCAATGGATTTTTTAATGTCTGCAATATGTTCCTCGGGTGTTTTATGCAACTGATGCCGGCAATGCTTTAATGAGCCTTTCGCCAACAGGTTGATTACCTTCCCGCCACACTCTGTTATCCAGTCGATGGAAAGATGCCCATCTACAAATCCGAGCACCTCGACACGGTCTATCATACCCACCGATCGGGCAAAGTTACAAATCATGCTAACAGCCTTCTTCTCGCCTTCCGACACACGAGCCGATGCCACTTCTATACGATCCACATTAATATCACGCAGCAAGGTACGCGCTATCATCAGCTTCTCGTGTGGCAGGAAAGAAACGCCATTGGTTTGTTCTCCATCTCTTAGGGTGGAATCCATTATCTCGATAAATGGATGAATGGGTTTAGGGCTTCCTTTTTCTTTGTTCATTCTATTTTTACACTATAATCATTCGGTATAAGGAACTTTCCGCTTTTCCTCGAAAGCAATTACTTTATCCTTGTTCTCGACCAAGAAGTCGACATCGTCGAGGCCATTCATTAAACAATGTTTCTTATATCCATTAATCTCGAAAGTCTCTTGTTCGCCGGTAGCCTCATTGGTAATGGTCTGATTGGGAAGATCTACAGTAACCTCTGTCTTAGGATCTTTTTCAATGCTGTTGAACAAATTCTTTAGAAAACCTTCGCTGACTACTACCGGGAGAACGAAATTATTCAGCTCATTGTTTTTATGAATGTCGGCAAAGAAAGAGCTTACTACGACACGGAAACCATAACCGGCGATGGCCCATGCGGCATGCTCTCGCGAAGAGCCGGAGCCGAAGTTTCTGCCCGCCACAAGGATAGTACCGCTATAACGCGGGTCGTTCAGAACGAAATCTTTGTTCAGATTGCCATCTTTGTCGTAACGCCAATCGCGGAAAAGGTTATCGCCAAAGCCTTCCTTGTCGGTAGCCTTCAGGAAGCGGGCTGGGATTATCTGGTCGGTATCTACATTCTCGAGCGGAAGGGGAATGCAGGTAGATTTTATAACATCAAATTTCTGTTTCATAATTGTATTTTACTGATCATGTAAAGGGTGAATGATATAGGTGATAACGGCGGCCATTACAATGTTCTGGGGTCGGTTATCTTACCTGTTATGGCAGCTGCAGCAGCTACCAAGGGCGATGCGAGGATGGTGCGGGAACCCGGGCCTTGGCGTCCCTCGAAGTTACGATTACTGGTAGAAACACTGTATTTTCCGGCAGGAATCTTATCATCGTTCATGGCCAGACATGCCGAGCAGCCGGGCTGACGTATCTGGAAGCCGGCTTCTTCGAGAATTTTGTCGATGCCTTCTTCACGAATTTGCTTATCAACGAGCCATGACCCGGGTACCAACCATGCTGTTACTCCCTCGGCCTTGTGATGTCCTTCTACAACCGATGCAAAGGCGCGGAAGTCCTCTATACGCCCATTAGTGCAGGCGCCGAGGAAAACATAATCGATAAACTTGCCCAACAGCTTCTCGCCGGGGGCGAATCCCATGTATTCAAGCGACTTGTTAAAGCTCTTTTTCTCGCTTTCGGGAACAGAATCGATGCAAGGTACAGCCTCGTCGATGCCAATGCCCATACCGGGGTTTGTGCCATAAGTAATGCGAGGAACAATATCGGCAGCATCGAAAGTGTATTCTTTATCGAACACGGCATCGTCGCCACTTTTCAGTTTCTTCCACTCTTCTACCGCTTTGTCCCATGCTTCGCCTTTGGGAGCATATTCACGTCCCTTCAGATACTCGAAAGTTTTCTCGTCGGGTGCCACGAAACCACCGCGTGCTCCCATCTCGATAGAGAGGTTACACAGTGTGAGTCGTCCCTCCATCGACAAATCCTTTACAACATCGCCGGCATATTCGACGAAGTAACCGGTAGCCCCAGAGGTAGTCAGCTTGGCCATGATATATAGGGCAACGTCCTTTGCCACAACACCTTTTCCCAGTTTTCCGTTTACGCTGATGCGCATCGACTTCGGTTTTTGCTGGAGGATACATTGCGAGGCCAGCACCATCTCGACCTCAGAGGTACCTATACCGAAGGCTATAGCACCGACAGCACCGTGGGTAGAGGTATGGGAATCGCCACAGACGATGGTCATTCCCGGTAGCGACAGTCCCTTTTCAGGCCCTACTACATGAATAATGCCATTGTCTTTTGTATTCATCTTGAACTCTTTCAGGCCAAATTCCGCGCAATTCTTATCGAGCGTGTCGATCTGTTTGCGCCCGATAGGATCTTCTACCTGCTTGTCCTGATCGTGTGTCTGAACATTGTGGTCAGGCATGAAGAAATTATTTTGAGGGCGGAATACTTTCAGGTTACGTTCTCTTAATCCGTCGAATGCTTGCGGCGTTGTAACCTCATGACCGTAGAGGCGGTCGATATAAAGTTGTGTCGGACCGTCTTTTACCACCTGCACTACATGTGAATCCCAAATCTTGTCGAATAGTGTATTCATTTGTCGTTGTATTTTGTTAGATGTATGATTTACTTTTTGAACTTATTGATACAGTCGATATAAGCCTCTACCGAAGCCGTTACGATATCGGTATTGGCACCGAAGCCGTAATACACTTGTCCATCATACTCTACTTGCATATGGACTTTACCCAAATCGTCGGAGCCTTTGTCGATAGCCTGAATGGTAAACTCCTTTAACGACATGTGTTTATGGATAATCTTTTTGAGCGCCTTGATGGCTGCATCTACCGGACCATTGCCGGAACTGGCTGCTTCGAACTTCTGGCCACTGATGTCCAATCCGATACTTGCCACGTTCTTTATCCCCTTTCCGGCTGTAACCTGCAGAAAATCGAGCTTTACAGCATGTGAGTCGTGCGCTTCCGCACCGGCAAGAGTCAAGATGTCGGCATCTGTAATCTCTTTCTTCTTATCGGCAAGATCGAGGAATTTTTCGTAAATCTTGTCTAATTTCTCCTCATTATCAATATCCACTCCATTTACCTGAAGACGATATCTTAAGGCTGCACGACCGGAACGGGCTGTAAGGACTATGTGGTTGTCTTCGATGCCAACGTCTTTGGGATTGATAATTTCGTACGTCTGTACATTCTTTAGCACGCCATCCTGATGAATACCGGAAGAATGAGAGAAGGCATTCCTGCCCACAATGGCCTTATTAGCCTGTACCGGCATGTTCATTAAGCTGGAAACCATCCGTGAAACGGGATATATCTTCTGTGTGTTGATATTCGTATCAATATCAAGATGTTTGTGACATTTAAGAATCATGGCAATTTCCTCGAGTGAAGTATTACCTGCCCGCTCGCCTATACCATTGACGGTAACCTCTACTTGCCGTGCTCCATTCAGAATGCCCGACAGTGTATTGGCCGTAGCCATTCCCAAATCGTTGTGGCAATGGGTAGAAATAATGGCATTGTCGATGTTATCTACATGTTCCATCAGGTATTTTATCTTCTCGCCATATTCGCTGGGCAGACAGTAACCGGTAGTATCGGGAATATTTACTACCGTGGCTCCGGCCTTGATAACGGCCTCTACCACTCTTGCCAAGTACTCATTGTCGGTACGTCCGGCATCTTCGGCGTAGAATTCCACATCTTCTACATAGCGTTTGGCATATTTTACGGCTCTTACGGCTCGCTCTATAATCTCTTCCGGAGTGGAGTTGAATTTGTATTTAATATGCGATGCGCTGGTTCCGATACCGGTATGGATGCGTTTTCTTTTAGCATATTGAAGACTTTCTGCGGCTATGTCAATATCTTTTTCGACAGCACGGGTCAGCGCGCATATCGTTGGCCAAGTAACAGCTTTGCTGATTTCTATGATGGAGTTGAAATCACCGGGGCTGGAAATGGGGAATCCTGCTTCGATAACATCTACTCCCAATAGCTCCAACTGTTTCGCTACCTGAATTTTCTCTACTGTGTTCAGCTGACAGCCGGGCACTTGTTCACCATCTCGTAAGGTCGTATCGAAGATGTATAATCTGTTACTCATAAGCTTCTGTTTTTTATTTCTTATTGTATTATTTCAAAGCATATTAGCGTTTTATGTAGGTAACGTAATAAAAAAAGCCTTTCTCACTTTATAGGAAGTGGGAAAGGCTTTTCTATTAGTTTCCTGTTTATACATGCACCTTATCACTTCCGACAACTATAAGCAATCGAATATTAATAATAATGAGATGTAAAATAGAAAATATTGTCATACTGTGATATACTTTACTGTATTCATTCTGAATTATTGCAAAGTTAATAATTTTACTTTTTATGGCAAAGTAAATCGTAATATTTTTATATTTTAATGTTATAAATTTAATGCGAAGGTATGGTATTGCTTATGTTTATACTCAGAAAAAGATATTTTGTGCAATAAAAAGGCTTAGGACCGGTCTCACGACCACCTAAGCCACACATAACTAAATAACTCAAAAATTACGTTTTTCTTTATTAGAAGTATTCTTCTTGTATGCCATTAATATTTAATGTATCTTGTACCGCACATGGATTGAACTTAGCTGGTACATTAAATTTAGCGCTTGGATTATATCCAAGTTTCTTATCTGCATAAACAAGTTGCATATAGTAAGCCCAAACTGGTAGTGCAGTAGAGGCTCCTTGTCCAAGTGATGTCGAGTCGAAGTGGATATCGCGGTCTTCTCCGCCTACCCAGCAGCCACTAACAAGCTCCGGAGTAATACCGATAAACCATCCATCCGAGTTGTTATTGGTAGTACCTGTTTTACCTCCGATGTCGCCCATCAGCTTAAATTCATAGCGCAATCGGCCGGCTGTTCCTCCCTCGACAACACTCCGGAGCATCGATATCATTTGGTTGGCGCTGGTCTCTGAGATGACTTCGGTCATCAAAGGCTGAAATTTTGCAATGACATTGCCATGACTATCTTCTATGCGTGTAACGAATAGTGGAGCACAGCGAATGCCATTATTGGCAAAAGTTGTATATGCACTGGTCATCTCGCCTACCGATACTTCGCAAGGGCCCAAGCAAAGTACAGGGGATATATTCTTGTCGATATCGGAGTTATTCAATCCGAAATCGTGTAGAATATTTACGAATTGAGAAGGGCCAAGCAAGTTGATAAGATAGGCTGAAATCCAATTGTTAGACTGTTGTAACCCCCAGTTTAAAGTTACATCCTGCCCATAACGGGCTCTTGAGCCATTGCGAGGAGTCCATCCGCCGTAAGTTCGCTGAACATTAGGCGCAGTGGTACAAGGAGTCATACCGTTTTGCATGGCCAAAGAGTAGAGGAAAGGCTTAATGGTAGAGCCTACCTGACGGCGTCCTCCCATTACCATGTCGTACTTAAAATGCTGGTAATTAATGCCACCCACGTATGCCTTTACGGCTCCTGTCCTTGCATCCATACTCATGAAGGCAGAACGCAGGAACGACTTATAGTAGCGAATGGAGTCGATAGGCGTCATGACGGTATCTATATCGCCATGATAAGTGAACAAAGTCATTTCATGGGGAGTTCTGAAGCTACGCTTTATTTCCTCGGGCGAGGCGCCCTGTTCCTTTAAAGTAATGTATCTTCTCGACCGTAAACATGCACGGTTTAGAATTCTTTTGATTTGAGCTCGTGATATATTGGAAGAAAAAGGTGCATTCTTCTTGGCACGCATAGCCTGATTAAAGAGGGCTTGCAGCTTCCCTCCCACTTGCTTCCGCACAGCTTCTTCGGCATATTGCTGCATTCTTGTGTCAATAGTAGTATAGATACGTAGGCCATCAGCATTAACGTTGTAAGGCTCCCCGTTGCGCTTTAGGTTCTTGTTACACCATCCATAAAGCGGGTCGGTTTCCCAAGCGATGGAGTCAATGGCGAACTCTCGCATCTTCCATGCGGGATAATTGTCGCGTTCCGGTTTCTCTTCCATCATGTACTGGTGTAGGAAAGCCTGAAAATAATCGGCCGCCCCATTGATGGGTTTAGCCTTGGAATAGTGAACACCCAGTGGGCGATTAGCCAATTCCACGTATTCGTCATGGGTCAGGTAGCCCGATTTTGCCATCTGCATCAGTACGATATTACGGCGTTCCCTGCAGCGTTCGGGGTGGCGTAGCGGGTTAAAAAGGGAAGGGTTTTTACATAATCCGACCAGCAGAGCCGACTCTGTAACGTTAAGGCGTTGTGGCTCTTTGTTGAAATAGATATTGGCTGCATGTTTAATACCTACGGCGTTGTGAAGAAAATCGAAGTAATTAAAATACATTGCAATGATTTCTTCTTTGGTAAAGTAACGTTCCAGCTTTACGGCGATAATCCATTCTATCGGCTTTTGCAGCAAACGTTCCAAACTGCTGTGTGCCTTCTCTGAGAAAATCTGCTTTGCCAGCTGCTGCGTAATGGTAGAGCCACCTCCGGCAGAAGCCTGTCTCAGTACACCTCTTTTAATAATAGCACGGCCTAAAGCTATGAAATCGATACCGGAATGATCGTAAAACCGCTCGTCCTCGGTGGCAACCAGTGCGTGAACAAGATGGGGTGATAAACTGTTATACCCAACTGCTATACGGTTGGCATTGTCCTGATTCCAAGTACCGATGAGCTTTTGATCGGCAGAATATACTTGTGATGCGAATTTATCGATAGGATTTGAAAGCTCATCCATATCAGGCATATAGCCAATCCATCCGTTCCATACAGAAATAAAGAATACGGCCACTGCACCTATAATGGCAATGAACAAGCCCCAGACAAGGTGAATGAAATGCTTTCTAATCATAGTTAAATAATCTTTCCCCGAGCTATTTAGTTATCGAAGGGTAAATGCAAAGTTAGACTTTATAAGTGAGACATCAAAATATTTCATTATTTTTTTGCCTTATCCCCTACTTTTTCAGACGGTTAGTGCGTATCCTGACAAATAATCCTTACCTTTACAATCGAATAAATAACTAATCTTTTTTTATACAGATGGGACAACAGAACTTCGTAAATATTGAAAGCCTGAACAAAGAACAGTTGCTGTATCTTATTGAAATGGCTCAAGAATTCGAAAAATATCCCAACAGGGAATTGCTGAAAGGCAGAATTGTAGCAACTTTATTCTATGAGCCTTCCACCAGAACGCGCCTAAGTTTTGAAACGGCAGCCAACAGGCTGGGTGCAAAGGTTATCGGATTTACGGACGCAAAGGTGTCGAGCGTCAGCAAGGGAGAAACCTTGAAAGACACCATCCTGATGGTTTCCAACTATGCCGACCTGATAGTAATGCGCCATTTCATAGAAGGCGCCGCGCAATATGCTTCCGAAGTGGCCCCGGTTCCTATTATCAATGCCGGCGATGGGGCACACCAGCATCCTTCGCAATGCCTGTTAGACCTATATACTATCTATCAGACACAAGGTACTTTAGAGAATCTCAATATCTTTTTGGTGGGTGACTTGAAGTATGGCCGAACTGTTCACTCGCTTATCATGGCCATGCGACATTTCAATCCTACCTTTCACTTTATATCTCCCGAGGCGCTTGCCATGCCCGAAGAGTATAAGCTCTATTGCAAGGAACACCGTATTAAATATGTGGAACACAGCGAATTTACACCGGAAACAATCGCAGAGGCGGATATTTTGTATATGACCCGTGTGCAGAAAGAACGCTTCTCCGACCTGATGGAATACGAGCAGGTAAAGAATGTGTATATCTTGCGGAATGACATGCTGGATAAAGTAAAACCGAACATGCGCATATTGCACCCGTTGCCACGTGTCAATGAAATAGCTTACGATGTAGATGAAAACGAGCACGCCTACTATATTCAGCAAGCAAAGAATGGTTTGTTTGCCCGAGAGGCTATTTTCTGTTATTGTCTGGGGATAGGGATAGAAGACATTCGGCACGACAAAACCATCATCGAATAGCGGTCATCCCCATGTAAAAGGGCGTCGGTCCTTATGTGAGGGGGCATCGTAATATCATGATTTTAAATAAAATATTCATTGATAATTGATAAAGAATGGCAGAGATGAATACTTCCAAAAAAGAAAGATTAGTAGCAGCAATCGAGAATGGAACTGTAATCGACCATATTCCGGCAGAGAAAACGTTTCAGGTAGTGAATCTTTTACAGCTTCAGAAGCTGACAACGCCTGTTACGATAGGCTATAACTTTTCCTCGAAAATGGTCGGTTCCAAGGGTATCATCAAGGTGAGCGACAAGTTCTTTACCGACGATGAGATTTCCCGTTTGTCGGTTGTTGCCCCTAATGTGTTGCTGAATATCATCAAAGATTATGAGGTGGTAGAGAAGAAAAAGGTGATTACACCCGATGAGCTCAGGGGAATTGTGAAATGTAACAACCCCAAGTGCATTACCAACAACGAGCCTATGGCGACGATTTTCAATGTCGTCGATAAAACACATGGGGTACTGAAATGCCACTATTGTGATAAAGAGCAGTATATGGATAATGTAGAACTTGTATAACCCGGTTATCCTAACAGGGTGGTGTTGGTACCTTACACGGATTGAGTAATGGCCTAACACCACCGGTGTGGATACTCAACACCTCTCCAAGGATTGGCAGGCAAACGGGAAGATGTATAATAATTCTTATCCTAATTTGGGGTATTGCTATAAAAAAAGATGGCCTTTCATTAAAAAGACCGTCT
Organism: Prevotella sp.; assembly: GCA_041855505.1. Classification (GTDB taxonomy): domain Bacteria; phylum Bacteroidota; class Bacteroidia; order Bacteroidales; family Bacteroidaceae; genus Prevotella. The sequence goes on from JBHAEI010000020.1 coordinate 36,576, forward strand.
TTTTTTATATTCCGTAAACCCGTAAATAGAATTATATTTGGTATCTTTGCACCAAATATTTTTGAATATAATCACGTGATACCGGCTCTGCAATGCAGACCGATACTTGTAAACTTATTTTAATAGATGAAACAGTTTAAGAGAGTTGATGTCGTACTGGGATGGGTGGTTTCCCTGATAGCCGCCTTCACTTATGTATCAACAATTGAGCCCACGGCAAGTTTTTGGGACTGTCCGGAGTTTATTACAACCGGCTATAAGTTGGAAGTAGGGCACCCTCCCGGGGCGCCATTCTTTGCTTTAACAGCCAACATCTTTTCCCATTTTGCCAGCGATGCTTCGCAAGTGGCCAGAATGGTGAACACGATGAGTGCGCTCTTGTCGGCAACTTGTATTATGTTCCTCTTCTGGACGATTACCCACCTGACGAGAAAACTCATCGTGAAAGATGGCAGTACATCGGTTTCCCTTGCTAAAACCATAGCCATCGAGGCTTCAGGTGTGGTGGGAGCTTTGATCTATACATGGAGCGATACTTTCTGGTTTTCGGCAGTAGAGGGCGAGGTGTATGCTTATTCTTCAGCCTTTACGGCCGTTGTATTTTGGCTGATATTGAAATGGGAGGATCATGCCGATGAACCACACTCCGACAGATGGCTGGTATTGATTACCTACATGACGGGCTTGTCGATTGGTGTTCACCTGCTTAATCTGTTGTGTATTCCCGCCATCGTGCTGGTGTTCTATTACAAGAAGTTCCCCGAGGCCAATTTAAAGGGCTCTTTAATAGCACTCGTTATCTCTATGGTACTGGTGGCTGCCGTTCTTTATGGTGTCGTTCCGGGCATTATTACAGTAGGCGGCTGGTTTGAATTGTTCTTTACGAACACCTTGGGTATGCCGTTTAACACAGGTACCATCATCTATATCCTCTTGTTGATAGGGGCCTTTGTATGGGCCATTTATGAAACTTTCCAAGAGAATAACCTTACACGGCAGAACATTGCTTTCTGTCTTGCCTTTGGCTTAATCGGTATTCCTTTCGTTGGCTTTGGCTGGAAGGCTTTCTTTACGGGTGTTGTCATCCTCGTAATTACATACTTTGTGTTGCAGAGAAAGCGCACTGCTACCTCGAACGGCAAGAAAACTCAGCTTCCATGGGTGTCTGCTCGTATCAAAAATACGGCTTTGCTCTGTATGCTGATGCTGATAATCGGCTATTCTTCATACGCTTTGATAGTGATTCGCTCGACCGCTAACCCTCCGATGGATCAGAACTCTCCGGAGGATATATTTACGCTGGGCAGTTATCTGAGCCGTGATCAGTATGGCGATTCTCCCCTATTGTATGGGCAGGCATACACCAGTCAGCCTAAAGTGGCGGAAGACGGGCAACATTATGCCTTTACCAAGGGCGCGCCTATTTATGAGAGAAAGGAGAAAGCCTCTAAAGACGAAAAGGATTCGTACTTCATTGTGCGTACAAAGGATAAGCTGCAATATGAGCAGAACATGCTCTTCCCCCGTATGTATGATGATGCCCACGCTGCCCAATACGAGCAATGGCTGGGTGGAGTAACCGGACATGAGGTAGATGGAGTGAAGATGCCGACACAGGCCGAGAATCTTCGTTACTTCCTTTCCTACCAATGTAACTTTATGTACTGGCGTTATTTCATGTGGAATTTTGCCGGCCGACAGAACGATTTGCAAGGTCAGGGAGAGCCGGAGCATGGCAACTGGATTACAGGCTTCTCCTTTATCGACAACAGTCTGTATGGCGATCAGAGCAAGTTGCCAGATGACATAAAGGCCAACAAGGGGCACAATGTGTTCTATTGCTTGCCATTGTTGCTCGGATTGTTGGGCCTGTTCTGGCAGTCATGGCGTGGAAAGCGTGGTATTCAGCAGTTCTGGGTGGTATTCTTCCTGTTCTTTATGACGGGTCTTGCCATTGTGCTTTACTTGAATCAATATCCGGGTCAGCCTCGCGAGCGCGATTATGCGTATGCCGGATCATTCTATGCCTTTGCCATTTGGTGCGGTATGGGTGTGGCTGCTTTATACGATTGGGCGAAAAAACTCAAGGTGCCGGAGGTGGCAGCAGCATCGGGTATCGGACTGATTTGTCTGCTTGTACCTATTCAGATGGTGTCGCAAACATGGGACGACCACGACCGTTCAGGGCGATATACCTGTAGAGACTTCGGTCAGAACTACCTGAACTCACTGCAGACAAAGGGAAATCCGATTATCTTTACCAATGGAGATAACGACACTTTCCCATTGTGGTACAATCAGGAGGTGGAAGGCGTTCGCCAGGATGCCCGTGTTTGTAACCTTTCTTACCTATCTACCGATTGGTATATCGACCAAATGCGCCGCCCTGCCTATACTTCTCCCAGTGTCCCTATCAAGTGGCCGCGTCTGGATTATGTGAGCGGTACGAACGAAATCGTTCAGGTGGAGCCGGCATTGAAGGAGCAGGTTTTGGCATTGTACAAGTCGAATCCCGATGAGGCTAAGCAGGCTTTCGGCAGCGATCCTTTTGAGTTGAAGAATATCTTGAAATACTGGGTACGCTCAAAGGATGCCGAAACGCACGTTATTCCTACTGATACCATCTATATGACGATAGACAAGGAGGCAGTAAAGAAGAGCGGAATGATGCTTCCGGGCGACTCTATCCCTGATAGGATGGTTATCTCTTTAGCAGGTAAAGATGCTCTTTATAAGAGCGACTTGATGATGCTCGAGATGATAGCTAACTGTAATTGGACTCGTCCTTTGTATGTGGCTATCACGGTAGGGGGCGAAAATTTCATGAATCTTGGCAATAACTTTGTACAGGAAGGTCTTGCTTATCGTATTACTCCGTTCATTACCAACAGCGGTAGTGGCGATGAAATGAATACGAAGAATTTCGATGCCGAAAAGACTTATGATGTTGTTATGAATAAGTTTAAGTGGGGAGGTTTGAGCAATCCGAACTTCTATCTTGACGAAACTATTTCAAGGATGGCTTGTACCCACCGTCGGGAAATGGCAAAACTGGCTCTTCAGCTAATCATGAAGGGCGAGAAGAGCAAGGCTTTGAATGTACTGAAAAAGGCGGAAAAGGAAATACCTTACACCACATTGCCGATTACTTACATGAGCGGTGCGGCCGATATTGCGCAGGCATACGCTATGTTGGGGGACCGTGCCAAGAGCCAACAGGTATATGATGCGCTGTGGAAAAACTCTCAGCAATATGTAGATTACTACATGAGCTTGAACAACCGTTATTTCGATATGTGCCAAAGCTCTGTTAAGATGCACTTCCAAATCATGATTAATCTGATTCGCGCAAATGAGCATTATAATGCTTCATGGGCTAATACACATGCGGCACAACTGAATAAGATGATGAAGTCATTCGAGGGTAAAGGCGGTTCTTTGTCGATACAATAAGTAAATTCATTGAGATATTTGGAAATCTGGAGCGCTTTATTGGAAAGAGGTGCCTCCGGATTTCTTTTTCTACCTCAAGATAACACCTGTTAAAAGTAATATATGTTAATAGAACAACCTGCCAGATGGCTTCGTCTATTGTATCCGAGTGCATTATGGCGAATGGATAAAAACGACCATTCCGTATATCTTACATTCGACGACGGACCTATTCCGGAGGCTACTCCTTTTATCCTCGACGTGCTCGATCAGTTTAATGTGAAGGCGATGTTTTTCGTTGTGGCAGATAATGTAAGGAAATATCCGGAGCTGTTCGAGGAGATAAAACGGCGTGGGCACAAGGTGGGTAACCACACCTACCATCACTTAGGCTCGTTCAAGCATTGGACATTGACGTATGCCGTAGATGTTACGAAGGCCGACGGGTTGATACACTCACCCTATTTCAGGCCTCCTCATGGTTGGTTGCGCCACACAGTGTATAGATGGGTTAAGCACGATTATCGTGTTGTAATGTGGGACTTGGTTACCCGAGACTATTCTAAATACCTCTCGGCGAAGGATGTTGTAAACAATGTGAAGCGTTATGCACGCAATGGTTCTATCATTACTTTCCATGATTCATTGAAGAGTATTGATAAGCTGAAGACGGCTTTGCCCGAATCCATTGCATGGCTGAAGGCACAAGGCTATGAATTTAAGTCGTTTCCGGACAATCCCGATGAAACAAGACGTAAGAGAAAATAATCGTAACAAGGTATAAACTAACGGAATGCTCTTATCCGGTAACAATATAAAGCAGAAGGCTCAGTCGTTGGGATTTTTTCGATGTGGCATCGCCCGTGCTTTGCCTGTCGATGAAGATGTGGCTGAGGGTTACCGACGATGGATAGAAAAAGGGCATGAAGCGAAGATGTCCTATATGAGCAATTATGTCGAGAAGCGGCTGGATCCTCGCTTGCTGGTGCCGGGCGTGAAGACAATCGTATCGGTAGCGCTTAATTACGCACAGGATAAGAAACTGCCGAGGGGCGAGTATCAGATAGCTACCTACGCATTGGGACTCGACTATCACGACCTGATGAAGCAACGGCTTCGCGCGCTGGTACAGCAAATCGTTCCGCAAGACATGCTGGAAGCGGATGCTTTGAAGGAGGAACAGAGTATAAGATGTTTCTGTGATACCGGGCCTGTACTGGAAAGATATTGGGCGCAAAAGGCCGGAATAGGCTGGATAGGTCGTAACCATCAGCTCATTATTCCCCGTGCCGGCTCTATGTTCTTTCTTGGAGAGGTGTTTCTACCCTTTGAAGTAGATAGCTATGATGAGCCAATGGAGCCGAGGTGTGGAACATGTCATCGCTGTGTCGATGCCTGCCCTACCCGTGCCATTTGCATGGAGAAGGACTTCGATTCGGATAAATGTCTTTCCTACCAGTTGATAGAGAACAGAGATGACCTCTCGCAGCAAGCCATTGAGAATATGGGAGATATGGTATATGGCTGTGATAGGTGTCAGACAGTCTGTCCTTGGAATAGATTTGCCACCCCGACGAAGGAGGAAACTTTACAGCCAAAGCCTGAACTATTGGCCATGACACGGAAAGATTGGCATAACTTATCGGTGGAGGAATATCGAAAGTTGTTTAAAGGTTCTGCGGTAAAACGGGTGAAATATGATGGCTTGGTGCGAAATATCAGAGCAGCCGAGGCAATGGATAACCCGCCTGATGCCGAAGGAGTTGATGCAAATTGTTAGAAGAAGATACTCGTTCCATATACGAGGATTACATATCTAAGTACTTTTCCCAATGTTATGAAGAAAATGGAAAAGAGTACATTAGCTCTTGTGAGGCCTAATACAATGGTAATTGCCGATCCGATGACAGGGGTAAAGGCAAAGAAGCCTATCCATGCGCCATATTTCTCCATATAGTTCTGTGCCCTGACAATCGACTGATGTTTTACGTGCATGTGCTTTTCCATCCATTCCAGCTTGCCCATCCTGCCCAAAACATAGTTGAACATGCCTCCCATTACATTGCCAATACTACCGTAAATTATCAGTAAGACGGGATTCAGACTGGTTGCAAGTAAGGCTAACATTACTACTTCGCTACTGAAAGGCAGGAAACTTCCGGCGAGTAGCGCAGATAGGAACATTCCCCAATAGCCGTAATCGATTAGAATGTTTGTAATGCAATCCATAAGTTTAATAATGTGATGACAGTACCGGTTAAGCTCAAAAGGATAAATAACCAATTGGTGAATTTCGTCCTTGTAAGCGCAAAGAAATGGCCGAGCAAGGGAGCTGTACAAATAATGATAATGCTTTGCAGTACCGGATAGTGCTGTGGCTGCAAAACAAGGAAGATAATCGATGCTATGTCTAACGTGATAAAGGTTTGCAGCAGCAGCCGTGTTTTAATGCTGTCGCTTTTTATCTGTCGGAAAGTATGCACCAATGCAGTAATAGCACAAAGCAGGACGAAGCCCAAGGTAATGAGTTCGAAGGGATGGATACCGGTCATATTGAAAGGCTCTGCAAACTGATATATCCCTCGAAAATGATTCACCAACCAATCCAAATGATTGGTTATTCCCAGATAAGCAGCAAAAAACCAATAGGGGCACAGCAGTCCTATCAGGGATGCGGTGAAGTTTTTGGCACTGAATGCGAGTATATTGGACACGATAAGAATCCAAAGTATAGGGAGGTAATAGAGTATTTGAATCCAAAATAGGCTGATAATGCCGATACAGGCAAAAGCATAAAAGAAGTTACCGGGACAGTGATGTTGTTGATAGCTTCTGAAGATACAGAGGAAGAAACCAGCCATACAAAAGAATGTTACGCCTACTTCGATAGACGAAAACAGGTATGCATTTAGCGTGGCCAGCACTATGAAAGAGCAGGAAACCATTCGGCTGTAGATTCTTATCAGCCCGTTGCCATTGTTTATTTCAACCATAAACAAGGCGGCAATGGCTGTAAGCACCAATGGGAAAATAACAGCAGTATTATGCAATGCTGCTATTGCCCATACGATCAGTGCCAACGGGAATACTATAGAGGAGGTCCACCTGCTCTCGGCTATTTTATTTTGTATCCTTTTGCTTTGCATTAGAGGTCGAATCCGATATCTTTTCTGAAATATTTATCTTTGAATTCTATTTTATTTGCCTCGGAGAAGCTCTTGGCAAGTGCTTCTTCCTTATTCCTGCCATAGGAAGATACAGCTATTACGCGGCCTCCCGCTGTAACGATGGTACCATCCTTGCAGGCTGTTCCGCTGTGGAATACGACGGATCCATCTACCTTCTCAAGCCCTTTTATCTCATAACCTTTTTGGTAGGCTTCCGGATATCCTCCGCTCACAAGCATTACACATACAGCAGCGCGTTCATCAAATTCTACAGTTTTTGTATCTAAATTGCCCTCAGCAACTCCTTCAAACAACTCTACAATATCGGACTTTAAGCGTAACATAACACTCTCAGTCTCCGGATCACCCATTCTACAGTTGTATTCTATTACATTAGGTTCGCCCTCAACATTGATAAGTCCAAAGAAGATAAAGCCTTTGTAGTCGATATTTTCCGCCTTCAGACCTTCTACTGTGGGACGGATAATGGTCGTTTCCACCTTCTTCATCCATTCCGGAGTAGCAAAAGGTACAGGAGATATACTGCCCATTCCGCCGGTGTTCAGGCCTGTATCGCCCTCTCCTATTCGTTTATAATCCTTTGCTTCTGGTAAAATGCAGTAGTGTTCGCCATCAGTTAATACGAAAACAGAGCACTCGATACCACTCATAAACTCTTCTATGACAACCTTGGCAGAGGCTGTTCCGAACATTCCTCCAAGCATAGCCTTTAGCTCTTTTTGAGCTTCTTCGAGCGTAGGAAGGATAAGGACTCCTTTTCCTGCTGCCAAGCCATCGGCCTTTAACACGTAAGGCGCTTTTAGGGTTTCCAAGAATTGCAGGCCTTTCTCGAGCGTGGTACTGTCGAAAGTGGCATAAGCTGCTGTAGGTATGCCATGTCTTACCATAAAGGCTTTGGCAAAATCCTTGGAGCCTTCCAGTGCTGCACCGGCTTTAGAAGGACCTATAACTGGGATTTTAGCTGTGTTTGGGTCGTTTTGAAAGGCATCATATACCCCATTTACGAGTGGATCTTCAGGGCCTACGACAACCATGTCTATCTGCTTTTCCAATGCAAACTCCTTCAACTGGTCGAAGTCATTCACCGTAATAGCTACATTCTCGCCTACACTTGCAGTCCCGGCATTCCCCGGAGCAATATAAAGGTGGTTGCACTTACTGCTCTGTGCAATCTTCCATGCCAGCGCATGTTCACGTCCGCCACTGCCTAATAATAGTATATTCATAGTCTGGTTTGTTATTATTGATTAGATTCCGATTGCTTGATAGGCTTCAGATAATCTTCAAAATACTGTGTTATGCGCTCATGAAGATGAACGCTCTGATGCCCTCTCATATTATGTGGCTCACCGGGATAGACGAAAAAGTCGGGCTGGGTGCCGGCCGCAATACATGCTTTCAGGAACGAGAATGCATGCTGTGGCACCACGACAGGATCGTTAAGGCCAATGATAACCTGTAGCTTTCCCTTTAAATCCTTTGCTTTCTCCAATAAGGAAGTCTGTTCATAACCTTCCGGATTGCTCTGTGGAGTGTCCATATATCGCTCGCCATACATCACTTCGTACCATTTCCAATCGATAACGGGGCCGCCGGCCACAGCTACTTTAAATACATTCGGATAGTTGGTTATCAGTGAGATGGTCATGAAGCCCCCGAACGACCAGCCGTGAACACCTATCCTGTTCTGATCGACATAAGGGAGGGTTTTCAGGAATTTCACCCCTTCCATTTGGTCTTTCATCTCTTCTTGACCTAAATGACGGAAAGTAGCCTGTTCGAAATCCTTGCCACGATGCTCGCTTCCACGGTTGTCGAGGATAAACAGCAGGTAGCCTTTTTGTGCCATATAGGTTTCCCAACTGCGAGAGCCCCAGTGCCAGCTGGCATCTACGTTATGGGCGTGTGGACCGCCATATACATATACTATTGTAGGATATTTCTTACTGGGATCGAAGTTCACGGGCTTTACCATTCTATAGTATAGATCGGTTTTACCATCGGCAGCCTTTAAAGAGCCTGATGTATATTCGGGAAGGTTATATCCTCTCCATGGATTTTGGGCGGCAAAATAGTTGATATTGGTATGCTTCTGCCTGCTGATGGAGATTATATTGTAACATAAAGGAACATCAGGCTCGCTGTAAGAATCGATAACAACATTGCCATTCGGACTTAGCCTTGGGCGATGATAGCCCTTGCCATTATCGAGAAGAGTACGTTTGCCATTGGAAATCCCCACACTCCAAACATTGCGCTGGATAGGATTTGCCTCATTGGAAACATAAATGATGCTTTGTGTTTCCTTATTAAAACCCAATATGTCTTCGGCTACCCACCGGCCTTTGGTCAGTTGTTTTAGTTCCTTTCCCTCCTTGCTGAAAAGGTATAGATGGTTGTAGCCATCCTTCTGGCTCTGTAGAATGAACTTGCTATCGTTCCATGGAAGGAACACGATAGGGTGTGTCGGCTCTACGTATTTAGCATCTGTCTCGCGATAAAGTTCCTTGATTTTTGCTCCTGTTTCGGCATTGTAAGCTACTAGCCGACAGTCGTTCTGATCGCGATTCAGCTCAAACATATAAACAGTTTTCTCGTCGGGGCTCCATGCTATGTTTGTGAAGTAGCGATCGGTAGGGTCGCCTGTAGCAAGGTAAACCGTCTTTTGGGTCTTTAGATTATATACTCCGACAGTTACTTTATGTGAGGTTTCTCCTGCCATTGGATATTTGATAGGCGCTGCTTTCGCTGCCCTACTCTCCCCTGCCGCAGGTGTATGGTTTAGCTCAGGAATATCTACCAATGGATAATCGGCAACCATACTTTGGTCCATACGGTAAAAGGCCAATAGGTTTCCCTTTGGACTCCAATACAAACCTCCGCTGATACCAAACTCATCGCGGTGTACACTCTGTCCGTAAACGATGTTGCTTGAGCCATCAGTGGTAAGTTGTTGTATATCTCCCGACTTCCCTTGTACATAAAGTTGATTATCCTTTACATAGGCGGTTGCCCCTGATATATAGTTCTTATCTCTTGCTTCTGTCCCCTGTACTCGTTTTTCTTTTGCATAGAGCTTCTTGGCCTTGAAATCTACAAGGACATCCTCTGTACCATTTTGTATGAGAACAATCGGCTTGTCTGGATATGGGAAACTGGCATAATACAGATGTCTTATTTTGGAATTATCAGCAGTAAGGCCAGCCCATTGATTAATTTCATCGACAGAGAATAATTTCTCCTTTCTTCCCGTTTGCGCATTGATCATATAGCAGTCATCCATATCCTGCTCTATTACCTTTGAGCCCCAGAACGTCAGATACTTATGTTCCGGCGACATCTTCCTGTAGTTCGTGCCACCAAAGTTTAAATCCTCTAATGTAAACTGTTTCTGCGCCATAACTTTGTTTATACGCAAAAGTCCCGTTAGGATAAGTAACCCAACGAGACTTAGTATTTTTTTGTTAATTTTCATGCTTAAAAGATTTTTTGCCATAGTTGCCACCACGCTTGTTTCCTTTGTCAAAGCGCTTGAAATCTTTGTCATTGTCGAACATGGCACGCCTGCTTTCGGCAGTGCGTCCACGTTTTGGAGAGTACTTCTTATCATTAGATTTCCTGTCGAAAGGCTTCTTTTCCAAGCTGTGGAAAGTGAAAGAGCGAATATCTCCGGCCTCATTTTCCTCGTTGTCGGAGAGTCTTTTCTTAAATTCCCGTTCCTTTTTAAAGCGGTGTTTTTGCGACATGTCGCGTATTTCCTCCTCTGTCTTTATTGCTCCACCTTCCTCCCGGAATTCCTTGAACTTACCATTGAACATGGCATATTTTCTGAATTCGCATTCCAAAGAACCATTGTAAAGAGGTATCTTGATACTTGGTTTTAGGTGAATCTCACGGAAGCATTCTTCCCGATAACTCAATACCCATGCTTCATTGCCTTGAAATTCTTTCTTGAACTTATCACCTATCATTCTGTAAGTGCCCAAGATGTTAGGAGTAGAGATACGCTCTCCATAAGGAGGATTCATGATAATGATGCTCTTCTGGTCGGGTTGCTTGAAGTCGTTGAAGTCCTGATGACTTATAGTAATATCCTTTGACAAGCCCGCAGCCTGCACATTTAGCTTCGCCATATTGACAGCTTTCATGTCAATGTCGAATCCATAGATGTGATGATTGAACTCTTTTTCCTTACTGTCATCGTTGTAAATCATATTAAAAAGTTCCTCATCATAGTCGGGCCATTTCTCAAAAGCAAACTCTTTGCGGAATACTCCCGGTGAGATATTGCGTGCAATGAGGGCTGCTTCGATGGGTAATGTGCCGGAGCCACACATAGGATCGATGAAATCGCAATCTCCTTTCCAACCCGACATAAGAATCATTCCTGCAGCAAGAACTTCATTGAGCGGAGCTTCTACGGCTTCCTGACGGTAGCCACGGCGATGCAATGATTCGCCACTAGAGTCTAATGATAAAGTGGCATTATCCTCTGCAACGTGGATGTTGAGACGAATATCAGGATTACTTACAGAAATATTAGGGCGTTTCCCAGTTTTTTCCTTGAACTGATCGACAATAGCATCTTTCACTTTATAGGTAACAAAGCGCGAGTTTGTGAACTCTGTGGAATAAACAACAGAATCGACCGAAAATGTTTTTCCTTCTTCTATGTATTTTGCCCAGTCTATTTTGCGCACTTCATTGTACATATCTTCTGCACTTTTCGCTTTAAAATGTGCAATGGGTTTTAAGATACGGATGGCTGTATGCAACTGAAAGTTGGCTCTATACATCATCTCTTTATCGCCTGTAAATGTTACAACACGTCGTCCAATCTCAATATTGTTGGCTCCTATCTGTGTGAGTTCTTGTGCAAGAACCTGCTCAAGACCCATGAATGTTTTGGCTATTAGCTCAAATTCCTTCTCCATTGTAGAAATCAATTTCTAATATATCTGTTTTATTTTGTTTATACTTTTTCGATTTAGGCTTCATGTCTCGTGTTACCCATACATTGGCTCCAACAATGCAGTCGTGCCCAATCGTAATGCGACCTAAAATGGTTGCATTGGCATATACCACTACTCCGTCTTCCAAAATAGGATGGCGTGGAATGCCTTTTATCGGATTCCCGTTTTTATCTAACGGGAAACTCTTGGCACCAAGGGTAACGCCTTGGTACAATTTTACATGGTTTCCTATGATGCAGGTAGCTCCGATAACAACTCCGGTACCATGATCTATTGTGAAATAAGAGCCGATCTCTGCGCCCGGATTTATATCGATACCGGTTTCAGAATGTGCCATCTCGGTAATCATTCTCGGAATCAAAGGGACATTTTCGAGCTGAAGTTCGTGTGCTATACGATAGTTGGTTAATGCCTTCAGTACAGGATAGCATGAAATAATCTCTCCAATATTTGTTACAGCAGGGTCGCCATTGTAGGCGGCCTGTATGTCGGTAGATAGTATTTTCCTGATTTTAGGAAACTTCTCGATTACTCTGGCAGCTATCATTTCGGCTTCTTCCTGCATACACAGGCGTAGATGTTCCACATTTGCACAATGACAATCTTCGTTAAAGCAGAGTCCTGCCATTATCTGTCGGGATAAAAGCTTGTATAAGCGTTCCAAGCTAACACCTATTTGGTACTTGATAGTGATGGCATTTACATTCGAATTACCGAAGAAACCCGGAAACAAAATAGAGCGGGCTAAGTCGATAATTTCCTCTAATTCTTTGCCGGAAGGTAATGGGTCGCTGTCCCGATGCTCATGAAACAAGCCCTGTAATGCTTGTTCGGATGAAAGTTCATCGACAACTTTAGTAAGTTGCTGAGTGAAATTGAAATTACTCATCGACTCTAATCTTAATTATATCGAAAGGGAAACACCCTGTCTTAAATCCGTTAATGTTTCTGCAAAGTTAATCATTATTCTTCATATATAGTTTTCCAAAGCTTATTTCTTAATGCGAAGCATGCTCTTTTTCTTCTATTTTAAGTAACTTTGCAGCCGTATTTAAGATAGCAAGGTTCGGATGGGACGAGTATTGTTGAAATTCAAACATTATGTATAGACTATATTTACGCTTATTGGCAGTATGCGCACTATTTTTAGTATCGATAGGGACAATTGATAGTAAACCATCTAACCATGAATTAAGTCCGAATCGTCGGAAATATGATGGAATAGACGTATCGCATCATCAGGGAAAGATAAACTGGAAATTAGTGAGGAAAGACAAGAATATTAAGTTTGTGTATGTAAAGGCGACGCAAGGCACCGGTATTACCGATGAATATTATCTTCGAAATATAAAAGGGGCAAGGCGTGTTGGTCTTCGTGTAGGAGCCTATCATTATTTATCTTCACGCTCTTCTGTCAGGGCACAGTTTAAGAAATTCCATCGTGCCCTTTGTCAGGCGCATCAAGACTTAATACCTATGATAGATGTCGAGCATGAAGGTGTGAGGGGTTGGAGCAAAAAGCAAGTGCGGGATAGTGTGGAACTCTTTGCGAGATTGATCCGGAAGCACTATGGGAAAAGGGCGCTGATATATTCCCAGACCCATTTTTACAATGCCTACTTAGCCCCACACTTCAACCACCATTTAATCTTTTTGGGGAAATACAGTTCAAAGCATCCTACAATAAAGGGTAAAGGATACCATAATATCTGGCAATATTCCGATCGTGGAAGGGTATTAGGTATTAAGGGATATGTAGATTTAGACAGATTTATGTCGGGAACTTCCTTGAAACATTTGCTGTTATGACCGTGTGATAATTGGCAGAGCTGAAACTTGAAAAGGATGAGATAAGGGGCTGACTTGTTTCATCCTTTTTTATCATAAATGTCTTTTGCTTCTTTCTTCAGCTTTCTTTATCATTTGCAGACGTTCTTTATAAATGGGAAGCCACTTATCCAGCATAGCCTGCAAGTCATGGCTTTTATGCTCTAAATCTTTATATTGTAATGAAGATTCCTGCCCTTTTCTGTAAAGACTCTTAAGCGTGGATAGATAAATTTGCTGTTGTTCTGATGCCCGTTTTAGCTGTTCTCCCAGCTTCTTCGTATTCTCTATAAAAGTTAGAGCCCTGTCGATAGCATCTGTTTTTTCCATATAATTATTATAGTTTACGCTTGTGTACAAGGTAGGTATTGCCTATGTACGATAATTAGTTAAGATGTTATTTATCGGAAAGACAAGCCTTCAGGATACCATCGCATCCATCTTCTATTAAATCCAGTGCATAATCGAAGTCTTGGGTTGAGCCATAATATGGGTCGGGTACAGTTGCTTGTCCTTGAAAATGCTGAAAATACTCGGCCATACGGGAAACCTTTGCTTTGTCTTCTTGCGTTCTGGCTTGCGCTATGATGTTACGATAGTTTTCCTCATCCATAACGATAATTTTATCAAACGAGTCAAAGTCCTTGTTGGCATCGAACTGTCTTGCAAGGTGACTGACATCATATCCTCTTAAAGCTCCTTGCTTTCGCATGCGACTATCGGGTAATTGTCCTACGTGCCAATTTCCTATACCGGCGGAATCAACATGGATTGCGTGCTCCAATCCTTTCTCCTTGAGCTTATATTGCATAACCGCGTGTGCTGCCGGCGACCTGCATATATTACCCAAACATATAAAAAGAATACTGAATAAAGGTGTTGGCTTTTCCATATAGTCGTAATTTTGCTTACATTATGTTTGTAACTTCGTTTGAAAATAAAAAGAGGGTGTGTCGAAATAGACACATCCTCTTTTCTAATTCATATCTTCTTTAAGGATTAGTTCTTAAAGAAATCCTTAACAGCCTCATTAGGAACCATCTGCTCATCGAATACATAAGCACCGGTCTTAGGGCTCTTAACCATCTTAATAACTTTTGTATATGCGCGACCATCCGTAGATCCTTCATGGAGGGTAGCGACCGCTTTCTTTGCCATAGTCTATGTATTTTACTATTAACTGTGAATACTGTTAGCGCTTACTTAATCTCCTTGTGAAGTGTCATCTTCTTCAAGATAGGATTATACTTCATAAGCTCTAAACGCTCAGGAGTATTCTTGCGATTCTTAGTAGTTACGTAACGGCTTGTTCCAGCCATTCCGCTTTCCTTCATCTCAGTGCATTCCAAGATAACTTGGACTCTGTTTCCTTTAGCTTTCTTTGCCATGATATATTAGTCTCCTATTACCTTAATGTCTTTCCAATCAACAAAGCCCTTAGCAACAGCCTTCTTTAGAGCTTCATCCAGACCTACTTTGTTAATAAGACGAAGACCAGCAGCACTAATCTTCAACTGAATCCAGCACTGTTCTTCTACATAGTAGAACTTCTTGCTGAAGAGGTTTACATCAAAGCTACGCTTTGTACGGTGCTTTGAGTGAGACACGTTGTTGCCAATCTGTGCCTTCTTGCCTGTAATTTGACAAATCTTAGACATTTCTATCTGTAGTTTTGTAATTCGTTAATTGATACCTATTCCAAACAGAGTGCAAAATTACAAAAAATATTGGATTGTACAAAGAAAACGCAAACTTAATCTAATAAATTAAGTTTTTTTCTTGTTTTAACCGCGCTGAACGTCTTCCTCTTGTAAGAATTCGAGTAACAGACGCATGGCTTTATTGGTTGCGATGGCAAGGTTAATATCCCTTCCAAAGTCTTCCTCCAGCTTAAAGGTACGAATGTCTCCCCTTTTGCCATAGGCCAGCCAGATAGTTCCAACAGGAATCTCTGCCGTTCCACCTCCGGGGCCGGCTATACCTGTCGAGGCAATGGCGAAATCTGTCCCCAGCGTGTCCATCACGCCATTGGCCATTTGCTTGGCTACTTCCTCACAAACAGCAGTCTGTTCTTCCAGTACTTGGTGCGAAACGTTTAGCAACTTTTCCTTTACATCATTGGTATAAGCAACAACTGCACCTTTGAAATAGTCGGACGAGCCGGGAATGGCGATAAGAGATTCGCTGATTCTGCCGCCTGTACAACTCTCGGCAGTAGCCAGCGTTAAACCTGAAGAATAGAGTATATCACCGATTTGGCGTGAGATAATTTTACTTTCGAATTCCATATTTTGTCGTTTTACTTAAATGTTACTTTACTGAATGCAGGTACATCGATGGATGTAAAGTCATGATCCCTGTATTTAAAAGTACCCACACTGGCTATCATGGCGGCATTATCGGTTGTGTAGCTGAACTTCGGAATGTAGATGGTCCAACCGTATTTCTCGGCATGTTCACGGAAAGCATTGCGCAATCCGTTGTTTGCTGACACGCCACCGGCTACTGCCACATGCTTAATCTTGGTATCTTTAACAGCTTTGCGGAGCTTGCTCATCAGTATATCTACAATAGCATGCTCCAGACTTGCGGCTATGTCCTCTTTGTGATGCTCTATGAAATCAGGATCGTCTGCCACCCATTTGCGCATGTTATACAGGAAAGATGTCTTCAGTCCGGAGAAAGAATAATCGTAACCCGGAACATGTGGCTCTGCAAATTGGTAGGCAAGTGGATTGCCTTGGCGTGCCAACTTATCGATAATCGGGCCACCCGGATAGCCAAGCCCCATCACCTTAGAACATTTATCGATCGCTTCGCCGGCTGCATCATCGATTGTTTGTCCTAACACCTCCATTTCGTTATAGGCATTTACCTTGACAATCTGCGAGTTACCACCCGATACCAACAGGCAGATGAATGGGAATGGGGGCATGTGGTTATCGTCGTCCGATTCCTTAATGAAATGTGCCATGACATGTCCCTGCAGGTGATTTACATCGATGAGCGGAATACCCAAAGCACGGGCAAAGCCCTTTGCAAAGCTGATACCAACCAGCAGACTGCCCATTAGGCCCGGTCCTCGAGTAAAGGCAATGGCCGATAACTGCTCTTTTGTAATGCCGGCACGTTTAATAGCCTGATCCACTACAGGCACAACGTTCTGCTGGTGAGCTCTGGAAGCCAGTTCCGGTACTACGCCACCATAGGCTTTATGTACTTCCTGCGAAGCTGTTACATTACTTAATATAATACCATTCTTCAAGACGGCCGCACTCGTATCGTCGCAGCTGCTCTCGATTCCCAGTATATAGATATCTTGTTTTTCCATTATTGTGCGCAATTATTAGTGTGTCAGCACTTCCAAACCATGATCGGTCATTACGAAAGTGTGCTCCCACTGTGCCGAAGGTTTTTCGTCGCCGGTAATAATCTCCCATCCGTATGGGTCGTCGGCATCAAGAAAAACTTTCCATGTTCCCATGTTAATCATAGGCTCAATGGTGAATACCATGCCGGGTACGAGCAGCATTCCTGTGCCACGGTACCCGAAATGAAGTACTTCCGGTTCTTCATGGAACTCCAAACCGACGCCATGTCCGCATAAGTCGCGGACAACTCCATAGCCATACTTCTCGGCATGCTTCTGAATAGCAGCGCCAATATCGCCTACAAAACCATAAGGTTTAGCCGCCTCTGCACCGATTTCAAGGCACTCTTTGGTTACACGAACAAGTTGTTCCTTTTCAGGAGTAGTCTTTCCCCCCACGATAAACATACGGCTTGCATCTGCATAGTAGCCATCCAGAATCGTTGTCATATCTACATTGATGATGTCGCCCTCCTCAAGAACATCCTCTTCTTTGGGAATACCATGGCAAACAACCTCGTTGATACTGGTACATACACTTTTAGGAAAACCACTATATCCCAGTGTTGCCGAGATAGCATTATGGTCTTTCATATACTGTGCGCAAATATCATCAATCTCCTGTGTGTTCATTCCCGGGCGAATCGCCTCGCCTACGGCATCCAAGCAACCTGTGTTTATCACTCCGCTACGGCGGATTCCTTCAATCTGCTCGGGAGTTTTGATTAGATTTCGAGTAGGAACAAGTTTTCCTTTTTTCTCGAATTCCATAATCTTTAAGTCCATCTCAGTAGGCTTTTGCCCTGACAGGCAGTGCCATCTTTTCTTTTTCAATTGCATATTGCATTATTTATCTTTCTTGCAAAATTACTATAAAACAGAGACAATACAAAGAACTATTTGAACAAATTGAGTTTATTCTTTCTCGCTTCATCGAGCGAAAGGATATTTTGTTGTTCTTCTTTATATCCCCTTCTCAATTGTTCATAAGTAAGTTCCAGTTCGCTCCGGTATTTTCTTAATTCATTCTTGTTAATCAGCTGTGCCACAACCAATGGGGCTTGCGAGGCATCTTTCACCCAAGACACAACTCCCCTGTACTCCGGTGCAATCTTTAAGGCTACATGTAATTTCGAAGTGGTAGCCCCACCTAAGATAACGGGAATCTCCAAACCTGCTTCCTGCAAAGCCTTACAGGTGTTTACCATCTCTTGCAGGCTGGGCGTTATCAGTCCCGACAGCCCTATAACATCCACTTTCTGCTCAATGGCTGTCTTCACAATCTGCTCGGGCGGCACCATTACTCCCATATCGATGATTTCGTAATTATTGCATCCCAGCACAACACTTACGATATTCTTGCCGATGTCATGCACGTCTCCCTTTACAGTAGCCATAAGGATTTTGCCGTTCGAACGTCTCCCTTCCTCCTTCTCCTGCTCAATGTAAGGCTGCAGAATAGCGACGGCAGCTTTCATGGTGCGTGCCGTTTTCACTACTTGCGGTAAGAACATCTTGCCTGCTCCGAAGAGTTCACCAACTACGTTCATACCATCCATCAGCGGCCCTTCGATAATATCCACGGCTTTGGAATATTGTTGCAGCGCCTCATGCAGGTCTTCGTCCAAATGTTCCGATATTCCTTTTCGTAACGCATATTGCAACCGCTCTTCCAAAGTGGCGCTCCTCCACGCCTCTACCCTGTCGGTTGTTGCCGGTTGTTCCCCATTGCCGGCAGACTTCTCGGCCTCGGCTTTGGCCTGAAGTTCATTGGCAAGCTCTATCAAACGCTCTCCTGCACCGGCGTATCTGTTGAATAGAACATCCTCAATAATCTTCAAATGATCCTCCGGAATGTCGGCATAGGTAACCTTGGTGGCAGGATTTACGATACCGAAGTCCATACCAGCCTGAATGGCATGATACAGAAAGGCAGCGTGCATGGCCTCGCGAATATAGTTGTTGCCACGGAAACTGAAGGAGAGATTGCTCACTCCGCCACTTACATGAGCACCCGGAAGGTGTGTCGTAATCCATTTTGTTGCGTTAATGAAGTTCAGGGCATAGGCATCGTGTTCTTCCATTCCCGTACAAATCGACAGGATATTGGGGTCGAAGATAATGTCCTGTGGTGCCATGCCTACTTTATCAACCAACAGATGGTAAGCCCTTTCGGCAATGGCTATTTTCCTTTCAAAACAGGTGGCTTGTCCCTCTTCATCGAAACACATTACGACGACCGCTGTTCCATAGCGCATTACATCCCTTGCATGTGCCAGAAAAACTTCTTCGCCTTCCTTTAAAGAAATAGAGTTTACTATGGATTTTCCCTGCACACACTTCAGGGCAGCAATGACAACGTCCCAGTTCGAAGAGTCTATCATCAGTGGAACTCTGGCTATATCAGGCTCGGCACTGAGCAGATTGATGAACTTCACCATTTCATCCTTTGCTTCCAACAGTCCATCGTCCATATTGATATCTATAACCAAAGCACCATCTTCCACCTGCTTACGGGCAATGGTAAGGGCTTCTTCGTATTTCTTCTCCTTGATGAGCCTTAGGAACTTACGGCTACCTGCCACGTTACAGCGTTCGCCTACATTTACAAAGGTAACTTCAGGGGTATCGTGGAAAGCCTCAAGACCGGACAGAATCATCTCTTTGGGCTTCTCCACAGGTATGTGGGGAGCTTTCCCTTTTACCAAAGGAGCATACTTGGCAATGAACTCATCGGTAGTACCACAGCATCCGCCCATGATGTTGATAAGTCCTTCATCTACGTAAGCTCTCATGTCGTGAGCCATCTTATCGGCCGTTTCATCATACTCCCCCATAGAATTAGGTAAGCCCGCGTTGGGATAGATGCTTATATAATAAGGTGCTTTGGAGGCAAGTTCCTTTAAATAGGGCAGCATTTGAGTAGCCCCGAAAGAGCAGTTCAGCCCGATAGAGAAGATGGGATAGGTGGAAACAGAGGCCAGAAAGGCATCTAGTGTTTGTCCGCTCAATGTTCGACCGGCAAGGTCGCTGATGGTTACCGACAGCATAATAGGGAGTTCTACGCCTGCTTTCCGCATAGTGCTGACCGACGCATCAACAGCAATCTTGGCATTCAGCGAGTCGAATATCGTTTCGATGAGAATGGCATCTATCCCCCCTTCTATCATCGCAGCCACCTGTTCGCTGTAAGCATCGAACAACTCGTCGTAGGTAAGCTCTCGCTTTCCCGGATCGTTTACATCGGGCGACATGGAACAAGTTTTATTGGTTGGTCCAATGCTTCCTGCTACAAAGCGGGGGCGTTCGGGGGTGGAATACCTATCGGCACAGGCTCTGGCAAGTTTTGCCCCAGCCAAAGCAATGTCGTGGGCATACCCTTCCATGTGATAATCGGCTTGCGAAATGCGTTGAGCCGAAAAAGTATTGGTCTCGATAATATCGGCTCCGGCCTTCAGATACTTCCCGTGTATCTCCTCGATGAGGTCGGGACGGGTCAGGTTGAGCATATCATTATTCCCCTTGTAGTTGAGCATTTTCAGCAGAGGAAGCTCTCCCCGAAAGTCCTCTTCCGCAAGATTATATGCCTGAATCATGGTACCTAATGCGCCGTCGAGTAATAAAATACGCTCTTTAACGATGTCCTGTATCCCTTTCATTCCGTATGAGATTATTTAATTCTGTAAGTTATCCGACTCTCTGATAAAGCAAAAGTGCCCAAACACCACAGCCGTTAATAATGTTTGCGCACTCTGTCCATTTCTCTTCTATCTTCTTTTTCTTTCAATGTCTGTCGCTTGTCGTATTCCTTTTTACCTTTGGCCAAGGCTATATTCACCTTTGCCCTGCCGTTCTCATCGATAAAGACAAGCGTTGGCACAATGGTATAGCCGGGTGCCTGTGAGTCGGCTTCAAGTACTCTGATTTCTTTTTTGTTCAATAGCAGTTTTCTTGGGCGTCTGGCTTCATGGTTGGCATACGAGCCATAGAAATAGGGTGAGATGTTCATTCCCTGTATCCATATCTCGCCTTTATTGATGACGCAGAAGGCATCGACCAATGATGCCTTGCCGGCGCGGATGGATTTTATCTCCGTTCCGGTAAGAACAATCCCCGCTGTATAGGTATCTACAAAGAAATACTCGAACGAGGCCTTCCTGTTTTTTATTTTTACGGGGGATGATTTCCTTTTATCGTGTTGTTCCTTACCCATTGTTCAAAAATTATTTTGTTCAGAATGTGGCTACTGCTCGATGGTGGCAAAGTGCTCCAAATGGTCGTCTATGTATGCCGCCACACACTCAGTCCAGTGTTCTTCGTTTACGACAAACTCATCGTCGTAGTCGTCGAACTCCGGCATTTGTTCGTAAAGCGCCATAAAGTCGTCGTCGCTCATGTCCTTTTCTATCTGCTCATGATACCTGTCGTAGTATTTTCTGCAGTGCCTGATATGGGTATAAAGGTCGTGGATACCCCAGTTGCGCACTGCAACAGCAAATGGATTTCGGAAGATAAAGGCGCCGAAACCATTGTATATGAGCTGGATATAACCGCCATCGGTAACCTCTTCGTGCAGGTAGCTCCATGCCAGCAGTGTAATCTGGTCGGCATTCAGTTGTGGAAGCGCCTCGCTTGTAAGCTCGCCCCCAATAGCTTGCTTGATACCTTTCACGAATACGGCAACGAAAGCATCCATACCTTCTTCGGCTGCTTGGCGAATATCTGAATCTTTAATTTTTACTTTTATCATACTTCATAATAAACGAAATGCAAACTTACACATTTTTCTCCTATTTATGGATAAGTTTTGCCGAAAAGTTTGTCCTTGATAAATAATCCCAAACATGGTCTTTTCGTTTTGAGGGAAATACTTTTTGGAAAAGAATAAACGCTGTTTCTCTCGTAAAGGGTCAGCTTTTTATTTTTCGTTGGGCAAATACTTGCTGAAGAATAACAAAAAAATCTATACAAAAGGTGATTATTGCGTAAAAGCAACTATAGCTAATCACTTTGCCAAGAGGTATTTGCTGACTTAATACTATACTGCAACCCCACTGAGCAAGCGCATATACCACAGACCAAACGATAACCCATAGATGGATGTCTTGGATGGTTTTTATCACAATTTGTATAAATGTAGCTCTGTGAACATCTATTCCTAATTTCGAAATCTTATTGGTTCCGCTCCATTTTCTGGGTATCTTATAGTAGATAAAGCTTATCATTCCGGCAAACTCTATTGTTTCAATTAGCGATTTACATACCGGCTTTACGCCATGATATTCTCCTTCCATCACATAGTTCATAATGAAAATTATTACTGTGAAGACAAGGGTAGTTAGCCAAGGAGTGGTCTTTATTGCGTCCAAAATCTGTTTCCGTTTCATCATGCATTATTTTTAAAGGTGTAATACTTCATTGCAAATATACGTTTTTTCGAGATATTTCTATCCTATAGAGGGCATAAAAATAAAATATTCTTCGTAATATTGTGGGCAAAAAAGACCGGTTATGCGGAAAGAAACCGAAAGATGCCCATGGGCAACCACCCACCCTTTGGAGCAAACGTATCATGACGAAGAATGGGGCGTTCCTGTTCACGACGATCGAAAGCACTTTATGTACCTGCTCATGGAGAGCATGTCCACCGGCCTTTCATGGCTGTTAATGCTGAAAAAGCGGGAAGTGTTTCGTGTGTGCTTTGCCGATTTCGATTTCGAAAAGGTGGCGCAGTTCACCGAAGAGGACATCATACGTATAGCAGCAACCGAGAATATGATTCACAGTGAGCGTAAGATAGCAGCTATGGTGCATAATGCGAAGATGTTTTGTGCCATAAGAACAGAGTACGGGACGTTCGACAGGTATATCTGGAGTTTTACAAAAGGTAAGACAATGCGGTATAAGTCGCATCGAAACAGATGGTTTACACGAAATGCCTTGAGCGATAAGGTAGCGAAAGACTTGAAAAGACGTGGGTTTAAATACGTTGGCTCCGTAATTATCTACAGTCATTTACAAGGTATTGGCATCATCGACGACCATTGGGAGGGTTGCTTCAAATATCGTGGAGAATAGGTTAAGTATCGGAGAAGAATATAAATAATTTTCGCATTCGGATTTTTCTCCAGCAAGAGAGATGGACATTAAAGATAGTTTTGTAACTATTTGATAATTAGAGAGATAAAAACAGATAAACAAAAGGTGCTCTTTTGTCCATTAAAAGGGCTTCTTTTGTGGTGTAAATGAGGGCATATTGCAACGCTATCTGGCCCGTTTTTCGTTGTAAATCATTATCAACTGTAAACGGTTTTCGATTTGTAAAGATTTTATTCCTCACCAGATACGAGAAAAGGCTTGACCAAAAAGTAATATCTTCGGTCAAGCCTTTTCTTTGTTTGTGTATGAAAAGTGTTACAACGCACTTTCGAACTCGCGCAGGAAGCGAGTGTCATTCTCCGAGAATAGGCGAAGATCGCTTACACGATACTTCAGGTTGGCAATACGTTCCACACCCATACCGAAAGCATAGCCGGTATATACGCTGGAGTCGATGCCACAGGCTTCAAGGTCGTGAGGGTCCACCATACCGCAACCGAGTATCTCTACCCAACCGGTATGCTTGCAAAAGCCACAGCCTTCGCCGCCACAGATGTTACAACTGATGTCCATTTCGGCACTTGGCTCGGTAAATGGGAAGTAACTTGGGCGCAGACGTATCTTGGTATCCGGCCCGAACATCTCACGGGCAAAGGTAAGAAGTACCTGCTTCAGGTCGGTAAAGCTAACGTTCTTATCGACATACAAGCCTTCTACCTGATGGAAGAAGCAGTGCGCGCGCGCCGATATAGCCTCGTTGCGATATACTCTGCCCGGGCAAAGAACACGAATGGGAGGCTTGTGGGTGGACATATAGTGTGCTTCGTCGTTGGAGGTATGGCTGCGAAGCAATACGTTCTTGGTAACATCCATAGCGTTGCTGCGGTCGATAAAGAATGTGTCCTGCATATCACGGGCAGGATGGTCGGCAGCAAAATTCAGCATAGTGAATACATGCTGGTCGTCGTCTATCTCCGGACCTTGATACAATGTGAAGCCCATGCGACCGAAAATGTCGATAATTTCGTTCTTAACCAAAGTGAGCGGATGGCGTGTTCCTAACGCAACCGGATAGGCTGTGCGGGTAAGGTCTATATCATCGTTTTGCGCCTCTTGGGTTACAAGCTGCTCCTTCAGGGCATTGATTTTTTCCTGAGCAAGTGTTTTCAGCTCGTTAATCTTCATGCCTACCTCGCGTTTTTGCTCGGCAGCTACATTGCGGAACTCGCCCATCAAAGCTGTAATCTCTCCCTTTTTACTAAGAAATCTCAAACGAAGCTGTTCTACTTCTTCTGCATTTTTGGCAGAGAGCATGCTAACTTCTTTAAGTAAATTATCTATCTTTTCTAAAAGCATATCTTCGTTATTTTTCTGCAAAGGTAATGATATTCTTTGATAACTACCCTTTTTTCGTCTTCTTTTCTGCTTTTGGTTTTTTACCTTTTTGTTCTAATTTATCCACCTTTGCCTTGAGTTGTTCTATCTCCTTATCCTTAGTTTCTATCTCCTTTCCCTGATTGCGAATGGTGGTAAGCAGGCTGTTCAGCTCTTCGTTGTCCATATCGGCCGGGTAAAGGGAATCTACCCTGCTCAGGAAGTCGCCAAGGATATTCATATAATTGGTAAAGGCATCGAAGGCGCTTGCATAGATACCTCTGTCCATTCCTACGCTGGAAGGCTTGGTGGACATGGCACGGAAGTTATTCGAAGCCTGCAGATAGTCCCAGTCCTGATTGATGCGAGGGTCTTTGGCTATCCTGATTCGCTCGGCTACACTGTACAACTTTCTGAAAGCCTCACGCTGCATGGAATTGCCAAGCCATGTGCTGATGTCCCTTTCCTCATCGTTCCAGCTGAGTGTATCAGGAACAGCAAGCCCGCCAACACTCTTCATGTTCTTGCAGACTTCCGACGGAGTACTGAAGCTGATACCCGCTTCTTTGGCAAAAGTCGGCAGTGCTGCGATGAATTCCAGAATATGACTGGACAGTGGCTGGTCGATGCCTAAGGCTGAAAGATTCATGAATAGTCCGATGAACTGCTCCTTTTCGGGCAGGTCGGCAATGCCTTGAATGTATTGATCGGCAAAAAGCGGATATCTCTCCCATGTGGTATTGGCAAAGCGCAGGGATATGTCGTCGCTCAGGTTGTAATCGCGCAGCAGCAATTTCAGCTTGGGTGCTTGCGGACAATGATAGATATAATGTGGCGATTTCCAGCCTAATACATGCTTGGCTCCCTCGGTAAGCATTCCTTTGAATCCCATTCGGGCCGCTAACATACCGATGTCATCGCTATAGATAAGCGACGAGTTGCGCAGAATTTTCGGCTCTTGCCCAAAGTATTCTTTTATCTTCTTGGTCTGCCGCCGTACTTCTTCTTGGAAGCAATCCTCATTGGCAAGGGAAGAGAGTCCGTGCGAATAAGGCTCTGCAAGGAACTCCACGCATCCGGTGTCGTTCAGTTCCTGCAGCTTATCGATAACCTGCGGGGCATAATCCTCTAATTGTTCGATACCAACGCCCGACAGGGAGAATGCCACTTTGAAGTATTTTCCATTCGACCTAATCATCTCCAGCAATGTGTTGAGTGCCGGCATATAGCTGCGCTCGGCTATATCATTGATGGAACGCTCATTTTCATAGTCGTCATAGTAGTAATGATCGGTACCTATCTCAAAGAAGCGATAACGCTTTAGGTGGATAACCTGATGTATCTCGAAATATAAACAGATTGTTTTCATAATTCTTTCATTCTTTAGTTGTGTAATAAAAAAGGGGTTTGTAAAGATTATTCCCATCCGAGGGTTTGCCTGTATAGCTGGCGAATCCATGCTCCTACTTTCTCCCATGTTATCTGATCGACTTCCCGTTTTCCTTCGACGGACAGATAATCGAACAGGCTTTCGTTGCTGCAAATGGCGTAAATGGCATCGGCCAGCGCATGAATATCCCAGTAATCCACCTTGATGCAGTTGGTTAAAATCTCGGCGCAACCGCTCTGTTTAGAGATAATGGTCGGCGTACCGCACTGCATGGCTTCCAGTGGCGATATGCCAAAAGGCTCGCTTACAGAAGGCATTACATAAACATCGGAACGCTTTAGGCACTCATATACCTCTTTGCCCCGCATGAACCCCGGAAAGTGGAACTTGTCGGCAATATCCCTTTCAGCAGCGAGCTGTATCATCTGCTCCATCATATCGCCGGAGCCGGCCATGCAAAAGCGGATGTTTTTGGTACGATGTAGCACCATACTGGCCGCCTCGACAAAGTATTCCGGACCTTTCTGCATCGTCAGGCGTCCAAGGAAAGTAACGATTTTCTCTTTTCCTTTATGGTCGGGACGAGGAATGTTGGCAAGTTCTTCGCGAAGAGGATACACGGCATTGTGTACGGTGAACACCTTTCTGGGGTCTTGATGGTATTCGTTAATCACGGTGCGTCGGGTAAGTTCCGACACGCACATGATGCAATCGGCATTGTCCATGCCATCCTTTTCGATGGAATAAACAGTGGGATTGACGTGTCCGCGGGAACGGTCGAAGTCGGTGGCATGCACATGTATGCACAAGGGCTTTCCCGAAACATGCTTGGCATGGATGCCGGCAGGATAGGTAAGCCAGTCGTGTGCATGGATGATGTCGTAATCGTAGGTACGGGCTACGACACCGGCAATGATCGAGTAGTTGTTAATTTCCTCCAGCAGATTACCGGGATAGCCCCCGGCGAAGTTCATTGCTCCGAGGTCGTTTACGTGCATATAATTGAAATCATCGTATATATGGTCGCGCAAGCGATAGTAAGTTTCGGGCGACATGATGTTCCCTATCCTGTCTTTTACGTAGTTGTAATCGACATCCCTATAGGCGATAGGGACGCAGTTCATTGCGAGAATTTCGGCAAAAGTCCTATCCTCGTCGCCGAATGGATGTGGCAGACAAAGGATAGTTTCTATATCGCCTTGGGCATGTAAGCCTTCGGAAATGCCGAAATTGGCTGTAGCGAGTCCACCATATACGTGTGGAGGATACTCCCATCCAAACATCAATACTTTCATTTTGCGTCCTCCTCTCTATATTGATAGGTTTCCAATAATTCCAATGCACGCAATACTTCGGCCACATTCATGGCAAAGGATATGGCTCCCCGCCCGCTAAAGGGAGGATTACCATCGAACAATTCCGGTATCGTTCCCAGACAGTTGTTGAACATTTCGTCTTCATACCCAATGAGCTGACGTTCTACAAAACTCACTCTGCTGGCTTTATATAGCTTTAGGGTAGCCTGAATGTAGAAGCCGGCCAGCCATGGCCACACCGTGCCTTGGTGGTAAGCATGGTCGCGTTGTCGCTGATTACCTAAGTAAATAGGTGTATAGCCCGAACTCTTTGGCGACAAGGAACGCAAGCCTTTCGGCGTAAGAAGCTCGCGGGTGCAGTAGTCGAGCACACTCTTCTTCTGTTGGTTGCCTAATGGAGAGTAGTCGAAGGCTGCGGCAAAGACCATGTTCGGCCGAACGCTCCAGTCTTGGTTATCGCCATCTACATAATCTAATAAATAGCCATATTGATTATAAAAGGTGTCAAGGAAAGCCCCCTTGCATTGATCGGCCATGTCATTGAATTGCTTGGCAGTCTTTCCTGTTGTCATCGAAGCTACAAAGCGGAGCGCATTATACCATAACGCGTTGAACTCTACGATATATCCCGAGCGTGGAACAACAGGCTTTCCGTCGCTGGTAGAGTTCATCCAAGTAATGGCTCGTCCGTTAGCTGCTGCATAAACGAGGGCATTGTCGTGCAGTTTCAAGATAGGATGTTGCCCCGAAATAATATATTTAAGGATAGCGACAAGGAACTTTCCGTATTTCTTTTTACATGCTTCCTGCCCCACCTTGTTGGCATATTGCTGCAGTGTCCATACGCACCACAGAGGAACATCGGGCTGGTCGATTTCAGAAATCTTCACCGTAAGCTCTTTTTCTTCCATGAACTCCGTAAGCCCCTTGGTGGCTGTTTTCATAACAGCCTCAAAGTAATCGGTTTCGCCAATGCTGAGCGTAAGGCCGGGAAGGGAAATGAATTCATCTCTGGCTCTGCACTTGAACCATGGGTAACCGGCCAAAAGGTAAACCTCATCTTTCTTTTCCGTGTTATGGAATTGGTGGGCAGCATTGATGAGGCAGTGGAAGAAGTTGTCTCTGGGGCTGCGTTCTTCCACCTCCTTCTCGAATAGTTTCTTCAGTCCTCTGGTCTTACTTTCGCTGGTAGATGCCGCGAAAACAATGCTTTCTCCTTTCTTAATCTTCATCTCAAAATAGCCCGGGACATATAAATCCTCGTTCGACAGGTAGCCCCTCATGCGCTCTTTGGGATATTCGATGTTACAATACCAGTTGGGATCGAAGTGGAATTCATTGGCCTTTGAGAACTGCATGAAGAGCAAAGGAAAGCCATCATACATACAAGTACTGATACCATTATCTACTGGATGGATATCCTTGTTGATGTGATTGTTCTCATGCGTAAAGGTACGGACGCTTCGGAAAGCGAGGAAAGGTCGGAACTGCAAGATGGTTTCGGAGTGTGCGTCGAGTAACGTATAACGTATCAGAATGCGGTCTTCATAATGTTGGAAGACGACCTCTTTCTTTAACAGCACTCCTCCTACACGGTAAAGGGTGGTAGGAACCTTGTCGCAATTAAAGTCGCGGATATATTTATGCCCGTTGGGACTGAATACATCGCCTTGGTATTTGTGCAAGCCAAGATTGAAAGCTGCACCATGCTGAATGACTGTAGGATCAAGCGAACTTAACAAAACGTAGTTTTCATTGTTTAGACTAGGAACGGGAGCTACAAGCAAACCATGATATTTACGAGTGTTACAATCCACTATACTGGAGCAGGAATAGGCTCCGGAACGGTTAGTCCGCAGCAATTCTTTCGTAAGCGAATCCTGCAAATTAGACATTGTTGCCTTTTCAAAGTGAAGATAACTCATATTACTAACGGTTTTTATTATATTAGCAAAGATAGCAAATTGACGGTATTATCAATTGCCTTGTGCTTTGTTTCTATTTATTTGTGTGCAATATACTAATTTTTTATGAGATACCAGCTAATAAATAAGGTAAAAAATAAGGGCGGAACTGAAAAAATCAGTTTCGCCCTTACTATTCTTTCCGTTTTTTATTTCTTCTAAGCGGATAATTGTTTGCATAATCGGGTACAGTAGAAGGAATTATTTCATTCCCTTATAAGCCTGATTCATTCCCTTGACAACATCGTTTGTAATGTCGCAGGCCGGGTTTGCGTTAAGAATATTGTCGCCACTCTTGGCAAGTACCAGCGCATATTTCTTGTCCTTGTTGTAAATTTTCAGGTAGTTATGCACACTGTCAGAGAGTGCTTTGTTGTACTTTGCCACCTCCTGTTGGTATTCTGCACCTAAACGTTGTTGCAAAGCGTCGGCGTCCTGTGCCTGCTTCTGGATATTGGCCTGGATTTGCTGTGCCTGTGCCTGCGTGTATTTATTGGCTTGTATGTTAGCCTGAAAGTTGGCAGCGGCAGCCTGCAGCGCTTTCTGTTTTCCTGCAAGTGTTTTCTGGATATTAGCTTCTTTCGCTTTGATAATCTTTGTAACGTCTTTCCAGTAAGTGTATTGGCTCATGATAGAATCGATCTCTACGTAAGCAATCTTCTGTCCGTCGGCAGCTGCAGAGGCTGTAGGAGCCTGATTGGCTGTTGCTGTTCCGGCTGCTGAGTCGTTCGGCTTTGGTTGGTTGTTACAAGCGGTGAAGGCCAATGCTGCTATAGAGCAGAATGCCATGTTTCTTAAAACCTTCTTCATTGTTTAATGTATTGTTTATATTTTTTAATCTGTTTGTTTTGTTATGTAGTACAGGCGGATTAGTAAGCTACGTTCTTTGCTCTGGCTTCCTTGTCCTGATCGAGAACGCAATGGATGCCCTTCTCACGCAAATACTTGTTGTCGTGTATATGTTGCGATTTGAAAGTTCCTTGTTTCTTTACTAAAACCCGGATACTCAAGAGTAAGATAGCTATAGCAATAATTAACAAACTGTATAATAAAGTTACGAGCATTTTCTATATCTTTGCATTATATTATTATCGGCAAAGTTAATACAATTAGATAATACAACAAAATAAAGATATATAAAAATGACAAATGTAGAATTAAAACCGGCAAGCGTCTTTGAACAGTTTGCTAAAATCAATCAGATTCCTCGTCCTTCGAAGCATGAGGAAAATATGATAAAGTACCTTCAGGAATTCGCGAAAAATCATGGATTTGAGTCGAAAACAGACGAAATAGGTAATGTAATTATTTGTAAGCCTGCCACAAAAGGTTATGAGAACCGCCCTACAGTAGTGCTTCAGAGTCATATGGATATGGTTTGCGATAAGCTCGTCGATGTGGAATTCGATTTCCATAAGGATGCTATTCAAACGTATGTAGATGGCGAATGGTTACACGCAAAGGGTACTACTCTGGGTGCCGACGACGGTATTGGCTGTGCTATTGAGCTGGCAGTGCTGGAGTCTGACGATATAGAGCATGGCCCGTTGGAGTGCGTATTCACCGTAGATGAGGAGACCCAATTGACCGGTGCATTCGGAATGAAGCCCGGTTTCATGAGCGGTAAGTATCTGGTAAATCTGGATTCGGAGGACGAAGGTCAGATATTTGTAAGTTGTGCGGGCGGACTTGGTACAACGGCAGTATTCTCGTTTACCCGTGAGGATGCTCCGGAAGGCTTCTTCTTTATGGAAGCAAGTCTGAAAGGCTTGAACGGCGGACACTCCGGCGACGATATAAACAAGAAGCGTGCGAATGCCATTAAGCTGATGGCGCGTTTCTTATATTTGATGCAAGACAAGATGGACCTTCGTCTGGCTCAGTGGAATTCGGGCAAGATGCACAATGCCATTCCACGTGATGGCAGGGTGGTCTTTGCTGTTCCTGCCGATAAGAAGGAAGAAGTAAAGGCTGCTTGGAATGTTTATACAAAGGATGTTGAAGACGAATTCCACGTAACAGATACCTCTATGGTATGGAATTTACAGAGTGCCGATGCTCAAAAGGTATTGCCAAAGCAAACTTCAGTGAATATTATCCGTGCGTTGCAGGCGGTAGATAACGGTCCTTTAATAACCTGTCAGGACGAGGCTTTGAAGGATTTAGTGGAAACATCGAGCAATATTGCCAGTGTTCAGAGCGAGGAAAGTAAGGTAACGATAGTATCTTCGCAGCGTTCAAGTGTGATGAGCAACCTTAGAAATATGGCGAATGCCGTAAAGGCCTGCTTCGAACTGGCTGGCGCTGAGGTTATTCAGAACGACGGATATCCGGCATGGAAGATGAATCCAAGCTCTGAATTGGTGAAGGTAGCAGTAGAAGAATACAAGAAACTGTTCGGAAAAGAGCCGATAGTAAGAGGTATTCATGCCGGTTTGGAGTGTGGCTTGTTCTCTGAAAAATATCCTGATATGGATATGGTGAGTTTCGGCCCGACCCTAAAGAATGTACACACACCGGATGAGGCTCTGCATATTCCAACTGTTCAGATGGTATGGGATCACTTGCTTGCGGTACTAAAAAATATCAAGTAAGACAGATTTTATGATGATATCTACCCTATGCTATTATATATAAGGTGATGGTTTAAAGATTGTTATTAATCCACCGGCCAGAGAGAACGATAGGTTTTCGATGGCCGGTGGATTTTTTCTGCCTTGTTTTGGGATAGCAACCATTATAAAAGGCTTATATATGGAGAAGGCTATATGTCATCTTTTTCCGGCTAAAGATACCTTCATACATACGTAGTTCGTGCTGAACACACGAAGTGTTGGTACAGAACACATGCGGTGTTGGTGCTAAACACATGCAGAGTTAATGCTGAACACATAGCATAGTTGATATTATGTTTGACAGTTGATATACACTCTTTTTATATTTGCTGATGGTGTTATGTCTCTCCTTTGGCACAATGTTTGTATTTAGATTGATGCAAAAAACAATCATAAAAAATACAATATAACTATGCAAAAAGGAAATATTGGGGTTACAACAGAGAACATTTTCCCTGTCATCAAAAAGTTCTTGTATTCAGATCATGACATTTTTCTCCGTGAGTTAGTGTCTAATGCCGTCGATGCTACGCAGAAACTTAAAACTTTAGCTGCTACAGGCGACTTTAAAGGTGAATTAGGCGACTTGTCTGTACGTGTTGTTCTCGATGAGAAAGCCGGTACACTGACCATCAAGGATCGTGGTATCGGTATGACAGCAGAGGAAATCGACAAATACATCAATCAGATTGCATTCTCCGGTGTTACCGATTTCTTGGAGCAATACAAGGATAAGGCTGAGGCTATTATCGGCCATTTTGGTCTTGGTTTCTACTCGGCTTTCATGGTTTCCAAGAAGGTTGAAATCGTAACAAAGAGTTATAAAGAGGACGCGCAGGCCGTAAAATGGAGCTGTGATGGCAGTCCTGAGTTTACATTGGAGGATGTGGATAAGGCAGAAAGAGGTAGCGATATCATCCTGTATATCGATGACGACAGCAAGGAATTCCTGCAGAAGAGCAAGATAGAGGAATTGCTTAACAAGTATTGCAAGTTCATGGCAGTGCCTGTTGTCTTTGGAAAGAAGACGGAATGGAAAGATGGCAAGAACGTAGAGACCGATGAGGATAATGTTATTAATAATGTGGAGCCGCTTTGGGTAAAGTCTCCCGCCAGTTTAAAGGACGAGGATTACAAGTCGTTCTATCGCACATTGTTCCCGATGAACGATGAGCCTTTGTTCTGGATTCATCTCAATGTGGATTATCCTTTTAACCTAACGGGTATTCTTTACTTTCCTAAGATAAAGAACAACATTGAGCCTCAGCGCAATAAAATTCAGCTATACTGTAATCAGGTGTTTGTAACCGATCAGGTAGAGGGCATCGTTCCGGAGTTCTTAACCCTGCTGCATGGTGTCATCGACTCACCGGATATTCCGCTGAATGTAAGCCGTAGCTATCTGCAGAGTGATGCCAATGTAAAGAAAATTTCGACTTATATCACCAAGAAGGTGGCAGACAGATTGAATAGTATCTTTAAAGAGGACAGAAAGGCATACGAAGAAAAGTGGGACGACCTGAAGTTGTTTATCAATTATGGTATGCTTTCGGAGCCTGACTTCTATGATCGTGCGAAGGATTTCACCTTGCTGAAAGATGTAGAGGGTAAGTATTTCACCTTAGAGGAGTATAAGACACTTATTAAGGACAACCAGACGGATAAGGATGGTCAGCTTGTTTATCTCTATACCAATAACAAAGAGGAGCAGTATTCGTTTGTCGAGGCTGCCAAAGCAAAAGGATATAGCGTGATAGAAGCAGCCGGACAGCTCGATGTTCCTACCCTTTCCATGTTGGAACAGAAGTTGGAGAAGAGTCGTTTTGTACGTATCGATTCTGATACTATTGAGCGTATCATAACAAAGGAAGACGTTGCAAAACCTGCATTGGATGCGGATGAGAGTGCCAGCCTGACGGATGCGTTCACGTCTCAGCTGCCAGAAATAAAGAATGCGAACTTTACTGTCGATGTTCAGGCTTTGGGTGAAGGCTTCCAACCTGTACTTGTTACGCAGAACGAGTATATGCGTCGTATGAAGGAAATGGCCCAATTCCAGCAGGGAATGTCGTTCTATGGGCAGATGCCGGATGCGTATAATCTCGTTTTAAATGCCGATCATCCTCTGATTAAGAAGGTATTGGACGGTGTTACAGAGCAGACGGCAGAGCAGCTGAAGCCTGTTTTCAGCGAGCTGAAAGGCACCAAGGCACGTTTGGCGGCTTTACAGCAGGCGCAGAGCAAGAAGAAGCCTGAAGAAGTTACACAAGAAGAGAAAGATGATGTAACCAATACTGAGAAGACCATTACCGATCTTGAGGCACAAAGGAAGAGCATCATTGTTACTGCAGCTAAGCAAAGCGACATCATTCCACAGCTAATCGACTTGGCACTTCTGCAGAACAATATGTTGCAAGGTGCCGCTTTGGATAAGTTCCTGAAGCGTTCTGTGAACATGATAAAGTAAGCTGTCTTTTTAATAAAGAGCAAAACTTGGGTGCACTCCTTGCAAAGTGCACCCTTTTTTAATATTGTCGGCAGGCCTATTTTAAGAAAATGAAAGCTAAGGTGTTCCTCGTCAAGGCATTACAGAGACGAAGAATGTAATACCATCATATACTTTTTACATTGAGGATACATCTTTTTGAAACCATCTATCTAACTGGATTTAAGAATATTGAATGGTATTCATGAAAGGATTAGAATGGTTTTTTGAAAAAAGATATATAAAAGTTTGGGGGATTAAAGATAAAATTGTACTTTTGCACTCGCAATTGAGGACATTGCTTTTCGGTTAGCAATCCGCAAGGAAGGATGGGTGAGTGGCTGAAACCACCAGTTTGCTAAACTGACGTGCGGGTTTACCGTACCGGGGGTTCGAATCCCCCTCCTTCCGCAAAGTTCTCATTTGACAGACGATGGTCGATTCATCTAACGGTTAGGATACAAGATTCTCAATCTTGGCATAGGGGTTCGATTCCCCTATCGACTACAAAAAAAGCGTTTCATTCACGAATGAAACGCTTTTTTTAATGCCTTTATAAATATGCTTCTCCCCATATTAAGCACAAAAACCTATAATTAGTCGAGCTCACGTTATTATAAGGCAAACCAGAATATTGTTTCTACGCTCTTGGGTAGAATAAAGAAGAAGCAGCTAACATAATAGGATGCCAATATTGGGAATGCCTTAATTTTCCTTTAGGTGTGCTGTCCTTAGGTAGGATTGTGAGGATTTTATTCTTTCTTTGTCTCCTCTTTCAGCAGAACTTTTTCTATATTGTATAAAGGTCTATTCTTTACTTCTATATATATTTTTCCTATATATTCGCCTACAACTCCCAATCCTATTAGAAGGCAACCACCAATAAACCACAGCGATAACATGAGCGATGCCCACCCTTGTGAAGAATATCCTTTTATCAAAGAGTTCAATACATATATAGAAATTATGAGGGCTACAAAAATAAATAATAAGCCTAACAATAGAATAAGACGGACAGGACGAACGCTGAAAGAGGTTATTCCATCAATGGCAAAGTTCAACATCTTCGACAGAGGGTATTTACTTTCGCCGGCAAAGCGCTCTGCACGGTCGTAATATACGCATGAACTGCGATAGCCAATTAATGGAACAAGGCCACGAAGGAATATGTTCTTCTCATGATATTGGCATAGCTGGGCTACGGCTCGCTTACTCATAAGGCGGAAATCGGCATGATTATAAACCGAATCTACTCCCAATTTCTTCATTAATGTATAGAATAACAAGGCTGTGTTCCGCTTAAACCATGTGTCTGTCTTGCGTTCTTTTCTTACACCATATACAATATCATCGCCCTGATGATAGTTTTCTACCATCTTGGGGATAACGTTTACATCGTCCTGTAGGTCGGCATCAATTGAAACAATCATATCCCCAATATCCTTGGCAACAGTTAGCCCGGCTGTTAGTGCGCGTTGATGACCGACATTCCCCGCCAGATTTACACCGCACACAAACTTGTTTTGGTGGTGCAGTTCTTCTATTATTAGCCATGTAGCATCCTTCGAGCCATCATTAACGTAAAGGATGCAGCTGTCGTCGGCTATTTCCCCTTGTGCTACAAGGTCGGTAATAACTTTACTTAATTGCTTTGTGGTTTCGTGCAGTACCTCCTCTTCGTTAAAGCACGGTACCACTATTACAAGTTTATCAGCCATTATGATATGTTTAATAGAGTATGGAGAAACCTGATAATAGGATTTTTCGTTATCTGTTTGATTACTCCGTATGTTTGTTTTATAGAAGAGCCCTGATATTAAGTCTTCTTGATATCAGGGTTCTTTATTGCATAGTTAGGTTAGATAGCTTCTTTAAAGAAGGCTTACCTTACCCGATGTCGTTTATTCGAGATTCAGACTCTTAACGATAGCCTTTACCTTCTCCTCTGCTCTTTGCAGACAAGCCTTGTAATCGGCAGCAGAAGTCATGTTGTCCTTAATCTCCAGATAGAACTTAATCTTTGGCTCTGTACCTGATGGACGAACACTGACTTTATTGCCATCTTCACAGAACCACTGCAGAACATTGCTGGTATCGGGCATATCAAGTTTTTCCTTAGTGCCATCAGCCTTTGTAGCTTCAAGAGTTTGATAGTCTTTCCACAAACAAACCTTACTACCACCCAGATCCTTGGGAGCATTTGCACGGAAGTTCTTCATCATTTGCTGAATTTCCTCTGCACCGCTCTTTCCCGGACGCTCTACATTAATAGTGTACTCATAGCTGAAGCCATACTCTGCATAAATGTCCATAAGGATGTCATAAAGAGTCTTCCCATGGTCTTTGGCATAAGCACAAATTTCTGCAAGAAGCGAGCAAGCGCTCACGGCATCCTTATCTCTGACGAAGCTCTCGGCCATGAAACCATAGCTCTCTTCGCCACCGCCAATATAGTCCTGCTTACCTTCCGAGAGGGCAACCTCTCGTGCAATCCATTTGAAACCTGTGTAACAGTCGCGCATTTCTACGTTTTGTTTCTCGGCAATCTTACGGATAACTTCGGTTGTAACAATGGTCTTTACAATAAAGTCGGTTGGTTTTAATTTGCCTACAGCCTTACGGTTTGTAATGATGTACCATAGAAAAATCAGGCAGGTTTGGTTTCCATTAATCAATACCCATTCGCCATTGCTATCTTTACATGCCATGCCTACACGGTCGGCATCGGGGTCAGAAGCCATCAGGATGTCTGCGTCCAACTTCTTGGCATCGCGAAGTCCAAGCGTTAATGCCTCTGCGAACTCCGGATTAGGACGATCCACTGTTGGGAAGTTTCCGTCTTTTACCATCTGCTCCTCTACGGTGTGTACATTGTCGAAACCCCAAAGTTTTAAAGAACGGGGAATCATTACCCTACCCGCTCCGTGTAGTGGAGTATAAACAATCTTCAGATCATGCTGGTGTTGGATAACTGTAGGGTCGATACAAAGCGTCTTTATTTCATCCAGATATGGCTTGTCGATGTCCTCACCGATAATCTGGATAAGGTCTTTGTTGCCTTCGAACTTCACGTTCTCTACCTTTACCTTGTTTACCTCGTCGATGATACCTTTGTCGTGAGGTGCCAATACCTGTGCGCCATCTTCCCAATAAGCCTTGTAGCCATTGTATTCGCGTGGGTTATGGCTGGCTGTAATATTAACACCGCCCTGTGCTTTCAAGTGACGAATGGCATAAGAGCATTCCGGAGTAGGACGAAGATCCTCGAACAAATATACCTTAATGCCATTAGCCGAGAAGATATTTGCTACCGTTTCGGCAAATAACCGTGAGTTGTTACGGCAGTCGTGGCATACAACCACGCTCACCTGTTCTTTGTCCTTGAAGTTCTTCTTCAGATAATTGGCAAAGCCCTGTGTGGCCATACCTACCGTATAGATATTCATTCTGTTTGACCCAGCACCCATAATACCACGGAGACCGCCCGTACCAAACTCCAAATCCTTATAGAAACTTTCTATAAGCTCTGTTTTATCGTTGTTGTTTAGTAGAGACTTAACAGCGTTTTGTGTCTCAGCATCAAAGGCCGGGCTCAGCCATTCCTTTGCTTTCTTCTCGCACTGCTCTATAAGAGCCTTATCATTTGCCATAAAGTTAATTTTTAGTTGATGATTGTTTATACTGCAAATATAATGATTTATTCTGAGAACATGCCACCCCTCCACTTTTTTTTCGTATTTTTGCACTAATAAGTTAGTATGTAAATCAACTTTTGTTTAAATATGACGATTATGAATTTTGAAGGAATATTGCTGGCTGTATGTACCTTTCTGATTATAGGTCTGTTGCATCCTCTTGTTATAAAGACAGAATATTATTTCGGAACGGGGCATTGGTGGCTATGGCTTGTGTCGGGAATAGCCTGCTGTGTAGTAGCTTTGTTTCTTCAAAGCTTGTTCTGGTCGGCCTTGTTTGGGGTGCTGGGAGCTTCGTTACTTTGGGGAATAGGCGAACTCTTTCAGCAAAAAAAACGTGTAGAAAAGGGTTGGTTTCCGATGAATCCTAAGCGTAAAGACCAATATAACCGTATTGAGAAGTAGGTGGCGACTTCTTATATACACATGGTTTTTCTCTATATTATACATGATTTTTCTCTATTATACATAGCTTGTTCCTATTATAATAGCTTAGCTTATAGATAGTATAAATAGCTTTTCCCTATTCATGATGATATGGCTCGCCCTTGATAATGGTGCAGGCCCGGTAGAGTTGTTCTGTGAAAATGAGGCGAACCATCTGATGGGAGAATGTCATCTTCGACAGTGAAATCTTCTCGTTGGCTCTCGCATGCACGTCTTTTGAGAAGCCATAAGGGCCACCTATCACGAAAATCAGGCGGCGGGCTGTGGCCTGCTTATGCTGTAACCATTCGGCATATTCGATGGAACGGAATTCTTTTCCATGTTCATCGAGCAGGACAACAGTGTCGGAAGATTGGATTTCTTTCAGGATAAGTTCCCCCTCTTTTTGTTTTTGCTGTTCCTCCGAAAGACTTTTGGTGTTCTTAAGTTCGGGAATAGTCGTGATGGAAAAAGGCATATAGTGCCCTATCCTATCGGTATAATCAGTGATTCCCGCTTGAAAAATCCTGCCGGTAGTTTTTCCCACGAGTATTAAAATGGTCTTCATATCGATATAAATTAAGCCTTGTTGGTCATCAATGTAATCGGGGTATGTTTATTGTGAGTGGCAATTTTAGGAGCATTACTTACCGATTTCAAAGTGTTTTAATTCTTCCCAAATGCGCTGAACTGGCAGCCCCATCACATTGAAGTAGCTTCCTTTGAGCGCTGTTACCCCCACATATCCAATCCACTCCTGTATGCCATAGGCACCGGCCTTGTCGAAAGGACGGTAGGTTTTTATATAATAGTTTATTTCCTCGTCGGATAAGTCTTTGAAGGTAACCTCCGTCGTAACACTGAAATGATGTTCTTTCTGTGTTGTCAATAAGCAGACACCTGTAACCACGGCATGCGTTCTGCCACTAATCAACTTCAACATTCGTTCGGCATCAGCCTCGTCCTTGGGCTTTCCCAGCACCTCATTCCCTACGATAACAACAGTATCGGCAGTAAGTACTATTTCATCGGTTCCTATCTTTCCCTTATATGCTGCAGCTTTTTCCCGTGCTATGTATTCGGCTGTTTGCATTACGGGCAGATGGTTGGGATAGTTCTCTGCGATGTCGGGTAACACCCTCACTTCGAAATCTATGTCCAGTCCGGCTAAAAGTTCGCGTCTTCGTGGAGAATTACTGGCTAATATAATTTTCTTCATCTTTCTTTCCCTTACCATCCAAAGGCTTTGGCGCTCATCACCCACTTGCCTTGAACTTTCAAAACCTGCTCTATGATATCACGGGCAACACCTTCTCCGCCATTTATATGGCTGATATAAGCAGCTATTTGCTTGATTTCCGCGCAGGCATCCTTGGGACAACAAGGACAACCCGCA
Source organism: Prevotella sp. (assembly GCA_041855505.1). Lineage (GTDB taxonomy): Bacteria > Bacteroidota > Bacteroidia > Bacteroidales > Bacteroidaceae > Prevotella. Next base: position 76,126 of record JBHAEI010000020.1, read on the forward strand.
CGCTGCATAATCTCATAATCCGGTATATCATCGCCTACATAAATAATCTCTTCATCCTTTAAATGATACTTGCTAAGAAACTCTTCCCATGTCTTTATCTTCATAGAACAGTTCAGGTATATGTCCTCTACTCCCAGATAAGAATAGCGTTTTCTTACATTTTCGTTTTTGCCTCCACTGATAATGGCTATATGCAAGCCCAATTTTACGGCCAACTGAATGGCATATCCATCCTTGATGTTTAAGGTACGTACAGGGTCGCCCTCCTCGTTCATCAGGATGGTGGAGCGCGATAACACACCATCCACATCAAAAACGATGGCCTTTATCTTTTGTAAATCATAGTTGATCATAGTTGTTTCTTGGATTTCCCGGTTTGCTTACTGCTTTCATGAATACTCTTTGAAAGCTGTTTATATAATTCTTGTTTAATAATATCTTTATCTAAAAGCTTTATTTGCCTGTCAATGATGTTTTTATCGTATCTTATTGCAGGACCTGTTTGGGCTTCTATCGGTTTCAGTTCATGCACCTTTCCGGCAGTTTCATCAATTAAAGGGAGCATGATATTGAATGGTATCCCGTGCGATTCCAGGATGTCGGCAGCTATTGTATAGCAGTGGTTTGTAAAGTTACAAACCCATACGGCAGCAAGATGCAGGTATTTTCTCTGTTCTGAGGATAGTACCATGACCTCATTGCTTAAACAGTCTGCAAGTCGCTGGATGAGCATTCCCGCCTCGATACAGTTTGATTCTACGAAAAGAGGGATTGTTTTAAAATCTACCATGCGTTGCTTCGAGAAAGTCTGCATCGGATAAAGCACACCATATCGACTGGCATAAGGCCTGAAAAGTTCCATCGGCATGGAGCCTGCAGTATGTAGATACACCTTGTTATCATCGTGTCGGCATACTTGCTTTACCACCTCTTCCAAAGCACTATCCTTTAAGGAGAAGATGTAAACATCAGCTTTTTCTGTAATATCATGCAGAGAAGTTGTATTAGGCACACCGAGCTTTGTGCCAAGCGTGCGAGCCGATTCTTCTGTTCTGCTATACACCTGAACAACCTTATGCTCACTTTCTGTAAGTGCCGCTCCCAACTGTGTGGCAAGATTGCCTGCCCCTATCAATACAATTCTCATATTAACAAAATTACGATATATTGTGCATATAGCCCAAGTTGTATGTGCTTTTTTTAGAAATAATTTGCTTTTCGCATTATTTCTGTTGTTTTATCGCTTTGCATATCGCAAAGAAAATCTACCTTTGCAACTATAAACCAATTGTAAAAAAGGAGTTAAAATGAAATTCATAGGTATTATTCCTGCTCGCTATGCCTCTTCCCGTTTTCCCGGAAAGCCATTGGCGATACTGGGTGGAAAGATGGTTATAGAGCGTGTGTATAGGCAGGTGGAACAAGCTTTAGCGGATGTTTGTGTGGCTACTGACGACGAACGTATTTTCGATGCGGTACAGAATTTTGGTGGCAATGTCGTTATGACAAGTACCGAACATAAGAGTGGTACCGACAGGATATGTGAGGCAATCGGCAAGATCGGCGGCGATTTCGATGTCGTTATCAATATTCAGGGCGACGAGCCTTTTATCCAAGCAAGTCAAATTCAAACCGTTATAGAGTGTTTTAATGATCCCCGGACACAGATAGCCACACTGGGAAAGAAGTTTGAGTCATTGGAAGCAGCTAAAAATCCCAATTCGCCCAAAATAGTTCTCGATAATTATGGCTATGCCATGTACTTCTCGCGTTCGGTTATTCCGTTTATCCGTGGCAAGGAAGAGGAGGAATGGCTGAAGAGTTATCCGTTCCTGAAGCATATAGGGTTGTATGCCTATCGTACTCATGTTCTGCAGGAAGTGAGCAAATTGCCACAATCCGACTTGGAACTGGCCGAAAGTTTGGAGCAACTGCGCTGGCTACAGAACGGTTATAGGATAAAAGTCGGGCTTACAGAGGTAGAGACGGTGGGCATTGATACTCCCGAAGATTTAAAGAAAGCTGAGGCTTTCTTGGCAGGATGAGGAATTGCGGATGCGCATAAATGATTAGTTGTTCATACTCTGTAGAGTTAGGTCGGCAAGCAGTACGGCTGTTTCTTCTTCGTTTTTGGGCGCATCTTTCGGCTTCCATGATACGATAAAGTGTGCCGATGCCGCCTTTACTTGGTATCCTTTCTCTGCCCATTCTGATAAGGTCTGTTGCATCTTCTGCGAGAGTTGAGCCACAGAGGCATTATTGGCATAGAGTACTGCATTTGAATAAGTTAAGCTGTCCCCACTTCGTAGCTTTAAAACATCTTTCTTTCTATGCTTAAAGAAACTTAAATTTACATCTTTATGGGTGAGCTGTAGTACAATTTCTTTGGGAAGGTTATAGAGTTGTTTGTTTATGATATTTGCGTCTGAAGGTAAATCATCGAAGCAATTACTATTCGTGTGAATCGATAATATTTTCTTTGCGCGGGTAATTCCAACGTATAATCGTCGGAGGTTGCTATCATTCATAGCATGTTGATTGTTAATGAGCATGAACACATTATCGAACTCCCTGCCCTTAGCTTTGTGAATGGTAGATACTACGACATCGTTAATAGAGAAGTTACAGAAATCTTCTACAGCCGATTCATACACAAATTCTTTGAAGTCGTTATAATACAAAGTTGGGTTAGTTTGCTCAAATAGCTCAATACACCTTTTTATATATACGAGACATTCACTCTTACAATAGTATTGGTAAGTGGCTTGCTTTGCTTTTTTCCATAGCTCGGGGGGAATGATTGGCGTTATAACCTGTTTTTGGATGCACTTTAAGAAGTATCGTACCTCGGCCATTTTCCAAAAAGCAAAGCTATCCATCGATTGTATCAGCTTGCTGTTTATGCCATGTCGGCGCAATAAGGCAGTGAGGATAACAGCTTCTTCATTGGTTTGTGTCAATATGCAGGTGGATCCTTTACATTGCCGTTGTATTATATCCTCAACAAGCGGTTGGTACATATATTTACATGTATAATGTGTAACAGATACTGTACCTTCGCTTTGCGTCATCGATTTGATAGGCGTAACCTTCATACGGCGGGATATGCTGCGCACGAAACTATTGGCAAATTGTACGATATGGCTTGCACTGCGGTAGTTTTCGGTCATCTCATATAGTCGGCTATTCGCATAGCTTCTTAGTTTTGCCATGTACTTGGAATCAGAGCCACGGAAGTCAAATATATTCTGATCGTCGTCGCCTACAGCTATAACACGTAGTTCTTCATTATAATCCATCATGGCTTTCACGAGCGAATACTCGGCTTCTCCCATATCTTGTGCCTCGTCTATCACCAGAACAGTTTTACCGATTTTGTTCGGCTCTACCTCTCCTTCCCTTATTAATTCTGCTGCCTTTACTACAACATCCTTTACATCTTCGATGTTCCCTATTCTTCCCAGAAGGTCGAAGCAGTAAGAATGGAAAGTTTTGATTTCCACGAAATGAGCAGCATTTCCGATAAGTTGCATCAGCCTTTGTTTAAATTCTGTTGCTGCAACTCTTGAAAAAGTAAGCATTAATAATTGTTCGTGCTTTACATCTTCCTGCAAAAGCAGTGATGCTAACTTATGTACCAGAACACGTGTCTTTCCACTTCCGGGCCCAGCAGCCACTACAATACATCTTGAAAGGTTATCTTTGATGATTTCCATCTGTCTGGCAGACAGTTCATTAAAGAGCTTTTTATATTTTTGCGGTGTAAGATTACGTTCTATTTCTATCAGCCGTTCTTCTTTAAAATACTTGGAAATAAACTTTTTATAATCCATCTGAAAGTAGTCTTGCACATATTGCAAAGCCGCACTGTAGTCCTTTACCATAAGGTTGGCATACTCTCCAACAATATGTATTTGTTGCATTTTCTGCTTATAGAACTCATTTAGCAGTTGGTAATCGCCCTTCTTGTAGCTTAATTTTACTTCTTTAAGCCGTTTGATGCTCATGGCATTGTAAAGAACCAAGAATCCTCCCTCCAATTTCAGCGCGCCTATTTTAGATAGGTACAGCAGTGCTTCCTCGACGTCTTCTAACGTAAATTCATCTATATTGTCAAAAAGTTGTTGCTGCCCGGCTTTGATATGTTCCAGTAATGCGACGACTGAAAATTGAACAGCCTTCCCCTGTTTACCGTTTTTCTCTGCATCAATGGCCAACTTGTAGAGCCATTCAATGGCTACACGGCTCACGATGAGGCGTTTCTCAAAGCGTCGGATGATGGTGTCTTCATCAAGCAGTCTCCTTAACTCCATGTTATGATTAGGATCTTCCTTCTTGCGAGTATAGCCCTTGATGGTGAGAAAATAGAGTAAGGTACGGATATCCTTTTCTTTTGCGGTAGTAATTCCGTTGCTCAACGCATTCTCATTGAGTTGTTTGCACGATATATGCAAGGCCTTATCCGGTATTTGCTGAAGGATATATTGCTCTAATTTGGCAAATCGCTCAAGCATCAGCAATGCCTTATGCTCCGTATCTCCCTCATCGGTAAGATAGGCAGAGATGTCCTTGCTATCGGCAAGAATGCCCTCTTGGCGCATTCTTTCCACAACGGAAATCACCTCTCGCTTGGTTATACCCAGTGTGTCGGCCAGATAATCCACCCGCGATTCTGCCTCGGCATCCTGTGCCTTGGCAACATATTTCTGTGATATGAGCGAACTCATAATACGCACAGCATTCTCTATTTCCTTACTTTCGAAAAGCATAGAAGCCGTAATTCGCTTTCTGGCTTCCTCCATATTCTTCACGGTAATGCCTGTTGCAAATACGTGTGGGATGTTATTGCCTCGTTCTATATACCCACTTTGCTCGAGAGCAGATACAGCCGTGTGCACACGTGTTTCTATATCCGATACGGAATCGTCCCATCCGGCGCTTCTTGCTATCTCTAATGCCGAGCAGTTGATGGTAGGACGCTTCTTGGTAAAGTTCTTTATAGCCCTCCAAACCTGCTGTATCTCGCTGATGCTTAACTTTGTTTGGTTTAAGAATATAAAGTGCTTATCGAGGTCGTCATCGTTGTAAAGCACGTAGCATTGCGCGTTAAGGCTCGGATCTCTCCCTGCCCTTCCTGCTTCCTGCACATAGTTTTCGAGCGAATCGGATATGTCGTAATGCACTACAAGGCCCACATCCTTCTTGTCCACTCCCATTCCGAAAGCCGAGGTTGCCACAATAATATTCACCTTTCCGCTCATGAAGGCTTCTTGGTTTGCTATCTTCTCGTCGGCGTCCATCCTGCCGTGATAGGGCAATGCTGGATAGCCATCGCGCTTTAAGTGGTCGGACAGCTCCTTTGTGCGCTTTGTACGCGACACATATATGATGCTGGGACAGTTGGCTTCGGCTATCAATCCCCTTAGCTGAATATACTTATCGCTGTCGGTTTCGGTATGTATTACAGAATACCGCAGGTTCGTTCGTGTGGCCGATGAGGTAAACAACCGGAGGCGGATATCGAGGTTTTCCTTGAAATAATCATAGATGTCTTGTATAACCTTTTGCTTTGCGGTGGCTGTAAAGCACGAAACTGGAATAGGGTTGCAATTCTTTTTTTGTTGATACCGCCGGATGAACTTGGCAATGTACAGATAATCTACTCTGAAATCCTGCCCCCAAGACGAAAAACAATGTGCCTCATCTATCACAAACCTCACAACATGGCGCCCTAAAAGTATTTTCTCGATAGTGTTCGAACGCAACATTTCAGGCGCAATATACAGTAATGAGGCACTACCATCAACAACCTGTTCTATTGCTTGTGCCCTACTGATGGGGTCGAGCAGCCCATTGATGGTAACGGCACTGGTTATTCCCCTTTCGGCAAGGTTGTCCACTTGGTCTTTCATAAGCGACTGCAGTGGAGATATCACCACCGTCAGTCCGTGCTCGCAGGTATATGCCATGAGTGCCGGTAGCTGAAAGGTGAGCGATTTGCCGCCACCGGTTGGGAAAATAGCCAATACCGACTTTCCATCTACAGCTGCCTGCGCCGCTTTTTCCTGCAGGGGCTCCCCGTTATAGGTGCGGAAATGCCTGTATCCAAAGAATGTTCTCAGTCCCTTTACCACATCCAACTGGGTATTGCAATAGGCACATCCTTCCTTGCAATGTGTGTGCCTTAGCAGTTTCACCACCTTTTCTACACGCGGGTAGTTGTACAAAACCCAGCTTGGTGTAAGCGAACGTTGGTCGGTTGTATCGATAAGGGCAAGGGCATAGGCAAGTTCGCACGGATACTTTGTTATCAGATTTTTAAAATCGGCATGCTCACATACCTTGCCGGCATAAGTTTCTTGGATGAGTTTCGGCAATCCATGTTGAACAGGTTCTGCGCCTACCATATACAGAAATCCCTGAAATTCCATCTGTCCATACAATAAAGAGGCGTATATGGCTTGCTTTTCTTTCGGAAGCATCCTCCAATGAGCTATCTCATCGTTCAGCAAGTCTTTGGCTTTTTGGCAGTCATTCACAGGATTATTCATTTGGTCGCTCAGCAGTTTATCGTTCTTGAGCAGCTTATGATAGGGACGATCAGGAAAGAGCAAAGGCGACACGTACAGGGTATCTACCAGTCGCCACCCGGTATCCGAGCCTCCAAAGAGGTATTGCATGTCATGGTGAATGATGTTATGCCCGCAGATATAGTCGATTCCCTTCAGGAATTCTATCAGTTCCGATTGGCGACCTGTATGTAAATTTGCCCCATCCCAGCGAATGGAACCTATGGCACAGACCTTTTTGGAGTTGCTGCTGACTTCCGCATCAATGAACGCATACCTCGACGCATCGTAAGATGTACCTTGATGATACAACTTATCGGCCTCTACACCCATCAAGCCTATTGCTTCGGTTATTTTATTCCAAATAGACATTAGTACCGGTTTACTCTTCCTAAAATCCGCAACTATCATCCAATACACGATTAAGGGTAGATTTATGAGTCGTTAGTAGCAGCTTTCAGTAAAAAGCAACAGCACAACATCAATATGTAGCCACCATCCCCTTACCCCACGATGCGACTTGAGGTA